>NZ_CP022162.1:0-651636 GCF_003293595.1 Microbacterium sp. PM5 | reverse complement strand
CCACCCAGCAAGCTGAGCTTCACCGTTCGACTTGCATGTGTTAAGCACGCCGCCAGCGTTCATCCTGAGCCAGGATCAAACTCTCCAAAAAGAAAAAATGCATACACCATCGGGAAAACGACAATGCAGCGAGTTCGAAACTGACCAAAAAGGATGCCATCACTGACAATCCATAATGCCGGCACCGAAATACCGGACTTTGATCCAAAGGAATCTCACCCCACCACAAAGGCAGGGACGAGGTAATTTGGCATTTGACAAGTGCACGCTGTTGAGTTCTCAAGGATCGGACGCTCCCGCAGCTCAGCCTTCCAGCCTCGCCCGCAGGGCAACTTTACAATCTTATCCCTCTCGCGCAGCTTGTCAAGTCGGCGCTTCGGGATCTCAGATCCACAGTGGCGACCGACGACGTCCTTCGCGAGGGGATTCCCATCCTAGACCAGAAGTCCTGTTCTCTCTACCGAGAGGTTTGGGATGGGATTCGGTTCTCCGCTTGAGGGGGCGAGACCTTCCGGCCCTTCGCTCTTCCCTGTGGGGCGAACAAGTAATAACTTACGCGGCACACCACCATCCGGCAAATCACACCCACATCCCGGGCGTGTCGCGCTGCCAGGCCGCCTGACCACCTCCCTCCTTCCGGCGAGATACTGACTCCATGCGCATGCTCCCCGATGCAGGCCCACGGTGCCCTCTGTGCGGCGACCGCCTCGGCTTCGAGATTCTGGACGACGAGCGATTCCTCGTCGCATGGTCGTGTGTGACCTGCGGCGCCATCCGCACGACGGAACCCGCGTAGCTCCGAGTCCTAGACCTCCGTGCTCGGAGCACGGGTTCGCATGACGAGCGCCGCAGCCAGGGTGACCGCCACCAGCACGGTCACATACGCCGAGAAGAGCCACGGCACCGTGGCCGTCGCGTGGTACAGAAGCGGCGCCGTTCCGCCGAACAGCGAGTTGGACACCGCATAACCGAACCCGACGCCCAGAGCCCGCAACGCCGGTGGGAACGCCTCGGCCTTGGCGATCGTGTTGGTCGCGAGATATCCGGTGAGCACGACGAAGACGACGAGCAGCACTGCGAACAGCGTCGACGGCGCCGTGAGCCCGGGGGCGATCATGACAGCGGGTCCGATCACGACGACGCCGGCGGCCCCGAAGAACACCAGCAGAGGCTTTCGCCCGATGCGGTCGCTCATGGCGCCGCCCACGGGCTGGAGCAGCATCAGGACGATCATCGCGATGAGGATGGCCGTCGTGCTCGCGCGCTCGGCATCCGACCCTCCGGCAGCGAACGCCGCTTCACGCGACACGGACGGCACCGTCACCGTGAACGTGTAGAACGCCGCCGTGCCACCCGACGTCATCAGCACGACCCACAACAACGGTCGCCAGCCGTCACGAAAGAGATCCGCGAGCCCCGCCGCCGCAGGACGCGTTCGCTCGCTCGGCATCCGTCGGGCGAGAACCAACGTCATGACTCCCGCGAGCGCACCCAGCCCGAACGCGACCCGCCACCCCCACGCCGAAATCTGCGCGCGATCCACGACCGAGAGCAGGATGAGCAGTGTCGCCTGCGCAAGGACCTGGCCCGCAACGATCGTCGCCGTCTGGAACGACGATGAGAAGCCACGACGGCCGCGGGCCGCGACGTCGGCCAGGTACACCGCCGAGGCTCCATACTCACCGCCGGTCGCGATCCCCTGGACCGCGCCGACGAGCAGCAGAATGCCGGCGGACCAGGCGCCGACGTGGGATTGCGTCGGACTGATCGCCAGGACAGCGGAGCCGGCAGACATGAGGAGCACGCTCGACACGAGCGCGAATCGCAGGCCGCGGCGCCCGGCGATACGCCCGAAGATCCACGATCCGATCGGACGCATGACGAACGTGAGCGCGAAGATCGCGTAGACGTAGATCAGCGAACCGCCGTCGGAGGGGTCGAAGAACTCCGTCCGGAAGAACGGCGCGAACACCGCGAAGGCGTACAGGTTGTACCACTGCACGAGGTTCGGGAAGGACCCGCCGAGGAGCGCCCAGGTCACTCCCGCGCGCGGCTGACCGACATCGGGCGCCGGTGCGGCGGAGTTCATGCGCTCACTGTAGAGCTTTGAGGTCAACCGGGTGACGCACGCTTCTTCGCATCCCTCGGGGCAGACCGGCAGCGGCGGTGTCGTCGCGGTTGATACGTCCCGGGTCAGACGTTGAAGCGGAACTCCACCACGTCGCCGTCCTGCATGACGTAGTCCTTGCCCTCCAGGCGCGCCTTGCCCTTCGCACGCGCCTCGGCGACCGACCCGAGCGCGACGAGGTCGTCGAACGAGATCACCTCGGCCTTGATGAAGCCCTTCTCGAAATCGGTGTGGATCACGCCAGCGGCCTGCGGAGCCTTCCATCCCTTGCCGATGGTCCAGGCCCGCGCTTCCTTCGGGCCCGCCGTCAAGTACGTCTGAAGACCCAGCGTGTCGAAGCCGATGCGCGCGAGCTGATCGAGACCGGACTCGTCCTGACCGGTCGAGGCGAGCAGCTCCGCCGCCTCCTCGGGATCGAGGTCGATCAGCTCCGACTCGATCTTCGCGTCGAGGAACACCGCTGTGGCCGGCGCGACGAGCGCGGCCAGCTCGGCCTTGCGGGCGGCATCGGTCAACACCGCCTCGTCGACGTTGAAGACGAAGATGAAGGGCTTCGCGGTGAGAAGGCCCAGCTCCTTGATGGGAGCCAGGTCGATCCCGGATGCCGAGAGCAGCACTCCCCGCTGCAGCGCGTCACGTGCGGCGACGGCGGCATCGAGGACGGCCGGGTCGAGCTTCTTTCCCCGCACTTCCTTCTCATACCGCGTGATCGCCTTCTCGAGCGTCTCGAGGTCGGCGAGCTGAAGCTCCGCGTTGATCGTCTCCATGTCGGATGCCGGGTCGACCTTGCCGTCGACGTGCACGACGTCGGAATCGGCGAATCCGCGCACGACCTGAGCGATCGCATCGGCCTCGCGAATGTTCGCCAGGAACTTGTTGCCGAGGCCCTCGCCCTCGCTCGCTCCGCGCACGATGCCGGCGATGTCGACGAACGAGACCGCGGCGGGAAGGATGCGCTCACTGCCGAAGACCTTGGCGAGCGTGCCCAACCGCGGATCGGGGAGGTTCACGACCCCGACGTTCGGTTCGATCGTCGCGAACGGGTAGTTCGCCGCGAGCACCTGGTTCTTCGTCAGCGCGTTGAACAGGGTCGACTTGCCGACGTTGGGAAGACCCACGATTCCGATGGTAAGAGCCACGGGCGTCAAGTCTACGGGGGCGATCAGGCCGTCCCCGCCGCGACCGTGTGGTTCCTCACCATCCCTGACGCGCGACTAAAGTAAGGGTTACCTATCTTCAAAAGAGAGAGTGCTGTCATGCCTGTGTCCGTCCCTCGCCGTCTCGCGGCGGCATCCGTTCTCACCATCGCTGCGCTCGGTCTCTCCGCCTGCGCTGGTTCCGCCGCCCCCGGCGCCTCCTCATCGGCGGATCCGTCCTCCCTGAGCGGTACCTCGATCACCGTCTACAACGCGCAGCACGAGGAACTGACGCAGGCGTGGGCCGACGCCTTCACGAAGAAGACCGGCATCGACGTGGTTCTGCGAAACGGCAGCGACTCCGAGCTCGGCAACCAGATCGTTCAGGAGGGAGCCGCCTCACCGGCGGACGTCTTCCTCACCGAGAACTCCCCCGCGATGTCCCTGGTCGAGAACGCGGGGCTGCTCGCCCCCATCGACGCCGCGACCCTGGCCGCCGTCCCCGCGCAGTACCGTCCGGCGAGCGGCGACTGGACGGGCATCGCCGCACGGTCCACCGTGATGGTCTACAACCCCGCACTCATCGCCGCCGACCAGCTGCCCACCTCGATCATGGATCTGCAGAAGCCGGAGTGGAAGGGACGATGGGCCGCGTCGCCCACCGGAGCGGACTTCCAGGCGATCGTTTCGGCCATCCTGCAGGAGAAGGGCGAGGACGCCACGGCAGCGTGGCTCGCCGCCATGAAGGAGAATGCGTCCGCGTACAAGGGCAACAGCACCGTGATGAAGGCCGTCAACGCCGGAGAGATTCCGCTCGGCGTGATCTACCACTACTACTGGTTCATCGATCAGGCCAAGACGAAGGAGAACAGCGCCAACACGAAGCTGGCCTACTTCGGCGCCCAGGATCCGGGGGCCTTCGTCAGCGTGTCGGGCGGAGGGGTGCTGGCCTCCAGCAAGAACGCGGCTGCCGCCCAGCAGTTCCTCGCTTTCATCACCGGCCCCGACGGGCAGCAGATTCTTCGCGACGGGACAAGCTTCGAGTACGCGATCGGCAGCGACGTCGCCTCCAACCCCGCCCTGCCCCCGCTGAGTTCGCTGCAGCCGCCGGCGATCGACCCGTCGACGCTGAACAGCAAGAAGGTCACGGACCTCATGACCGCCGCGGGGCTCATCTGAGCCTCGCCACCGCCGACCCTTCCAGGGTCAGCGGACCCACGCAGCGGCACCGCGCGTTCACCGCGCCGGTGCCGCTGCTGGTGCTCGCCCTGATCGCGGCAGCGGTGCTGCTCATTCCGGTCGGCTTCGTCGTCTGGGTGGCCGTCTCCGAGGGGTGGTCGCAACTGAGCGCTCAGGTGTTCCGCCCCCGGGTGGGCGAACTGCTCGCCAACACCGCGGGCCTGCTCGTTCTCGCCGTACCGCTGTGCGTCGTGGTGGGGGTCGGGGCGGCATGGACCGTGGAACGCACGACACTGCCCGGCCGAAAAGCCTGGGCGATCGCGCTGGCCTCCCCGCTGGCCATGCCCGCCTTCGTCAGCGGATACGGATGGATCTCCGCGGTTCCCTCTCTGCAGGGACTCGGCGGCGGACTGCTGATCGCCGTCGGCGCCTACTACCCGCTCGTCTATCTTCCGGCGCTGGCGACACTCCGCCGCCTCGATCCGTCGCTCGAAGAGTCGGCGCGTGCGCTCGGACTGGGCCCGCTCGCCACCTTCGGGCGAGTCGTCCTTCCCCAACTGCGCGTGGCGATCCTGGGTGGCGCCCTCGTGGTCGCACTTCACCTGCTGGCCGAGTACGGCGCGTTCGCGCTGCTGCGCTTCGACACCTTCACCACGGCGATCGTCAGTCAGTTCCAGTCCAGCTTCGCCGGCCCCGCAGCCAATGCGCTGGGCGTCGTCCTCGCGGCCCTCTGTCTCGTGCTGCTCGTCGGCGAGGCGAGCGCACGCGGTCGACTGCGGTACGCGAGGGTCGGACGCGGCGCCGCACGCCCCGCCGTCCCCCATCGGCTGGGACGGGCAGTGATCCCCGTCATGGCCGCGCTCAGCGGCATCCTCATCCTCGCCGTATGCATCCCGGGCGCGAGCCTGCTGCGATGGGCACTGCGACCGGAGGGCTGGCAGAGCATTCATCTTCTGCCTGCGCTCGCGCAGACCCTCGTGCTGTCGGGAGCCGGAGCGCTCGCCGCGACCGTCGTCGCCCTCCCCTGCGCCTGGTTGAGTGTGCGACACCCCAGCCGACTCGCCCGCAGCATCGAGGGCGCGATGTACCTGGCCAGCAGCCTCCCGACGATCATCGTCGCTCTCGCCCTGGTCACGGTGACCCTTCGCGTCGTGCCGGGGCTGTATCAGACCCCCGCAACCGTCATCGCGGCCTACGTCATCGTTTTCCTCCCCCGCGCCCTGGTGAGCCTTCGCAGCGGTTTGGCGCAGGTGCCTCCGCGCCTCGAGGAAGCGGCACAGACTCTCGGCCGGACGCGCTTCGCGGCGACGGTCCAGGTGACGGCTCCGCTCATGGCATCGTCATTCGGCGCGGCGTTGGCCCTCGTCGGGCTCGGCTGCGCGAACGAGCTGACGGCGACCCTCCTGCTGGCCCCGAGCGGGACCCGCACCCTCGCCACCCAGTTCTGGTCTGAGACCTCGAACGCCGACTTCGTCGCCGGTGCGCCGTATGCGATCATGCTCATCGTGCTGTCGGTTCCGAGCGTCGCTCTCCTCCTCGCCGACGCCCGACGACGGAGCGATCGATGACCTCGTTGACCGTGACGGATGCCGCCGTGCGCCTCGGCGCGGACCTCGTGCTCGATGGCGTGCAGCTGGCCGTCGCCGACGGCGAACGGCTCGCGATCGTGGGTCCGTCGGGAAGCGGCAAGTCCACGCTTCTGCGTGCGATCGCCGGGTTCGAACGGATCACAGGCGGCGAGATCCGTCTGGGTGAGGAGATCGCCGCCACGGCCACGCGCCATCTGGCGCCGCATCGGCGACGGATCGGCTACGTCGCACAGGACGGCGCCCTCTTCCCTCACCTCACCGCACGGCGGAACATCGCCTTCGGGCTTCGAGGCTCCGTGCGCGGCGAACGCACCGGCGCGGTTGCGGCCGCCGCCACGCTCGCGGGTATCGAACCGGAGCTGCTCGAGCGCTATCCCCACGAGATCTCCGGAGGTCAGCAGCAGCGCGTCTCTCTCGCTCGAGCCCTCGCGCCGCACCCGCGCGTCCTGCTGCTCGACGAGCCTTTCAGTGCGCTCGACACCGAGTTGCGCACGCAGGTGCGCGCACAGGTCGTCGAAGCGCTGACGCGGGCGCAGGTGACCAGCGTGCTGGTGACCCACGATCCCGAAGAGGCTCTCGCCTTCGGGCAGGCCGTCGCGGTGCTCGACGGCGGACGGCTGCAGCAGGCCGGCCCGTGCGCCGACGTTTTCGCACGCCCGGTGTCGGCAGCCGTGGCGCGTCTGCTCGGTGACATCGTCCTGTTGGCGGGCGAGAAGACCGCGGCCGGCGGATTCCGGTGTCCCATCGGCACGCTCGCCATCGATGCCGACTTCTCCGGCGGCGCCTCGACGAGCGTCGCCATGGTGCGCCCGACACAGCTCAGGCTGACGACGGATGCCGAGGCGGCGCCCGCCCGCGTGACCGCCATCGCGCTCGTGGGTGCGACGGCCACCGCGACCCTCGCCTGCGCCGACGGCACGACCGTCGCCGTGCCGTTGCGTGCCATCGGCACACCGATCCCGGCTCTCGGCGATGAGGTCCGCGTCACGGTCGACGGCGGCGCCGTCCTCTACGCGGCCTGACGTCTCGGCGCGGCATCCGCCCCTGGGAGCGGCCTTCGCGCGCTCATCCGCGGATGCTGCGGAACACCTCTGTGCGGTACGGCAGCTCGACGACGTCGACGCCGTCCTCGACCGGGTGACACGATGCGGCGAAGAGCTCGTCGACCTCCGCGAGGATGCGGTCCCGCTCGCCCGATGCCGCCGTGATGACATAGCTGCGCGATCGCACCATCGCCGCGAGTTCTGACCGGGTCAGCCGTCGCGACCACCGCCAGGTCCTCCGCTCGAGCGTCCCGAAGGGCGCGGTGACGGTCGGCCCCGCACCGGCGAGCAGCTCTTCGGCGTGGCTGCCCTTCATGATGGCGCCGAGGCGGGCAACCCACGGCGTGGTCTCGTCGCGGATGTTCCAGACCAGACCGAGGACGCCGCCCGGCTTCAGGACGCGTCCGACCTCGACGGATGCCGCGGCCACGTCGACCCAGTGCCACGCCTGACCGAAGGCGACGGCATCGACGCTCTCGTCCGGAAGGTTCATGCGCTCCGCCGAGCCGATCAGCGTCTCCACGGCAGGAAGGGTCTCGCGCAGGGTGGCCAGCATCGCGGCATCCGGCTCCACCGCGATCACGTCGGCACCGGCATCGACCAGCGCGGCGGTGAGCTTGCCGGTACCCGCCCCGACGTCTGCGACCCGCGGGCGCGGGCCGATCGGAGCCAGCAACCACCTCACGGCCGCCGCCGGGTAGGTCGGCCGGCCCGCCTCGTACTCCTTGGCCGCCGAGCCGAAGCTCGCAGCCATCTCGTCACGCGTCGCCATGAGCCGACCCTACGCCCGCAACCTCTTGCAACCTCGACGTTCCTACCGTCGAGGCATCGGGCGGAACGGCTCCGCCGAGAGGAAGTGATGTCAATGACGACTCTGACCGACACCCCTGCTGCCGCGGCGACCGACGCGATCGCCACGACGATGCGCGCCGCGGTGGTCACCGCGCCCGGCGAGCCACTGACCGTCTCCGAGGTCCCCGTGCCACGGCCCGGGCCCGGCCAGGCGCTCGTGCGCGTGATCACCAGCGGCGTCTGCCACACCGACCTCCACGCCGCGCGCGGCGACTGGCCGGTCGCACCGAAGGGCGATCTGATCCCCGGCCACGAAGGCTACGGCGAGGTCGTCGCCCTCGGGGCCGGCGTCACGACACTCACCGTCGGCCAGAAGGTCGGCAACGCCTGGCTGTGGTCCGCCTGCGGAACGTGCGAGTACTGCCGCACCGGGTGGGAGACGCTGTGCCCTGCTCAGCAGAACGGCGGCTACTCGGTCGACGGCAGCTTCGGCGAGTTCATGCTCGTCGACGAGAAGTACGCCGCGCGGATTCCCGACGGAGCCGACCCGGTCGAGGTCGCTCCGATCCTCTGCGCCGGGGTCACCGTGTACAAGGGGCTGAAGATGACCGGCGTGCGACCGGGCGAGTGGGTGACGATCTCCGGCATCGGCGGACTCGGCCACATCGCGGTGCAGTACGCGCGGGCCATGGGCATGCGTGTGGCCGCCGTCGATGTCGACGACGCCAAGCTGGAACTGGCTCGTCGCCACGGTGCGGAAGTGACGGTCAACGCCAGGGACGCGGATCCCGGCATCGCGATCCAAGAGCACACGGGCGGAACGCACGGTGTCCTGGTCACCGCGGTGCATCCCCGGGCCTTCGACCAGGCGCTCAGCGTCGTGCGGCGGGGAGCCACCATCGTCTTCAACGGCCTGCCGCCCGGGACCTTCGACGCCGACATCTTCGACATCGTCCTGCGCGCGATCACGATCCGCGGATCGATCGTCGGCACGCGCCAGGACATGATCGAAGCGCTCGACTTCTATGCCCGCGGTCAGATCCACCCCACCGTGCACGTGGAGAGCCTCGAGGACGTCAACGACATCTTCGAGCGGATGGAGAGGGGCCAGATCGACGGTCGGATCGTCATGCGCTACTGACCCGGGCACGACGGCCGGCGGGGAGCGAACGCAGCAGGTTCGCTCCCCGCCGTGCGCCGGGGTCCGCAACGCGCTCCCCCGGCGCGCCTGCCGATGCCGGGTGGCCTCGACGCGCACAGTTGAGTGGTGGCCCTCGACTTCACCGCGATCGACTTCGAAACCGCGAACTCGTCGAGCGCCTCGGCGTGCGCGGTCGGTCTCACTCGCGTGCGCGATGGTCGTGTCGTGGAGACGGCGGGCTGGCTCATCAAGCCCCCGGCCGGTCACGACCGCTTCTTCGAGCTGAACATCGGCATCCACGGCATCCGCCCGGAGGACGTCGTGGATGCTCCGACGTGGATCGACCAGCTCTCGGCCCTCGACCGGTTCGTGGGCGACGACGTCGTCGTGGCCCACAACGCCGGATTCGACATGAGCGTCCTGCGGCGCGCGTGCGAGGCGACGGATGCCGCGTGCCCGTCGTATCGCTACCTGTGCAGTCTCCAGGTCGCCCGCAAGACCTACGACCTCTCGTCGTATCGACTGCCGTCGGTCGCCGCTGCCGCGGGATTCCTCGACTTCGCCCACCACGACGCCGCGTCCGATGCGCTCGCCTGCGCGCACATCATGATCGACGCCGCGGCGCGCGCCGGTGCGCACGACGTCGTCGAACTCGCCATGCTGCTCGGTGTGCGCGTCCCGCGGCTCGCCGGCAGCGACCGGCTCGCGCCCGTCGCCCCGGCGGTCGGCTGAACGGCCGCGCACCGCACCGCGCGGCGCCCACGGATGTCGGTGGCGTGCGCCACCCTGGAGGCATGGACGCCTTCACCCTCATCGTCGTCGGAGCGCTGTGCCTGGTCGTCGGCACCGCCGGCGGCTGGATCACCGGGGTCTCGCGCGCCGCGGAGCGCACGGCACGCGAGACCGCAGACCTGTCGGCACGCCTGGCGGCGGCGGAGACGTCGGCTCGCGCGCTGGGCGCGCAGCTGGAACATGAGCGCACGATCACCCGCGACCTCGGAGCCCAGGCCCGCGCCGATCTCAGCGCTCAGCAGGAGCGTGAACGACGTGACCAGCTCGTCCTTCGCGCGCTCGCGCCGGTGCAGGAGTCCCTCCAGCTGATGCAGCAGAAGGTGACCGAGCTCGAGCGCGACCGCCAGAATCAGTACGGTTCGCTCGCCGAGCAGCTGCGCGCCGCGCGCGCGAGCGATGAGGCGCTGCGAGCGACCACCGAGTCCCTGGCGGGCGCGCTGCGTTCGAACGCCACACGCGGCGTCTGGGGCGAGACGCAGTTGCGGCGCGTGGTCGAATCGGCGGGCCTCACCCGCTATGTGGATTTCGATCTGCAGGCGTCGGTGACCTCCCACGCCGGCGACGGCAGACCCGACATGATCGTTCGCCTCCCCGGCGGCATGTCACTGGCCGTCGACGCGAAGGTGCCGTTGGATGCCTACCTCGAGGCGTCGGCGATCGCGATCACGGCGACCGGCGAGGAGGCCGTCCGGCGCGCAGCGCTGCTCCAACGTCATGTCCGAGCCGTCCGCGCGCATGTCGATGCCCTCGCGAAGAAGTCGTATTGGTCGGGACTGGACGCGAGCCCCGAGTTCGTCGTGTGCTTCCTGCCGAACGAGGCGCTCCTGTCGACCGCGCTCGAAGAGGATCCCACCTTGCTCGATCACGCCTTCCGTCAGCGCGTGGCACTCGCGTCACCGGTGAACCTCTGGGCCGTTCTGAAGACGGTGGCCTACACCTGGACCCAGCAGGAGGTGTCCACGGAGGCCCGCCGCCTGTTCGAGCTGGGCACCGAACTGTACCAGCGGCTGGGCGGACTCGCCGGACACGCCGAGGATCTCCGTCGGGCCATCGAGCGCACGGTCGACAGCTACAACCGCTTCACCGGATCCCTCGAGTCGCGTGTGCTCGTGACGGCGCGGAAGTTCCCCGGGATCGACGAGACGAAGCTGGATGCCGCGACGGCGCCCGCATCCATCGAGAAGGCGCCCCGCAAGATGCTCGCCCCGGAAATGATCCCGAGCGCAGCCGGTGCCGATGATCCCGAACCGGGCATCTCCGCCGACCTCGGCTCTGTCCGGGACCGGCTGTGAGTCGAGGAGCGCTCAGGCCGGGAACAGGTTGAGGAGTGCGACGACGGAAACGGAGACCGCGACGAATGCGCCGATCATCCACCAGGCACTGACCTGGTGACCCTCCGGCATCCGGCGACGCAAGAGCACGTCGGGTCGACGTGCGGGGTCGACGGTGACGCTCACCTGACCCGTTCTGGGACTGCTGGATGCTGCGGACATGTGACCCCCGGACTGCGTGGAAACGTCTGTGTCGCCGGTGACACCGCTGTCCATTCTGCCAGAGGGGAGGCTCTCACGTCCCCCATACCGCGCGCGCCGCGCCGATGCTACAGTCCGCGCTCAGAGCCACTTCGACGTGAGGTGCTCCGACGAAATACGCCGCAACGTGCCCGACGCCCCCCGCAGCACGACGCTCTCCGTATAGACGAAGTCGCCGTCACGCCGAACACCGGCAACCAGTTCACCGTTCGTGACGCCCGTGGCCACGAAGATGGTGTTGCGGCCGGTGACCAGTTCGTCGGCCTCGTACACGTAGCCGTCGACTTTCAGACCTGCATCGATCCCGCGCTGCTTCTCGTCGTCGTCGCGCGGCCAGAGACGTCCTTGGATGTGGCCTCCGAGCGCCTTGATCGCGCACGTGGTCGCGACGCCTTCGGGGCTGCCTCCGATGCCGATGCACATGTCGGTACGGGCGTTGTGCCGTGCCGCGTTGATCCCACCGGCGACGTCACCGTCGCTCATCAGCCGCGTTCCGGCGCCGGCGTCGCGGATCTCCTCGATCAGTCGGGCGTGGCGGGGACGGTTCAGCACCGAGACCACGAGCTCGTCGACGGGCTTGCCCAGTGCCTTCGCCAGAAGACGGATGTTCTCGCCGACGGGCAGGCGGATGTCCACGACACCGACGCCGGCCGGACCGGTGACGATCTTGTCCATGTAGAACACACTCGACGCGTCGAGCATGGAGCCGCGATCGGAGACCGCGAGAACCGAAAGCGCGTTGTTGCGTCCTTCGGCGGTCAGCGAGGTTCCGTCGATCGGATCGACGGCGACGTCGCACTGGGGCCCGCGACCCGTTCCCACGTGTTCACCGTTGAAGAGCATGGGAGCGTTGTCCTTCTCGCCCTCGCCGATGACGATGACTCCGTCGAAGTTCACCGTGGTGAGAAACGCCCGCATGGCGTCGACGGCCGCACCGTCGGCCTTCTCCTTCTGGCCCCGTCCGATGAACGGTACGGAGCGAATGGCCGCCGCCTCCGTCGCGCGCACCAACTCCATCGCCAGGTTCCGGTCGGGGTGCAAAGGGCTCATGTCCGCGGTCAGGCTCACCATGACGTCAGCCTAGGCGGCCGCACCGCGCGGATGCGGTGTTTTCAGCCAATGCCTGAGGAAGGAACCGCACTTCTTATCACTGCGGCAAGCTCGACCCGGCGCTTTTGCCCGGCGGGGGCCTCACCGACGTCGCTGGTGCTTCGATAGGCTGTGCCAGGAATCCCCGCAGAACTGAGGAGCAGAAATGCCTGTCGCCACCCCTGAGCAATACGCCGAGATGCTGGACCGCGCGAAGGCCGGTGGCTACGCGTTCCCCGCGATCAACGCCGCCAGCTCGCAGTCGATCAACGCGATCCTGCAGGGTCTGACCGAAGCCGGATCCGACGGCATCATCCAGGTGACCACCGGCGGAGCCGACTATTTCGCGGGCCACACCGTGAAGGGTCGCGCCACCGGCGCGCTGGCGTTCGCGAAGTTCGCGACCGAGGTCGCCAAGAACTACCCGATCACGGTGGCTCTGCACACCGACCACTGCCCCAAGCCCGCCCTCGAGGACTTCGTGCTCCCGCTGATCGCGGCATCCGAGGAGGAGGTCCGCGCCGGTCGCAACCCCATCTTCCAGTCGCACATGTGGGACGGGTCGGCTGTTGCGCTCGACGAGAACATCGCCATCGCGAAGGAGTTGCTGCCTCGCATGAAGAACATCAACGCGATTCTCGAGGTCGAGATCGGCGTGGTCGGCGGCGAAGAGGACGGCGTCAAGCACGAGGGCTCCAACGAGGCGCTCTACACGACCACCGCCGATGTGTCTCGATTCGTCGAGGCGCTCGGCCTCGGCGAGAACGGCCGCTATATCGCCGCTCTGACGTTCGGCAATGTGCACGGCGTCTACAAGCCCGGCAACGTGAAGCTGCGCCCCGAGCTGCTCGGTGAGATCCAGGCGGGCATCGCGGAGCGCTTCGGCACCGACGCGAAGCCCCTCGACCTGGTCTTCCACGGTGGCAGCGGCTCGACGCCGGAGGAGATCGCGACCGCCGTGGCCAACGGTGTCGTCAAGATGAACATCGACACCGACACGCAGTACGCCTTCACGCGTTCGGTCGCCGGCTTCATGTTCAGCAACTACGACGGCGTGTTGAAGGTCGACGGCGAGGTGGGCAACAAGAAGGCCTACGACCCGCGCGCCTGGGGCAAGGTGGCCGAGACGGCCATGGCCGCTCGCGTCGTCGAGGCGACACAGCAGCTCGGCTCGGCAGGGCATTCGATCAGCCTCTGATCCGCATCGAGAACGCCCCCGGAGCTCACGTCTCCGGGGGCGTTTCTCGTCGGTATCCGGTGCCGCGATGTGCGGTGCCGCGCCGCGCTGAAGGCGGGTGCGGTCGCTGCGATCAGGCAGGGTCGACGTACGCGTCGAGCAGTCCCGGAGCACCGTCGGGCACGTGGATCACCCGGATGGGATCGCCCGCGCGGACGGAGCCCGTACGCACGACGCGCAGGTACGGACCGAGCCGCCGTTCTGCCGACAACCGCCGCACCCAGCCGCGTTCCGCCGACCGGTCGACGGTGCGCACCCAGCGGGCGAAGGTCTGGCACGGTGTCCGCGGCATCGTCACCTCGACGACGGCCGTCTCCCCGATCCGCCACTGCTCGCCGATACGGGCACGATTGACGTCGAGCCCCTCGACACGGAGGTTCTCGCCGAACCATCCGGGCGGGAGAGGCGCCCGCAGCTGCGTCTCCCAGAACTCGGCGTCCTCCTGCGCGTACGCATACAGAGCCTTGTCCAGGCCACCATGGTGCTTCCGATTCGCCTGCACATCGGCATACGCGCCGTAGCGTCCGAGGCGCACCGCCCCGTCGACCGCGGCCTTATCGATCGCTGTCACACCGAGTGATCCGGCGTCAGGGCGCAGCGCCCGTACGACGCAGACGGCGAGAAGGCGCCCCGTGTCGCTCATCGGGCGAAGTGGGTGACGATCGCAGGGTCGCCGAGCAGCGGCACCGTCAAGCACACCGTGGCGAGGATGAAGGTCACGATCGCCCCGACGAGGGGAATCCACCACGACAGGCGACGCGCACGCAGCGACACCCACGACAGCAACGCGGTGAGCATCCACCCGCCGATGAAGACGAAGGCTCCGATGCGACCCCACAGCTCGCCCTGCGCGGTGTTCGTGAACGTCGCGTCGATACCCCCGACCTGCATCCACGTCTGCGCGAAGCCGGAGAAGTCCCACAGCTGCGGCACCGCACTGACGACGGTCACGAGACCGTACACGAGCAGGGCGAAGGTGATGATGCGGTCCGCGGTGCGCGTCGGGCGCGCGGCGGCGGTCGTCGCCGGAGCGGTGGGCGGGTGGACTCGGCTGGGTGCCGTGTGCGGCAGCGCGGGGTGGGGCGAGACGGAGGCCGGCTCGGGCTGCTGGATCCGCGCCCGCTGCTCCTCGGGGCTCGCATACTCGCCGTACTGCGGACGCGGACGCGGCGTCTGCGCGTGTGTGGACGATCCGGTCGGGTCGCTCATCCGCGCGACCGCCCACCCAGTGCACGGTCGTCCCGGCGCCCGCTCGCATCCTGGCGGAGCTCCTTGGGAAGCGAGAACATCAGATCCTCCTCGGCCGTGCGCACCTGCTCGACGTCGGCGTAGCCGGCGCCGGCGAGGTCGGCGAGGACTTCCTGCACGAGCACCTCGGGCACGGAGGCTCCGCTGGTGACCCCGACGGTCTCGACGCCGTCGAGCCATTCCTGCTGGATCTCGTGGGCGTAGTCGACGCGGTAGGCCGCTTTCGCGCCGTATTCCAGCGCCACCTCGACCAGGCGCACGGAGTTGGAGGAGTTCGCCGAGCCGACGACGATGACGAGGTCGGCGTCCTTGGCGACCTTCTTGATGGCAACCTGGCGGTTCTGCGTCGCGTAGCAGATGTCGTCAGACGGCGGATCCTGAAGCTCGGGAAAACGTTCGCGCAGACGGCGAACCGTCTCCATGGTCTCATCGACCGAGAGCGTCGTCTGCGACAGCCAGACGACCTTCGCCGGATCTTTCACGACGACCCGATCGGCTTCCTCGGGCGAGTTGACGACGGTGACGTGGTCCGGGGCCTCTCCGGCCGTCCCCTCGACCTCTTCGTGGCCGTCGTGGCCGATGAGGAGGATCTCGAAGTCGTCGCGGGCGAAGCGCACCGCCTCGCGGTGCACCTTGGTCACGAGAGGACAAGTGGCATCGATCGCCTGGAGGCCCCGCTCGGAGGCCGCGTTCACGACGGCCGGCGACACACCGTGCGCGCTGAAGACGACGTGGGCACCTTCGGGCACTTCATCGACCTCCTCGACGAACACGGCTCCCTTCGCCTCGAGCTCGGTGACGACGTGGATGTTGTGCACGATCTGCTTGCGCACGTACACGGGTGCACCGTAGCGCTCCAGCGCCTTCTCGACGGCGATCACGGCGCGATCGACGCCGGCGCAGTACCCTCGCGGTGACGCGAGGAGGACCCGCTTGTGTCCGGGGACCGGGTTATCCTGAAGCCGTCCGCGCGGGCCTGGAATGTGGGGCGTCGGAAGACGGATGGCTGTGCTGCTCACCCCTTGATTCTAGGGAGAGCGGGCTGAGTGAGGGCCGCATGCGCGCGGCGGAGAGGCATCGATGGCATCGTTCGCGTCCGCCCCCGGGCACGTCCCTCCTCCCGATGCGGTCGCTCCGCGCGACTCACGCGCCGATGCTCCGACGTCGGTGTCACGGTTGAACGAGACCATCCGCGGGTTCGTCTCGACCTGGGGGTCCGTCTGGGTCGAAGGTGAGATCACCGCGTGGAACCTCCGCGGCGGACACGTCTTCGGGCGCCTGAAGGACGCGAACGGTGACGCGATGCTCTCGTTCCGTCTGTGGTCTTCGACCCTTCAGCGCCTGCCCGATGACCTCAAGGTCGGCGACCTCGTGGTGGCGTGCGTGAAGAGCGACTTCTTCGTGAAGACCGGAGACTTCACCTTCACCGTCTCCGCGATGCGCCATACGGGCCTCGGCGATCAGCTCGAGCGGCTCGAGAAGCTGCGCGCCCAGTTGCGTGCAGAGGGACTGTTCGACCCTGCCCGCAAGAAGCGCCTTCCGTTCCTTCCCCAGCTCGTCGGCCTCGTCACCGGTGAGCGCAGCGACGCGGAGAAGGATGTGCACCGCAACGCCGAACTGCGCTGGCCGGGGGTCCGCTTCCGCACGATCCATGCCGCGGTCCAGGGCGAGCGCTGCGTTCCCGAGACGATCGCCGCGCTCACGGCGCTCGATGCCGACCCGAACGTCGACGTCATCATCATCGCCCGCGGCGGCGGCGATCCGCAGACCCTGCTCGGCTTCAGCGATGAACGCCTGGTGCGTGCGGTGGCCGCGGCATCCACGCCGGTCGTCTCCGCCATCGGCCACGAGAACGACCATCCGCTACTCGACGACGTCGCGGACGTACGGGCGTCGACACCGACGGATGCCGCCAAGCGCGTCGTCCCCGACGTCTCGGAGCAACGGGCGCTCGTGAACCAGCTGCGCTCGCGCGCGCGCACGCGCCTCACGCAAAGGGTCGGTCACGACATCGCCCAGCTCGAGCAGCTGCGCTCGCGTCCTGTGCTGCGGACGCCCGAGTCTCTGCTCACGCCCCGCGCCCACGAGCTCTGGACCCTCGTCTCGCGCGGCCGCGACATCGTGCACCGACGGATGGATGCCGCGGAACGCACGACGGCGCAGCTGCGCGCGTCGCTGCGCGCCCTCTCCCCCGGCGCGACACTCGAACGCGGCTATGCCATCGCCCATCTGGATGCCGGGGTCATCGTCCGCGACGCTCGTCAGGTTCCCGTGGGCACCTCCGTGACGGTCACCGTCGCCGAGGGCTCGTTCACCGCGCGCTCGGCGGGTCCGCTCGCAGAAGACGCCGGCGGGGCGGCCTAGAATGGACGCCATGACCAGCGACACGGCCACCGACGTCGCCGATCTCTCATTCGAGCAGGCCCGGGACGAGCTCGTGCGCGTTGTAGCCGAACTCGAGCAGGGCGCGCCGACTCTGGAGCAGTCGCTCGCCCTGTGGACCCGCGGTGAAGCTCTCGCCGCGCGCTGCGAGGAGTGGCTGCTCGGCGCGAAGCGGCTTCTCGATGCCGCCCGTCCCGCGGACGCGGAGTCGTAATGGCATCGGGTCCTCGCATCGTCGCGGAGCTCGGCCGACCCGAGACGCCCGCGGAGACCGCCGATCGCAAGGCGGCCGCCTCGCGGGCGTACCGCCAGAGCAAGACCTTCCGCAACCTGGTGGCAGCTCTCCTGGTCATCATGGCCGTCGTCGCCGTCGTCTACTTCGGGGTGCCGCGCGGTTCACTGCCCGACCCTGAGGAAGCGGACGTGGCCGCGGCAGCGCAGAGCGCGTCGGAAGCCATCGGACACCCCCTGCTGGTTCCCGTCGTCCCCGAGAACTGGCGCGCCAACTCGGCGCGACTGGAGGGCTCGATGTGGCGCGTCGTGTATGCACCGCCGAGCGGCTACGTGCGCGTGGCACAGGGCGTCGACGCCGACGCCGGATGGGCGACGAAGGTGCTGGGCGGGTTCGCGCCCTCCGGCAGCGTCACCATCGACGGGATCGCCTGGGACGAGTACACGATCCCTGCCGCCGCCCGCACCGACACGGTCTCGTACGCCATCTCGACGACGGCCGGCTCCGACACGGTGCTGATCTACGGGGCGACCGACGCCGCAACGGCCGCCGTCGCGGCGTCCGGCGTCACCGATCAGATTCTGACCATGCGCGAGGAGAAGAGATGAACGCAACCGTCCGCCCCACCCCTTCGCTCGTCTGGGAGGAGATGCTCGAGGGCAACGCCCGTTTCGTCGCAGGTGAGCCGCGCCATCCGCGACAAGACGTCGAGCGGCGCAACGAGCTCGCCGCCGCTCAGACCCCACGGGCCGCGCTGTTCGGCTGTGCGGATTCACGCCTGGCGGCGGAGATCATCTTCGATCAGGGCCTCGGCGACCTGTTCGTCGTCCGTAACGCCGGCCAGGTCGCCTCGGACTCCGCGGTGGCCAGCCTGGAGTATGCCGTCGCGGCGCTGGACGTCTCGCTCATCATCGTGCTCGCACACGACGCGTGCGGTGCCGTGCGCGCCGCGATCGACTCCACCGCGCTCGGCTCGCCCGAACTCCCCCCGCACATCTGGCGCCTGATCGCGCGCATCGTGCCGGCGGCACGCACCGTGCTCCGCGATGCCGGCGGCGAGGTCGATCCTCGTGAGCTGGACGCCGAGGACGTGGGACGGGAACACCTCAAGAACACGGTCGACGATCTGCTCGCCTCCTCGCGGCTCATCGCCGACGCGGTCGCCGAGGGCCGACTGGGCATCGTGGGCGCGAACTACCGGCTGAGCGAGGGCACGGCGGTGCCGCACGTCGCCGTAGGCCTCCAGACGGCCTGAGCCGGGCACCCGCCCGACACCACAACCGAAGACGCACAGGAAACGAGGACGTGACCGCAATGACCGAGACCACCGAGTACCGCATCGAACACGACACGATGGGCGAGGTGCGCGTGCCGAAGGACGCTCTGTACGCCGCACAGACCCAGCGCGCCGTGGAGAATTTTCCGATCTCGGGCACCGGGCTGGAGTCGACGCAGATCGCCGCGCTTGCGCGCATCAAGAAGGCCGCGGCGCTGGCCAACAAGGAACTCGGAACCCTTGATGGCGCGATCGCCGATGCGATCGCGGCTGCCGCCGACGACGTCATCACCGGTCGATACGACGCCCACTTCCCCGTGGACACATACCAGACGGGATCGGGCACCTCGTCGAACATGAACATGAACGAGGTACTCGCCTCGCTCGCCACTCAGAAGCTCGGCGCGCCGGTTCATCCGAACGATCACGTCAATGCATCGCAGTCGTCCAACGATGTCTTCCCGACCTCCGTCCACATCGCCGTCACACAGGCGCTCATCGATGACCTCATCCCCGCCCTCGACCACCTCGCTGTCGCCCTGGAGGCGAAGGCGCTCCTGTGGAAGGACGCCGTGAAGTCGGGCCGCACGCACCTCATGGACGCGACTCCGGTGACCCTCGGACAGGAGTTCGGGGGGTATGCGCGCCAGATCCGCCTCGGCATCGAGCGGGTGCGTGCCGTGCTTCCCCGCGTGGGCGAGGTGCCGTTGGGCGGCACGGCCGTCGGCACCGGCATCAACACACCACTCGGCTTCCCGCAGAAGGTCATCGCGCTCCTGGCCGAGGAGACCGAACTTCCCATCACCGAAGCGCACGACCACTTCGAGGCGCAGGCCAACCGCGACGGCCTGGTCGAGGCATCCGGCGCCCTGCGCACGATCGCGGTCTCGCTGACGAAGATCAACAACGACCTGCGATGGATGGGATCGGGCCCCAACACCGGCCTCGGCGAGTTGCACATCCCCGACCTGCAGCCCGGGTCCTCGATCATGCCCGGAAAGGTGAACCCGGTCGTCCCCGAGGCGACCCTCATGGTGTGCGCGCGCGTGATCGGCAACGACGCGACGGTGGCCTGGGCGGGCGCATCCGGCTCGTTCGAGCTGAACGTCGCGATCCCGGTCATGGGCACGGCCCTGCTGGAGTCGATCCGCCTGCTGTCGAACGCGATGCGCGTGCTGGCCGACAAGACGGTCGACGGTCTGGAAGCGAACCTCGAGCGCGCCGCCGCCTTCGCCGGGATGTCGCCGTCGATCGTGACCCCGCTCAACAAGCTCATCGGCTACGAAGCGGCGGCGAAGATCGCCAAGCACGCCGTCGCCAAGGGCATCACGGTGCGCGAGGCTGTGATCGACCTCGGCTACGTCGAAAGAGGAGAGCTGACCGAGGAGCAACTCGACACGAAGCTCGACCTTCTGTCGATGACGCACCCCGGCTGATCGCCTGCTCCCCCTGTCGGGTTCATAATCAGAGGGTGAATCGCGCCGTCCGCCCTCCCCGTGCGGCAAGGCGCGCACGCGGGCTCGGCGTCGTCCTGGCCGTGGTCGCGGCGGGATTCGGACTGACGGCCCTCGCGCTGCTCTCGGTCCACGCCGCGACCGGCGCGCCGACCACCTGGGTCTCGGTCGTCGTCTTCGCCGCTGCAGCGGCTCTGACGCTCGCGGTGACGGCACTGGTGGGCTGGCTGCTGCTGGACGAGAGACGCCACACGCCAGAGCTGCCTGACGGCCTCGAGAGCCCCGATGCTCTCTTCGACGCCCAGCGCCGGCTCCTGGACGACGTGCGACACGAGTTGAAGACGCCGATCACGATCGTGCGCGGACACCTGGAGCTCATGGATGCCGCCGACCCCTCCGACGTCGCGGCGACGCGTGCGCTCGGCATCGCCGAACTCGATCGCATGACGCGCCTGATCGGCGACATCGACCTGCTGGCCGCCGTCGAAAGCGACAGCTTCACGATGGGAGATGTCGATCTGGACGCGCTGACCCGACGCGTCGCGGAGCTGGTCGCCGTCATCGCGGACCACGACTGGGGGGTCGAGCAACGCGCAGCAGGGATCATCCACGGCGATCGTGATCGCCTCCTGCAGGCGTGGCTGCAGTTGGCCGACAACGCGGCGAAGTACACCCCCGCCGGCTCGGCGATCGAGATCGGCAGCGCCGTGCATCCCTCCGGTGCTCAGCTGTGGGTACGCGATCACGGCGCGGGAATCGCGCCCGCGGTGCGCCACCGTATCTTCCGTCGCTTCGACCGGGGCACCGGCAAGCGGTCGGTCGGCGGATCGGGCCTGGGCCTCGCCATCGTCGACGCGATCGCCAAGGCGCACGGCGGTCACTGCACCGTGGCCGACACTCCGGGTGGCGGTGCCACTTTCACCATCGAGATCCCCATCGGTACGCAGGCGACGCTGCCCACGCCGGTGCGCGCGGGGGATGTCGTCCAACAACGGGAGGCCTCCGGATGACCCGCATCCTCATCGTCGACGACGAGCCGCACATCGTCTCGATGGTCTCGCGCGCCCTGTCCGCCGAAGGGTACGAGACGACCGCCTGCGAGGACGGCGCGGCCGGTCTCGAACGTGCCTCGCGCGGTGACATCGATCTCGTGATCCTCGACGTCGGCCTTCCCGGCATGGACGGTTTCGAGGTTCTGCGGCGTCTGCGCGGCGACGGGCAGTCGCTCCCGGTGATCATGCTGACCGCTCGTAGTTCGGCCCGCGACGCCGTGGACGGGCTGGATGCCGGCGCCAGCGACTACGTTCCGAAGCCCTTCTCGCTCGCGGAGCTCATGGCGCGCGTGCGCTCGCGTCTTCGGGAGCGCACGGGAGCCATCACGATGGTGCTCTCCCGCGGAGATGTGACGCTCGACCTGCTGGCGCGCCGCTGCTCCGTAGCCGGTCACGACGTCGACCTCTCCGCCCGCGAGTTCGCACTCGCCGAACAGTTCCTGCGTCACGCCGGCGAGGTCCTCACGCGTGAGACGCTGCTCAGCCGTATCTGGGGCCTCGACTTCGATCCGGGTTCGAACGTCGTGGACGTCTACGTGCGGTACCTGCGAGCGAAGCTCGGCGCCGACCACATCGCTACCGTCCGCGGCGAGGGCTATCGCTGGGAGTAGGCCTCGCCGCGGACGGCGCGGTGCGAACGGGGAGCGTCAGCTCAGCTCGCCCTGCTCCAGCAGGTCGGTGACCAGCGCGGCGATCGCCGAACGCTCGGAGCGCATGAGCGTCACGTGACCGAAGAGGCTGTGGCCCTTCAGCGTTTCGATCACCGAGGCGATGCCGTCGTGGCGGCCGACACGGAGGTTGTCGCGCTGGCCGACGTCGTGGGTGAGGACGACGCGCGAGTTCTGCCCGATCCGGCTGAGCACCGTCAGCAGCACGTTGCGCTCGAGGGACTGAGCCTCATCGACGATCACGAAGGCGTCGTGGAGGGAGCGCCCGCGGATGTGGGTCAGCGGGAGCACCTCGAGCATCCCGCGCGCGACGACTTCCTCGAGGACGTTTCCGGAGACCACGGATCCGAGGGTGTCGAAGACCGCCTGCCCCCACGGATTCATCTTCTCGGACTGATCGCCCGGCAGGTAGCCCAGCTCCTGGCCCCCGACAGCGAACAGCGGGCGGAAGACGATGATCTTCTTCTGCTGCTGACGCTCGAGGACAGCGTCCAGTCCCGCGCAGAGAGCGAGCGCCGACTTGCCGGTTCCGGCGCGCCCACCGAGGGACACGATCCCGACCTCGGGATCCAGCAGCAGGTCGATCGCGATGCGCTGCTCAGCGCTGCGGCCGTGGAGTCCGAACACGTCGCGGTCGCCGCGGACGAGGCGGAACGCGCCGTCTCCGGTGACGCGGCCGAGAGCCGACCCGCGCTCGGAGTGGATCACGAGACCCGTGTTCACCGGGAGGCCGTGCACCTCCTCGCTGGTCGCGACCTCCGCCTCGTAGAGGTCGCTCATGTCGTCACCGGAGATCGCGATGTCGGCGATGCCCGTCCACCCGCTGTCGACGGCCTGCTCCGCGAGATACTCCTCGGCGTGGATGCCGAGAGAGGCCGCCTTGACGCGCATGGGGAGGTCCTTCGAGACGACCGTGACTCGCTGGCCATCGGAAGCGAGGTGCATGGCGACGGAGAGGATGCGCGTGTCGTTGTCGCCGAGCCGCATGCCGGCGGGCAGAACGGAGGGATCCGTGTTGGTCAGCTCGACGCGCAGCGTTCCTCCGTCCCCGACGGGGACGGCAAAGTCCAGGCGCCCGTGCTCGACACGCAGTTCGTCGAGGTGACGCAGAGCCTGCCGGGCGAAGTAGCCGATCTCCGGGTCGTGCCGCTTGCCTTCGAGCTCGGTGATCACCACCACGGGGACGACGACGGAATGCTCCGCGAACCGGAAGAACGCGCGCGGATCGCTGAGGAGCACAGAAGTGTCGAGGACGTAGGTGCGCAGATCGGTGTCCACGACCTCCTCGACACTCTCATCGATCCGGCGTTGCTGCAGTGAAGCCCGTGTGGTCACAACTCACTCCCGCCCCGGGTGGAGCACCCGGCAGTTTCGAGTCGACCGTGGCCACGAGTCGTGTGGAGGCCGACCCGACCGGGCGCCTTGCCCGATGTGATGACCGTACGGCGCGCGATGCGCTCGCGCCATCCGCGACACGCCGCCGATCGGTGTCGGGGACGTTAACGTGTGATGTCGTCGGCGGACGAGGCCTCGAGAGCCTGCGTGGGGGCCGCGGTGACCTCGAGAGAGACCGGAAGATCGTCGGAAGAACCGGGCTCCGGCAGTGCGATGGCGGCGGGACCGGGCTCGACGATGGCACGCGCGGCGGCGAGCTCGGCGAAGGCGTCGCCGAGCAGAACGAAACTGTCCGCACCCGTTCCGACGTGGGGCGCGACCCGGATCGTGGCGCCGCGGGCAGTGACGGTGACGCCGTGATTGGCGAGAGCGGCGGCCAGCGGCGCCGCCTCGTGAGGGGCCGGCTGCAAGGCCACGATGCCGGCGTGCCGGTCGCGCGGGGTCACGACAGGAATCCCATAGCGATCTGCGAGATCCATCACGGCCCGTGCGCGCGAGCGCAGTTCGGCGGCGACGTCCGGGATGCCCGCGTCGAGCACCTCGCGCAGCGCCGCCGCCAGGCGACCGGCGGCGAGGTGGTCGGCCGGGGCGACCTGATAGGCGGCGGCCGTCGGCAACGGCGCGGGAACCCCGACGCTGCTCGCGTCACCCTGCATACCGGAGATCCCCGAGAGTACGGGTTCGATGTGCTCGCGTGCCCGATCGGAGAACCGCGCGAAGCCGGTGCCCCGGCCGGCCCGAAGCCATTTGTACCCGTTGCCGCACACCACATCGGCGGCATCCCAGTCGGCGTCGACGACGGCGAAACCCTGAACGGAATCGACGATGAGCAGCCGATCACCGATCCGGTCGCGGATCGCCGCCAGGTCGGCGACAGCTCCCGTGCGGAAATCGACCAGGCTGACGGCGACCGCCGTCACCTCGTCATCGAGCGCCTCCGCCACGGCATCCGCCGTGACGATCCCGCCGGAGGGGTCGATCTCGCGAACCGAGAGCACGCCGCGAGCATCCTGAGCGCGGCGCGCCGTCACCCGCAGGGCGGGAAACTCCTGAGCCGACACGACGAGCACGCCCCGAAGACCCTGCATCGCGTGCTGCAATCCGTGGGTCGTCGACGGCTGCAACACGACCTCGTCGACGGAACATCCCAGAACCTGTGCGACCAGGCCGCGCGCCTCGTCGGATCTCTCGGAGACCAGATCGATTCCGGAGCGTCGACCGCTGCCGAGGAGCTCGGCATCGGCCAGGGTCTCGGCTCGCACGGCAGGTGAGAGCGGCCCGAACGCCGCCCAGTCCAGATACCCCGCTGCGCTGTCGAAGGTATCGAGGTAGGGCTGCAGGTCGTTCACGTCCTCCATTGTCCCACGCCGCGTCGTTACGGGTCGGACCGCTCCGGTCAGCTGCCGTACCGGCGATCACGCGTGGCGTAGTCGCGGATGGCACGGAGGAAGTCGACCTCGCGCAGATCCGGCCCGAGCGCCTCCACGAAGTAGAACTCGGAATGCGCCGACTGCCAGAGCAGGAAGTCGCTGAGACGCTGTTCGCCCGAGGTACGGATCACCAGGTCGGGATCCGCTTGCCCTCCGGTGTACAAGTGCTCGCCGATCTGCTCCGGGGTGAGGCTGGCGGCGAGCTCTTCGAGCGAGCCGCCGCGCTCGTCGTGCTGCGCGATGATGCTGCGAACGGCGTCGACGATCTCGCTTCGTCCGCCGTAGCCGACCGCGAGGTTCACGTGCAGGCCCGTGTTTCCGGCCGTCCGCTGCTCCGCCGTCCGTAACACGCGGGCCAGGTCCGGTGGCAGCATCTCCGCTCGACCCACGTGCTGCACGCGCCAGCCGGGCTCGAGCGAGAGCTCGTCGGCGAGCTCGGCGATGATCTCGATGAGATCGGCGAGCTCCTGCGAGTCGCGCTTGGTGAGGTTGTCGGTGGACAGCAGGTAGAGCGACACCACACGGATGCCGAGATCGTCGCACCAGCGCAGGAACTCGTGCATCTTCGCGGCTCCGGCACGGTGTCCGTGCGCGACCGTCGTGAAGCCGGCCTGACGCGCCCAGCGACGATTGCCGTCGATCATCATCGCGACGTGGTGGGGAACCGTGTCGGGGGTCAACTCGCGACGCAGGCGCGAACTGTAGAGGCGATAGAGGAATCCACGCCCCTCGCCCGAACCGGTGGGTGTCACGTTCCTACGCTACCGCGCGAGCCCCGGCCCCGACCGCACACAGGATATGTGCGGAAGACGGCATGAGGCTGCGCGTAGGCTCGGTGCCGTGACCCGACACGCATCCGCCGAGGGCGCCGACATGCCCCAGCTCCCGCTTCTCGAAGCTGGCTCCGTCCGTGCACAGGTCGACCTGAAGCCCACGTGGCGCGGCTGGATCCACGCCGGAACGTTCCCGGTCGCCGTGGCCGCCGGGGTCCTGCTCATCGTCTTCGCCCAGGGTGCGGCCGCGAAGTGGGCCGCGGTCGTCTTCATGGTGACCTCGCTCCTCCTGTTCGGCAACTCCGCGCTGTATCACCGGTTCAACTGGGGGCCGACGACCAAGGCGGTGCTCAAGCGCATCGACCACGCCAACATCCTGCTGCTGATCGCGGGCACCTACACGCCGATCGCCGTGCTGGCGCTGACGCCCGACAAGGGCACCCTCCTGCTCGTGCTGGTCTGGTCGGGCGCGATCCTCGGCATCCTGTTCCGCGTCTTCTGGATCAACGCCCCGCGGTGGCTCTACGTGGCGCTCTACCTTCTGCTGGGGTGGGCAGCGGTGATGTACATCGTCGACCTGCTGCAGGCGAACCTCGCAATGATGGTCCTCGTCATCGTCGGCGGGTTGCTGTACACCGGCGGAGCGATCGTCTACGCGCTGAAGAGGCCGAACCCGTGGCCGGGCCACTTCGGGTTCCACGAGATCTTCCACGTGTGCACCGTGCTGGCTTTCCTCTGCCATTGGACGGCGTGTCTGCTGATCGCGCTGCACCCGCTCGTGCCCTCTCTGGGCGCGGCGGGCTGAGCCGGCGCGTACCGGTCGGACCCACGGCGCACCGGCGTCAGCGTGAGGCGGGGTCGATGTCCTGGTCGTCGGTGTCGCTCGCCTCGACGGCCGCCGCCGCCTGAGCGTCGGCGCGGGCCTCGGCATCCGCTGCCGTCTTCGCGTCGAGTTCCTCCGCGATCTCTGCGCGGTAGCCGGCACGACGGATGCGCCGCAGCATGTCGATGAGAAGGAAGATCACAGCCACCGCGACGACCGCGATGCCGACGAAGCCCACGAATCCCGGAGTGACGGCGTCAGGGTTGACCGTCATGGTGGGAGTCGGAATCGCCGGGTCGGCGATTCCGATGAGCGCGATCGTCAGTGCGTGCATCGTTCCTCTGTTCCGCGCGGAGCGCCTAGCCTGGAAGTCCAGCCTAGAACCTCGGGAAGTGTCATGACCGCGATGCGCACGCAGCAGGAGCTCGACGACCGCTACGGCCGCGTCCGGAGCGCAGGTCGTCGCCGCTCGGCGTGGATCGTCGGCGGTCTGGTCGTACTCGCTCTCATCGGCTACTTCGGGTGGAACACCTACACACAGGCCGCGCAGTCCGTCGACATCGACGTCACCGGGTTCGATCTCAGCGACGCGCCGCACAGCGTGACGGTCGATTTCCAGCTCACGCTGGCGCGCGGCAGCGCGGTCAGTTGTGTGGTGGAGGCTCAGGACGAGGATCACGGCATCGTCGGATGGAAGGTCGTCTCCTACCCGGCCGACGACGCTCACAGCCGCACGTTCAGCGAGCGTGTCGCGACGACCGCCGCAGCGACGACCGGTTTGGTCCCCTCGTGCTGGATCCCGTAGGCTGATCCGACACATGCGCCCTGGCAGCTGCCGGGGCGTTTGGCATAGTGCCGACGGCGGGGGCCGCACACCCATATCGACCGATTCCCATCGACAAGGAGACGACGTGGCCGAGAACACGGAGACCTTCCTCACCCAGGACGCCTACGACCGGCTCGCCGCCGAACTCGAGCACCTGTCGACGACGGGTCGCGAGGAGATCGCCAAGCGCATCGAGGCCGCTCGTGAGGAGGGTGACCTCAAGGAAAACGGCGGTTACCACGCCGCCAAGGACGAGCAGGGCAAGCAGGAGGCGCGTATCCGCACCCTGCAGGCGCTGCTGAAGGACGCCGTGGTGGGCGAGGCGCCCGAGTCCGACGGCACCGTCAAGGGCGGAACCGTCGTCACCGCGATCGTCGCCGGCGGCGAAGAGGTCTTCTTGCTCGGCAGCCGTGAGATCGCGGCCGGCTCCGAGCTCGACGTCTACAGCGAGGCCTCGCCGCTGGGTGCGGCGATCCTGGGCCTGGCCGAGGGTGAGAAGACCTCGTACACCGCGCCGAACGGTCGCGAGATCTCGGTCGAGATCGTCAAGGTCGAAACCTACAACGGTCAGTAGCGCGCGCGTCAGTCCTGCGCGACGCGGGGACGGAAGCCCGCCTCCTCCAGAACAGCGATGACGTGCGCTCGGTGATCCTCCCCGCGGGTCTCCACGCTGAGCTGCAGGATCACCTCGCTGATCTGCAGACCCTGCCCGTGGCGCGTATGGAGCGCTTCGATGACGTTCGCCCCGGCGATGGCGAGCAGCTCGGACACGCGCGCCAGCTGGCCCGGCCGGTCCGGTAGCGGGATCTGCAGGGTCATGTAGCGACCGGATGCCGCCAGTCCGTGCGCCACGACGCGTTGCAGCAGCAACGGGTCGATGTTGCCCCCGGAGAGGATGACGGCAGTGGGACCGCTCGCGGTGATCTTTCCCGCGAGAATGGCGGCCACGCCCACGGCGCCAGCGGGCTCGACGACCTGCTTCGCGCGCTCCAGCAGCACCAGGAGGGCCCTGGCGATGTCGTCATCGCTCACGGTGACGACCGCGTCGACGAGCTCGCTGATCACCTCGAAGGGTGCATCTCCGGGACGCGCGACCGCGATGCCGTCGGCGATGGTCGGCGTCGTCGCGACCGTCAGCGGAACGCCGGCGGCGAGCGAGGACGGGTACGCGGCGGAATTCTCGGCCTGTACCCCGATGATGCGGACGCGTCTTCCCTCGAGGGCAGCCCGCGCCTTCACGGCGGCGGCGACGCCCGCGAGCAGCCCGCCGCCGCCGATGCCGACGACGACGGTCTCGAGGTCGGGCACGCCGTCCCACAGCTCCAGCCCCAGCGTGCCCTGGCCGATGATGATGTCGGGGTGATCGTAGGGGTGGATCATGACGGCGCCGGTCCGTTCAGCGAACTCCGCCGCCAGCCGCAGGGGCGTTTCGACGGTCGCCCCCTCCAGCACGACCTCGGCACCGTAGCCCCGGGTCGCGAGCAGCTTGGGCACCGGAACACCCAGCGGCATGAAGATCGTGGCGGGGATGCCGAGCTTCTGCGCGGCCGAGGCGACGCCCTGGGCGTGGTTGCCGGCAGAAGCGGCGACCACACCGCGCGCGCGCTCCTGCGCGCTGAGACGGGACAGACGGTACGTGGCCCCGCGGATCTTGAACGAGCCGGTGCGCTGCAGGTTCTCGAGCTTGAGGGAGACGGGCGCCCCGAGCACCTCCGTGAGGTGGTCGGAGACATCGAACGGCGTCTTCACGATGACGTCGCGCAGGACGGCGGCGGCGTCCTCGAACTCCGCCAGGGTCGGGAGGGTCACGCGGGCTTCTTCCTACTGCGGGGAACGGTGCTCCAGATGAGATCGGCCCGATCGGGTGGGGCCAGGGGATCGTTCGCGCGGCGTCCGAGGTAGACGGCGACGACGTTGATGAACGCCGCCAGCGGGACGGCGAAGAGTGCACCGGGGATGCCGGCGATCATGGCACCGCCGGCGACGACGAGCACGACGGCCAGCGGGTGGACCTTGACGGCCGAGCCCATCAGCAGCGGCTGCAGCACGTGTCCCTCGAGCTGTTGGACGCCCAGGACGACCACCAGCATCCACAGCGCGATCCAGGGCCCGTTGTAGACGAGGGCGAGGAACACCGCCAGCGCACCGGTGACGATGGCGCCGACGAAAGGCACGAACGCGCCGAGGAACACGAGCACGCCGATCGGGATGGCGAGCGGAACACCGAGGAGGAAGGCGCCGAGCGCGATGCCGGTGGCGTCGATCGTCGCAACGAGCAACTGCGTGCGCGCATACGTGACGACGGTGCGCCAGCCGGCGCGGCCGGCACCGTCGACCTCGCTGCGCGCGCGTCGCGGGAACAGGCGCACGACCCAGCTCCAGATGCCACCGCCGTCGGCGAGGGTGCACAGCAGGATGAACAGAGCCAGCACCGCCCCGGTGGCGACGTGGCCGACGGTGGAACCGACCGCCAGAGCCCCCGACCAGAGCACCTCCGCCTGCTGCTGCAGGTAGCCGCCCGCCTGCACCAGCAGATCGTCGATCTGCTTCGCCGTGAGGTGGAGCGGCCCGTCGATGAGGTATTGACGGAACTGGCCGATCGCTTCCGTGGTGCGCACCTGCACGCTCGACCACTCACGGGTGATCTGCCAGATCGCCAGCCACAGCAGCCCTCCGATCACCGCAACCGTGCCGAGCACGGCCAGGACGATCGCGAGCCATCGCGGCACCCCGCGCGCCAGCATCCAGGTGAAGGCCGGCCACAGCAGCGCGGTGACGAGGATCGCCACCATGAGCGGGATCACCAGGAGCTTCAGCTGGATGACGAGCCAGATCAGGATGCCGGCCGCGATGGCGATGACCACGAACCGCCACGCATACGCCGTCGCGACTCTGAGGCCCCGAGGAAGCCCGCGGTCGATGTCGGAGGCGACCGTGCGCTCGCGCAGAGTGTCGAGGAACGACCCGCGCGGCGCGGCGCCGTGTCTGTCGTCGGTGCCGCTCATCCCGCCAGTCTAGAACTCAGAACCGTCCGCCCATTTCCTGCAGGCGGGCGATGCGATCCGGGATCGGTGGATGCGTGGCGAACAGGCGCTCCATCGCACCGGGTCGAAGCGGGTCGCTGATCCAGAGGTGAGCCATCGACGTGTTCGCCTTGGCGAGCGGTCGGCCGTACTCCCCCAGCTTGGCAAGAGCAGACGCCAGGCCGTCGGGGTCGCGGGTGGTGAGAGCACTGGTCGCATCGGCGAGGTACTCGCGCTGGCGCGAGATGGCCGCCTGGACGACCGCGGCCAGCAGGGGCGCCACGATCGCGGCGACCAGGCCGAAGATGAGGAAGAAGAGCTGGGACTGGCTGTTTCCGCCGCGCCGGCCGCCCCCGAAGAAAGCCATCCGCAAGAGGATGTCCGCCACGAGCCCCACGGCGACCACGAGACCGAACACCACGAGCGTGACGCGGATGTCGTAGTTGCGGATGTGCCCGAGCTCATGCCCGAGCACCCCCTCGAGTTCACGATCCGTCATGAGCTCGAACAGGCCCGTCGTCACCGTGATCGCCGCGCGCTCTGGCGTGCGTCCGGTCGCGAAGGCGTTAGGCGCGGCATCCTCGACGACATAGAGCCGCGGCATGGGGGTGCCCGTCGTCAGACACAGGTTCTCGACGATCCGGTAATAGCGCGGAGCCTCCTCGCGCGTCACCTCCTGAGCACCCGAGAGGGCGAGGGCCTCGCGATCGGCGACGAAATACTGCACGGTCGCGTAGCCGGCCGCACCGACGAGGACGAAAGCCGAGATCCACCAGTTGTTACCCGCGAGCCACCCCGCCGCCAGCCCGATGAGGCCCAGCACCACGATGAAGCCGGCCAGGATCAGCCAGGTGTTGCGTTTGTTGCGGGCGATCGCGGAGTACATGCCGCGCGGCCGATCAGAACTGGATGCGCGGCGGTTCGGCGATGGCGGCGCCGTCGACGACCTCGAAGAACTCCCGCTCGTGGAAGCCGAGGTTGCGCGCGAACATGTTGTTCGGGAACACCTTGATCTTCGTGTTCAGCTCACGCACGCCGCCGTTGTAGAAGCGACGGGACGCCTGGATCTTGTCCTCGGTGTCGACGATCGACTGCTGCAGCTGGAGGAAGTTCTGGCTCGCCTGCAACTGCGGATAGGCCTCGGCGACAGCGAACAGCGACTTCAGCGCCTGCTGCATGTGTCCCTCCGCCACGCCGGCTTCGGCGGGCGAGCCGGCAGTGAGGGTCTCCGCACGGGCACGGGTGACGTTCTCGAAGACCGCCTTCTCGTGCGCCGCATAGCCCTTGACCGTCTCGATGAGGTTGGGCAGCAGATCAGCGCGCCGTTTCAACTGCACCGTGATATCGCTCCACGCCTCGTCGACGCGCACACCGAGTGCGACCAACGAGTTGTACGTCGCCCAGAGATAGATTCCGGCGATCACCACCAGAGCGACGACGATCAGGACCGGGATCAGCCATTCCATACGACTCCCATCGACTGAGGCTCATCCTATCGGCGCGAGCGCACTCGTCGTCCGCCCCTGGGAGCACTCCCAGCGGTTCCCCATCTGGGAGTGTGCGCGGCGAGCCCTCACGTGCCGAGCACGCGGTCCAGATAGTCGTTTCGGAACATGCGCGTCGGATCGAGGCGGTCACGCAGCGCCAGGAAGTCGTCGAATCGCGGGTAGCGCCCGCGAAGCGCCTCTGCGTCGAGCGTGTGCAGCTTTCCCCAGTGCGGCCGGCCGCCGTGGACCCGCATGATCTCCTCGACGGCGGCGAAATAGGCACGGTGGTCCGCGCGCCAGTACCGGTGCACCGCGATGTATCCGCTGTCGCGCGCGAACGCGGTGGAGAGCCACCGATCGTCGGCGGGCGCCACCCGGACCTCGATCGGAAACTCGATTCGCCATCCTGACTGTTCGACCAGCTCGCGCACCTCTTGGAACGCCACGGCGAGCTCGTCCAGCGGCACGGCGTACTCCATCTCGCGGAAGCGCACGCTGCGCTCCGTGGTGAAGACGCGGTGCGACGCGTCGGAGAAACGCCGGTCGCCCCACACTCGGGCTGACAACCTGTTGATCGCCGGCACCAGCGGCGGAGCGACCCGCCCGGCGCTGCACACCAGTTGGTGCACGCCGTTGCCCACGATCCGCTCGTCGACGATCCGCGACAGCGGCGACAGCGGCGCCGTGGGCGCGTCGCCCGGCATCCGAGTGTTCGTCTTGGTCAAGGCGACATCGGTGTGCGGAAACCAGTAGAACTCGAAGTGGTCGACATCGCGGACGCGAGCATCGAGCGCGCCCACGACGAGATCCAGTCTCTCGGGCTGCTCCTGCGCGTCCAACACGAACGCGGGCACGCATTGCAGCGTCACATCGACGAGGATGCCGAGGGCCCCGAGACCGAGTGCGACGGCGGGCAGGAGTTCGGGCTCGTTCTCCTCGTCTACGGTCAGCAGCTCGCCATCGGCCGTGACGAGGGTCGCGGCCACGACCTGGGTCGCCAGGCCCCCGAAGCCGAGCCCGGTGCCATGCGTGCCCGTCGACAGGGCGCCGGCGATGGACTGACGGTCGATGTCGCCGAGGTTGGCCATGGCGAGGCCGTGAGGAGCCAGAAGCGTCGGAATGCGATGCAGTCGGGTACCGGCCAGGAGCCGCACACGCCCCCGCTCGCGATCGACGGCGACGACACCGCTGAGGTCGCTCAGATCCAGCAGGGTTCCCGGAGCCGCCGCGATTCCCGTGAAGCTGTGTCCCGCTCCCACGGCCTTGAGTGCGCGCCCGCGAGCGCCGGCGGCGCGAACGGAACGGCGCACCGCCTCGATCGTCGTGGGGTACTCGACCAGCTGCGGGCGCACACTCTCGGTACGCGCCCAGTTCTGCCATGTGCCGCCGGGTCGTGTCACAGGAAGCTCTTCCCTTCGCCGCGGTACGTGGCGGCCTCGCCGACGAGGTTCTCGCCGAGTGTGAGGTGGTAGCGATCCACCCGCTCGGCCAGCTCGCCGCTCTTCGCGTGGCGGAACCATACGCGGTCCCCGACGCGAAGCCGGCGCGCCGACTCACCCTGCAGGGGTGTCTGCACCTCCCCTGCGCCCTCCCGCCCGAGGGTCTTCAGCCCGGACGGCCACACCGGGCGTGGCTGGCGGGAGGCGACCGGCGGTCCCGACGCGATCCATCCCCCGCCCAGCACGACGGCGATGTCGTCCAGCGGCTTGCGGACGACCTCGAGGGCGAAGGCCGCGGCCGGCGCCGGCGCGAAGGCGCGGTAGCCGTCGAAGAGGTGACCGGCGAGCAGCCCGCTGCCGGCTGTGGTCTCGGTCACGGCCGGATCGGCCGCCGTGAACTCGAGGGAGCCGGTCCCGCCGCCGTTGACGAACTCCAACTCCGTGATCTCACGCAGCCCCGCCACGATCGCCCCGCGGCGCGCGACGAGCTCTTCGCGTGACCGGTGCTGCATCCAGCGGATGACGCCGTCGCCGGAGCCGGTGTGGTCCGGCTGGCCGGCGATCTGCGCCTCGTACATCATCAGCCCGACCAGATCGAATCCGGGGCGAGCGAGGATCGAGCGCGCGAGCCGCAGGACTTCCGTCGGTTCGTGCACGGGCGAGCGTCGCACGCCGATGTGACCCAGCACGGGTGCCCGCCACGACGCATCCGCATCGATCGCGACTCGGATGCGTGCGCGAGAGGCGGGAGCGGCGACGGCATCCACCGCATCCAGCTGGGCGGGGTCGTCGACCATGAGCGTGATGCGACGCGCGAGATCGTCGTCGTGGACGAGGCGCTGCAGCGCGGCGCGGTCGACGCTGGGATAGCCGAGCACGATGTCGTCATGATCGCGCGCGAGCCAGATCGCCTCGGGAAGCGTGAATGCGAGGATGCCGCGGTAGCCCGGGATCGCGAGGGTGGCGTCCAACACCTCTCGCACGCGGATCGACTTGCTGGCCACGCGAATCGGCACGCCCGCGGAGCGCACCACGAGATCCATCGCGTTGAACCGAAGCGCATCGAGGTCGATCGAGGCGACGGGTCCGGACACCGCCGAGACGGCGGTCGATCGTGCCGTCCAGAACGCGGCCGGATCATCCCAGTCCCGGCCGCGATGGGGGCGAAGGCTCAGGAGGTCCAGGCTCATCGGTTCGGGCTCCTTCGCTCGTGAGGGCACCAGCCTAGATGACACGCGGTGTCATCGGCAGTGGAACTCATCGATATTCTCGATGCGTGACCTTGCTGATGAAGCTGACCGTGGGTGCACTGTGGCTCACCGCCGGCGCCACGCGCCGAGACCTCTCGAGTGCGGAGTATCTGTCCCGGGTCGATCCGCATCGCACGTTCGCGCCCGTGCCCAAGGATGCCGGTGCCTTCGGACGCCTGACCGAAGGCGCGATCGGCGGGTCGACGGTTCTGCGCTGGCAGCCGCGCGACCACGTCGCCGGGCGCGAGTTGATCTATCTGCCGGGCGGCGGGTTCGTGAACCCTCTGGTCAGCCAGCACTGGTGGATCATCCAGCGGATCATGACGGCCACGCAAGCCGCCATCACCATCGCCCCCTACCCGCTGACGCCGGAGCACACGGTCGATGATGCGCAGGCGTTCATCGACGCTGTCTACGACGACGTCGCCGGACGCCCCAGCACCACTTCTCTCTTCGTCGCAGGAGACTCCGCCGGCGGCAATGTCGCCGCGACGCTCGCCCTCCGAGTCCGCGACGGCGACCGGCGCCCCCTGGACGGCCTGATTCTGCTGTCGCCGTGGGTGGATCCCACGATGCGCACGCCGGGCGCATGGCAGCGCGAGCGCCGAGACCCCACGCTGCGCTGCGCGGGTCTGCGCGCGGCCGCGGAGGCATGGTCGGGAACGCGGGATCTCCACGATCCCCAGATCAGCCCGATCGACGATTCCTTGGCTGGCCTGGCACCCCTCCTCGTCTTCCAGGGCGCGCGCGACGTCTTCCACGACGATGCGGTGGCGTTCGTCGAGAAGGCCCGCGCCGCCGGCACCTCTGCGCGCGCCGTGATCGCTGAGGACGGCTTCCACGTCTATCCGGGCGCCTACTGGACCCGCGAGGCGCGGGAAGCGTACGAACTCATCGGCCGCTTCGTCGCAGACCCGAGCGGTGTCGTGGGCTGACACCTCCCGCCGGCAGTACCGCCGGTGGGACTCGAACCCACACTGAAGCGATTGCGCGTATATATAGCGTCCGCGTGATTCCGGGGAATCGACCGCGTGATTCCGGGGTGCGGACCACGAGGTTCGTTGCGGGCGACCGGAGCGCGTCGAGGTCGACGGCGGCAACAGGTCCCGACACCACCGAAACGGCAGCCGAGCGTTCGGCCAGCGTGCCGCTGGCTCCGACCACAGCGGCTCGGGACAGATCCAGCAGGGCAATAATCATCGGGATCGGGATTCTTCGCGCCTCAAGAAATCCATCTCGTGACACGCGGTGTCATCGCCGATGATCCTCGGACCGCATCGGTGACGTCATCGTGCTGCTGACTCTTGAGGCAACGTCGCTTCAGTCAGCTGCTTGCGCGTCCTTTGCGCGAAGCGGTGCGCCGGGCGCTCCACGACATAGTAGAACACCACGGCCACGAGCAATGAGACGAGAACCCCGGCAGCCGCGGAGAGTACACCCGGTTTAAGCACGAAGAGAAACAGAACGACGATAGGCATGTGAACGAGGTACAGGCTATACGACGCTCTGCCGAGAAAACGGAACGGGGGCATCGACAGAACACGCGAAAGTGGGGACCACATCTGCACGACGACGATGAGGAGAGTGATAGCAGCGAGCGTGATGGGAACGGTGACCGCTCGACTCCACTCGCCGAGGCTCGGACCAAGGAGGTAGTACGCCAGCATTCCTGCGCAACCGACCACCAAGGCGGCAGCGCCGAAGATGGCTCCCCCAAACCTTTTCGCGAACGCCGGTTCGACATGTTTGACAACACGATTCCAGTGTGTCGCCAGCACCACGCCGATAAGGAACATAGGCAAATACGAAGCTGAAGCCACGTTCAGCTTCCAACCCAGAACACACAGGATCAGTCCCGACACGAGACTAAGCACGGGCCAGCGACGACCCACGAGCAGATATAGAGGCAAAGCCAACGAGAAGATGACCTCCCATTGCAACGACCAAAGGACTCCGAGTGACGTGGATGTGCCACCGACGAGGAGAAGGTCTTGAAGCACGAGCGGAGGAGGATAGCTGGTCGGCAGAAGCTGATCCATGGTCGGTGTGAGAACGTGCGGATACGTGTACGTCAACCATGCGAGCACGATCGCGGCGGCAACCGGTAAATACAGACGCAAGACCCGGCTCGGATAGTAAGACTGCCAGGAGAAGAGAGTGGTCTGCGCCAACCGAGTCAGCACGAACCCTGAAAGGACGAAGAAGAGCCACACGGACTCGCCGCCGAGCCAGAACAGATGCAATGGAGAGTACGCCAAAAGTTGTGGCAACACGCCGTCCACCGGGCGCAACTGGATCGCCGCGGTGAGTTGATCGGAGTTGAGAGCGAGTGCGTGATATAGAAGGACGGATAGCGCGGCCATCCCTCGCAATGAGTCGAGCTCAAACCTTCGGCGCATCGTCATGTCCTTTCACGCAGACGGCATTGCAAGATCAGTCGGTGCGGCGGGTAGATCTGAAGTGGAGACATCTCTCACAGCACCGCGCTGGAAACACGTCGCGCTCCTCGGCCGAGTGTCCGCGTACCCCCGGTGGGACTCGAACCCACACTGAAGCGATACGGGGCGGGGTTTACTCTACGTTCCATTACCCCGAGAAGTAGACACTCGCCAGAGCAGTGCAAACCTCAGGAAACCAGTCAAAACGGAGAGTAAACAGCGGATCAGAAACGGGACAGGATGTCGGCCTTCTTCGCCGCGAACTCATCCTCCGTCAGAATCCCCGCATCACGCAGAGAAGCAAGCTGCTGCAACTGCGCAGCCAAGTCAGGCACCGCCGGGGTAGGGGTCGGAGCGGCCGCAGGAGACTCCACAGCGACCGAATACGTCTGCGACGGGTGAGTACCCGAAGCGAGCTGCATCAGCACCTCACGGACCTGCTCCGCCTCCTTGTGAGCGATGCGCATCTCGATCGTGTTGCCCGACGTGATCACATGGACCTTCGTCTGCAACCCCAACCCACGCTTCGTCGTGACCGACATGATCGACTTCACCGGGATCACCTCAGTCGACTGCTTCCGCGTCACACCCGTCGCCAGATACGACATGCCCGCAGTCATCACAGCCATCCCCGCCTTCGCCCCCGTCGACAGGAGACCCTTCCGATCCCACTCCACCCGATCCGGCCACACGCTCACACGCGCGTTCTTCCCATCGATGTGGGACACGAAGGACAGCAGCGGAACGGACTTCCCATCCCCTGCGCTCAGATCAGCAGCGACCTCATCACTCATGCTCGGATACTAGCGGAGCACGTCAATCCGCCGGATCTCCCGGTGAGCGGTGATCGGGTCGTACGCCTGCCCCTCGATCGACGTCGCCGCGCGCATCAACAGCTGGCAGTATCGCGCTGCCGTGATGCCGAGCTCTCGGCGGATCATCCCCTCAACCTCACCCCGGATGTCGGGATGAGCGGCTGCGAAGTCGAGCAGCTGCGCGGTTGTCGGTGTGGGCATGGGGATAGTCTGCGCCTGCCCTCCGACACGACGAGTACGCTCCCGCCCATGGAGGACTACCTCGCCGAGCCGCGCTGCCCCGAGTGCGGAACAGTGATGCACCGTGGATGGTCCGAGTACGTGTGTCGCGGGTGCGGCCACGTGGACCCGTCGCCGTGGGCTGACAGGCCGGCCGGCGCGGACCAGCTACCCGGCATCCGCGGCGGTTGATGTCCGCGGCCGGATCTACGCTCCCCGCATGTCCCGCTCAGGCCTCGACCCCGACACCGCTCTCGACGTGCTGCTCTCCGCAATCTGCGGCCGGCACCGATACGCCACGGATGCTACGGCTGTCGTCGACGAGCTGCACCGTGTCGCCGGCGCCCGTACCGACATCCTCGCCCGCGTCGCCGGATCGTGGGTCGGTTTCTACGGTGACGACCACACCCGCACGCTCTGCAAGGCACTCCTCGAGATCCCTGGCGCGCTCGACTGGGTCGGCGACGGTCGCGCGCGACGCGACGCCGGCTCGCACGGTGCGCCGATGGTGCGACCGTAGGCTGGTGAGCATGCTGACCGGCCTCATCCGACCCGTGGAGACCCGCACCATCACCGTCGAAGGCGACTCCCTCGCCGACGTCCACGCCAAACTCACCGCGCAGGTCCCCGCTGGGTGGGAGCTCACCGCCGCACCCGTCTCTATGGTGAAGGGCTCCACGCTCATCAAGGCCACCGGGACGATGGAGCGCCGCGACGGTGTCCGGGAGATCGAAGCCGACACCATGGGCCAGGTCGAAGCTCTCGTGCCCGATGGGTGGCGACTGCTCAGCGTGCGAGCGTACTGAACACCTGGTAGCTTCCTCACCCACCCTGGTGGGGGAAGGAGGGAAGAAGCCCATGAATACGATTCGTCTTAATGCAGCTCGTCGACGCTGGCAGATAATCTGCGATGCACCCGACGACGCATATACGGCTCGTCAGAGCATGGACGCGTTGATCGAACTCGACCGTGCGGAACGTCTGTACTGATGAAAAGCAGAACAGCCCCCGGCCGACCCGTGAGGGCCAGCCGGGGGCTGTTCTATGGATGGAGCAGCGGTGACACTCGTGACATGCCCGTAACCGGCGGTTCGCTACGCTTTGCGAGGACCCCACTCCCCCCAAGGTCTGAGACGAGGAACCTCTATGACGTCTGGGCTAGCCACATACCCGCGGGTCGGACACCGCAAGACATCTTCCAAGTCCCCGACATTCCGGCGCGACATTCAGGGTCTCCGCGCGATCGCGGTGCTGGTCGTATTTCTCGACCATATGCTCGGATGGCCGTCTGGCGGCTTCGTTGGCGTTGACATGTTCTTTGTGATCTCTGGCTTCGTGATCACGGGAACACTGCTCAGGGAGTACACGCGGAGCGGGCACATATCGGCAGGGGGCTTCTACGCGAGGCGCGTGAAGCGCATCATGCCGGCGGCCACTCTGGTGCTCGCCGTCACCGTCATTGTCGCTTTCCTCGTCTTCACCGCGCAGCGCGCAGCATCGGTGCTTTGGGACTCGGTCGCGGCGTTCTTCTTCGTGTCCAACTGGCGGTTCGCTGCGGTCGGGACGGACTACTTCCAGCAAGGTGGCGCTGTCTCTCCCCTGCAGCACTACTGGTCTCTCTCCGTCGAGGAACAGTTCTACTTCGTATGGCCCTGGCTCCTGCTCGGACTCCTAGTGATTTTCGCTCGCGGCGCCCGCCAAACAGACCGCGTAACGCGCATCGTGGCGGGCACAACAATCACAGCAGTGTCAGCAGCATCGTTCTATTGGGCCATTCTCCAATCCGTCTCTTCTCCGACCGCGGCCTACTTCTCGACGCTGACACGAGGATGGGAGCTTGGCCTCGGTGCGCTCCTGGCGATCATCGCCCCGCTATTCATGCGGATCCATGGCGCAGTCAGAACCGTCTTCGCTTACGTAGGCATCGCCGGGATGGTCGCGTCTTGCTTCGTGATCACTCCGACCACCGTGTGGCCAGCGCCATGGGCACTCCTGCCGACGTTGTCGACTGCCCTGGTCATCGCATCAGGAATCGGCACCGAAGCGCGCTTCATCTGGCCGATCACCAACCCGATCGCGGTCTACGTCGGAGACATCTCCTACAGCCTCTACCTCTGGCACTTCCCGGTAATCGTCTTCGGGAAAGCGCTGTTCCCAGATGCTGGAATAGTCGTCAACTTCGGCATCGCGATCGCGGGCTTCGGCCTTGCGGCGGCTGCGTACCACGCCATCGAGAAGCCGATCTGGAAATCGCCGCTATGGAGCGACAACGGCGGCAGACGCGCTTGGCGCGATTGGCGTCACGAGTTTGCTCCCCAAGCGCGCAGCGGAGCGCTCATTGGTCTCGGCATAGCGACGTTCACTCTCGTCGCACTCGCACTCGCACCAACTCTCGCCCCTGCCCGCCCCGCCCCATACATCGCCGCGACCGACAGTTTCGGTCCTTCACCGTCTGCCACACAACTGAATGCAAGACAGTCCGTCGAGCGTGAGGTGGCCGAAGCGACCGCGTTGACATCCTGGCCAAAGCTGACTCCATCGATCGAACAAATCGGCCCCGGATCAAAGGTCGCACCGTGGGTATCAGACGGATGCCTGACCTTTGAGAGAAACACATCCGACGATCCCGCCACGAAAGCCGCACAGTGCGTTTACGGAGATCCAAACGCACCAAAGAAGATCGTGCTCTGGGGAGACTCAGTCGGGATCTCGTGGACCCCGGCGCTGCAGACGGCTGTCGCCTCCGGAGGCTGGTCGATCCATCTCCTGACAGCGCGCGAGTGCCCCGTCAGCGACGTGGAAGTGACCGGTGCGGGCGGCGCGCCCTACCCCGAGTGCGACACGTATCGCGAGTTCGCCATCAACACCATCCGTGACCTCGCACCCGACTTGCTCATCACCGCGCAGGCATCAACCACGATCGAACGACTCGCCTCAGGAGGAGACGCGACCAGTATCCGAGACGGGTACATCACTTCGCTTCAGAAGGTCAGTGACAGCGTTGGGAGCGTCGTCGCCCTCGGAGCGCCACCACCTACTCAAGCGATTGAGAATTGCTACACCAGCGCTGGTCGCCCATCCGACTGCATGGGCGGGATTGAGCAACGTCACGCCGCGGTCTCCCAGGCTCTCGCGAGCCTCGGCCAGAGCTTCGGAGAAAAGGTGAAGTACGTGAACACCGATGACCTCTTCTGCTCCGGAGAGCAATGCCCCGTTGAGGCCGCCGGCATCATCATGCGGGCTGACACAGCCCACCTCACCCAGGAGTACTCAGAGCACCTCGGTCCTGCCATCGGAGAGATCATCGGCATCGCAAGCCCGAACACCTGATCGAACGCGAAAGAGCCCCCGGACCGACGCGAACGCCGACCCGGGGGCTCTGATCATGCGGCTCCGGCGTACCGGGCCACTTCGTACCACTGCGACGAGATGAAAGCGAACACGAGCACCGTTCCCAGAGGAGCTGCGTAACTCGAACCACCAGCCATGCGCAGCGTGTTCGTGCCAGATGCGGAGTGCACGAACGTCGTGTTCGCGTCCCGAACAACCACCTTCACTTCGCGCATCTCGCTCGCGTTCGCGTTCGCGTCGACCATCGTCGCCACCGACGTCGCAGTGGTGTTCGCGGTGACGAACCTATCTCCGAACGCGACGCTCGGGTTCGGTGAGTTCGGCAGCAGACGCCCATCGATGCGCACACCAGACGCTGGCTCACTGATGAAGATGTCGTCGTTCGACAGACTCGCAAACAACGCCCAGAGAGTCGCTGCGAGCCTGACTGCCCGGCTGGACGCCGCGGGAGCGATGATGCGAAGGTTCGCGTGATTCGACTCGAGGTTCGTGTTGTTGCCGTGCAGGGTGTTGGGGCCGATCCAGTACAGGTTGCAGGTGCCCTCGACGTAGAGACCCGACTGAGCGCAGGACGTGACCGAGTTTCCTTCGATGCGGAGAGCGACAGCGTAGGTCGCGTGGATTCCAACGCCCCCGCACATCGTCACCATGTTGCTGGCGATGACGATGTCAGAGTGCAGATGTCCGACGTCCGTCCACGTCACGTTCCCATCGGTGATGGTGTCGCCAGTGCTGGTTTCACCCCATCCCGTGGGAACACCGGATGCGGTGGTGAACGGTGACACGGTGGCGGTGAGCTTGTAGATGCGGCCGCCGGCTGTCGCACGCGTGCCGATCGTCGTCGTGCCGTAGCCGAACCCTGCGCGACGGTACTGCCAGGGTGGTGTCGCCTGTTCACTGATGGGGTTGCCCATGTACACGTAGATCCCGTTGACGGTGCAGCGTGAGACCGTGTTTCCCGTGATCGTGATCGAGTGGCAGTGGTAGTGGGACTGTCCACCGTCACCGTTCACCACGATGCCGTGCCGGCAATCGGTGACCACGTTTCCGATGACGATTGCGTCCTCGGTGGAACCGATCTCGATGCCGTAACCGGGTGAGTCGTGCACGATGTTGTTCGACACGATGGCACGACCGAAGACGGTATCCAGGCTCATCGCATGCGCCGAGGTGCCTACAGCGCCCGTGCTGTCGATCGTGTTTCCGACCATCGATACGCCGTAGGAGTGCCGCCCGTTGGTGATCCCGGGACAGTCGGCTCGGCGTTGGCCGTGCTTCTCCACGAGGCACCCGCGGACACTCGCGACGTCGACCCCACCCTGGATGAGAATGCCGTGCCCACCCGTGTTGGTGGTGCGACAGTTCCTCACGGTGACGTTCTTGGTGACGTTCAAGCGGTTCACGTCGCCGATGAGACCGATGCCCATGTAGTCGAATCCGTCGACCCAGACATCCTCGATCAAGATGTTGCTGTAGCCGCCGCCCGGGACACCCCAGACACCGCAGTTCTGGTCGGCCTGGTAGAGGTCACGGTGACCCACGAGCTTGACCTTGCTCAGTGTGAAGCCGTCCACGCCTGCGCCGATCTGCACCAGCCCGGGCGTACCTGTGATGTTGCGCGTGAGGTGGATGGTGGTCAGGGCACCCCGACCGTGCAGATGCACGCCGGATTTCGCGATCAGCGACGACATGTCCATCTGGAAGTCGCCGCTACCGAGATCGATCTCGCCGCCGCCGGCCGCACTGACCATCGCGATGAGTCCGTTTAGCGCCCCTCGGAAGAGAGACGAGCCAGGCAGGACGCCGTGCTTCTGCGCCTGATAGACCTTCGCGTCCTGCGGAACGAATGTGGCGCCTAGTACACCCGAGGACGCAGATTCCGGGTCTGCGAGGACGGTCGCGAACGCACCATCGGTCGTGTCGATGCCCGCGTTGATCGAAGCCGACGCGGCGAGGACAGATGCGACCTCATCGGCGGCCATCGTCGACCAGCCCAACGCAGCCCACGAGGACACACCGTCGCCGACCTTCAGCCGCTTCACGGTCGTGTCGAACCCGAACTCACCCGCAGCGAGGATCGGGTTCGCAGCAGCCCAGTTCGCGGACGTGTCCTTCCGGGCGGTGATCTGCGCGACGGTCATCAGTCCCCCTTCAGATCACGACGCAGCAGACCGCTGGTGTCGCGCGGGACGTTCGGCGTCGTCACGATCAAGCCGAACCCGCCCGACAGCAGCGACACGACACCGTTGACGAACCCGACCGCACGCGTCGGGATGTCGGTGCCGAACGCGAGCTCGGGGAAGAACGCGAAGAGCAGCGCTCCGACACCGGCGAGGAGGCTGATGAGGTACAGGGCGACACCGATGCGTCGGCGCGTGTTCGGGTTCGAGACGACGACGTTCGGGGTGATCTCGGTCGGGGTGGTCATGGCTGCTCCTTCTTGCGGATGGGATCTGTGGTGTCGTCGATGTCGGGCCACGGGCCCGGATCGGTGCCCGCTTCGATCGCGAGGCGACGCATCTTCGCGACCTGCTCCTGCCACTGGCGTCGGGCGCGTGCTTCGGCGTCCGCGCGTGCCTCGTGGAGGTCGGCTTCCTTCTGCGCTTCACGCATCTGCGCGAGCGCGTAGTCACGCTGCGCAACGATGTCGTCACGGCGCTTCTGTTCCTTGCCGGATACGCCCTTGCGGGCGAGGGTGATCACGCCGACGATCTCCCGGATCGTCGCGCCGATCCCGCCGGCGAACAGCACCCCGACGAGCGTCGCGATCCAGTTCATGTCAGCCATGCGCGCTCCTATCGGTGACGGTTGACGAAGTTCGTCGTTCGCCTCCGGAGCGCATCGGCCACCCGGTGTCGGAAGTCGTGAGCATCAGGGTCGGTTGCGAAGATCTGCAACTCCGCCCACCGGCGTGCCATCGTGCACATCGCGACGAGCACGAGAGCTGCGGCGACGGCGGCAGTGACCGAGGAGAACGCGTACCGTCCGAGCACGACGAAGTAGATGAAGATGCCGAAGAACGCTGCCACCGTCGCCGGCACCTCAACGAACCAGTACCGGCTCAGACGCCCCACGAACCCGACGCCGCCCCCGGCGAGCAGCAGAGACGCCCACAGGCCGATGAGCCACTCGAACCCCTGCAGCTCGTCAACGATCGTCGCCGGCGTGCTCACGAGGGCGTACACGCCTCCCGCCAGCACCGCTGCGTACACGGTGAGGTCGATGATGCGGATGGCCGCTTCGATGCGTCGCCGGCGAGCGGTTTCCACGGGATGCCGGTCCATCACGAGATCTTCGACAGGACGCCGCTGATCAGCAGATCCATCTCCGCGACCGACATGCCACCAGCCTTCGACACGTCACCACCGGCGATCTGCCACCGCATCCACCGGTTCAGGAGGTCAGCGGTCTGCCCGTTCAGGGCAACGCGGCCTCGAGGGCCGATCGCGACCTGCTGCTTCTGCCCGGGCGCGTCGAGGTTGTAGATGATGCTGATGTTCGGCATGGGGAGGACTCCTGTCGGCTCCGGTTCGGGCTGTATCTGCGGCGTGAAGGGGCGGGATGTGTCCGCCGACGTCCCCGCCAGGACGGAGCGGATGATGATGGCCGGGTCGGTGAACGCGTCGAGCGTCCGATAGCCGGGCACGAACGAGTACGCCGCAGTCGGGTTCGTCGTGACCACCAGGTGCAGGTGACGACCCGTCCACGCGCTCCCGGGGAAGTCGGGCGAGATCGCGGGGAGCGTCTTGGGGCCGTTCGCTGCCCGCCCCACGCGCTCACCCTGCGCGAGCTCGGACCCCACCGTGGGGAGGTGGTCGTTGGCGATGTGGCAGTAGAAGTAGTAGTTGCCGTCCGTGCCGAGCACCACGACAACCCACGCCATCGTGCCCGTGAGGACGAGCGCGGCCACCCGCCCCGGCCACAGGGTGGGGATGTCCTCCCCGTTCCCGGCGAGGATGTCCATGCCGATGTGCCGGCCGGGCACGATCGTGTACGCGTCTCCCTGGGCTCCGAACGGCAGCGACCAGTACCGTTCGGCGTAGAAGTCGAGGACGTTCTGCGGTGCGCTCATCAGTCACCTCACATCGGGATCGGCATGTTGAACTTCACGGTCCCGCCCGTGCGGCCCGACGGGGGCACCAGCGCCGAGACGACACCCGCCGGCGTCACCGACAGGGGGACGATCTGCGACGGTGAGGGGCCCATCGTCGCCTGCACGACGCACTCGAACTCCGGCCGTGAGCCCACGGGCAGCGTCATCAGCACGTCGGAGTGGCTGAGCGTCCCCGTGGACTTCGAGAAGTCGATCGCGCCGAGCAGGAACCCCGCCCGCTTGAACAGGGTGTTCGAGCCGAGCGTGAACCCCGCACCCGCGGTCGGGGCGACGGATGTGCCCACCGCCGTCGGCAGTGACCCCACAGCGACACCCTGCGGTGCGGAGTCCGTCACCAGGTACAGGCGGCCCGTGTCCGTCTCCGAGATCAGCCAGCCGGTCTCCACGTCCCCCGGCGCCAGACTCGTCCGCTCAGCGGCCGTCAGCTTCAGCAGACCACCGATCTTCTGCGCGTAGTCGACGATCGCCTGAAAGTCCCCCGCGGGTCCCGGGTTCGTCGCATCATCGTTCAGGGTCGGCTTGCCGGTGTCGTCGAGCGTGTACCCCATCGGGCTACCTCCAGGTGATCTTGACCGCGCCGGACATCCCGTCAGCGGTCAGCGAAGCGAACTTGTTGAACCCGCCATGCACCAGGCCGAAGCCGAGGGCCGATCCGCCGGCCTTCAGCGCAGCGAACATCGCCGCAGCGAACGGCGGCGTCTGCCACCCGTCACCGTCGGGATGCCACCCGCCGAGGCCGGTGAACGAGGGGATGCCGGACTTCCCCGACAGGCCGTGCAATGCCCAGTACGGTGCGTCGCCGTACCGCTGGGTGCGGTTGATGTAGATCTGCAGGCTGTCGTAGGTCGCGGCCGCGGGGATCGTGTCGCGGATCGGCGTACCGAAGAACCACGCGCCGACGTTGTTGTCCGCGGCCCACACTTCCGCCTGCCACCAGTCAGCCCGGTAGTCGTGCGTGGTGCCCGCGTCGATCGCGCGGAAGATCGCCGACTGCACACCGCCACCGCCACCGCCCGGGTTCGGCGGCACATCAGGCTCATCCGGCGAGGTTGACAGCTTCGTGCACCACGGTCCCGGCCATGAGAGCCCGACCGTGTCCCCCGAGGACAACGCAGCACCGTCCACGAACGGCATTGCCATGAAGTCGCCGTAGTCGGTGGTCACGTTGACGAGATCGCCCGTGACCGTCGCGACAGTACCGAACCCTGGCCGTGGACCAGCGACCGCAGTGAGGATCAGGTTCGTGTCCACACCGTTCTTGATCGAGTCGACCCAGACGGCGTCACCGATCGACGGGGTGACACCAGCCCACCGGACAGGGAACCGTTGGCCGCCCATGTCGACGGTGGCGAAATCCCGGTCCCCGCCGACGAACACCCCGATCCTGCGGTTGAAGCTCGTCAGCTTCGCGAGCTGCTCAAGGATCGCATCGATGTCATCCGGCATCGGGCACCTCCACCGTCGTCGTCGTCACCCCGCCCGCATGTCGGATCGCGGCTACCCGGACCGCGCCGTCCTCGAACGTGCGGACGTCGCCGAGCTCGACGAGAGGGTTGAATCGTTCCTCGATCTCCCTGGTCACGCCCCGCAGGCGGGACACGCGGTCCAGGAGGGTGCGGGCGGCGGCGTTCACCGCGGACTGCGTGTCGAGGAAACCACCCGACTGCCGGTACAGGGACCGCCCGTACGGTGACGGTGTGCCGTCCGTGTTCGCGACTCGTAGGAACCCGTCCGTGACCTCCGCGTACCCGTACAGGGGCGTGTTGTCGGCGGCTTTCCCCTCGACGACGACCCGGTTGTACGTCTTCGACGAGTCCATGCTCACCGGGGCGGACACGACCGCACCGATCTGATCCACCGGTGCTGGCCACGCTTTCGGACGCGCCGTCAGCAGCCCGGACGCGTCGACCTGCGGCCACGCCTCGAGCAGATCGAACAGCTTGGAGAGCACATCGGATGAGTCACCCTCGTGCACCGTCCCGGCCGGGAGGGTCTGATCGGGAAGGTTACGGATCACCGGCATCCCCGACACCGACTGGATCTCCTGCCACACCGACGATGAGCCGGCGGCCGTCGGGAACGGGAACCCATCCCGCGTGACCCGCAGCAGCGGATCCTTCAGGTTCAGGCCGAACGTCTCCCCGACCGTCACCATGCGTCCGTCGAACGGGAGCGTCCGGCCCTGCGCGTCGGTGACCGCTTCGATCACGAACCGGCCCACCGGGACACGCTCCGAGAACACGCCGGCACCGAGGATCACATCGATCTGCAGTTCCGCGCCGAACGGGCTGAACACGTCGCCGAGGCGTTGCGGGATCATCGACCGGCCGTGATCGTCGGCCCACACGATCTGCACCTTGCCGGCCCCGGCGACGAACTGCCCCGCATCCCACGACAGGTCAGGCCGCTCGATCATGAGGCCCGGGATACGCCGATCCTGGTTGTACATCAGATCCGCGACCCACGTGACCTGCGGGACACCATCCTGAACAAGCTGCCGGACCGTCGACGACACTGAACGCATCAGGACCCCCCAGCAGCTCCCGCGTACTCCCACGCCGTCGACCACTCCGAATACCGCGGCAACGCCGCACCGATCGCCGTGTACGTCCCGAACACAGCAGCCAGATCCGAATACCGCAGCGACGGCTTCACCAACGCCGGCGCGGGCGGGGCAACCTCGAGCCCCGTTGCCTGGAACCGGGACCATTCGCCGCCTGCACGATGGTTCACGTCGACCTGCGTCAGAGACGAAACGAGCATGAACGCACGCCGTGGGAGGAACCCTTGATGCGCGCGGATCAGCCACACCGGCACCTGCGGTTGCGTCTGAGTGCCCAGCGTCGCGAGGACACGGGCCGCGTCCGCATCGGATGAGACACCGAAGTCGAGTGCAACATCGGATGCGCTCTGCCGCGGACCAGCACCGATCAGCGTCGGTTGAATCTGCCCTTCCGTGCGGACAGCATCACCATCGGCGGTGAACGTCATCGACGGCCACGATCCAGCCATGTTGAACACCGTCGCGTTCAGAGACGGGTCGAGAGGCTGCTGCAGGACCACACCGTTCGGGTCGCCCACCCATGGGAGAGTCACCGTTCCGAGCGACACCCGGCCCACGCTGACACCGTCCGCGAAGCACTCCAGTTCGTACGTGGTCGGGACATCGAACCCGGTCTCGAGGTCGAGGAACCCGCCCGCGCCGGTGAAGAACCGGCTGATCGCGCCTCGCACCCGGTCTGTGCGGCCTTGTGAGCGCCACCACAGCGTCACCGCGTCCGTACCGTCCGGAAGGTCGATCGGGGTGGTGGAAGCGTCCCCACCGCTCACGAGTGGCCCTGTGGAGCCCGCGGAGCCGCCGGACAGGGAACCCGGCCCGGTCGACCCCGCAGACCCACCGTCGTAGATCACGAGCGGCTCAAGGGTGATCTCCACACGCGGGACCGGGAAGAAATCCGTCCGGGGAGTGAGTGTCACGATCACGCGGTCACCCTCCCCCCGGACGCCTTCACAGCACCCCGGTACTGCGCATCAGTCACCGCACCCGCAGCCTCAGTACGCATACGCCCGATCAACTGACCATCGGCATCCACGATCACTACGGTCGAAGGTGCTGTCACCGACACGCCCTGTGCAGCGATCGGCAGAACCGACCCCAGAGCTCCCGATACTCGCGTCGCATCGATCGTCGAGGACGAGAAGCCAGATGTGAACTGCGACAGGAGAGCGGTGCCCGACTTCTCGACCTTCCCCCACCCCGAGCCAGCGAACACACCGCGCTTCGCCGGTGAATGGGGGAAGAACCCAGCCACCCAGGAGAGCACCCCGTTGACCGCATCGCCGGCCGGGCCGAGCATGTCGTTGATGCCATCGATGAAGCCTTGGATCATCGCACGCCCCGACGACACGAGCCGGTCCCCGGCACCCGACAGCGCCGCAGCCGCACGGTCCGGCAGCGATTGCACGAACCCGACGACTTCGCCGATGCGAGCACCGATCTGAGCAGACAGAACCTGCCCCTGCGCCACCATGCTGCCGATCGACGCACCCCACTGAGCTCCGAGCAGTTCGGCACCCCGCATCACATCACCGATCGGACCCGTGAGGCCCGCCATCTGCGCCGAGATCTCGTCGATGCTCTTGTTCCCCGTGATGAGGTCGAAGAACGCACCCACGGCCGCCGTGGCGCCGGTGGTGTTCTGCACCAGTCCCAGGATCAGCGGTACAAGGATCTGCGCGAGCTGAATGATCGCGGGCAGCGAGTCCGCCACCGACGTGAACAGTCCCGGAAGCTGCGGAAGGATATCCTTCGCCATCTGCAGGAACGCTGGCAGCGCATCCTTGAACGCGGTCGCCAGGGCCGGCCCCTGCTTCTCCGCGAGATCAGCGATCACCGGCAGCAGATCATCACCGACGATCGTCGCCAGCGATTGGGCCACTGGCAGGAACGCTGTCCCGATCTTCGCCTGAATGTCATCCCACGTCGCCGCGTTGATGCGGTTCTTGTTCGCGAGTTGATCTGAGGTGTTCGCGAAGTCGTCCGACACCTTTTGCGTCTGCTTCAGCAGCAGCCCGTAGCGGGCCTGCTGCTTCTGCGCCTCGGTGAGCTGCACGTTCGAGCCGGCCATCGCAGCCTCGAGAGCGAGCTGGGCGCGCGTCTGCGCGTCCGCCGCCTTCTGCGCCTCCGTCGACGACTCACCGTAGTTCGCCACGGTGTCCGTGTAGTCCTGCGTCGCCCGGTTCAGCGCGTTCTGAGCGAGCTCGACCTTGCGAGTATCCACGGACGTCTGCACGAGACCTGACGACATCGCGTAGGCGGTGACTGCGGCATCCGACAGGTCGATACCGAACTTGCGGAGCGGCTCTGCCTCACCCGCGAGCCCCGACTGGAAGACGCTGAGCGCATCCGAAACCTGCAGGTTGAACACGGAAGCGAAATCAGACGCGCGACCGATGAGCTCGTTGAGCGTGTACGCCGCGTTGCCTCCAGGCCCCGCGATGGTCTGAACGAACGCCGAGAACTGTGTCGCGTAGGAGTTCAGCTCCCTCTTGCTGAGGCCGAACGTCTTCGCGCTGTTGTCGCCGAGCTTCAGCACCGCCGACGATGCGTCGCCGTAGGCGACCTGAACGGCGTTGATGGATTCGTTCAGGTCAGACGCGATCTCGATCGAACCGACCACGAGATCGCGTGCACCGCTAACAGCGGATTCGATGATCTGCCCGAGCCCGATCGCGGCGATCACGCCGACGACACCAGCCTTCAGGCCCGAGAGTCCTCCGAGGAAGCCGGACTTGAATCCTTCGCCGCCTCGACGCCCCGCCTGTGCAAGCTGATCGCCTGCACTATCGGCCGCATCCGCGAGGCGCTTCTGCGCGGCGCGCAGGTCCTCGGTCGAGGCCTGTGTCGTGTCCTGCGCTACGCCGAGCTTGCGCGCGGCAGCTTCGAGCCGTTCCTGAGCTCGCACGACCTGAGAGGAATCAGCCGCGTACTTCGCTCGGGCCTCCGCGAGCTGCGCCTCGGCGACACGCACGTTGCCCGCGAGGTCCTGCTCCTTCAGACGTGCCGCCGAGAGCGTCCGGGTGGCCTTCGTGACGCTGGCCTGAAGGTCACGCACTGCCTTATCGGAGAACCCGGTCGACTGCTGGTCGAACGCGGCCTTGAAGCCCGCGCCGACCTGCTTCCCAGAATCCTGCCCGGTCCGAGCGAACGCGCGCTTGAAGCCGGCGCTGCCGGTCTGGGCCGCGGCGTCCATCTCCTTGTTCGTCGCCGACCGGAACCCGACGAACGTGGGGACGATCGCGACCGTTCCCTGACCAACCTGAGGACCATCACCGGCCATCCGGATCCTCCGCTCAGTCAGGGAACGCGGACACCGCATTCAGTCGCAGCTCGAGGTCCGCCCGCATCTGCGGAGTCAGATCCTCGTTGTTGTCGTGACGACGCCAGGGCAGCGGGAGTTCGATCGGCTCCGGAACTGCCTTCGTGTTGCGGTAGCGGTTGAGCGTGGCTTCCGCTTGCAGGACGGTCGCGATTTCTGCGTGCGTCGCCGCACGCACGAATCCGGACATCTCGGCGACCAGGTGAGACCCTGTTTCTCGTCCGAGCTCCTCGATCCATGTGCGCGCCTCACCGTAGGTGAAGTCCACGCCGAGACGGGACAACCTGACGCCGAGGTAGCGCTTGAAGTCCCATGTGAGTGCTGAGCGGTGCTCCTCTACGAAACGGAGGAGCTCAGGGATTCCCCCAGCGGAAGTTGCGCCGCCTTCGCGAACTCGGTGAAGAAGGTGCGCATGAAGCGTGCTCGTTCCAGCCCGCCGAGACCCTTGTACGCTTCCTGAACATCGGCGCCGAGCCACTCCGCGACAGCCGCGAACTGCTCCTCCTCGGTCTTCTCCTCGCCGCCGGTTGCGACCTCCATGACCTCAGCGGGCATGTCGAGATCGATGACGAACTTCACGCCCTTCTTGGACGTGTACCGGAACACGTCATCGATGACGTCGTACTTGCCCTTCTCGGGCATCGGCTTCTCAGCCATGTGGGTGTCCTTCCGTGGGTGGTGTGGGTGAAGTGAAAGAGGCGGGTGGCGGCGTCACCCACGATCGCCGCCACCCGCCAGTCGTTACGCGACCGTCACCGACGGCGAGGTTCCGCCCGTCAGGCCCGAGCCGTTCGCGGCGAACTGCACCGCGGACGGGAACGTCAGCGCGATCGGCGAGGTACCCGAAGCCGTCACTCCGCTGATACCCGTGACGCCCGCGAGGGCGTTGATCGCAGCAGCGACCGCCGCGGCGTTGGCGTTGTACGCGATGGGAGCGGTCCACGCGCCGTTGACGGAGAGCGCGAACGATCCCCCGGTCGGCGAACCGTTGAGAGTGACGTTCCATCCGGTCTTCGCGCCGGAGGCGGGAGACATGATGACCCACTCGCGGAAGTGCCCCCCGATGCCGATGTCGCGGTTGATCTTGAACGAGAGGGCGTTGCCCATGACCCCGCCGCGCTCGCTGCGATCCTCGGTCGAGGATGCGAGCTGCACGTTGGGTGCCTGGCGGCGGCGCACGGCACCGTTCTTGAAGATCTCCTCGGAGTACACGACCCAGCGGGTCGCGTGGCCGCCTCCATCGATGACGGTCATGTTGTTGGCGTCGGGAGTCATGCCGGAGATGATCGCCCGCACCGCCGCTCGGAGCGCCTCAGCGGCGGTGATGCCCAGGGTGACGTCCGCGAGTCCACTCGGGATCGAGTAGCCCTCCTGCCAGAACTCGATCGGGTCGCCCGAAGCGGCCCACGCGAACTGAGGGCCCCCATCGGTCTTCAGCAGACCGATCGGGGTGAACAGTCCCATCAGGGACGTGATGTCGCCCTGGTTGCCCTGCGAGGGCGTCAGGAGCGGAGTGCCGAACGGAGCGAACGCGATGCGGCCAGAGACCGGGACGCCGACCGCTTCGATGTCGTTCCCAGAGCTGTCGACAGTCATGGGTTGTCCTTTCAATGAAGAACGCCCCGGTCGGGGCGCAGTGTTGGGTGGTCGGGCGAAGGCCCTGTGGGTGGCTCAGTGAGCGCGCGCGACGACGCGGAGGGTCGCAGTGATGTACACGCGTGCACGGTCTTGGTTCTCCGCGACCATCACAGGCCCGAACCGGCTGGTCACGGCCGCGACCGGATTCGAAGGGTCAGCCGACGGCAGTTCGTCGATCAGCGCGCGGACGATCGCGGCGAGATCCTTCGCTTCCTTCGGGCTCTTCTTCGTCCCGGCAAGAACGGTGAACCCGACTGAAGCCTCGCCTGTGTGAAGCTCGAGATCCGTCGTCCCGTCGTCGCGGACGATGAGGGCGCGCGCTGGCCAGGATGATGACTCACCGGACGGTTCGACCCTGTCCACCTTCACGTCCGAGCACACCGGCTCGAGTCGGCTGGACAGCAGCTCGCGGAAACGGCGAATGAGGTAGAGCTCGAGGTCATCGTGGATGAGGATCGGGTCAGGCACGGCGGCGCCCCTTCGCGTTCTTGCGGAGCGCGCGCGCAAGGTTCCCCGTCTTCGATTCGATGATCATCGACTTTGGGTCAGAGGCGACGACCAGGCCGACGTACCGCTTTTGGAACTTCCCCGCGGTGCTGATGCCGTTCTTGTACTCCCCGCTGTCCTCGGGTGCCGTCTCCCGCGCGGTGGCAGCGATCTCTGCTGTGGACGCATCGACGAGGTCGATCACACCCTGGGAGCGTCCGAGCTGGTCGAAGAAGCTCTCGTTGAAATCAATGGGCATCGCGGACCTCCGACCTAGTCGGGCGCCCGCCGCCGACGCTACGGGTGCGCGTTGTGCTCGTTGACCATCGTGGGGATGAGGAAGAGATCGACGATCCACCAAACGACGACGGCGAGGAGCATGAAGATGCCGACCCCGATGACGGTTAGCGCCCAACCGCCCCACCAGAGTAGAAGCATGGCCACTGCGCTTCCGGGTCGGCCGAGGTAGAAGCGATGTGCGGCGAAGCCGCCGAGAAGAATGAGCAGCAGGTACCCGATGCCCGCATCCTTCATCGGGCGCGTGTGGATGATGATCGGTGCGGCGGCTGGGGCGAGTGGCCCCCACGCTGTGCCGTCCCACCACTGCATGACACCGTTCCTGTTCGGGTACCAGCCCGGAGGCGTCGCGCTCGGTCGATCGATCGTCATGACCGTGATCGTAGCGTCAGCCGACGTAACGCGTCAGCGGGATCTCCCGCGGCGGCGTGAACGCCGTGAACGGGTTGGTGTCCGCGGCCGGCGGGATGCCATCGATCTGGTACGTCGCCCCGACGAACACCGTCCCCGCAGGGATCACCGTCGCCGTCTCGGGCAGGGGTGGGGTGAAGGTGCCGTCGAAGATCCGGTCACTCTTCTGCACATCCAGGGCACCGTCGCAGAACAGCGACTTCGCTTCGGATGCTTGATCACGCGTCGCCGTCGCCAACAGGGCGGTCGATGTCTGCGCGATGAACGACTTCGGGAGCGCGCGCAGGATGGGGTGCTCCCAGTCCTCCGGCTTGTACGTCTCGCTGTACTCGTCCCACACCGGACCGCCCCGCAGTCGCCACACGGTACGCCCGTGGGGGAAACGCATCCGGTGCATCAGCAGCCCCGGTCCGGCCACAGGCGACTGATGGGCCGCTCCAACGGGAACGACCCCACCGGAAGTCCAGACGCTACCGTAGACGCGCACAGCGACCGCAGAGCACGCGTACGCGACCCATCGAACGCGGACACCACATCGGCGTAATCGACACCGGCGGAGCCGATGCGTTCAGACTTCACCATCCGTGAACCGCGATCCTCGACGTCCGCGTAGATCCGTTTCAGGATCGACACAGCCGTCTTCCGCTCCTCCGACGTTTCGTCGAGAGTAAAGATGCAGGGGGCGATGGAACGAGCCTCCGCCAGCACCTCACGGGCGAGATCCTCGTCCGCGCCGATGACATCCGGTGTGATAGCCAACCCCACCGCCCCCTCTCGTCAGGCCGACGCCGAAGCGTCTTCCACGTCGTTCTTCTCCGGCTCCGCCGGGTTGAGACGGTCGAACCGCTCGAGGTCGTCCTTGTGGACGTCGACCTCGTCGCCGAGGAACCCGAACACGCCCTCACGGCCATCGGCCGCCCGGTAGGTCACGATGCCCGCCCGGATCGTCCGCTTGGCCATCAGCCGGCCAGACCCGTCACCTTGAACACCGAGTACGGGTTCGTGACGTACTGGACGAAGCGCGCGTCGGTCTGCACCCACGTGCGCTGGTGCTCCGGCTCACGCCACGTCTCGGTCGACAGCGGCTTCTCGAACCGCTGCTCACCGGGCTGACCCGCCTCGAGGGCGTACGCCGTGCCGGCCGCGACACGGTTCGACGCCTGGAAGGCGAGACCATACGACGCGGCGACAGCCTCGAAGTCGGAGCCGTACACGAGCCGCAGCTGCGCGTACTGCGCCGGGTTCAGCACCCACGTGTTGATCTCGACGCCCAGCTCCTGCTGATCGGCGAGCAGCTGCACCTTCGCGAAGTCCGCAGCCGGCCATGCCGACGCGTTCGACTGACTGGAACCACCGGTGACGGTGTTGTTCCAGTTCAGGCCGACGACAGTCTGCGAACCGATGCCCGCGATCGCCGCGTCGACGATCGCGATCGCACGCGCATCCTGACGACGGATCATCGCGTTGATGAGCTTGCGGCCCTCACGCTGGATCACACCACCGTCGTTGCGGTCACGAGCCTCGTCGGTGACGAAGAACTTGCCACCGTGCTTCTCGACCGCCGCGACGTTGGGGTTCGCGTTGTCCGACGTGACGAGCGGGAACTCGCCACCCGGTGCGACCTCCTGCACGTCCCGAGTCGGGAACAGGTCGTTCAGGGTGAGCTGGTCGTAGATGACCGCACCACCCGAAACGCCACCCGGGCTCGAGAAGAACAGGGGGCTGATGTAGTTGCGGAGCGTGATGTCCGACAGGTACCGCGTGATGCGAGTCGGCTGGTTCAGCATCGTCTCCACCGTGATGGTGGAGCCCGAGACCGTGGGGCCCGCGAGCGGGTACGCCGCAGCGTTCTGTGCCATGGTTGTGCTCTCCTCTCTCAGTAGAGCTCGATGAAGACGTCGTTACCGGACGTTCCGGCCGACCAGGCACGGCCACGGGCCTTGCCAGAGTTGAGCGTGACGGCACGCCCGTTCGAACCGATCTCGACCTCCGCGCCGACCGCGATGTTCCCACCGGCGGTCACGGGCACCACAGCACCCTTGGCCCGGACGACGAGGACCTTCGCACCCACAGCAGCGTCACGCGCCGCGACACCGACGGACAGTCCCGCCGCGGTCGCCGTGACCACCGTCGCCGGCGTACCCGCCGTCACCGACAGGGCCGCGGAGATGTCGACGAAGGTCTTGCCCGTGACGCCGCCGGAGCCGACGATCGCGGTCAGGTGGGTTCCCGGCTCGTACGCCGGGATGCACTCGTTTGCCATGATGGTGGCTCCTCTCAGCGCGCCCAGTGCGCGGGGTAGGCGTCGTCGGACGCGACGGCCTGGTGGCCGAGCTCCTCGACGGGGACGGTGTTCTTCGCGAGCGTGGCGAGCACCGCGGTGGTGCCCTCCTCGTCCTTCTCGAGCAGCGCCCGGAAGTGCTCACGCGAGGACGCGCTGATGCGGCCCTCCTGCAGCGCGGTCGCGATGATGCCGTCGCGGCGCGACCGGTCCTGCTCCGCGCGAGCCTCGGCGCCGCGGGCAGCGTTGCTGCGCAGCTCGGCGAGCACGTTCGCGTCGATCGCGACGATGCCCTCCGGGAGGCCAGCGGTGGGTGCGGTGGCGGTCGGAGTCACCTCGGGAGCCGCCGCGGCGACCTCCGGGGTGTCGGTCTCGGTCGTGCCGAGCCGCTCCTGAACACCAGCCTGGGGTGCGTCGTTCGTCACGACGTTCTCCTTTCGGATGGGGATACCCGGCTCGGACGAGCTCGGGGGCTTGGGTGCCGTCGCACGCGCAGCGGCAGCGTGAGTGCGCGCCAGTTCGGCGGCGGCAGCGTCGGACGGTTCGACGAGCAGCAGATCCGGTTCGGTGTCGTCACCGACCGTCATCGCAGGTCCCGCATCGGGAACCACCTCGACACGATCAGCGAGACCCATCGCGACGGTGTCCGCGGCGGTCATCCACGTCTCTTCGGCGAGCAGCGACGCCCAGTCCTTCTCGCCAGCCTTGTCGGTGTAGACCTCGATCATCGACGCCTGCAGGGTGTCGAGGAAGTCGGCCATCTTCCGCATGTCGTCGGCGTTGCCCCACTCGATCGCAGACGGCGAGTGGATCATCATCTGACTGCCGGGAGACATGACCGTCTCCTCACAGCCCGCGGCGATGAACGATGCGGCCGACGCGGCGAGACCGTCGACGACAGCGATGACGCGGGCGCGGTGGGCGGCGAGCATGTTGAGGATCGCCATCGCCTCCCACACCTCGCCGCCGGGTGAGTTGATGCGGAGGACGATCTGCTCCACCGTCGCCGGCAGCGAATCGATCACGTGCGCGACGTCCTCGGTGGAGATCCCCCACCATCCGCCGCACGAGTCGATCGGACCGTACATGCGGATCGTCGCGACGGTCGCATCACCCGCTGCTGCCATGGGCGTGGTCACGGCGGAGAAGAACTCCGCCTTCGAGGTCGGAGGTTCCATGTCGCCCCAGTACCGGCGCGCAGCACGGTCCTTCTCCGGCTCCTGCCGGGCCTGCACCGAGGGGTGCATCGGTCGAACGGTGGTCATGCTGCAGCTCCCTGTGTCGGTTGAGCGGTGGATGTCGCCGGATCCTTCACCGGCATGCCGTACTTCGCGCGCGTCCACGCCTCGAGCGCCGCATCGGGGAAGATGACCTTCGCGTCGACGAGCGCCTTCAGCGCGTCAGCGGTGATCGGCTGCGTCTCACCGATCACCGCGGGGATGATCCGCGGCGCCGGCTCGGACGGTCCCCAGTTCGCGTCGACGAGGTCTTCGATGACGTGCTGCTGGATCACCTCGGCGAGGTGCTGTGCGACGGCGTTGAGCGAGTCGGTGAAGAACGTCGCGAACGTCTCCCCCAGCGCGTACGAACCGGTCGCGTTATCGCCGCCGAGGCTGAGGAAGTGCAGGAGCGCGCCTGCGGCGATCTGCTCGTCGTAGTACCGGATCAGCGCATCCGTGTCGGGGAGTTTCCCGGTGACGCCCATGAAGGAGAAGTCGGCACCGTTCGGTAGTCCGACGCCGGCTGCATCACCAGCGCGCGCTTCGGTGGCGAGCTTCTTGCCCGCCTCGATCTGATCGTCGAGCCACTTGGTCGCCTGATCGAATGTCCAGTCGACCGCGTTCTCCGGCAGCGGCGGCGCCTTGTACACCGGCAGACCCAGACCGTTGCGTTCCGCGGTCAGCGCCTGGATGCGCAGCACCCGATCCTTGAGGATGAACATCTTGTACGCCGCGCGAAGCAGCGACTCCCCGAACCAGTTCGCGCCCTCACGCTCGTTCACGAACGCGACGAGACGATCCACCGGGATCACGACAGCCTTGCCGTCCTTCAACGCCTGCTGCTTGATCGCGACGAGCCCACCATCGGATGCCACATCGATCTCAGAGATCGTCCGTGGCGGCCGCCACGCGAGCTTCCCGATGTGCGCGAGCCCATTCGCGTCGATCTCATACACCTGCTCGAAGAACGAGTGCCCGTACACCAGCTCAAGCGACGCGAGCCGCAGGAACTCCTTGAACGAGAACCGGCCCTTCGTCCGCAACGGGGCGACGAACGGCTGACCCTTCACCGGCAACCCGAGATCATCGGCGATGTGGTTCGTGACCTCTTCACGACACCCAGACCCGTCGATCACCCAGTCGGTGCGGAGGATCGGGAGGGTCACGGCACGGAGCACCGACTTCACCTGCGGATCCTCACGACGCATCCGGTCGAACACCTCAACCGACTGCGGCCACTGCAGATCAGGGTTCCGCTCCGTCATCCACGACAGCAGCGACGCCCACCCAACAAGGCCGGGGTCCGCCTGATATCCGATCTCGGGCAACGGCGGACCTCCTCGGTCTAGAAGCGCACGGTGCGCAAATCTGCCTCACGCCGCCCCGTGTCGGAGTGCCGCACAACGGACGGTGAGGGCGGCAATGGAGCCGGTTGACGTTTCGGGCTGGCCTCGGACTTCAAGACGCCCCACAGAGCCCACGTGACCGCCTGCGCCATAGACACAGGCTTCGTCGGGTCCGACTGCTCCCACGTCAACCCGGCACGGCCGATGTTGCGGGTCGTCGCGAGCTCCAACGACTTCGTCACCTCAGGCTGATCACGGTGCGGCACCAGGCCGGCGTTCACGTGCTCGATGAACAGGGTGTGCGCGGCGGCGATCTCGTCGAGGTTCATCGCGAGGTACTTCACCTTCGCCTGATCCAGCGAAGCGATCACCGCGGCCGCGTTCTTCGAGTCGAGGACAACGAGCGCGTTCCCGTGCTGCGCCTTCAACTCCTTCAGCATCGGCGCGACCCACAACGTGCCGCGCTCGGTGTGAATGTGCTCGACCGCGATGTTCTCCGAGTCGACCCGCACCGCGGCGCCGATCGTCGCGTACCCGCCGCCCCGACCCAGCGCGAGCGACAGCACCACGCCATCACCGGTCACGCCGGCGTCGTCGCGAGCATGTCGCTTCCACACCTCGAGGTCGAGTTCGGACAGTTTGGCCGCCTCTACGGGGCGTCGGTTCGGCCACACCGATAGGCGAAGCCGCCTGACGGAGTCGGCGGACAGACGCGAGATCTCGTCCTCGATGGTCTCCCTCGTCAGCCCCGGTCGGTACCCAAGGCCGGGATTCGAAGCGATCCAATTCCGCTCATCACGGATATCGATCCGCTCCGCCTTGTCCGGGTCATCGGACCCTTCCGGGCTGAACTCGATCCACCCCGTGCGCGGGTCGTTTCCAGTCCGGCCGCGATCGCGCACGCCCTCCCACACCTCGGCATCGTTGAGCTCGTCGGGGACGGTCCCAGTGAAGATGATCTGCGTGTTCTCTACCGCCGACATCGTCGGCAGCAGTGCGTCGAGAGCGGCCTGCGACATCTGCTGCGCCTCGTCACACACCAGCACGTCAACTGTGAACCCGACGCCCGAGTTCGCGGACCTTGCGAGGTACAGAAGCCGGTTCCCGTTCGCGAGTTCGAAACCTTCCTCGCCGTGCGCCGTGGAGATCCGGGTGATCTCCCCCATCAGCGCCGCGGATCCGGTGATCACGCGTCGCAGCTTCAGGAAAGCCTCACGCGCCGTCTTGAACTGGTGAGCCGTGTGGACGATCGTCTTCGGTTCACCATCCGGCTTCGGCCACAAGTACAGATGCGCGAGATCGACCGGCGACAGAATGTCGCCCTTTCCGTTCTGCCGAGCGACGAGCTCACCATGCTCCGTGCACACCCACCGTCCGAACGCATCGACCGAGAAGATCGAGTCGAGAGACAACGCCTGCCACGGGTCGCTCTGCTTCCCCGCCAGGTACCAGAGGTCGAGAGCCTCATCACCCAGAGAACCCGCCCGATCCGGCAGCCTATGAAGCCTGGGACGCTGCGAGCCTACGAGCTCGAGCGTCGGCGAGTTGGTCGGCAAGAGTGACCCCCTTCACCTGACCGTTACCCTGCAACTCGGCGAGTTCCCGCAGGATCTCCCGCTGCTCACGCATCTGCAGGTACGCGCGTTGTGGATCCGTCCGCTTCAGCGCCTTCACCAACTCCCGCGACTCCTGCAGCATCTCCTTCAGCACCTCGACACGCGACACGTGCCCCTCAGCCGTCACCGGAGCATCCGCCACCGGCTCCTCAGGAACCACCACCTCCGCCGGCGCCTGCTTCGCCATACGAGCATCAGCCGACGTCGACACCCTCGCGCTCCGCTGCACCTTCGCCGCCACACACACCGCACACGCACCACCCGGACTCTTCCGGCATCGCAGATACGCCCGGTACGTCCCATGAGCAGCGGCAGCACGCGGCATCCGACACCCCCTAACGGGAAACGCGACGCGAAACGAAACGCGACAGGGAGAAAAGGGGACACGCCGCGCGGGAGGTGGCCATGGTCTGGGGCTTCATGGATTTTTGGGTGGGCGGAGTTCTGTGGGCATGTCTTCGCAGTTGATCCGCACGTTGGTCTTGGGGTGCAGCCACTGGCAGAGCAGAGGGTTGTGCTGGTACTCATCGTGGATGATGAGCTTGGCGGGGAGTCGGCGTGTGGGGTGGCAGGCGTCGCAGGACTGGCCGCGTGCGCGGTCGTGTAGGCGTCTTTGCCACCATGTGCGGGGTTCGCGGTGTTCGCGGCATGCGGGGTCTGTGCGTCGGTGGCGGGTTGTGGTCGTGAGGCTCATGCGCGTGTCTTCCACGTGTGCCATGCCATGCGGAGGAACGCGGTGGCGAGGTCTCGGCGGTAGCGGCGGGTGCTGAGCGTGATGCCGGTTCCGTCGCTGAGTGCGTGCACTTCGGTCGTGACGGTGCCGACCTCGATGGGCTTGGCGTCGCCGTGGGCGATGAGCACGCGGGTGGTGAGTGTGCCGATGGTGGCGGTCATGATGCCTCCCAGATCTCGGTGTCGGTGTTGTCCCCGCGGCGGGCGTTGCAGCGCATGTGGGCGGGGCGGAGTTCGTTGCAGACCAGGTGGCCGCCGAGGGCGAGGGGTGTGACGTGGTCGGCGGTGAACGACATCGGGTCTCGGCGGTCGAGGGTGGTGTCGATGGGTCCGCCGCAGATGTGGCAGACGAGGCCTTCCTCGATCACGCGGCGGAGGAGAGCTTTCCGTTTCCGCTTGTACGCGGCTTTCCCTTTCCCGTCACGGATGCTGCGGTTGCTCACGGGGTGCCTCCGTCAGTCGATGGAGAGGATGACGTTCGGATCGTCGTCGGGGGTGTCGTTCATCGCCAGATCGCAGCAGATGCCGACAGGTGACGGGCGTCGCAGACAGGGCAGGTCATGCTGCGCCTCGGATGATGATGCCGGCGAGGATCTCCGCACGAGACGTGAACCCGAGGCCGCGATGCTCGACGCGGTCGGCCCACGTGTAGGTGGGGGTCTTGGCGGGTTTGGTGAACGGGATGCCGGCGCGCTTACGCGCCTTGCGAGCTGCGGTCGACATCACGACTCCCAGGAGTCTCCGGCGGGGCCTTCGAGGTGCATACACGTGATCGCGTTCTCGATGGTCGCGTGGTCGTCGCAGAAGACAGCGAGGTTGTATCCCTCGCCTTCGATCTCGAAGCGTCGGCGAGCGGGAGCGGTGCACTCCGGCTGCATGCAGTTCGTCCACGACGTCGTGCCTGCTTCACGGACGTGGTCGCGGAGCCAACGGCCGTAGCACTCACGCGCTTCCTCCGCAGTCGCATGAGGTGCGTGAGTGGCGCAGTACCCGAGCGGGTAGCCGCCGCGCTTGCTGAGGCTGGCGTAGTGATAGCCGCCGTCGATCTTCGCCGCGGTGAGGTGTCGCATCGGTGTGCTCCTATCGTGTGCGGGGCCAGCCGCAATGCCTGCAAGCCTGCGCGTACGTCGTCACACCGAGGACGCGTGTCCACGCGTGTATGCCGATCAGGCAGGCGATCAGACGCCACCCGTGGGGGATCATGAGCCGATCAGGAACCGTTGATCGATGACCGTCACAGCGGTCTCGTACAGGCGGGGAAGGTACGCGGTCCCGTGGTGCCCGCAGTAGGCGAGTGAGCCGGTCGGGTAGGTGGCGTACACGAACGCTTGCGCGCCGCACCCTTTCGCATCGCACCGGTCCGCTGCGACCTCGACAACTCGGGTTCGGTCACGGTCGACGACGTCGACGGGTGGTGTGCTCATCGTGGTGCTCCCTGTGCGAGCGGGGGCGGTCCCGGCGTGGAGGCCCGCTCAGGGCCGCCCCGGCTCGCTCCCTCGAGTTCTGTTCCGAGGGTCAGGTGCGGCAGTGCTGCCGCGTTCACCGACAGTGCGTCGCGTGTCAGGCGGCGTGCCGGGAGAAGGTGGGGCCGGTCCGCACGATCACCACGGGATGAGGAGCGTGATGTTGCCGACCGGCCAGGAACGGGAGAAGCCCCGCTGCGCGTGGGCGGGGCTTCTGTGTCCTTGACGGACTGTTCCGAGATTGAATGTAGGGTCCGAAAACGGTCGGGTGTCAACCTGATTCCAGAAATTGTTCTGAGCGGTGCTGTGCGGCTTCCTGCCGCGCGATCTCCCTGCGGATGCGGTAGGGCTGTGTCGGGTCGTTCTTCATTCGCTCACGCCACCATGCGCGGAGCACCCCGAGTTGTACTACGCGGACCCGTTGACCGTCGCGTATCGCCCAATCCATCACCATTCCTCGGGCGCGCCAGTACTCGATGCACCGTTTCGTGCGGCCGATCTTCTTGGCCGCTTCACGGTAGGTGAGCCACTCGGTCTCGTCCTCGAAGAATGGGTCGATCATGGGTCCTCAGTCGTGGGTGAGTTCTGCGGTGGTGTCGGGTGACGCCCAATACGTCGCATGCGCACCCGGCTGGTACAGGGTGATACCGACGAGGGGCACGTTGTACCGGGCCTGGTGAGGGTCGTTGAAGATCCCGTGCGTGACCGCTCGGAGAGTGCCCTCGACAGGGGTGCCGTGGATGGTGACGGTCAGGTGGGCGCCGATGTCCGTGCGGGTCAGGGATGAGAGAGCTCGACGAGTCACGACGACTCCCGTTCGCCCGAACCGATAGCCGACAGCGCTGCGTGGGCGAGGCGGCGGTACCGAGCTACCGGCCCCGACCACGACGGGTCGCGGCGATGGTCAAGCTCCAGCCGCACACGCTGCTCCCACGTGATACCCCGGTCGTAGCCGAACTCCTGCCACCACATCGCTGCGGCAACACGCTCGACCACTTCCTCGTCGCGCTCCTCATCGGTCTTGACGCGCGTGCTCACTCCGAACCTCCCGGTTGCTGGGCGCGCACGCGAGGGCGCGTGAGGCGACCCGCTTTCTTCACGGCGGCAACGGCCACCCGGCCCGCGTCGACCCACTCGAAACGCCACTCGTCGGGCAGGATGTCCCAGTCGTCGCCGCCTTCCTGATCGAGTTCGAGCGGGCGCTCGGCATAGAGCGCTCGGCCCACCTTCTCCGCCAATTCCTCGTCGCTCATGCTTCACTCCCACGGTTCGGTTGGTTGCGGCGGAATCATCGCCGCAAGTAGTTCCCTCGCGAACTCTCCGCACCGCTGCACACGGTCGTGATGGTCACGACCGGCAAAGAGTCCCTGTTGGAGCAGGAACGCTCGCACGCTATAGAACGGCTGCTCGGCACCGCTTGACCCACGTTGGCCCGACAGGCGCTCGATTCGATCGGCTGCCTCGCGCATGAGGTCAGTCGCCGTGCCGCCGCGCCACCCTTGGCGGAGCAGCTTGGTCAGGGTCGCGTCGTCGTGCGTCATCGTTCACTCCTGCCATTCGGTAAGATCGTCTGCGTGTGCGGCGTCATGACTCCCGCCCTTCCGGTTTCTGGTCGTCGGAGATGCCTGCGGCGCGACGGTGGCTAACGAGGCGGCAGTCCAGCACGCAGCCGCAGTCACAGCCGGATGCGCAGCAGTGGCAGAACTCGGTAAGCAGGGCCGCTTGAAGCCCGGTCACGACGGATCACCCGACTCAGCGCGGCCCTCGGCGCGCGCCTTCGCGATCTCGGCGTCCACGAGTGCCTGATGCTCGCGCCACCAAGCGCCACCATCCAGATCGTCCGCCGCCAATCGGAGCTGCATCGCGGCCTCGCGCATCACGGTTCGGATCGGTTCCGCGACCTGCTCGCGCAGTGCGTCTTGATCGATTGTGATCTTGATGTCAGGTGTTTCGGGCATCATCTGCTCCCGTTCGTGTGGTTCTCGGTCTTCGGTGCGGGCTCGTTGCCGGAGCCCCCGCAACGCGTGCAGATGCCAGCGAACGCATAGCGCGGGCTCACATGGCCTGTGCCGGCACACCCTCGACAGGTGCTCATGACAAAGCCGCTCATGACGGATCACCCGACTCTGCCCAGATGGATGTACGGCCCCCGTACCGGGCGTCGTACTCGGTGCGAATGACAGCGCTAAGGTCCGCACCGACCCACTGCTCGTCACTCAACGTGATGACACCATCGGTTCCCTTGGTCGCAAGCACGGCGTTCAGTAGTCGGCGCAGGTTGATCGCTTCCTGCTCGCATCGGGAACGCTCATTGCGGACCGCAACCAGCTCTGCCCGCAGCGCATCCTCGATCGCAGATGTATAGGTGTACTGCCCTCCGATGGGCGCGGAGATGAGATCGATGTTGCTCATCGCTGCTCCTGTTCGTTGTGGACCGTGAGTGGCTCGATACCGAGGCACCACTCCTCCGGCCAGTTCCATGTCCTGTGCTCGAGGTGCGGAGTTGTCATAGCACACGGCTGCACCTTCACCGGGCGGATAAGTTGACGCGGCATCGCCTCAGGCATCGTCAGACCCCCGTCCGGCCGGTTGTGGCTTCGGGAAGTAGACCTGCCAGCAGATACGACAGGTTCGGCTCTGATCCTCGAACGGGTGCATCGAGCCGTCGCCGACTTCCTCGTGCTCGTGGTCGCTCATGACGGATCACCCGGTCGTGGATGCTCGTCGGGATGGTCGCAGTTGGTCCCGTCATCCGCGTAGCATCCGTGCTCATTCCGCTCGACCGGGCAGGCTGCGTGCCCCTGGCACTGACCGACGCGGAACTCCTCACCGTCGGGTGCTGTCACCCATTCGGCCGTCTCGGGCCAAAGCGCCTGACCGAACGCTCCGAGGTAGACCAGCCCTTCTTCGGTCGGGTGGATGATCGAGGAGAACTCATCGCCGTCGAAGCGCACGCGGATGCGGTGGTCCGCGCTCGTGATGCGTCCGGGGCGACCCATGTAGGTCACCCGTCGGCCACGAATCGCGGGGACGCCGTAGTAGCGGCGGACGTACTCGAGCGTCATGACTCCCGTCCTCCCGATCGGATCGTCACGCGATCGCCGCAGTCGCCGATCAGCTCGGCGGTCACGTCTCCCTCGTCGTTGGGCATCGCCCAGAGGTAGCGGCCATTGATCAGACCGATGGTCATGTACGGCTCCGGCTTCTCGGGATGGAAGCTGACGACCTGGTAGGGCGGCTCGCCTACGTCGCCGTCGAGCCCCTCGGCGTCGTCGATGAACGCCCACGCCCGATAGACGGGCGTTCCCCACGTCGCGGGGCCACCGGGCAGACCGTCCGCCAGTGCCTCAGCAAGCGACCACATGCGGGGCGTGTGCCAGCACTCGTCGGCCATGTCGTTGGCCCGGCATCCCGGGCAGACGTACTCGCTCATCGTTCGCTCCTGCCGTTCATGTGGTCGGGTGTCTGGGTCATTTCGGGTTCCTCCTTCGGTGGGTGCCCGCAGGGGCATTCGCAATGCATCGACGTGCACTCGGTGTGGTTGAGTAGGTCGCACTCGTGGGATAGGACCGTGTGAGCGGCCGTGTGGGGTTGCTGGACGGCCTGGACTGTCTCGGTGTAGGTCTCACCACATGACCTGCATCTCCCGGCTTTGACGGGCTTCGGACCACCGTTCGGGTTATCCACCCATGTGACGACCACAGCGAGGGCTCCGCAGGTGGCACAGCGGGCGCGGGGGCGTCGCGGGTTCGCGTGGACCCCGTACCGGCCTTGCATGTGCCGGATCTCGGTGAACAGCAGATCGCGGTACTCGTCGAGCTCGTGAACCCGGCTGATCTGCTCGTACCGGTCGCTGAGCCACCCTGCGGTCATGAGGGCGATGCTGCGGGCGGTGAGAGGGTCCGGGTTCGGTTTCGGGTTCAGGTCGGGGTGGGGATGGTTGATCCATTCGGCGACGGCGGTGACGTACTCGACGACCATCCCCCACAGGTGGGTCGCGTTCGTCGAGACTTCACCGCCGACGATGCGACCCTCGAACACCATGAGCGCGTCGAGGGCTCGCATGTTGTCCGCGTACCCACCGCCAGTGACGTACACCTTGTCGGTACGGGATGCGGCGATGCTCGGGACCGTGGAGGTGACAATCGCATCCATCACCGGAGCCAGCAGATCCAGGTGATGCTCGTACAGGCGCCGTTCACGCAGCGACGTGGCTTCCGGGTCGATCGCGTTCAGAGGGATGCTCATGCGATCGCCTCCTGGATGCGTGCGATGGTCGCCTCATCGAGACGACGCAACCCGAGAGCACCCCGATACGGGATCGGCTCGTCGAGCGCACGGGGCTTCGCGAGGATGAGGTGATGCGCGCCAGGCTCAGCCCAGCCCGAGCACGGCTTCAGACGCCCGTCGTGGTTGCCGCTCGGAAGGCACCCCTGCGCGTCAGTGTTCTCGTCGAGCCAGGCGATGATCTCCTCGTCGAACAGGCCGAAACGGGTGACCTCCTGCTGCTCAGCCGGAGCCAGAAGCGCGCTCATCGGTCTGCTCCCCCGATCGCGAGTGGCGTCGACGACGTGATCCGGTCACGGATCTTCTGCGTTGCAAGGCGCCGGCTACGCGCGGTGACCGTCGCGGTGATGCGGATGCCGTCCTCATCGATCATGGGGATCCGGAACTCACGCTCGCGGCCGGGAGCGCCGAGCGCTTCGGCGAGACGGTCGAACTCCTTGCAGAACCCGAACCGGTCAGCGAGACGCGAGGCGTCTTCCCACAGCCACATGAGCCGCGGATCGTCGGGCAGGATCGCTCCTTCCGGTGCGACTCCGACCTGACGGACTTGCTTCACGTGCTCACGGCGCCACCGGAACACTGGACCGGAGCCACCCGCGCGCCGGACGTTGAGAAACAACTTGTGCCCCGTCGCGGTGACCTCGAGCTCCTCGCCCTCCCTCACCCACTCGTGCACTGTCCGGCCGCGGTAGTCCGCTCGCACCCCAGTGCCGTAGTCCGTGGCGGTCGCGATGACGATCTCACCCTTGACGATGCCGCTCATGATCGGGGCTCCTGGTCGAACCCGTGCTGTACGGCCCTGTCGCGTCGCTGGACGCCCGCATCCCCCGCGGCCATCTCAGCATCCGTCGCAGCCTTTTCAAGCTGTTGTGCGAGCGCACGCGCCGTCCCAGGAGTCATGTGCGTCCGGTGCCCCTCCGGGGTCGGGAACGTGAGCAGTTCCACCATCCCGTCATCAGTCCAATCCGCCTCAGCGATATCGACCGTCTTCTGCTCCTGCAGGATCACGATTCGTCCCCTCCCTGACGTCGACCGGCCAGGTAGCTGATGCGGAGAAGCCACACCAGGAAGAACGCTCCCGTGACAGAACTGACCACCACCGGAGCTGAAGCGAGGAACCCCGGAGCCTTCGGGCCGGGCACGGCTATGGCCATGAGAACCCCGAACCAGAGGCATCCCCACATGGAGGCGAGGGTCGCCCACCAGTTATGTGCCTCGAGGTGGGTCATCAGCGGTTTCTTGCTCATCAGTGCTCCCATCCGAGGGCGGCGCGCACCACAGCACGCCGCTCGTTCTTCTCATCCACCGCCGCCTGCGTGGCGGGGTTCGTGTACGCCTTCGCGTCGTGCCTGAGGACGGCCGCCGGCAGTGCGAGCGCCTGCAGCTCCGTGTGCAGCCGGATCACTGCCGTCAGATCGTCGATCGCATCCACCTGCGTACGACGCCTCCCCCCGGCCATCAGAACTGCTCCCCGTCCTGAGCGGCCCATGCGTCCGTCTGCTGCGTCGCCGGCGCCCACGCACCCGCCGACTGCTGTCCGCCCTGCGGCTTCCCGTCCCGCACGACGACACCGACCGACTGCGCGCGGACGACGATGCGGCGGACCGTCTTCCCGGTCTCACGGTGCTCGTACGATGCGTCCCGCTCCTCACCGACGACGATGACCTGATCCCCCTTGGTGAGGGCGGCGATCGCGTCGGTGTTCTGCCACGACTCGATGTCATGCCAGATCGTGAAGTCGTCGGCCCACTCGTTCGTGTTCCGGTCGAACTTCCGCTTCGTCTCCGCGACCGAGAACGACACGACGGTCTTCCCCGACTGCGTCGCACGAACCTCCGGTGCGTTCCCGAGACGTCCCACGATGGTCTTGATGCTCATCCCTTGCTCCTCTGTTCGAAGTTGATCTGCTCGTTCGCCTGGTACTTCGACAGCACCCGCGCGAACTGCCCCTGGAAGACGAGGGACGCTTCCCCCGTCTGCCCCTGACGGTTCTTCCCGACGATGACCTTCAACTCATCCGCCGCCGCCTTCACCGGCTTCCGATGCAGCAGCAGCACCACGTCCGCATCGTTCGCGATCTGCCCCGACTCGCGAAGGTCATGCAAGGTCGGTTCCTGCTTCTTCTGCCCCGCCTGACCACGCCGCAACTGCGACAGAGCGATCACGGGCACCGACCACTGCTGAGCGGCGAGCTTCAACGATCGGGAGAACCCCGCGACCTCCTGCTGCCGGTTCTCCACCTGCGTGTGCGACGTCAGCAGCTGCAGGTAGTCGACGACGACCACCGGGTTCCGCCGATACCTTCTGGCGGTCGCACGGACCTTCGCTTTGATCTGCGGGATCGTCGAAACCTCATCCGACGTGACGATCGACAACGGGAGACGCTCAATCTCCTGCCGGTGCGCGTTCAACGCCCGCCAATCCGAATCCGCGAGCTGGTGACGGTTGATCGACCCGAGGAACACCTGCCCCGTCTGCGCCGCCAACCGGGCCGCGATCTCATCCCGCCCCATCTCGAGCGACACGTACAGCACCGGCCGTTCCGCGGCGAGCGCGCGGGCGATCTGCAACGCGACGATCGTCTTCCCGTTGCCGGTGTCCGCGGCGACGACGTACATGCCACCGTCGCGGAACCCGTAGATCAGCTGATTCAGGTCATACCAGGGCGTCGGCGTGTACGACGGCTTCTCCCCCAGGCTGCCGAGGAAGTCCAGGTACCAGTCGCCGATCGCTTCCACACCGCGGGACGTGTCCGCATCGACCTCATCGAACGCGGCGCGGGCGATCTCGAGCGCATCATCCGCAGTGACCGTGTCATCATCCGCGGCGGCCGCAGCGCGGCTGATCGCCTCACGGACCTTCCGCCGCTTCGACGCGGACTTCACCATGTGCGCGTAGTACGCCGCGTTCGCCGCGGTCGGGACATCGCTTGTGAGGGTGTGGAGGAACGCGGCGTCCAGGTTCCCGACGAGCGCCCCCTGCCGCAGCAGCTCATCCGTCACCGCGACAACATCGGTCGGGTGGTCCGCATCGTGCAGGGCACGGATCGCGGTGTAGATCGTCTCGTGCGCCGGCACCGACATGTCACCCGGTGTGAGGATCTCCGACACCTCATCCAGAGCGGTCCGGGACAGCATGATCGCGCCGAGCACGTACCGTTCAGCGTCAGGCAACGTCATCACCCCCAGGCGGGAGCGTGTGGGTGTCGCGGGCGAGACGCAGCTCGGTGACGTTCCCCGCCCATGAGGAGTCACGGATCGGGCAGCCGGCGATCACATCGGCGATCGTCATCCGTTCGCTCGAGGTGGCGTAGTGCTCACGCATCGCGACGAGCGCATCGTCCAGCGTCACATCGGTGAGGTCTTCGGCCCACTCGCGTGCAGCGAACGCGAGATCCTCGGGTGTTGTCCACCGGGGGAACTTGTCCCGCGCGTTGATCTTCAACAGCAGGATGTTCGCTTCACGGGCAATCATGACAGCGCTCGCATCCCGGAGCGATCAGTCAGCAACGCGTCAGCGGCACGACCGAGGTCGAGTGTCGAGAGCTTTCCGGTGCGTTCGGGCAGCGGGTCATCCCACCGGTCACCGTTCAGCCACGTCGCCGCGTGCGGGACGTACTGCTTCTCCGGTCTGTTCGGGGAAGCTACGTACGCGTTGGCAGCATCGAGGATTGTCTGCGCGTCGGCGCGCTTCACGGCTCGGTCCCAGGCGGCTGATGCTGCTTTCTTCGCATCCTTCCGAGGCCAGATCGACCAGAAATCGTCGAAGGCGACAGAGTCTTTATCTACCTCTTCTCTATCTACCTCTATAAGGAGTGTGAGTTGCTGCTGGTTGCCGGTCGCTCGGCCTCCATTTGCCGGTCGCTCAGACCGACCGGCAATATTTGCCGGTTCCTCGACGATGCCGTTCGGGTGCAGCGTGTACCCGTCCGTCTTGCTGTTCGAACGTCCCTCCGAACCACGACGGGATCGGCGTTCGATCACACCGATCTGCTCAAGCTTCCCGAGCATGGTCCGCACTGTGCGCTCGCTCAGCCCAGCCTCTTCAGCGATCGTCGCCTGCGAAGGGAAGATCGCTCCCATCCCCGCTCGCGACGACAGCGACGCGTAGACGAGGATCGCGTTCCGCGGCACAGAACGATCCCGAATCATCCAGTTCGGAACCGCCGCGAATCCCTCGGCCCTGCTCATCGGTTCGGTCCTTCCACTTCGACTGCTCGACCGTTCTCGGTCAGCAGGAACCAAGAGCCCGCACGATCACGGACCCTGACGTTTTGGGGCTGGTACTCAGCCGTCGTCGCGTTCTTCGGCACGCAGAGGCCGTACTCGAACGCTTCCTTCGGATGCTCGGTGACCCACCCATGGCATCCGGTTGTCCCAGTGCCGCAGAGAATCAGACCGTGCGCGCAGGTCATCCGCTCCCGCGTACCACCCATGCCGCGGCCCTTCCGGTGATGCAGCGACCATCCGCCCGCGAGAACGGATCCTCGGAGGGCGAACGACAACAACCGCCGGCAGAAGAAGCACCGCTGCTCCTCCCGGTCGAAGAACAGGTGCCGGACTTGCTTCGGCGTGAACTCGGCGCTCATGCTGCATCCGCCTCCAGATCGAGCAGATCGAACAAGGTGGGAGCGTTCGCCTCGTGATCGTGGCGGGTGAGGTAGACGACCGAGTCGGCCACGCTAACCGGGTTCAGCTCCGTCCCGAACCCCTTCCGGCCCTGACGGACCGCTTCGAGGACCGTGGAGCCGAGCCCTGAGAACGGGTCACCGACCAGCTCGCCAGGGTTGGAGTACATGCCGATCAGGCGGCGGGGGATGTCGAGAGGGAACGGGCAGATGTGCGCCTCCACCTCGCGGCGGCGCTGCTCGCTGTTGAGGGTGTCGATGCGGAGCACGTCGGTCCACACGTCGTCCCGCCACGAGCCGGGCACGAGGGAGGCGAACGTGCCGGGGAGGGCGTTGCGGGCGGCGAGACGGTCGGCGAGGGCGACGTGCGCGTCGTAGTCGTACACGGTGCGCTCGGACTGTGCGGTGAACAGCTTCGAGCGGGTGCCGACGTCGAGCGCGGCGAGCTCGTCGCCGGACAGGAGGCGGTCGCCGCCCGTGCGCCACTCGCCGGCCGCGTCGATCTGCCACTGCCCGACCGAGTAGGCCGTCTTCTGCTTCTGCACCGGGAGGTCGGCGTAGCCGCGGGAGCGGTCGGTCTGCGGCTTGTGGAAGATCAGCACGTACTCCGGTGCGCCGACGCCCATCTTCGAGTGGTCCTTCAGCATCTCCGAGAACGACAGCCGGTAGGTCTGGTTGTTCTCGCGGACGACGTCGGTGGTGACCGTGATCATCCCGAAGTAGTCGAACCCGTGGCCGATGTAGTGCGCGATCGCCTCAGCGTGGAGGGTGTCGAACGTGTAGACGCCGGCGCCAGTGCGCGACCCGGGAACGGGGAAGTCCTTCACGTGCACGGCGAGGATCCGGCCCGGCATGAGCGCCCGGTACAGGCTGGGCGTGAGGTAGTCCATCTGCCACCAAAACTGGGCGTTGTCGTCGACGTGGCCGAAGTCGGCGTAGTTGGCGGAGTACTCGTACTTGCCCGAGAACGGGATCGACGTGACGATCAGGCCCATCGACTCCGCGTCGACGTGGTCGCGCCATTCGGCGACGGCGTCGTTGAGGACGATGCTCCAGTCCCGGCCGAAGTGTTCCTCGCGGTCCACGCCCATCGCACGGGTGAGGGCGGCGGAGATCGCCGTAGCGTCGAGCCCGAACTCGCGGAGGATGTGCGACATCGTGTCGGTGAGGGCGTCGTCCTCTTGCCACTTCGTGAGCAGGTTGTCTCGGACGTCGCTCTCGGTCTCCCCGTAGATCAGGTGCACGCGGCAGGCGTTGAGCTGTCCGAACCGGTGAATGCGGTGGATGGCCTGGACGGTCTGCTCGTACTTGTGGGTGACGCCGACGAACACGGCCGTGGAGCACTGCTGCAGGTTCAGGCCGCGGCCGAGCATCATGGGCTTCCCGATGAGCGCGTACGTCTCGCCGTCGAGCCAGCGGCGCAGCTGCTCCTCGACCTCGGCGTCGGACTGCGCGCCACGGATGGACGAGAACGACAGGCCGCGGTCGGCGAGCTCACGCTCGAGCGCGTCCTGCTCGTCGTTCAGGTCGCACCAGAGAATGATCTGCGGGACGGGACCGTACACCGCGGGCTCCCAGTTCCAGTCGTGGTGCTTGGCGACGATGGTCATGGCGCGGTCGATGCGCGCATCCTGCGTGTGCCGCTTCTCCCGTGACGACTCGACCGCGGACTTCGCGCCCGACCGGACGAGGACGCCCTGCCCGTCCTTCTCGACCTGATCGGACAGCAGCCCGACCTCGACCTCCTCCCACAGCACCTCAAGCGGCGGCAGATCGTAGCCGGCGTCGTCGTGGCCGAGGTCGGAGGGTCGTTGGATGAAGCACGCCCACGTGTTCAGCCACAGCATGAACTCGCGGACCTTATGCGGATGGATGCGGAGGTTGCCGGCCTTCGAGGGGTCCCGCTTGAAGAACCGGGTCAGGGCCTGGCCGGTGTCCATGATGCCGAGGAACCCGGCGTAGTGGATCAGCTCCTTGTGACGGTTCGGGGCGGGCGTGGCGGTCGCGACGAACCGGTACGGCACGTCGGCGAACAGGGGAAGGAAGGTCTGGTAGGTGTCGGAGCCGAACGAGCGCAGCACGGCCGCCTCGTCGAGCGAGGTCGCGATGAACAGGTCGACGTCGAGCTTCCGGTCACGGATCGACTCGTAGTTGGTCACGTAGGTGCCCGACCACGTTGGGTCGATCTCCTCGGTGCGGCGCACGAACCGGACCTCCCGGTCGATGAGGTTGCGGGCGTCGCGGATGATGTCGAAGCGGACACCGAGAGGCGCGACGATCAGCGCGCGGCGCACCTCGCGGCCGAACGCGTCGCGCGGGCCGCCGAGCGCCGGACCGTGCTCCACGATCAGGCGGAGTGCTTCCAGCTGCATGACCGACTTGCCGAGCCCATAGCGGGCGAAGATCGCACGGCGCCCGCCATTCACGGCCCACTTCACGATGTCGGCCTGGTGCGGCTTGAACAGCTCGTGACCGGGCCGCATGATCGGCGACAGCCACTCGTCGCGGACGTCGAAGCCGAACGATCGGTCGAACGCCACCTTCTCCGCCAGGAACTGTTCGTAGGTGAGGGTGCCGTCGTTGCCCGTGTTCAGCGTGAGCAGGCGACCGGTATTCTGCTTGGCGTTCATCACGCTCCTCCCCCGTATGTCTCGACCGATCGCATCTGACGCGCATCCACCACATCCGACCGGGTCTTATCGATGTCCTTGTCCACCGTCCGCAGGTGCTCCTTCAACCCCCGCCACAGTGCTTCCGCCTCATGCATCTGGTTCCGGTGAGGTTGCGCATCCGCATCCGCGATCACCGTCGCCGCCGACACGGAACGGCCAGCCTCGATCTCGGCACGCTTCCGCTCCTTGAGCGTCGTCTCGTACTTCGACCGAGCCACCCCGACCGCGGCCGCCGCATCCTGGTGAGCCCTCGCCAGGACACCGCGAGTGATGATGAGCTTCTCCATCTGCGGTTCATGGCCGGCGTCCTTGAGCGCATCCCACAGGAGGGCATGGAGCTCGTTGCTCGGGTTGAACGGGGCGATGCCGAGGCGGGCGAGGAAACGCTCGAGCGGGCTCATGGTGTCGGCTCCTCCGGGTCGAACGCACCGACCGCGGTCACCTCGAGGTACGTGCCCGACACGTACTCGTGCTCCACGACCACACCCGCCCCAGTGCGGCACCGGACACCCATCGACCCGACATGCCCCGCCTTCGACAGGACAACCTCCTCAGCACGCCCCACGCGGATCGTGTCGCCAGGCATCACCGACTCCACCGCGAGCGTCCCCGGCGCGGTGATCGGCGACAGGTCCGACCGGCGGTAATCGATCCCGAGAATCGCGCCGTGCTCATCCCGAACCAGCGGCACGTGCACGTTCATGACGGGTCACCGTTCGGGATCGTCGCTGTCGGCCACTCCGTGACCGGCTCGTCGACGATCACCGCATCGACGACATCCTCAACGGGCGTCTCCTCCGGCAGCGTCGCCCGCAGATCCCACAGGTACTGCTTGAACGTGCGACCATCAGCGATCTGCACGTCAAGATCACCCGCCGCGGACGCCTCCTGGAACACGGGCCGCAACTCCGCACGAGACCGCGCAGCGTTCGCGAGCGCCAACCAGTCCTTCCGTGGCGCCCGCACCTCCGCAACCTGCTCTGAGCGACCGTGTGCGTCTGCCTGCGGCGCGTTCCCCGCCTGGGCGGGCGCGGATGCCTGATCCATCTCCTCGGACGTGTACAAGCCCGACAGGTCTTGCGGGAACGCCTTCCGAAGCGCGAGCGCCTCCGCACACTTCCCCAACATCAACGCAGGCATCTTCGACCACATCTGCCCACCCGCGCTGTACGCCTTGAACGTCGCGACCGCGATCAACGGTTCACGGAACGACCGCCGATACACACCGACCCGAGCAGCCGCAGGAGGCTTCGTCTCATCGAGCCACACGTCCACCCACGTCACACCGTCCGCGGTCCACTGAACAGGCGTCTGACCCTCGTACTCCCCCGACCGTTCCGCGACCAACCGGGCCCCGTCGATCGACATCTGAATGCCCCACTTGCCGCCACGCTCGATCGCGTAGATCTGACGTGCGATGGGATCCAGACCGGTCCGATGGCAGTGAGCGAGGAACGCCTCCACCACCGGCCGCGGCGCAAGCCGCTTGTTGTTCGCCGGCCCCGAGACCAGCCCAGCTGCCTCGACGAGAGCAGCCTCCTGCGGCGTCCACTGGTTCTGATCCCCCGTGGTCGGGAGCGCCAACGCAGTGCTCACTTCTTCATCCCCTTCCCGGCCGTGACCGTCACCCTCGGCTTCGAACCACTCGCGACCGCCTTCACCGTCTTCTTGTGCTCCGAAGCGAGGGCATCCCACTCCGCCTGCAACTTCACGACTCGCGCCTTCGCACGCTCGAGCGCCGCCGTCTCCTTCGGGTGAGCCGCAGCCGCTGCATCCAGATCGATCACCACGTCGTCGAACTCACCGCCGGGCGTTCCCGGCGTGAACGTCACCCGCGCCAGCGGGGACTCCTGCGACACCCCTGCAGCGATCAGAGCCGCGTACGCCGACTCCTTCAACGCACGCCCCTCCTTCTCCGCCGCGAGCCCCCGCAGGTAGTTCACGGCGTGCGTGTCGACCACCTCATCGATCACCGGAGCACCGTTCTCACGCTGCGCATCCAGCTCCGCGAGGAACCCGTCAGCGAGCTCCACCAGCCCCGCAATGACCTGCTCGTCACGGTCAACCCAGTCCGCCGCACGCGGCCCCGGCACGAACCCGCCAGCAACGCTGATGCGTTCCTCGACGACTAGGAGGCACCGCACCGCACCGGTGACGTGCATCACCCACTGCACCTGCAGCAGGTACCCCTTCTCGTCCAGCTCCACAGACCCGATCGGCAGCGCGTGTCCGCACGTCTTGATCTCGGAGACGAGCAGCTCATCGTCGAACCCGACACCCACCCCGTCCGGGGACGCGAGGTGACGCGAGTTCTCCGCGTGGTGGAACACGCGAGTCTCCGGCTCGATCCCCACACCACGCAGGTCCGCGGCGATGATCACCTCACGCTCTTTGCCCCACTTCGTGTACGCGTTGCCGGTGAAGTCGTCGACCTTCCGCCCGAGCTTCAGATCGATGAGATCCTGCGCGCGCAGCTTCCCCAGAGCGAGGTCCCTAACCTCCGTCGCGGTGACACCCGTACGCCGTTCGGCGAGCCACCGGGCACGGTCCTGATCGGAGGCGCCGGCACGGGCCTCGAGGTCAGCGCGTGCACCATGAATCGTGGAAGTCATGAGAGTCCTTTCGTGAACGCCTTCGGCATGTGCGCCGCGGGCAGGTCAATCACCGGCGTGCCGGCGAGAATCGATGCGCCGACCGCGATCCACACCGCATCGGCCTCGTCATTTCCGTTCACGTCCGCCTGCGGCAGACGACGCTCCGTCGCGAGCAGCACGGCATCCTTGTCCGCGTTGCCCTTCCCCGTCGCGAGCTGCTTCACCTGGTTCGTCGTGACGACCAGCGGCTCCGCGTGGTTCACCTTCGTCAGGAACTCGACGGTCCGATGCCACGCGTAATGCAGACGGTCGACCGACGAGCCGCGGCCGGCGAACGCGAGACCCTCAATCCCGATCACGTCGCCGAGGCGCAGGTCGAGGGTCGCGACGATGTCGTACCCGAGGTCCTGAATCCGCGCGTAGTACGCGGACAGTCCCCCGCTGGTGGGCTTCGACTTCACCGTGAACGTCTGCCAGTGCCCCGCTTCGACGATCGCGATACCGCACGAGGTCGTCGAATAGTCGATGCCGATGAACCGGGTCATGACTGCTCACCGCCATCAGCGGGACGGATCTCACCCTTCAAGATCCGCTGATACCGTTCCGCTTCCTCCTGCGTCTCAACACGAACCACAGCCTCACCACGACGCGAGCACACGATCAGAGCGGCCACGACACCACCACCCATCCGAGGACAGCCAGCGCGAGCGTGCTCACACCCGTCACCGACGCCACAGCACGCACGACACGGTCAGCAGCCGGCACACGCACCACAGCCACCACAGGACCGCTCACAGCCCGACGAGCGGGGAAGGGCGGGAACGGCGCCTCAACTTGCGCCACGGCCTCCGTACGGGCGCTCACGACGCCACCTCCGGCCAGATGCGACGACCAGAAGTGATCGTCGGGCTACTCCACGGCGTGACGCCCTTCTCGTGAACGAAATCCTCGACGGCACCACGCACAGCGACCCGCTCTTCACCATCGATCGTCAGGAGCCAGCCCTCACCGGGCTTAGCGGAATGCCACGGCTTCGGCTCCGGGTGAGCACCGAAGAACGCGCGGGCGGCAGCCGCATACTGGCTGCTGCCAACCATCGCGTGAGTGCGGAACGCGTAGAAGTGGTGGTTACCGGTGGCTTCGTTGACGACGCGCCACCCGTCCCGCTCGGCACCGAGCGCGTAGACGACGTAGTCGGGATTTGCTGGCCAGCGCCACCGTCCGAGGCGGTCGTCCTCCTCCTTCTGGAAGAACTGACGAAGTGCTTCCGCCGCATCAGCGGTGATGCCGGTGAGATTGCCAAACTGGAATGGCTCACGAACGAACTGGTAGCCGCCGTGACGATCCGGGATGACGGGGACGCCATTGGATGCGATGAACTCGCTCATGACGCACCGCCCTTCAGGCGCGCCAAGTCACCCTTCAACCGACCGATGATCCGTTCCAGCTCGACCACACGAGCCACGTTCGAATCCGCCAACACCGAGCGCTGCGCACGCACGATCGACGGATGCATCGCCCCGCCCACCGCCGCACGATCCGCGACGACCGACTGTGTACGGCGCGCGTACTCCCGCTCCGCCTGCTCCAACTGAGCACGCCACGCTGGCGCCTTCCGAGCGTTCCGCTCACGCCACGCCGCCTCAACCCGGTCATGACGCTCCTGCCGGGAATCGATCTCCCGCCGCATCTTCGCCTTGGCAAGCTCGTAGTGCTTCACGCACAGGTTCAGCGCCTCCACCGGCGCACCACAGACGTGACCGTTCGCGTCAGTACCGATCCAGTGACGGCAGCTGGCCGCGCTCATGACGCCACCGCCGCACCGAAGTCCAGGCCACGCTCACGCGCATCCAGATCGGCCTTCACGATCGCCCGCAGGAACTCCACACCCAGCCGACGCGCCGACAACAGCGCATGAACCTCCACCGGGAACTCGTTCCGCAGCTTCTCCCGATTCACCGCATCACCGGCATCGATCAGCCGCATCAGCTGGTTGAAAAAGAACCCACCATCCAGGCCGTAGTTCTTGTCCCCGAGGAACGCGAGCACATGCCGCGCCACCTCGAGCGTGATCACAGGGCGTGCCTCCGCCGCCGTCACTGTCATCAGTCCTGTCCTTCCCTCATCGCTTCCACCCGCACCCGTTCAGCACGGTCAAGTTCCTGATCCACCCGCGCGCAATACGCGTTCGTCGCCTCATCACCGACCCACGTCGCACGGTCGAACGCGCCACCCACCCACAGGCCCAGACCCATCAGCAGCACCGCGACGATCGACAGTCCGCAGAACGACAGATCCACCGCATCCACCCCGAGCAGCACCAGACCGGCCATAACCAGCACCACGGCGATCACGACTGCGCCTCCGGATCAGTGACGTGCTCAGCGAGCCACGCATCCAGATCGACCGGGTAGAACACGTTCTTCTTGCCCTGCTTGAACGCCTTCGGACCCCGCCGGGGCGCCCCTTCTGGCCGGCGAGCGTCGAGCGACACGAACGTGTACAGCGTCGACGTGGAGACACCGATGTACTCCGCTGCCCGATCCGTCGTCAGCACCGGACCACGACGCTCGACGGCCACCTGAGCGGTCATGACGCCACCGCCTCGGGCGTATCGAGCGCCGCGGAAGCGAGGAGCGTGTCGATGCTGATCCCGAGAAAGACGAGGATCTTCTCGAGCTCCCTGGCGTCCAGCGCTGTCTTGCCGTTCAGCCGGTCGTAGATGGCATTGCGCCCGAGCTCAAGGATGGGAATCAGGTCCATCCCGCTCTTGCCGCGGCGAGCGAGTTCAGCGCGAACAGCGCGGCTGACCCTGCTACTCAATCCGGTAGTTGCTCCTGTCATGGCGGAGACACTACCTATTTGGGTAGCGTTCAGCAACCCATTTCGGGAGAAAGTTGTTATTTCCTACCCCAAATCGGTACTCTCTCCTGCATGGGACAGAAACCGACGGGGCCGGCGCTCTCTTTTGCACGGCGTGTCAACGAGATCATCGATGCGCGTCGCCAAGAACTCGGCATGACGAAAGCAGCGCTGATTGAGGGCAGCGGAATCCCCGCGAACACGTTCCACACGCGCATGCGTGGTGATCGTCCATTCGACCTCAACGACATTGAGAACATCGCGCGCGCCCTCCGGTGCGACGCTGAGCTCATCCTTCGTGAGGCGTCCGTTGGCACACTCATCGAGCAGGACGTCGCGCCAGTGACTCCGCTGGAACCACGCCGCCGTGTCAGACGTGCCCGCAAGGATGTTCCCGCTGCCGCACGTCCACGAGATGCCGACAGCGGAGAGGACTCCGATGCACCCTGAAGCAACGCTGCTCGAGATGCTGGAAGAGATCGGCGTCAGCGTCGAGTGCACGGCCCTGAAACGCGATCGGGACGGCGAGTACATCCATCAACGCCGACTCATCCGCCTGCGCCCGGGGATGACCGAACGGCTGCACCTATCTGTCCTCGCGCACGAGTGCGCGCACGCAGTCTTTGGTGATGAGCCGAGTATGTTTGGACCCGTCAATGCCAAACAGGAGCGCCGCGCGGACGAATGGGCGGCGCTACGCCTCATCGATCTTGACGCGTACAGGCGAGCTGAGTTCATCTACAACGGTCACCCGGGGGCGGTAGCGCATGAGCTCGGAGTCGTCCGCAGCATTGTGGAGGCCTACCAAAGGGTTCTCCTCCGCATCGGTGACACCGTCTACGTGAAGCCTCGCGAAGGCGCAGGGCAGTGGGCCCACAGAGAACAGGTCGCATGATGGCGCGTCCACCACTCGACCTCGAAACATGGGGCAAGATCCGCCGCACGAGCGTCGGGGGGAAGCCCACGGCCGTCGCCTACTTCCGCGACTCCGATGGCGTCACCAGGAAGATGCAGCGGCAGGGCGTGACGCCTGCCGAGGCGGAGCGCAACCTGAAGCGCGCGATCCGCGATCGCCTGGCTCCCGCCGGGGAAGACCTCACCGGAGACTCCACGATCAAGCAGGCAGCGCAGAAGTGGCTCGACGAACCCGAGACGCAGACTCTCGCCATCGGATCGCTCCGGCGATACAAGGCCGTGATCGACACCATCGTCGCCGACGGCTTCGGCGGCGTCCGCTTGAGCGAGGCAACCGTTCCGCGCGTCGACCGGTTCCTCAAGGCTGTCACCGCGAACCACGGACCAGGCACCGCGAAGACCGCGCGCACCGTCCTGCAGCACACGTTCGCGATCGCCGTCCGCCACGGAGCCATCCGATCGAACCCCGTGCGTGACGCGGGACGTATCGTGCAGGCGAAGAAGCCGATCGTCGCTCCCGACGTCACAGCCGTGCTCGAGATGCAGGCGCTCATGCGCGCGTACGACGCCACACCCGACAAGCGCGGCGCGAAGAGGGCAGCGGACCTCGGAGACATCTTCTCGCTCTACACGTCCACCGGCGCCCGCACGGCGGAGGTTCTCGCGCTGCGCTGGGACGACGTCGACCTCGACAGCACCCCCGCCACCGTCACCATCACCGGCACGGTCGCGATCGCCGCCGACGGGAAGATCTTCCGCCAAGAGCATCCGAAGACGGAGACGTCGCGCCGTGAGCTCAAGCTCCCCCAGTACGCGCTCGACGTGCTGCTGCGTCGGCGCATTGAGTCGTACTGCGAGTGGGTGTTCCCCTCGGCGACCGGCACCCTGCGCTGGCCGCACAACCTCCGCCGCAACTGGCGCGACGCCCTCGCCGGCACCGCCTACGCCGAGGTCACCCCTCGAGCGTTGCGCAAGGCCGTGGCCACGCTGCTGCGCGACGAGCTCGGCGTCGAAGCCGCACGCGACCAGCTGGGCCACGCGTCCGAGATGGTCACGCGGAAGCACTACATCCAGCCCGCGCACGCCGGTCCCGATGCGACTTCAGCGCTCGATGCGTTCGGCAAAACAGCGAGTAAATAGCGAGAAGGCCCCCACCGACCGAAGTCGATGGGGGCCTGATGCCAGTGATTGCAAGGGCTCTGCGTACCCCCGGTGGGACTCGAACCCACACTGAAGCGATTTTAAGTCGCCTGCCTCTGCCATTGGGCTACGGGGGCCCGCTACCAGGGTAGCGACGCCGGAGACACGAGACCCCCACACCGCCGCGGCGGTGTGGGGGTCTCGTGTCGTCAGACTTGCAGCCCTGTTCAGCTCGCGGCCGTGGCCTTCTCCTCGACCTTGGCCTCGGTCGAATCGGTCTTCTCAGCGACGACGGACTTCGGGTCGATCGCCGGCGCGGGCGCCGCGGCGGCCGGGGCCGCCGGACGCGGGCGGGAGGCGAACTCCTCGAACACGTAGCGCGGGTTCTGGACGGTCTGCAGCGACACGTTGTCGCGGCGGAGCCAGAAGTTGTGCCACCAGTCGCCGATCACGCGCCACTTGCGCTCCCACGAGGGCATCGCCAGGCCGTGGTAGCCGCGGTGCGCGCACCACGCGATGAAGCCCTTGAGCGCAATGTTTCGCGACTGGAAGACACCGTTGTACAGTCCCAGGCCGGCGACGGCACCGAGGTTGTGATGGATGTACTCGCGGGGCAGCTCGTCGCGGAGGACGGCCACCAGGTTCTTCGCGAGCAGCTTGGCCTGACGGACGGCGTGCTGCGCGTTGGGGACGCAATAGCCGCCGACGCCCTTGCCCGTGAGGTCCGGGACGGCGGATACGTCACCGGCCGCCCACGCGCCCTCGACGACCTCGTCCGCCGTGCCGACGCGCAGGTCTGCACGGGTGCGGATGCGTCCACGCTCTTCCACGGGCAGGTCGCTGCCGCGCACGACGGTGGGGTTGGCCATGACGCCGGCGGTCCAGATGATGAGATCGGTCGGGATGACCTCGCCGGTCGAGAGCTCGACGTTGCCGTCCACGGCGCCGGTGACCTGCGTGTCGAGGTGCACGTTGGCGCCCCGCTTGGCGAGGTCCTTGAGCACCCACTCGCTCGTCTTCAGCGACACCTCGGGCATGATGCGTCCCATGGCCTCGACGAGGTGGAAGTGCGTGTCCTCGAAGCGGAGCTGCGGGTAGTCCTTCAGCAGCGAAGAGGCGAGAGCGCGGGTCTCCGCGAACACCTCGATGCCCGCGAAGCCACCGCCGACGACGACCACGGTCAGAAGGCGGTCGCGCTCGGGACCGGCGGGAAGGTTCGCCGCACGGTCGAAGTTGGTGAGGATGCGGTCGCGGACGGCGACGGCCTCTTCGATGGTCTTCAGGCCGATCGCGTTCTCGGCGATGCCGGGGATCGGGAAGGTGCGCGAGACAGCACCGGCGGTGACCACGATCTGGTCGTAGCTCTCCTGCCACGCGTCGCCCTCGGCCGGCGTGATGGTGGCCGTGCGGGTGGCGTGGTCGATGCCGGTGACCTTGGCGGTGACGACACGCGTCTTCTTCAGGTGCCGACGCAGGCCCACGATGACGTGACGAGCTTCGATCTCACCGGCCGCAACCTCGGGCAGGAAGGGCTGGTACGTCATGTACGGCAGCGGGTCGACGATCGTGACCTCGGCCTCACCCTTGCGCAGGTGCTTCTCGAGCTTCCACGCCGTGTAGAAGCCGGCGTAACCGCCACCGACGATGAGGATCTTGGGCACGGCACGCGTGGCCGTGCTGGTCTCTGTGTGAGTCACAGGTGGAAGCACTCCTTGAATCAACGGCTCGGAGTACGAGGTGCGCGCTCCGATCTGATGCGCCGGGCAGCAGCAGTGACACCGAGCGCGACCAGTATAGCCGTCAGGGTGACCCCCACGAGCGGCACGGTGCCGTAGAGGAGGGTGTCGACGCTCGGCAGCAGCGGGGAACGTCGATCCAGCGTCTCGGCCGCCGGCAGCTGTTCGATGGTGACGGGCGAGGAGGTCGGGGTGGGCTGGGGACCGGCGTCGGCGCGCCGGTATAGCCGGATCCAGTCGGACAGACTTCCCATCGGGTTGCTGTTGACGCTTGCGACCGACACGCTCACCGCCGCGTTCGCATCGATGAGCCCGTAGCCGTACTTCTCGTCGGGCACCTTGGTCGCCGCGGCGGCGGGCCGCGCCGTCTTGATGATGCGGTTGATGACGTTGTCGGCATCCAGGTCGGGGTGAGCCGAACGCACGAGCGCCGCGATGCCGGCCACGATGGGCGCGGCCCCGCTGGTCCCGTCCCAGACGACGAGCTGCCCGTCGGCGGAGACGCCGAGCAGCTGCTCGCTCGGCGCGGAAATGCCGATGGTGATGCCCTGCGTCGAGGCCTGTTCGCTGGCAGTGCCGGCACGGTTGACACCGCCGACGGTCAGCACCCCGGGGATGGTCGCCGGCGCGCCCACCTCTTCGGTACCGCTGCCCTTGTTTCCGGCGGCCACCACGACCACGACGTCGTGGTCGAACGCGTATTGGAAGGCATCGTCCCACGACGGGTCCCAGGTCAGGGTATTCGTCGTGAACGAGAGGTTGATGATGTCGGCGCCGTGATCGACGGCCCACTTCATCGCATCGGCGACCTGCTGCACGAACGGCACCGAGGATGCCGCGCCGAATCCGATCGACAGCGAGAGCAGATTCGCCTCGGGGGCGACGCCGATCATCCCAGTGTCGGCACCGGTTCCGCGGGCGGCCGCCAACGAGGCCACCCAGCTGCCGTGGTTGGCATCGACAGCCCCGACCGGGGTGCGCCCGTCCGACGACCCGGCTCCGGAGAAGTCCGCTCCCCCGACGACCGCACCGGAGAACTCGACCGGGGATCGGCCGATGCCGGTGTCGATGACAGCGATCGTCACCCCCTTGCCGCGGGTGGTCTGCCACGCCTGCCGGATGCCGTACTCGTCGAGCCAGTACTCCGCCGCGCGGGCGGGATCGCCCGTTCCCGGAGGAGGTGCCGTCGCGGCGAGGGCCGACGGCCCGGCGAGAGCCGCCGGGGCAGGGCCGCCAGCGGCGACGGCCGCCGAGGCAGGGTCGCCCGCGGCGACGGCGACCGCGGGAATGCTCGCCGCACCCGCCGCCGCCTGCCCGCCCAGGCCGATCATGACGGCGGTGACGACGGCGACGAGACGCCGACGGCGAGCGCTCACACCGCGCTCCGCGGATCGGCGCAGGTGCAGCGCTCGGGCGACCAGTCGGCGCGCGCGAGCGCGAGGTCGCCGATGGGGTTCACCCCGGTTCCGGCGGCCAGCGCGTGCCCCGCGAGGGCATGCAGACACTTGACGCGTGTCGGCATCCCGCCCGCGGAGATGCCCGCGATCTCCGGCACGTCGCCGTACACCGCCCGGTCGGATAGGTACGCCTCGTGCGCCGCGAGATAGGCGGCGGCGATGTCCTCGTCGTCGGCGAGCAGGGCGGCCAACTCGGGCATCACCTGGTTCGCTTCCAGCGCCGACATCGCGGCCGTCGCGCCGGGGTGGGTCAGGTAGTAGAACGTCGGAAACGGCGTGCCGTCGGGGAGCCGCGGTTCTGTGGCGACCACCGTCGGGTTGCCGCACACGCAACGCGCGGCGATGCCGACGACGCCACGCATCGGACGTCCCAACTGGACCCGCATGACCTCGAGGTCGGCGGCGGAGGCGGGGCTGAGAGCGGGATGCGGCACCCGTCAAGGGTACCGGGGCGGGCTGACCGACTGCTGATCAGCGAGTGGGCGCGACCGGCGGCACCGCCGCCGTCTGGGCGAGCCCGGCGCCGGCCACCGAGCGCACGAGCTGCGCCATCCAATCGGTGCGGGTCTCCTGTACCTGCGCGCTGACGGCCGCCTGCGACGGGGGCATCGCCGTTGCCGGAAGGTCGTTGTCGACGAGATAGACGACCTCGCCGGGGCGCACGTAATACAGCCGTTCCCGCGCCTGGGAGCTCACGTAGGCAGGGTCGTTCCACCGATCCTTCTGCTGCTGCAGTGTCGCGACATCTGCTTCGCTCACCTGGACGGAGTGCGCCAAAGCCGCGATCTGCTGGCGCTGGCCGAGGTAGGTGCCGACCGTGGGCACCAATGTGAAGACGGCGAGTACCACGAGCCCCAGCATGATCACGGTGAACGCGGAAAAGCGGATGCCGCCGGCCCACGCCCTCACGTCGACGCGGCCGGCGCCCCGGCTCGCGCGCGACGGGCGGGACGCGGAAGAGGGAGCCGGCGCAGTGCGCTCGGCTCCCTCTCTCGTCATGGGACCAGCCTACGTGGCACGCGGACGTGCGACGGGAGGCGCCCCGAATCGCTCAGCGAATCTCCAGCGGCGTCAGCCCTTGAAGCGCGGGAAGGCGCCGCGACCGGCGAAGACCGCGGCGTCGCCGAGCTCCTCTTCGATGCGCAGCAGCTGGTTGTACTTCGCGACGCGCTCGCTGCGGGCGGGGGCGCCCGTCTTGATCTGGCCCGCGTTGACGGCGACGGCGAGGTCGGCGATGGTCGTGTCCTCGGTCTCGCCGGAACGGTGCGACAGCATCGAGCGGTAGCCGTTCTGGGTCGCCAGCGAGATCGCGTCGAGGGTCTCGGACAGCGTGCCGATCTGGTTGACCTTCACGAGCAGAGCGTTCGCGACGCCCAGGTCGATGCCCTTCTGCAGACGAACCGGGTTCGTCACGAACAGGTCGTCACCGACGAGCTGGACCTTCGAGCCGATGGCATCGGTAAGGTGCTTCCAGGCCTCCCAGTCGTCCTCGGCGAGCGCATCCTCGATCGTGACGACCGGGTAGTTGGCGACGAGGTCGGCGAAGTAGTCGGTGAGCTTCTCGGCCGACCAGGCCTTGCCCTCGACCGTGTAGACGCCGTCCTTGTAGAACTCGGTGGCGGCGACATCCAGGCCGACGGCGACGTCCGTACCGGGGGTGAACCCGGCCTTCTCGATCGCCTTGATGAGGAAGTCGAGACCCTCGCGGTTGCTGGGAAGGTCGGGGGCGAAGCCACCCTCGTCGCCGAGGCCGGTGTTGTAGCCCGCCGCCTTCAGCTCGCCCTTGAGGACGTGGTAGACCTCGGTGCCCCAACGCAGCGACTCGCCGTAGGTCTCGGCGCCGATCGGCGCGAGGAAGTACTCCTGGAAGTCGATGCCGTTGTCGGCGTGCTCGCCGCCGTTGATGACGTTGAACAGCGGGACGGGCAGCACGTGCGCGTTCGGTCCGCCGAGGTAGCGGAACAGCGGCAGGTCGGCGCTGTCGGCCGCCGCCTTGGCCACCGCGAGCGAGACGCCGAGGATGGCGTTGGCGCCCGTGCGCGACTTGTTCTCCGTGCCGTCGGTGGCGATGAGGATCTCGTCGATGACGCGCTGCTCGCTCGCCTCGACGCCCTCGATGGCCGGACCGAGCTCGTCGATGACGGCGGCGACGGCCTTCAGGACGCCCTTGCCGCCGTAACGGCTCTTGTCGCCGTCACGCAGCTCGTACGCCTCGAAAGCGCCGGTGGACGCGCCGGAGGGGACGGCCGCGCGCTGGACGATCCCGTCGTCGAGCAGCACCTCCACCTCGACGGTCGGGTTGCCACGCGAATCCAGGATCTCGCGTGCGCCTACAGCCTCGATCAGTGCCACAGGGGACTCCTTGCTTGTGAAGGGTGAATCTCGGAGCGTCACGGGTGTGCTCCTGCTCCGTGTTCGAGTCTAGTGACCTGGGCGATGGACCCACATGCCCCGAACCGGATCAAACGACCAGCGCGATCGCGATGCCGTCCCACCCCTTCGCGTCCAGGGTCTGCAACGCGGTCGCCGTGAACCGGGGGTCGTCCCGCAGCATCTCCAACCCCGCGCGCACGCCGCGCACCTGCGGATTGGAATCCTCGGCATCCGCGACCCGACCGCTGCGGACGACGTTGTCGACGACGATCACCGTGCCGGGTCGTCCCAGCCGCGCCGCCCAATCGAGGTAGAGCGTGTTGGACTCCTTGTCGGCGTCGATGAAGACGAGATCGAAGGGCGCCTCGGAGGCGAGGGTCGGCAGCACGTCTGCGCCCCGTCCGATGCGGATGTCGACGCGCTCCCCCACGCCGGCGCGGTCGACGCTGGCACGGGCCACCTCCGCGTGGCGGGCTTCGGCCTCGATCGTCACCACCCGACCGTCGTCGGGGATGCCGCGGGCCAGCCAGATCGTCGAGTATCCCCCCAGCGTGCCGACCTCCAGCACCCGCCGCGCGCCGCTCAGGCGCGCCAGCAGCCACAGCAGCTTGCCCCCCGTTGGCGCCACCTCGATCGCGGGCATGCCCGCGGCGCGCTGGGCATCCACCGCTGCCGCGAGGGCGTCGTCGGTACCGACGAGGGTGTCGACGAGGTAACGGTCGACCTCATGGGCGGCGGGCAGCGAGAGCTCGGTCATAGCCCCAGCAAACCCGGTCGACGATGCGGGGTCAACGCCCCGCGGCGCGCGCGACCTCGGCGGCGAGCAGAGCTGCACCGGTCTGGGCGTCATCGACGGTGACGGTGAACACGCGACGATCGGCACGCGCAACCCGGATGCCCGGGCCGGCACGCAGGACGACACCGAAGCCTCCGCCCGGCGCCCACCGCAGACCCCAGCCGCCGAACTCACCCATCGGGCTGACGTCGACGACCTCGACGCGTTCGACCTCCGTGATCGGGATGTGCACGCGGGGAAAGCCGGTTGCGGAGATGACGGTCAGCCCCGTCTCGTCGACCCGCACGTGGAAGACCGCCGTCGCGGCGATGACCGCAGCCATCAGCACGACCAGCGCGATGAGAACCGTGGTGGTGACCGGGCCGCCGCTCACGGCGATGCTCACCACGGCCACGGCGATGAGGAGCGCGAGCGCAGCGCCGAGCACGATGAGGCCGCCGCGGGCGAGGCGCACGCTGCGCAGCCACACCGCCCGCTCGTCGACGCTCAACGGAGGGCTCATCGTCGGGGTGGTTCCGGCGACGGCGACCCGCTCGTCGGGCTGGAGCGCCCACGCGGCGACGCCGGCGACGAGTGCCGCGACGGCGGCAGCGGCCAGCCACGGCAGGACGGACGGTCCGGTCGCCGCGTCCATCACGCCGCTCTGCATCCGCACCGAGGCGGTCATCAGCACCGCGGTGAACACCGACATCGCCGCGGCGAACGCTCCCATCAGCCGGTAGACCGGGCCGCGGTCGCCGCGGCGAAGCCCGTTCAGTGCGGATGCCGCGATCAGCAGGGGCAGCCCGAGTCCGAGCGCCGCCGTGGCCAGCACCGTGGTCCCCGCGGGACCGAACCCGTCGGGTGCTCCGTTCGCACCCCAGTGGATGGCGATCGGGTCGGGCAGCGCGTCGCCGGCGGCGAGCTGGAGCACGACAGCGACCGCGCTCGCCAGCACGGGCAGCGCGACGGCGACCAGGACGAAGCGGGTGACGGCTCGGGGCCGTGTCGTGGTCATGATGATTCCTCCGGTTCGCTGTGGTGATGGATGAGCGCGGCGAGCGCCTGTGATGACAGCCCACGCTCGCGCGCTCGGGTGACGATGGCGGCAATATCGGACTGGAGCTCGGCGAGCCGATCGGCGGCATCGGTGAGGACCGCGCCACGCCCGCGATGCATGGACACCAGCCCCTCCTCCCTCAGCTGCTGATACGCGTGGAGAACCGTGTGCAGGTTGACGTCGAGCGCGGCGGCGACGGCGCGCGCCGACGGCAAGCGATCGCCGGGGCGCAGACGGCCCGCGACGGCATCCGCTCGCACCGACACCGCGATCTGCGTGAACAACGGCACATCGCTCGTGGGGTCGGTGCGGATCAACATGACGCCTCCTGTATCCATTCTATGACAAATAGAACAGTTGCCGCGATGTGAGTCTCGACGATCCGCGGGTCACGCCCGGGTGCGCACCCCCTGGGCAAGCGCCGCGACGATCTCCGGCAGCAGGGCATCGGCCGTACGCCTGTAGCCGAGCGCACTGGGGTGGAAACGGTCGACGCTGAACATGTCGTCGGGGTTCTCGATGAACATCGCCCCGACGGCGCGCCGCAGGGAGACGACCCGGGCCCCGGCGCGCCGAGCCGCCGCCGCCTGCGCGTGGGCGAGCTGCCGCGACGCCTGCGCACCCAGCGCCCGCAACGGCTGCGGCACGGGGCGCAACGCGCCCAGGTCGGGACAGGTGCCGACGACGACGGCCGCGCCCGACTCGCGCAGCCGCCGCACCGCCGCCTCGAGGTCGCTCGCCGCCGACGAGACGGGGGTACGGTGCGTCACGTCGTTGCCACCGACGATGATGACCGCGGCATCCGCCCGATAGTCCGGCGCCAGACGATCGAGTTGCGTGGCGAGATCCTTCGACTCGGCTCCCACCACGGCGACGGTGCGAAGGCGCACGGGTCGATGCAGGAAGTCGGCGAGCCCCTTGCACAGTCGCGCCCCCAGAACGTCCTTGGGCCGCTGTGCGCCGAGACCGGCTGCGATCGAGTCGCCCAGCACCAGCAGCTCGAGCGGCGCGCCCGACAGCTTCGGCCGCCACACGCGGTCGGCATCCAGCGCGATCTCACCCAGCGGCTTGCCGATACGGAGCCGCGCCAGGGCGGCCTGGCGCGCCAGCACAGTCCGCGCGGCGATCACGCCGACCGCGATCGCACCTCCCAGCGCCGCACTCGCCGCCACGCGCGGGCGGAGAGCACGCAGACGATGCGAACGCGATGTCACGCACCGATCACACTCTCCCTGCGTGAACGGCACGCTCCCGTCGGGTGGCCGGAAGGTGACCGGCCGTGCTTCCCACGGACGCCGGGCTCAGCGGTGCGCGCCCCGCCGGAGCGCCGCGGTGAGCACGAGCGCCAGCGCAAGGACGCCGCACGCGAGGGCGACATCCAGCACGAAGCCCGCGACCACCTCATCACGCCCCCTCCACCCCGTCGCCGTCGTCACGGCTCCGATCGCGATGACGCCGATCGAGAGCGCGAGCTGCTGAACGGTGCTGAACATGCCGCCCGACAGACCCGCCGCTTCGACGGGGACCTCACGAACCACCGCCTGGGTGAGGGGAGAGAAGACGAGCGCCTGACCCGCTCCGAGCAGTACGAGCGCCGGCTGAGCCCACCAGATCAGCGACGGCCCCCATGCCACGAGCGAGACGAGAAGGAACCCCACGAGCGCGATCAGCTGCAGAACGACTCCCCAGACGAGTGTGCGCACGCCGAGCCGGCGTTGGATCGGCGCCAGCGAGAGCGACACGACCGCGAACACCACCGCGAACGGCAGCAGAAGCAGGCCCGCCGTCAACGAGTCATACCCGAGGCCGGCCTCGACCGCGCGCGGGATGACGTAGAGCACCGCACCGTAGCCGGTGAAGAACAGAGCAGCGGCCACCAGCCCGAGCTGGAGGGCGCGCAGTCGCAGAATGCTCGGCGGCAGCAGGGGCACCCGACCGGAGCGCTCGATGCGATCCTGGTGCACCCAGAGCGCGACGAGTGCCGCTGCCCCCGCGGCGAGGGCGACGAACGTCGGCCATGACCATCCCGCCGACGGTCCGAAGGTGAGCGCGGAGGCGATCAGAAGAACGCCTGCGCCGAGCTCGACCGTTCCGGCGACATCGATCGTCACCGCTTCGTGAACGCGCGATCGCGGGGCGAGCGGGGCGAGGGCGATCGCCGCGAGAGCGGCGATCGCCACCACGACGTAGATCGCCCGCCAGCCGGCCAGGCCTGCCAGCGTGGCGCCCGCCAACGCGCCCCCCAGCACCTGCCCGCCGGCGGCACCGATGCCTCCGCTGGCACCGAAGGCCGCGATGGCGCGCACGCGCGCTCCCCCTGCCGAGGTGGCTTGGATCGTGGCCAGGACCTGCGGTGTGCACAGGGACGCTCCGACACCCTGCAGGACGCGTGCGGCGATGAGGACCTCGATCGTGGGGCTGGCCGCACAGGCCACGGCCGACAACAGGAAGAGGGCCATCCCGAGGGCGTAGAGCAGGTGGCGCCCGAAGCGGTCGCCGAGGCGCCCGCCGAGGATGAGGAGCACGGCGAAGGGAATGCCGTAGCCGGCGACGACGAGCTCGAGCTGGACCTCGGATGCGGTGAATGCCTCGCGAAGTTGGGGCATCGTCACGGTGACGGCGTTGAAGGCGAAAGATCCCGCCCCGGGGCCGATGAGAAACCCGATGTAGCGCCAGGTGGGCACCGCCATGGGAAGGGTGCGCACGTGCCCTGCCGGCACGAGGGGAAGTGAGGCCGTCGTCGTCATAGCGTTCATCCTGAGGCCGGCTTCATCCTGGTACCAGGAGTGCGCTCATCCTGGTATCAACGCCACCCCGCTGCGCACGCCGCCCCCGTGCCCAGCGCACTACGCTGGCAGACATGCGCACGGATCGCCGGGACGAGTTCGCCGCCTTCCTGCGCACGCGCCGTGAACGTCTGAGCCCCGACGACGTCGGCCTTCCTCCGGGCACCCGCCGGCGCGTCGCCGGCCTTCGCCGTGAGGAGGTCGCCACGCTCGCGGGGGTCGGGCTCACCTGGTACACCTGGCTCGAGCAGGGCCGACCGATCGCGGCGTCGGAGCAGGTGCTCGGAGCGATCGCGCGGGCGCTGCGCATGACGGAGGACGAGCGGGACCACCTGTTCGCCCTGGCCGGCGCGACGCCTCCCGAACGGGACGAGCACGCCTGCGTGAGCGCGGCGCACCTCGATCTGCTGTCCAAGCTCATGCCGTATCCCGCCGCCGTGCAGACGGCTCGCTTCGACATCCGTGCCTACAACCGCTCCTACCGGTTTCTCTTCGCGGATCTGGACACGATCGCTCCCGAGGGCCGCAACTGTGCGGTTCGGATCTTCACCGATCCGGCATGGCAGCGCGCGCACACCGACCTCGACAACGCCCAGCAGCGGATCGTGGCGCGTCTGCGCGCCGCATACGGCCGCCACCACGACGAGCCGGGCTGGCAACGCTTCATCGCCCAGCTCGAGGAGCAGTCTCCTCCGTTCGCCGAGCTGTGGCGCCGCGGCGACGTGGCCGCCGAGCACAATGCGGTGAAGCGCCTCGCTCATCCGCGCTGGGGAGTGCTCCAGTTGGCGATGACGAGCCTCTGGACGGGCGAGGCGGGCGGGCAGCGGGTGGTCTGGTTCTCCCCGCAGGATGCGGCGACGGCGCGCCGACTCGACGTCCTCGCCCGCTTCGCCACCGAGGAGCCGGTGCTGTCGGGTTTGTCGCCCGCGACCTCTCAGCCGAGCGGCTTGATCTCCAGCGTCTCCGGCGCTTGACCCGCCGCCACCGTCGCGAAGGACGAATACCCGTCGGCGGCAGCACGCTCAAGCAGCGCCTTGAGGTTCTTGGTGCGCTGCTCCAGACGCACCCGCGAGCCGTCCGCGACCAGTGCGGCCTTCAGAGCGACGAGCTCGCCGACCGGCACGTCGCGCTCGTGCACGAGGACGATGGAGGACGTTCCCGCATCGTCGGCATCCTCGAGAAGATCGACGATGCGCTCGAAGCCGAGGGAGAAGCCCACCGCGGGTACCTGCTGGCCCAAGAAGCGCCCGATCATCCCGTCGTAGCGACCACCGCCGCCGAGTGAGTAGGGCACGCTCGGATGGGCGAGCTCGAAGATCGTGCCGGTGTAATAGCCCATGCCGCGCACGAGGAACGGGTCGAACACGAGCGGCGCGCCCTGCGCGTCTTCTGCACAGACGCCGCGGGCCGCCGACACCGCCGCGCCGATGGCCACGAGATCGGCCACGATGTCGTCCGGCACGTCCTCGGGCAGCGCCGCGCGGATCTGCCCCTGACCGTAGGGACGGTATTCGCGCGTCTGCGGCCGGCGCAGGAAGGCGTCGAACGCGTCGACGGCTTCGGACGTGGCGCCTCGCTCGCGCAGCTCGGCGACGATGCCGTCGGCCCCGATCTTGTCGAGCTTGTCGATGGTGATCAGCACCCCGGCACGCTCTTCCGCGGCGAAGCCGAAGCTTCCGAGCATCCAATCGAGCACGCGACGGTCGTTGACGCGGATGCTGCCGCCGACCAGACCGAGCGCGTCGAGCGCATCGAGGCTCGCCACCAGCAGCTCGGCCTCGGCCCGACCCGTCGGGTCACCGATGATGTCGATGTCGCACTGCACGAACTGGCGGTAGCGGCCCTTCTGCGGCCGTTCGGCACGCCACACCGGCGCCATCTGGATGGAGCGGAAGACCGACGGCAGCTCGGCGCGGTGCGTCGCGTAGAAGCGCGCGAGGGGAACGGTGAGGTCGTAGCGCAGGCCGAGGTCGCTGAGTGCGGCGGCGTCGTCGGCCGCGGCGCGGATCGCGTCGGCATCCAGTCCACGCTTGAGAACGTTGAAGGCGAGCTTCTCGTTGTCGCCCCCGATGCCCGCGTGCAGCCGGTCGTAGTCCTCCATGACCGGCGTCTCGATCTCGTCGAATCCATGGGCGCGGTAGCGATCGCGGATGACGGCGAGCACGCGCTCGCGACGGGTCTTGTCGGCGGGGAGGAAGTCGCGCATGCCGCGCGGCGGGTTCACGGATGCCACGCGATCATTCTTCCAGGTCGCCGGATGCCGACGCGGACTCGACGGCTCGCACTTCGTCCTCGAGTCGGCGGATCGCGCCTCGCAGCGCACGCTCGGCATCCCACCCGCGGCGCTGAGCGCGCGCCACGAGCCCGAGCAGCTCCGCGCCCAGCTGCTCCTCGCTCTGCGTACCCGCGTCACCGTCGTCCCGCCCGTGGTCCGGGCGAGGCGACGACAACGGCAGCGCTGCCGCGCGGCCCAGCAGCTTCTGCGCCAGCGCGAGGGAGGGCATGTGGGCCGAGACGCCGTCGAGCACGGACCGCCGACCCTGCTTCTCGGCGGCCTTGGCTGCGTTCCAGTGGACGAGCACTTCCTCGGGAGTGGTGGCGACGGCATCCCCGAACACGTGCGGGTGCCGACGGATCATCTTCTCGGCGAGCGCGTCGGCGACGTCATCGATGTCGAAGGGATCCTCCGTCGCGTCCGCCGCGACCGCGGCGTGGAACAGCACTTGCCAGAGCAGGTCACCGAGTTCCTCGCGCAGATCGGCGCGCGTGCCGGCTTCGACGGCGTCGATCAGTTCGGCCGCCTCTTCCACGAGGTACGGCACGAGGTCCTCGTGCGTGATCCGCGCCGACCACACGCATCGCGCCCGCACTGCTGCCATGACGTCGGCGGCGCGTCGCAGGGCGTCGCCGGTGGAGGTCGACGCCGGGTCGATCGGACTCAGACGGTCGCCGTGCTCCGGCGTCGATGATGCCATGCCCGCCACGATACGAGGATCCCGGCGATCACGAGCGAGATCGCCGAGCCGGCAAGCACCCCGAGAGTGGCCTGATCGCGGATGTCCGGCGCCCCGGAGAACGCGAGTTCGCTGAGCAGCAGCGACACCGTGAAGCCGATTCCGCCCAGAGCACCCGCCGCGAGGAGGTCACCACCGGCGAGTCGATCGTTCTTCGGTACCCGCAGAAGGCGCTGCGCCAGGCCGCCGGCCACGGCGATTCCGATGATCTTGCCGACCGGCAAGGCGACCAAGACTCCCCAGAAGGCCGGCGAGAGCTCTCCGGCAGACACGGCGGGGATCGCGACCAGGGCCGCGCACAGCGCGAACAGCGGCAGCACGATCGCGTTGACCCACGGTTCGAGTGCGTGTCGCGCACGCAGAGCGGGCTGCTGGGCCATCGCCAGCCCGAGCACGACGCCCGCGATCGTCGCGTGCACGCCCGACTCGTGCACCGCATACCAGGTGCCGATCGCGGTCACGACGAGACCGACGACGGCGACCGGACGGGCACGGGTGTCGAGGAGCCGGCTGCAGGCCGCGAAAACGACGACGAACACCAGCGCGAGCAGCATCATGGCGAAGTCGACGTCGGCCGTGAACAGCACCGCGATGAAGACGATCCCGACGATGTCGTCCAAGATGGCCAGCGCAAGGAGGAAGATGCGCACTCCGGAGGGCAGACCTCGACCGAAGACGGCGAGCACGCCCAGCGCGAAGGCGATGTCGGTGGCCGTGGGAATGGGCCATCCGGCGCTGGTCGCCTCCCCGCCGGCGATCAGCACGTACAGCACCACGGGCGCGATCACGCCGCCGGCCGCGGCGATGGCGGGCAGGACGGCACGTCGTGGGGAGGCCAGCTGACCGCTGGTCAGCTCGAACTGCAGCTCGACCGCGGCGATGAAGAAGAAGACGGCGAGCAGGCCGTCGGAGATCCAGTGACGGACGGACAGGTCGACGATGCCGGGAATGCCGACATGCGCATCCGCGACGGCGAAAGCAATCGGCGCGGCCGGGCCATTGGCCACGATCAGGCCGATCGAGGCGGCGGCGAGCAGCAGGACGGCGGGGAAACGGGCGGATCGCAACAAGGACACGGTCACTCCGGGGGTCGACGAACGGGACTCGCCGACCAGACTTCCCGGCACACCGTCCGACGACGCGCAGGGAACAACACGCCGTCGCGTCGACGTCGGGGCGTCATAAAACGTCGTCACCCCGAGCTTCCAGACTACCCCGTGACAAATGTGAAACACCGTGCCATTACCGTGGTCTCATGCGCGAACTCACCCGAACCGAAGCGATCGACCTCGTCGGCCGCGATGAGGCCGAGAACGAACTGCCCGAGCGCTTGCGTGCCGACGTGCGCATGCTCGGCGCTCTGCTCGGTCGCGTCCTGCGCGAAAGCGGCTCCCCCGGCCTGTACGACGACGTCGAGCGTCTGCGCCTCGCGACCATCGCCGCGTACAGCGATGAGTCGCCCGAGGCCTTCGAGCGAGCGGCGCAGATCGCCGAGTCCTTCTCCGTGGAACGCGCCGACGAGGTCGCCCGCGCCTTCACGGTCTACTTCCATCTCGTCAACCTCGCCGAAGAACACCAGCGCGTGCGTGTCCTCCGTGAACGCGACGGACGCCCGGAGCGTGAAGATGCGGCCGACTCGGTGGCCGCGGCGTTCGTGCGCCTCGCGGCGGAGGTCGGCGACGACACCGCCCTGGCGCGCCTGCAGGCGATGCGCTTCCACCCCGTGTTCACGGCTCATCCCACCGAGGCCCGCCGCCGCGCGGTATCGACCAGCATCCGACGCCTGGTCACGCTGCTGACCGAGCGCGACGCCTCGCTGGAGGGTGGGGCCGACGAGCGACGCGCGGAGCGGCGCATGCTCGAAGAGATCGATACGCTGTGGCGCACCGCGCCGCTACGGGCGGAGAAGCCGACTCCCGTCGACGAGGTGCGCGCCATCATGGCGGTCTTCGACGAGACCCTGTACACGGCGGTCCCCCACGTCTACCGACGCGTCGACGATGCGCTGCAGGGACCCGCGGCCGGCGGTCGCGCGCCCGTCGTGCGCCCCTTCGTCCGTCTCGGGACGTGGGTCGGCGGCGACCGCGACGGCAACCCGTTCGTGACAGCCGCCGTCACGAAGAAGGCCGCGTCGATCGGTGCCGAGCACATCCTGCTCGGCCTGGAGCGCTCGGCCGTCCGGATCGCCAAGACGCTGACGCTGTCCGAGGACACGACGCCGCCGACCGCTGACCTCCTCGGCCTGCTGCAGCGACTCGCGGACGCCGACGAGGACGGTGCGGCAGACGCCGCCAAGCGGGCCAAGGTCGAGCCGCACAAGCGCGCGATGCTGCTGATCGCCCGTCGCATCACCGCCACGCGAAAGCGCGACGCCGATCTCGCATATCGCGACCCCGACGCGCTGCTGGGCGAGCTGCGCACCGTGCAGCAGTCACTCGTCGACGCGGGGGCCCCGCGCCAGGCGTATGGACACCTCCAGCAGCTGCTGTGGCAGGTGGAGACCTTCGGCTTCCACCTCGCCGAACTCGAGGTGCGTCAGCACTCCGCCGTCCACGCCAAGGTGCTCGCCGAAGTCGCCAGCGGCGAGCCGCTGAGCACGCAGGCGGAGGAGGTGCTCGAAGTCTTCCGCACGATCGCGCAGATCCAGAACCGCTACGGGCCGCGCGCCGCCGGCCGCTACATCGTCTCCTTCACCCAGTCCGCCGCCGACCTCGCCGCCGTGCACGAGCTGGCGCGGCTGGCGGTCGGCCCCGGGGGCACCGTTCCCGTCCTCGACGTGATCCCCCTGTTCGAGACCTTCGCCGACTTGCAGGCCGCGCCCGCGATCATGGCCGAGATCGTCGACCACCCGCAGTTCGCGGCACGGCTGGAAGCCACCGATCGGCGGCTCGAGGTCATGCTCGGCTACTCCGACTCCTCGAAGGACGTCGGTCCCGTCGCCGCCAACCTCGCCCTCTACGAGGCGCAGGCGAAGATCGCCGCCTGGGCCAAGGAATGCGGCATCCACCTCACCCTCTTCCACGGACGAGGCGGCGCGCTCGGTCGCGGCGGCGGACCGGCCAACTCGGCGATCCTGGCGCAGCCTCCGCACTCGGTCGACGGACGGTTCAAGCTCACCGAGCAGGGCGAGGTGATCTTCGCGCGCTACGGCGACCCCAACATCGCGATGCGTCACATCGACCAGGTCGCCGCGGCCGTCCTGCTGGCCTCCGCCCCGTCGATCGAGAAGCGCAACAGCGCGGCGGCGGAGCGCTACGCCGAGGTCGCCGCGACGATGGATGCCGCCTCCCGCGCGCGATTCTTCTCGCTGGTCAAGGCCGACGGGTTCGCGTCGTGGTTCGCGACCGTGACGCCGATGGAGGAGATCGGCCTGCTGGCGCTGGGCTCGCGTCCCGCACGACGCGGTCTGTCGGTCGAGTCGCTCGAAGACCTTCGCGCCATCCCGTGGGTCTTCGCATGGTCGCAGGCCCGCATCAACCTGGCCGGCTGGTTCGGTCTCGGATCCGCGCTGGAGGCCGTCGGGGACGTCGAGCTCCTGCGACGCGCCTACGCCGAGTGGCCCCTGTTTCGCACCGTCATCGACAACGTCGGCATGAGCCTCGCGAAGGCCGACGGTCGTATCGCGCGCCGCTACCTCGATCTCGGTGACCGCAGCGACCTGGCCGACCTCGTCGTGGACGAGCTGCAGCTCACCGGCGACTGGGTCGTACGCATCGTGGGCGGCGACGAACTGCTCTCGAACAAGCCGGTGCTGCAGCGCGCCGTCAAGATGCGAAGCCCGTACGTCGATGCACTCTCGCTGCTGCAGCTGCGCGCCCTTCGCACGCTCCGCACCGGCGAGCACGACGAGGCCGACCTGGCGCAGTGGCAGCGCCTTCTGCTGCTCAGCGTCTCCGGCGTCTCGGCCGGACTGCAGAACACGGGGTGATCGCACCCCGATCCGGACCGCCGCGGGGACTCAGTCCACGCGGCGGTCGTCGGCGTGGCGCGCGAGCGCCGCGCCGTAACGTTCGGTGAGCTGGATCATCAGATCGGGTGTCTCCCGATCCAGGCCGAAGACGAACCCCGGGAAGTCCAGCTCCTTCTGCAGCGCCCAGATCTCCTCGTGACGATCGGGCGAGAGCATCTGGGCGGGATCGCCCACGGCGACCCAGCCGATGGGTACCACGGCATCCGGCGGCACGACCGTGCGCAGGTGCACGATCGCCCCGATGCGCACCTCGGATCGTTCGCCGATGCGCGCACCGTTGAACACCCGGATACCCGTGGCGAGAAAGACCTCATCGGCGATCGTCGCTCCGGAGATGCTGGCCGTCGGGCCCACGAGCACGTGCGAGCCGATGTGCACGGGGTGTGCGGCGCTCGCCCTGATCAGGGCGTTCTCCATGACGATCACGTGTGAGCCGAGCGTGATCGGGCCGCCCTCCGCCGTCAGCACGGCACCGTGCAGAATCTGGCAGCCGGCTCCGATCTCGACGTCACCGGAGATCACGGCCGTGGGGGCCACGACGGCATCGGGGTGGATGCGGGGGCGCGCCCCGAGATGTTCGAACTGCATGATCATCCTCCCGCGCCCAGCGTAGGCGAGCGACGTCACACGCGTCGAGGCCCGCCTCGGTCGCCGCTAGGGTGGGACAGGCCGCACCACCCGGGGCGTGGCCGGAAAGCTCCACCGTGACAGACCACCTGACACCCCTGCCCGCCCCCGTCGACATCGTGTTCCGTGGCGTGCGCGAACGCAACCCGCACGAGGCGGAGTTCCAGCAGGCGGTGCACGAGGTGCTGGACTCGATCGCTCCCGTCGTCGAGCGCCACCCGGCATTCGAAGCCGCCGGCGTGCTCGAGCGGTTGGTCGAGCCCGAGCGCCAGATCATGTTCCGCGTGCCGTGGGTCGACGACGCCGGTCGCGTGCGCGTCAACCGCGGCTATCGCGTGCAGTTCTCTTCGGTGCTCGGACCGTACAAGGGCGGTCTGCGCTTCCATCCCAGCGTCAACCTGTCGATCATCAAGTTCCTCGGGTTCGAGCAGATCTTCAAGAACGCACTCACCGGGCAGGGCATCGGCGGAGCCAAGGGCGGCAGCGATTTCGATCCGCGCGGGCGCTCGGATGGCGAGATCATGCGGTTCTGCCAGGCCTTCATGAACGAGCTCTACCGCCACCTCGGCGAGCACACCGACGTGCCAGCCGGCGACATCGGGGTCGGCGCGCGAGAGGTCGGTTATCTCTTCGGCCAGTACCGAAAGATCACGAACCGTCACGAGTCCGGCATGTTCACCGGCAAGGGCGTGCAGTGGGGCGGAGCGGAGGTGCGTACCGAGGCGACCGGCTACGGTGCCGTCTTCTTCGCCGAGGAGATGCTGGCGGTGCACGGCCGCACGCTCGACGGTCTGCGCGTGGGGGTGTCCGGCTCGGGCAACGTTGCGATCTACGCCATCGAGAAGGCGCACCAGCTCGGCGCACTGCCGGTGACCGCATCCGACTCGTCGGGCTACGTCGTGGACGATGCCGGTATCGACGTCGCCCTGCTGCGCGAGATCAAAGACGTCGAGCGGGCCCGCATCTCGGTGTACGCCGAGCGTCGGCCCTCCGCCCGCTTCGTCGCGAACGCCCGGCCCTGGAATGTCGCGGTCGACATCGCGGTGCCGGCCGCCACACAGAACGAGCTCGACGAGAACGACGCGCAGGCCCTCATCGGCAACGGTGTGACGGCCGTCTCCGAGGGCGCCAACATGCCGTGCACTCCCGGCGCGGTGAGCGCATTCCGCGCGGCCGGGGTCCTGTTCGGTCCGGGCAAGGCCGCGAACGCCGGCGGCGTCGCGACCTCGGCGCTGGAGATGAGCCAGAACGCGTCGCGCCAGCGCTGGAGCTTCGACGACAGCGAGCGCAAGCTGCGCGCGATCGTGCGCGACATCCACCGGGCGGCCTTCACCGCCGCCGAACGATACGACAGGGCCGAGGACTACGTCGCCGGAGCGAACATCGCCGGCTTCGAGCGTGTTGCGCACGCCATGCTCGCGCAGGGTGTGATCTGACGGCGATGAGCAGAGACGTCCGCTCCCCCGCGACCGTCTCCACCCTGACCCTGTCGACGTTCGTCGTCGGATCGATGGTGGGTGCGGGTGTGTTCTCGCTGCCGGGCACGTTCTCCGCACAGACGGGAGTCGTGGGCTCTCTCGTCGCCTGGGCTCTCGCGGGAACGGGGATGTTCACGCTCGCCCTGGTCTTCCAGCGACTGGCCGCACGTCGACCCGACCTGGACGCCGGTGTCTACTCGTATGCGCGCGCAGGCTTCGGCCGCTACCTGGGCTTCCTCTCGGCGTTCGGGTACTGGGCGAGCGCGTGCGCGGGCAACGTCTTCTACTGGGTCTTCATCATGTCGACCATCGGCGCGGTCGCGCCGCCGCTGGCCGGCGGCGACACGGTGCTCGCCGTCGCCGTCTCTTCGGTCGGGCTGTGGGTGTTCTTCCTGCTCGTGCGGCGCGGCACCCGCGAGGCCGCTGCGGTCAACCGCATCGTGAGCGTCGCCAAGGTGCTACCCATCGTCGTGTTCGTCGTGCTGTGCGTGACGGCCTTCGATCCCGAGGTCTTCGCCGCGAACCTGTGGGGACCGAACGATCTGCCACTGTTCGATCAGGTGCGCGGAACGCTCCTGGTGACGGTGTTCGCCTTCATCGGCGTGGAGGGCGCCAGCGCGTACTCCCGGCACGCGCGCCGCCGGCGCGACATCGGACGCGCGACGGTGCTGGGCTTTCTGAGCGTGCTCGCGATCTTCGCCTCCGTCACCATCGTGTCCTTCGGCATCCTGCCGCGTGAGCGCATCGCCGCCCTCTCCCAGCCGTCGATGGCCGGTGTGCTCGCGGAGGTGGTCGGCCCGTGGGGCGCCGCCTTCGTCGGAATCTCGCTCATCGTCGCGGTACTCGGGGCCTATCTGTCATGGACCCTGATGGCGGCCGAGGTGCTGCTGGTCGCCGCACGGGACGGCGACCTTCCTCCGATCTTCGCGCGCACCAATGCCCACGACGTGCCGGTCGGCGCGTTGACGATGTCGACGCTGCTCGTGCAGGTGCTGCTGCTGGTCGTCCTGCTGTCGGCCGATGCCTTCGACGTCGCCCTCAGCCTCACCAGCGCCTTCGCGCTCATCCCCTACGTGCTCACCGCGGGCTACGGCCTGCGGGTCGCGATCGCCGACGTGCGCGCGGAGGGCGCCCGCCGCGCGGCCGGTCTCGGCGCTCTCGTCGTCGCGATCTGCGCGACCGGTTACACGCTGTTCCTGCTGGCGGCGGCCGGGGGGCAGTATCTGCTGCTGGCGATGCTCGTGCTGGTACCCGGCACGGCGCTGTTCGTCGTCGCGCGACGTCGTCGGGAGCACCGTGTGTTCGCGCCGGCCGAGTGGGTGGTGTTCGCCCTCGCGGTCGCCGCGGCGATCGCGGCGGTCGTGCTGCTGTCCGACGGGGCGATCTCCCTCTGATTCGCGGGGATCGCGCCGGTCAGGCTTCGGCGGCCTCGGTCACCGGCAACGGGTAGAGCTGATCGATGAGCTGGGCGACCCACGCGATCAGATCGGCGTCTGCGACCGGCTCGCCACCGGCGGTGGGCAGCGGCACGATCATCGCCTCGCCGCCGGCGAGCACCTTCGACTTCGGGTAGAGACGCTGCAGCCGCACACGCAGGGAATCGGATGCCGGGGCGGGCACGACGCGCAGGTTGGGCCCCATCGCGACCACATCGGAGAGCCCGGCAGCAGCGGCGCGACGGCGCAGGCGTGCGATGGCGACGAGACCGTCGACCTCGCGCGGCGGCGCACCGTACCGGTCGGTGAGCTCCTCGATGACCAGGTCGATCGGATCGGCCGAGGCGCCGCCCTCTCCACCGCGGGTGCGGGCGTCGGGGGATGCCGCAGCAGAGAGCTTCTGGTAGGCCTCCAGACGCAGCCGCTCGCTGTCGATGTAGCTCTCGGGCAGACGCGCATCGACCGGAAGCTCCAGGCGCAGCTCGGTCGGGCCGTCCACCTCGTCGCCGCGGAAGGTGGCGACCGCTTCGCCGATCATCCGCAGGTAGAGGTCGAAGCCCACGCCGGCGATGTGCCCGGCCTGCTCGGCGCCCAGGAGGTTTCCGGCACCGCGCAGCTCGAGATCCTTCAGGGCGACCTGCATGCCGCTGCCGAGGTCGTTGTTGACGGCAATCGTCTCCAGCCGGTCGGCGGCTGTTTCCGACAGCGGCTTCATCTCGTCGTAGAGGAAGTAGGCGTACGCACGCTCCCGGCCCCGGCCGACGCGCCCGCGCAGCTGGTGGAGCTGGCTGAGGCCGTACTTGTCGGCGCGGTCGATGATGATCGTGTTGGCGTTGGAGATGTCCAGCCCGGTCTCGATGATGGTCGTCGAGACGAGCACGTCGAAACGCCGCTCCCAGAATCCGTCCACGACCTCTTCGAGTGCGTGCTCTCCCATCTGACCGTGGGCGACGGCGATCCGCGCCTCGGGTACCAGCTCGGCGAGCTGGGCGGCGACGCGTTGAATCGACTGGACGCGATTGTGGACGTAGAAGATCTGCCCCTCGCGCAACAGCTCCCGGCGGATCGCCGCGGCGATCTGCTTGTCGCTGCGGGGCCCGACGTAGGAGAGGATCGGATGCCGGTCCTCGGGCGGAGTCTGCAGCGTCGACATCTCGCGGATGCCGGTGACGGCCATCTCGAGTGTGCGCGGGATGGGGGTCGCGCTCATCGCGAGGATGTCGACGTTCGTCTTCAGCTTCTTCAACGCATCCTTGTGCTCGACGCCGAACCGCTGCTCCTCGTCGATGATCATGAGCCCGAGGTCCTTGAAGGCGACCTTCTCGGTGAGGATGCGGTGGGTGCCGATGACCATGTCGACGCTGCCCTCGAGGAGCCCTGCGACGATCTCTCGTGCCTCCTTGTCGGACTGGAACCGCGAGAGCGGACGCACCTTCACCGGAAAGCCCGCGAACCGCTCGGTGAACGTGTCGAGGTGCTGTTTGACCAGCAGCGTCGTGGGTACGAGCATGGCGACCTGCTTGCCGTCCTGGATCGCCTTGAACGCGGCCCGCACGGCGACCTCAGTCTTGCCGAAGCCGACATCGCCCGAGAGCAGGCGGTCCATCGGGATCGGCCGCTCCATGTCGGCCTTGATCTCCTCGATGGTCTGCAGCTGGTCGGGGGTCTCGGCGAAGGGGAACGCCTCCTCCAGCTCACGCTGCCACGGCGTGTCGGGACCGAAGGCGTAGCCCTTCGCGGCCATCCGCGCCGAATAGAGCTTGACCAGTTCGACCGCGATGTCCCGCACGGCCTTGCGCGCCTTGCCCTTGGCCGCCGCCCAGTCGCTGCCGCCCATCTTGGAGAGGGTCGGGGCCTCACCGCCGACGTACTTGCTCAGCAGATCGAGCTGGTCGGTGGGCACGAACAGCTTGTCGCCCGGGTGACCGCGCTTGGAGGGTGCGTATTCGAGCACGAGGTACTCGCGGGTGGTCTTGACGGCATGACGGCCACCGCTGGACACCTCGCGCTGCACGAGCTCGACGAAGCGTCCGATGCCGTGGGTGGAGTGGACGACGATGTCCCCCGCCTTCAACTGCAGCGGGTCGACGACGTTGCGCCGACGGGAGGCCAGTTTCTTCACGACGCGGCTGTCGGCGCCGATCGTGCGCCCGTAGAACTCCGCCTCGGTGAGCACGGCCAGTCGGGCCTCGGGCTGCTCGAAGCCGCTCTCCAACGCTCCGACGACCGTGACCGCGACGCCCGGTTCCGGCGCGTCGTGGAGCCCGTCGGCGCTGCGGGCGGCGATGCCCCGCTCGGCGAGCACGTCACGCGCGCGATCGACCAGTCCCACACCCGAGGCCGCGACGACGACGCGCCACCCCTCGGTGAGCAACTGCGCGACGTGCGCGGTGGCGCCGTCGACATTGCCCTGGAAAGAGGGCACCGCCGATCCCGGCACGCGGACGACATCGCTGCGGGGCGCGGAGGCGAGGCCGGCGAGATCGGCGGCGGCATCTGCCTCGCCCGAATCGAAGCCGCTGAGGGTCCACCACACCCCGGAACGGCTCGACGTCGCCGCCTGCAGCTCCGGGAGGGTCAGGAAGTCACCGGAGCCCAGGTCGATCGGGGTGTCGGCGCCGGCGACGGCGGCGCTCCACGCGGCCTCCAGGAATTCCCGGTTGGTCTCCCCGAGCGTCATGGCGCGGCCGACGGCGCGCTCCGGATCGACGAGAGCGACCGCGGCGCCGGTGGGCAGGTAGTCGATGAGCGGCACCACGGCGTCGGCGAGCGCCGGCAGCAGAGACTCCATGCCCTCGACCGGAATGCCCTCGCTCATCTTCTCGAGCATGGTGCGCAGGCCCGGGAAGCGGTCGCGCAGCGCGGCCGCGCGCTCACGGACCTCAGGGGTCAGCAGCAGCTCACGGCTGGGCAGAAGGGTGATGTCCTTCACCTCTCCGGGCAGGGAGCGCTGATCGGCGACCGAGAACGCGCGGATCTGATCCACCTCGTCGCCGAAGAATTCGACCCGATAGGGATGGTCGGCGGCCGGAGGAAAGACATCGAGGATGCCGCCGCGCACGGCGAACTCTCCGCGTCGCGACACCATGTCGACCCGGTGGTAGGCGAGCTCCACGAGTCGTCGCGTGACGGCGTCCAGATCGTGGCCGCGCCCGCCCACGGACAGGGCGATGACGCCGGCGTCGGTGAGCCCGGCCGCGATGGGCTGAAGCGCGCTGCGCACCGAAGCGGTCACGACGAGGGGGCGTCGCCCGTCCCAGCTTGCGACCGTGCGCAGCAGATCCAGGCGGCGTCCGACCGTTTCTGGCGACGGGCTCAGGCGTTCGTGCGGAAGGGTCTCCCAGGCGGGAAAGTGCCGCACCTCGGCATCCGGGATGACGTCGGACAATGCCGCACCCAACGCCTCAGCGCGGCGGCCCGTGGGAGCCACGGCCAGCAGGACACCCGGCAGACCTGCCGCGCGCCGACGATCCAGCAGCGCGGCCAGCAGCGGCGCGTCCAGCCCGGGGATCATCGAGAAATCGGCGTCGGAGAGGGCCGACTCGACGGATTCGCGGATCACATCCGCCTGAAGAAGGGCGTGAACGATCCCGGAAACTGTCACCGAAAGAGTCTATGGCTCCCCGCCGACACCCGCTCCGCCGAGCGCGATCGTGTGAGCGCGGCGCCCCGACATCGCTCCTGATCTCAGCGGTGTTGTCCCTAGGATGAGCAGGTGAGCGAGAACCCGCAGCACGCCCCCGTACCGCCCGCCGTGACGCGAGCTCCGGGACCCGGCGGACCCGCATGGCCGACCGGCGGCTACGTCCAGTCCGTGCCGGGTGCTCCCCCGGTCTACCTGCCGCCATCGGTGACGCCGCCCGCGCCGACCACCTCGAAGGCGCTTGGTACGATCGCGGTGATCGTCGCGATCTGCGCCGTCGCGTTCTCCTCGGTGCTCAGCGCCACCACGAGCTTCGCCGCCGCGTCGGGAGCCGTCGCCCACGCAGGTCTGACCTCGACCAGGCCGCTGGAGCATCTCTCCGACGACCAGACCCTCGCCCTGCTGAGTCCCGTGCGCGGGCTCGTGCTGTGGGCCGAGATCGGATTCTGGAGCGGAACCGTCCTCGGCGTCTGGGCTCTGATCCAGGGGATCGTCGCCATCGCGAGCCGGCGGGGACGCGGGCAGGGCATCGGCGCCGTGATCGTCGCGGCGGCGGGCCCCATCGTCTATGCCGTCGCGGTCACGCTCGCCGTCCTTGCCGGCGTCGTCGCCGCGATCCCCACCTACTCCTGACGCTCCCCGACCACCGAACGCCTCCCGACGAAGCCGCTCGCAGGCTCAGGCGCGCGGCGCGTGATGCTTCTGCTGGGCGGCGAGCAGCCCCTCCTCGACGAGCAGCTCGACCGCGTCGGCAGCCTCCGACACCAGCACCGGCAACGCGGCCCGCTCGGCCGAAGAGAACGGATCGAGCACCCAGTCCGCCGGATCCTGGCGTCCCGGAGGACGACCGATACCGACCCGCACGCGCGGGAAGTCGGGGGTACCCAGTGCTTTGGCGACATCGCGGATGCCGTTGTGGCCGCCGTGTCCACCGCCGGTCTTGAGCTTGATGGTGTCGAACGGGATGTCGAGCTCGTCGTGGACGAGCACGACGCGGTCGGCGGGAACGTCATAGAAGCGCGCGAGCTGCGAAACCGGCCCGCCCGACACGTTCATGTACGAATTGGGGGTGGCGAGCACGAGCTTCGCCCCACCCGGACGCAGCCAGCTCTCCGCGACGCGCGCGTTCGCCTTGTGCGCACGCAGCGTCTCGCCCCGCCGAGAGGCGAGCTCGGCGATCACCATCTGCCCCACGTTGTGACGGGTGCTCTCGTAGCGGACGCCGGGGTTTCCCAGCCCCACCACCAGCCATGTCTCGGCCATGCTCATGTCCTCACCGGTCGATCCACGACGAAGCCCGCCCCACCAGTATCGGCGGCGACGGGCTTCGTTCATGATGCGTCGATTACTCGGCAGCCTCTTCCGACTGCTCCTCGGCGACGGCCTCGTCGGCCGCCTCGATCTCGTCGACCTCGGCGATCGTCGCCGCCGGCACCGAGATCGCCACGATGAGCGTCTCGGCGTCGGTGACCAGCGCGGCGCCGCGCGGGAGCTTCAGGTCGGCCGCGGTGATGTGCGTGCCGTCCTCGAGGCCCTCGACGTCGACCTCGACGTTCTCGGGGATGTGCGTGGCCTCGACCTCGAGCGACACGGTCGCGTTGTCGAGGTTGGCGATGGTGCCCGCGAAGGGCTCGCCGACGACGACGACGGGGACGTCGACCTGGACCTTCTCACCCTTCTTCACGACGAGGAGGTCGATGTGCTCGATGATCTGGCGCACCGGGTCCTTCTGGACGTCCTTCACGAGGGTGAGCTGCTGCGCACCGGAGATCTCGAGCTCGAGGACGGCGTTGGCACGACGCACGAGCAGCGCGACCTGGTGGCCGGGCAGCGCGACGTGCACCGGGTCGGTGCCGTGGCCGTAGATGACGGCGGGGATCTTGCCTGCGGCGCGCAGACGGCGGGCGAAGCCCTTGCCGAAGTTCTCGCGAACCTCGGCGATGACCTTGGTGTCGGTCTCGGTCGACATGATGATTCTCCTTGCGGGCTTCTCGCCCTGGTCTGGGTCTGGGTCTCGACTCGAACGTGGTCACGTGAGGAGAGCCCGCCCGGACTGTCCGTCCGCGCCGCGTGGGCCCGCATCACCGCGTCGATCACGGATGCCGATACGCGAACACACGGCATCCCTCGCCGAGGGAGGACTCCACTCTACCAGCGACGCCGCTACGATGGAGACGGTGCCCGCACGGGTGCCCTCGCGCGGCCGAGCCCGCGCCCACCCGTCTCTCACTCCGGAGGAACCCATGGACTACGGCTGGATGTCGCACGCACTCCTGTGGATCATCGGACTGATGTCGGTGGGAGCGACCGTCGCCGTCGTCGGCGCCCTCTTCACGCTCGGGCGCTCGGGCTACCGCAAGGACTGATCCCGTCGCCCGCATCCGCGAGTGTCGTGGATGTCAGCGCCCCGTCAGCAGATCGGCGACCCGATCGACGACGATCTGCAGATCGGCCCCCGCGGCCACGCGGAATCCCGCCTCGTCCTGCGTGAGCGGCTCGCCGACACTCTCGCGGCCGACCAGCTCGACGAAGACGACGTCGCGCACGCGCGCGCGGACGGCATCACGCGCCGCGCGCGTGAGCGGTCCCGTGCTCACCACGACGGTCGCCGCCTCCACGAGAACGAGGCGCAGCGCGTCCAACCAGATCTCGGCATCGGACGCTGCGGGCGTCGTCTCAGCGCGGCGGCGACGCCGGCGGGCGGGCGGGCGCAACTCGTCGCCGTCGATGTAGCGGGCGCGCAGTCGCGCGGCGAGCGCCGCTCCGGTGAGCTCGACCGCGGCATCCGACGACCCCATCAACACGACCCGCGCCATCTTCACCTCCGCTGCCGCGGGGACCGGCGACTGCGCCCCGCGATGCGAGCGTACCCCGCCTTCTCGTCGCCGCCCGTCTGCCTATCGGCGCTCGGCCTGATCCAGAGCGGCGCGCGCGCGGGCGGCGACCTCGATGATGCCCCCGATGTTCTCGACGGCGACCCCGTCCTCGTCGGCACCGAGATGCTCGAGCGTCGCCAACTGCGACTCCAGGAGGGCGACCGGCATGAAATGCTGGCGCGAACGCATCCGACGGTCGAGCTCGGCACGCGAGACGACGAGTTCGACGAACCGCGTGTCGGGTGCGGCCTCGCGGATGCGATCGCGATAGCGACGGGCGAGAGCGGAACAGGCCATGACCAGCCCCGGTGAAGACGCCAGGCGCCGTCCGACGACGTCGAGCCAGGGCCGTCGGTCGTCATCGTCCAGCGGCACGCCCGACTCCATCTTGGCGACGTTCTGCGCGGGGTGCAGGTCGTCGGCATCCACGAAGTCGACGCCGAAGTCGACGGCGAGCGCGGCCCCGACGGCGGTCTTGCCCGAGCCACTCGGGCCCATCACGACGATGCGCGGCGCACGGGAGGGCATGCTCACTGCTCCGCCTCTCGCGCGGACGCCATGGCCACGATCACCTTGGCGCTGGATGCCGAGTCACGAGCGGTCTCGAACGCCGTGACGGCGTCGGCGGGCGCGAACTCGTGGGTGATGACGCTCTCCACGGCGGGCTGCGCGTCCAGGAGAGCGATCGCCTCCTCCATCTCGTCGAGAAAGCGGAACGCGCCGGTGAGCGTCGCCTCCTTGGCGACCAAGGGGGCGAGGTTGATCGGACGGGGCTCGTTCGGCAGCATGCCGATCTGCACGACGACGCCGCGCCGACGCACCGCGGAGAGGGCGGTGCTGACGGCGGCCGCCGCGCCCGAGCACTCCAGCACCACGTCGTAGGCCTCGCCGGGCACCTCATCGCTTCCCGCGCGCCACGTGCGATCGGCGCCGAGCGCAGCCGCGCGCTCCAACGCCTCGGGCAGCAGATCGCTGACGTCGACGACGGCAGCGCCGCGGGCCTGCGCGGCGACGACGGCGAGAAGCCCGATCGGACCGGCGCCGCACACCAGCACCCGCGCGCCGTCGACACTCCCGGAGCGACCGACGCCATGCAGGGCCACGGCCAGCGGCTCCGCCAGCGTCGCACGCCGCACCGACAGGGAGTCGGGCAGTACCCGCACCATCGCCGCGTCGACGACGAGGCGATCTGCCATCGCCCCCTGCGTATGCGGCGTCGTCGAGGCGCTGCCGAGGTACGAACCCCCGGGCCACAGGTGCGGCGCCTCAGCGATGGCGGGCACGCAGCTCCCGAAGCGCGCCGGGTGCACCGTGACGGGCGTGCCCGGCGCCCAGGTGCCGGAGGGATCGTCGTCGATCCAGCCGGCGAGTTCGTGCCCCGGGATGAGAGGCTCGGTGACCACGAACGCCCCGTTCGCGCCGTCGAAGTAGTAGTGCAGGTCAGAGCCGCAGATGCCGACGTAGCCGACTCGCAGCCGTACCTGCCCGGGGGCGCACGGCGGCACGCCGAGCTTCTCGACCGCCACGTTCTGGCGTCCTCTGATCACGACCGCATCCATGGTTGCTCCTCTCGATCACACGACCGCGGTCATGCCGCCGTCGACGAACAGGTTCTGTCCGCTCACGAAGTCGCTCGCCGCCGAGGCGAGGAAGGTCAGGGGGCCGCGCAGCTCCTCGACCCGCCCCCACCGACCAGCCGGGGTGCGCTGGACGACCCAGGCGGTGAAGTCCTCGTCGGCGACGAGGGCAGCGTTCATCTCGGTGGCGAAGTAGCCGGGCGAGAGCGTGTTCACCTGGATGCCGTGGCGCGCCAGATCGGCAGCCATGCCGCGCGACAGCTGCGCGATGCCGCCCTTGCTCGCCGAGTAGGGGGCGATCGTCTGCCGCGCGAGCGCGGACTGCACCGACGCGATGTTGATGATCTTCCCCGAGCCGCGCGCGATCATCCCCGGCACGACGAAGCGCGACACGTAGAACGCGCTGGACAGGTTGGTGGCGATCACCTGGTCCCAGTCCGCGACCGAGAACTCGGCGAACGGCGCTCGACGCTGGATGCCGGCGTTGTTGACGAGGATGTCGGGAACGCCCACGCGCGCGACGAGCTCGGCGATCGCGGCCTCGACGGCCGCGGCATCCGTCACATCGAAGACGACGGTCTCGACGCGCACGCCCGTCCGATCGGCCAGCAGGGCGGCACTGTCGGCGACACCCTCGCGGCTGCGCCCATGGACGATCACGCGCGCGCCCGCATCGACCAGGCCCGCCGCCAGGCTCTGTCCGAGCCCCCGCGAAGATCCGGTGACGAGGGCGGTACGCCCGCTGAGGTCGAACAGATCAGACAAGGGACACCGCCCCGAAGATGATGAGCACGAAGGCGAAGCCGACGACCGACTCGAGGGCCTGCTGAACCGTCCATGTCTTCAGCGTGGTCTTCACGTCCATGCCCATGAGGCGACCGACCAGCCAGAAGCCGGAGTCGTTGACATGCCCGGCGAACACGGAGCCGGCGGCGGTGGCGAGAACGACGCACGCCACCTGCAGGGGGCTGAAGCCGGCTGCGAGCACCGCGGGCGAGACCAGGCCCGCCGCCGTGACCAGGGCCACCGTGGCCGAGCCCTGTGCGACGCGCAGGACGACCGCGATGAGGTAGGCGGCGAAGATCACCGGAATGCCGATCGAGGACAGCGAGTCCGAGAGCGCCGAGCCGATGCCCGACGCCCGCAGCACGCCGCCGAACATGCCACCGGCGCCCGTGATGAGCACGACGGAGCAGATCGGCCCGAGGGCGGAGTCGACGATCTTCTCCAGCGCCGTGCCGTGCACGCCGCGGCGGGTGCCCAGCACGAACAGGGCTACGAGCACGGAGATGAGCAGGGCGATCTGACTGGTGCCGATCAGGCGCAGCGCCTGCACCCAGACGAGCGCGCCGTCCACGGCCCCGGCGGACACGAGCGCGGACATGCCCGTGTTGAGCAGGATCAGCACGAGCGGGATCGCGAGCACCCCGATGACGGTGCCGGCCTTCGGCGGGTTAGTGGGCTCGACGTCGCGGCCGCCGAAGAGGTCGACGATCGCAAGCGGGATGCGCTTGTCGGTGAACTTCGCCCACAGGTAGCCGGTGAGGTACCACGTCGGCAGCGCGACGACGATACCGATGAGGAGGACGAGCCCGAGATTGGCCCCGTACGTCTCGCTGGCCGTGATGGGGCCGGGGTGCGGCGGCACGAAGACGTGCATGACCGAGAACGCGGCGGCGGCACTGATGCCGTACAGGAGCATGTGCTTGCCGCCGATGCGTCGTCCGACGGCGAAGATCACCGGGAGCATCACGATGAGTCCCGCGTCGAAGAACATCGGGAATCCCATGATGAGCGAGGCCACACCGAGTGCGAACGCGGCCCGCTTCTCACCGAAGACGGACACCATCTTCTCCGCGAGCACGCGTGCACCGCCGGAGGTCTCCACCAGCGCTCCCAGCATCGCGCCCAATCCGACCAGAAGGGCGACGGCGCCGACAGTGCCGCTGAAGCTGTCGATGAGGACCTTGCCGACTCCGTCGATCGGGATGCCGGTCGCCAGTGCCGTGAGGAGCGAAACGAGCACGAGCACGAGGAACGCGTGCATGCGCGCCCAGATGATGAGGATGAGGATGAGCGCGATGGCGCCTGCTGCGATGAGCAGCAGCGGGACGGCGCCGAGCGTCTGCGTCCAATCTTGCATGGGGGCTTCTCCGATGAATCGTCCATGCGCCGGGGTCGTTCCCGGCGGCGGGACCACCGTTTCACAAAAGTACTACTTATTGCAAGCGAATCGTCGTACTTTTTTCCCTTGCCTCGGGTCACCGGACGCCATGTCCCGGTAGCGTGTCCCCTGACAGAAGGACACCGATGCCCACCACCGCCTCGACCGCGTCGCACGCGCATATCGTGGAGACCCTCGGCCGACGCATCGCCGGCGGCGCGCTCGCCCCCGGGTCGGGAATGACCGTCGCCGATCTCGAGGAGGAGTTCTCCGCCTCCCGTACCGTCGTCCGCGAAGCCGTCCGCGTGCTCGAGGCGCACGGGCTGCTGCGTTCCCGGCGCCGCGTGGGACTCGTGGTGCGCCCGCGGGAGGAATGGGACAGCCTCGACGCCACCGTCATCGAGTGGACTCTGGACGGCCCCCGGCGCAACGACGTCCTTCGAGAGCTCACCGAGCTGCGGGCCGCCGTGGAGCCGATCGCCGCCCGTCTCGCGGCCGAGCGCGCCGACGACGCCCAACGTGAGCACCTCCTCGCGCACGCGACCCGCCTCAACGAGCTCGGCGCGCAGGGGCTCGGCGACACCGAGGAGTATCTCGAAGCCGACATCGCCTATCACTCGCTTCTTCTGCGCGCCGGCGGCAATCCGCTGTTCGGCAAGCTCAGCGAACCGATCGCCGAGATCCTGCGGGGCCGAGCGGTGCGCGGCCTCACGCCGAGCCTGCCGCGGGTGGGCACGCTGGAGGCGCACGTGGCCACCGCGCAGGCGATCGTCCGCCGCGATGGAGCGAGCGCCGAGGCGTCCGCGCGCGAGCACCTCCGACTCGTGTCCGGCGAGGTCGCCCACGCGTGAGGCACGGACGAGCCCGCTCACGAGGTCGGCGTGGTCAGCCGCACACCGCCGACGATCACGTCGATGCGGTGGCCCGGCTGGACCGCAGCGGCACTGAACGGCGCTCCCGTCATCACCACGTCACCGGGCCCGAGCGGCGTCCATGACGCGACGTAGGCGAGACAGTCGCGGATCGATACCGGCAGCGCCGCGGCATCCGTCTGCGCCACCACCGCACCGTCGATCTCGAGGCCGAGCGCGACGCGATCGATGTCCGCGGCCGTGTCGATCCACGGCCCGAGGGGCGTGTATCCCACCCCCGACTTCGATTCGAAGTTGCGGACGTCGATGACGGTGCGATCGGGGCTGGAGAGATCGTTGACGGCGGTCACGCCCCGCACGAACCGCTCGGCCGTCGCCGCCGTCAGCTCCGTGCAGTCCCGGCCGATCACGACGGCGATCTCGCCCTCGGCGACGCTCTGCCCGGCATCGCGTCGCAGCCGCACGGTGCGCCCGGACGGAACGATCGTGCGCGGGCTCTTCAACCAGGCCTGGACGGGAGCCGGATGACGCGGCCCGTTCTGTGCGATCCCGACGAGGACGACAGGTGCCGCGGGGGCGATCAGCTCGGCGTCGGCGCGCGGCCCCGCGATGTCGTGCCCACCGCACGCGATGTCATCGCCGTCATCGGGCACCGAGATCGGCACCGGGCCGTCGGGGCTCCACCGCACGTCCACAGCCCTCCCGTCGACGAGCGCCCGCCCGATCAGCACGACGGCCCTCCGCCGTCGTCGGCGCGCATCACCAGCGCACCGTCCGGATGGTCACCGTGGTCGACGACACGCCCTCGCCGGCCTCGTCGCGCGACACCTTCACCGCGTCGTCGGTGCGTGTGAGGTCGCGCCGGAGGGTCTCGGGCACGAGGAACGTCGCGGCCGTCGTGATCAGGGCAAGGGTCGCCATGTAGATACCCAGCAGAACCCAGTTGCCGCCGCTCACCGCGATCAGATACGCGCCCAGCACACCGGCAAGTCCGCCGGCGAGCACCGCCGACAGCTCACGGGCCATGGCCACCCCGAGGTAGCGGTGCCGGTTGCCGAACATCTCCGGCAGCAGGGCGCACTGCGGACCGAGCATGACGTTGACTCCGAATCCGATGCCGATCGCGATGACCGCGATCGCGATCGCATGGTTGCCGAGCGTCAGCAGCCACCACGCGGGGAACGAGTACACCAGCAGGAACAGCGCGCCCATCCGGTAGACCGTCCGACGCCCCCAGCGATCCGACAGGGCACCGGACAGCGGCACCGTGAAGATGCCCAGCAGCGAGCCGAGAGTGACGCCCCACGTGAGCAGGCTCTTGTCGGCGCCGGATCCCGCAACGGCGACGAAGAAGGTCAGCGCGAGCGTGTTCAGCATGTAAGAGCCGCCGTTCTCGGCCATGCGCAGACCGATGCCGACGATGACACCCGGCAGTCCATGACCGAAGATCTCGCGAACCGGTCGATCACTGATCTGCTCGTGCTTCTCGAGTTCCACGAACGTCGGCGTCTCGCGCAGGCGCATGCGGATGAACAGCGCGACCAGGATGAGGGCGAACGAGCACAGGAACGGCACCCGCCAGCCCCACGAGAGCAGCTGATCCTCCGGCAGGAGCGTGATCAGGCTGAAGACCACCGCGGCCAGGAGCGTACCCGCCTGGATGCCGATGAAGGGCAGCGCGGAGAAGAAGCCGCGTCGCCGCACGGGGGCGTACTCCGCCATCAGCACGGTGGCACCGGCCTGCTCGGCTCCGGCGCCGAAGCCCTGCAGCAGGCGCATGAGCACCAGCAGCGCCGGCGCCCACAGCCCGATCTGCGCGTACGTGGGCAGCAGCCCGATCGCGGTGGAGGCGCCTCCCATGAGCAGGATGGTGATGACGAGCACCCACTTGCGCCCGAGACGGTCACCGAGAACGCCGAAGAACAGGCCGCCGAAGGGACGGGCCACGAATCCGACGCCGAACGTGGCGAAGGCGGCGACCGTGGCCATGGCCGGATCGTCCTGGGAGAAGAACAGCACGTTGAAGATGAGCGCGGTGGACAGTCCGTACAGCGCGAAATCGAAGTACTCCAAGGCACTGCCGATGCTGGAGGCGAGGGTTGCCCGACGCAGGTTCGCGGCGTATTCGGGGTCGTCCGAGGTGGTGTCCACCGGGGGTCGAAGGTCTGTCACTGCCATCTCCTTTGATCGGCACGGCACGGCCGCGTGTGCGATCAGAGTATCAACCCAGTGGACGATGTTCAATATGTTGGATTCATGCGCCGGCGCGCGAGGGCCTGACCCGCGCCGCTGCGGCGCTCAGTCGCGGCGGGCGGCCGCACTGAAAGGGTTCGTGAGCTGTCGCGCGGCCTCGTTGAGTGCCGCCGCCACGGCCGCGATCCGCCGCTGGTCGGCTTCGGTCGCGGGCAGCCCCACACCCAGGGCCAGCTGCGGATCGCCGGGCGCCCAGCCCTCCAAGGGCACGGCCACCCCGACGATTCCGGGCAGCGACTCCTCGGCATCCAGCGCCCAGCCGCGCTCGCGCACGTCGGCCAGACGCCGCAGCAGCCCCGTGAGATCGCGCGCCGCCGCATCGGCGACCGACGGGAAGACGGCATCGGCGCCCACGAGTTCGGTCACCTCGGCATCCGAGAGCGTGGACAGCATCGCCCGCCCGGTCGCACTCAACGCCGCCGGAAGGCGGGAGCCGAGCGGCGTGCCGATGCGCACCGCACGCGACCCCTCGTGCCGGGCGATGTAGAGCGCATCGGCCCCGTCGAGGATCGCGACCTGCACGAGCTCGCCCGCGAGGATCGGCGACGCATCGCACACGCCGTAGAACTCGCGCACCTGGTTGAACTGCGCGGCGAAGGCTCCCCCGAGCTCTGCCGTGCGCAGGCCGAGGCGATACCCCTGCGCACCCCGCTCGATCATGCGGGCCGCTTCCAGCGCCAGGCACAGGTTCGCGGTCGAGGACTTGGCAAGACCCAGCGCCGCCGCGATCTCGGTCAGCGTGAGCGGCCGCCTCGCCTCCGCGAGGAGTTCGAGCAGCCGGATGCCGCGAGTGACGGCGGGAGCGGGGTCGCGTGTGGCACGGTCGTCGAGGTCGTCGGTCATGATCCTCCTTCACGACGCACGCCGCCGTGCGCCGATGTCAGTAGAACTCGACCGTATCGACAACAGCGTGCAACGCGGCGCCATCGAGCAGTCGCGTCGCGTCGGCGGCGAACCGCCGCGCGATCCGCTCTTCCTCCCGACTGTCCAGGGCCGCCGTGTGCGGACTCACCAGGACGCGGGGATGCGACCACAGCGGCGAGTCCTGCGCGAGCGGCTCCACCTCGAAGACATCCAGCGCGGCGAAGGAGACGGTGCCGTCGTCGAGAGCCCGCAGCAGTGCCGCCTCGTCGATGACGCTGCCGCGTCCGACGCTGGCGAGGATCAGGCCCGGACGCGCCCTCGACAGCAGGGCCGCGCCGATGAGATGGTGCGTCTGCGTCGTGCCCGGCAGCGTCACCACGACCGCATCCACCTCGGCGATCACCGACGGCAGCTCCTCGAGAGGCACGAGGCGGTCCACGGCCTCGACCGGTTCCCCCGAACGCGTCGTGCCCCACACCGTCGCGCCGAGAGCGGCGAAGCGCCGCGCACAGGCCGACCCGATGCCGCCGAGCCCGACGATGAGCACGGTCATCTCGTCGAGCTGGCGCATCTGCCACCGCAGGGGCCACGTGCGCGAGTCCTGGTCGGCGCGCAGCCGCGGCAGGTCTTTCGCTCCGGCGAGCACGCCGAACACCGCGAACTCGGCGAGCGCTCCCCCGTGGACGCCCGCGCTCGTCGAGAAGACGACGCGCTGGAGCGCCTCGGGCGCAAGACCCGCCTCCCGCACCTGTGCGCCGCCTCCGGCTGCCGTGGTCATGACCCACCGCAGCCGCGGATTGGCCGCCACCGTGCGCGCGAGCGCCGCCGGGTCGACATCCGGAATGCCGAAGAGGGCGTCTGCCGAGTCGACGAGCTCCTCGAAGCGGCGCTGCTCGGCGGGAGTACGCCGAAAAGCGGGGTCGCCCGACCAGTCGGCCGGGCCGCGCATCGGAGGAAGGAGGTCGGGCTCGCGGACCATCTCGACGCGCGGTTCGAGCCGCTCGATCAGCCGACAGAGCTCCTCCCGCAGCGGTACGGCGGCGACGGCGCGCAGCGAGCGGACGGCGTGATCCGACATTCGTTTCCCTCCATCGGGTGGATGTGATCCGCGACTACTCTACCGCACGTCCACATTACTGAACGCTGTTCATCCGGTTGGATCCTGTCTAGAGTGTCGTCATGACATCGTCTCTTGCGGCCGAGGACGTCCGCCTCGGAATGATCGGCACCGGTGCCATGGGCACGCCGATGGCTCGCCATCTCATCCGCGCCCGCGGGCGTCTCGCGATCTGGTCACGGTCGCCGCGGCCCGATCTCGTCGAGCTCGGCGCGAGTCCCGTGGACACACCCGCAGAGCTGGCTGCGCACAGCGACGCCGTACTCGTCATGCTCCCCGACCTGCCGGACCTGGAGAAGATCCTCGACGGCGATGACGGCCTGCTCGCCGGCGCCGGGGACCTGCTGCTGCTGATCGGGTCGACCTCTTCGCCCACGGGCGTGCGCACGATCGCCGAACGGCTCGACCGGCAGAGCGGGGGTCGTGTGCGCGTCGTGGACTGCCCGGTCTCGGGGGGCGTCGACGGGGCGAGCGCGGGGACGCTGTCGATCATGCTCGGCGGAGCGGATGCCGACGCCGCGCTGGCCGCGCGCATCCTCTCCCCCTGCGGCACTCCCGTCCACCTCGGCCCGCTCGGTGCCGGAGAGGTGGCGAAGGCCTGCAATCAGCTCGTCGTGGCCGCGACCATCGTCGCCCTCGGCGAGGCCACCGAACTGGCCGCACGCTCGGGGCTCGACCTCGACGCCCTGTGGTCGCTGCTGGCGGGCGGCTATGCGGGCTCGAACCTGCTGCGCAGCCGCAAGGACCGCCTCGTCGCCGGTGACGACAGCCCATCGGGCGCCGCCGCCTACATGGTGAAGGATCTGGGCTTCGCCGCCGACGTCGCGGCATCCACACACACCACGACCGCCCTGTTGCCCGCGTTGCGCGCGGTCTTCGACGAGATCATGACTGCGGGACTCGGCGAGCGTGATATCTCGGTCACGCGGCGACTGACGGCGCAGCGTCATCCGACGCCCGCCGCACCCGGGGCGGACTACGCTGAGAACGGAATCCCCGACCGACCCTGAGGAGTTCGACGTGCCCGAACAGACCGCTGCCGAGACCACCACGCCCGTGTCGCCCACGGCCAACATCGGAGTCGTCGGACTCGCGGTGATGGGCTCGAACCTGGCCCGCAATCTGGCGTCGCGCGAGGGCAACACCGTCGCGGTGTACAACCGTTCGCGCTCGAAGACCGACGAGCTCATCGCGGAGCACCCCGAGGCCGGCTTCGTTCCCGCCTTCTCCTACGAGGAGTTCGCCGCCAGCCTGCAGAAGCCGCGCACGGCACTCATCATGGTCAAGGCGGGCGGCCCCACCGACGCCGTCATCGATGAGCTGATGAACGTCTTCGAGCCCGGCGACATCATCATCGACGGCGGAAACGCGCTGTTCACGGACACCATCCGTCGAGAGAAGGCCGTGCGAGAGCGCGGCTTCAATTTCGTGGGCATGGGTGTCTCCGGCGGTGAGGAGGGCGCGCTCCTCGGCCCGTCGCTCATGCCCGGCGGCCCCGACGAGGCCTGGGTCACGCTCGGTCCCATCCTGCGCTCGATCGCAGCGGTCGCCGAAGGCGAGCCCTGCGTCACCCACATCGGACACGACGGTGCCGGCCACTTCGTGAAGATGGTACACAACGGCATCGAGTACGCCGACATGCAGCTGATCGCGGAGGCCTACGACCTCATCCGTCGCGCCACGGGCAAGTCGCCCGCCGAGATCGCCGATGTCTTCGCCGAGTGGAACACGGGCGAGCTGGAGAGCTACCTGATCGAGATCACCGCCGAGGTGCTGCGCCAGGTCGACGCCGAGACCGGCGCGCCGCTGGTCGATGTCATCCTCGACCAGGCCGGCGCGAAGGGCACCGGCGGGTGGACCGTGCAGACCGCGATCGACCTGGGAGTTCCCGTCTCGGGCATCGCCGAGGCCGTGTTCGCGCGATCGCTGTCGAGCCACCCCGAGCAGCGTTCCATCTCCGGCGCACTGCCCGGTCCCGACGACTCGACCGGCGAGCACCTCACCGGCGCCGACGCGGACGCCTTCATCGAGCAGGTGCGGCTGGCCCTCTACGCGTCGAAGATCGTCGCGTACTCGCAGGGATTCGACGAGATCCGCGCCGGCGCCGCGCACTACGACTGGTCGATCGACCTCGGCGCGGTCAGCAAGATCTGGCGCGCCGGCTGCATCATCCGCGCCCAGTTCCTCAACCGGATCGCCGACGCGTACGAAGCCGAGCCGGACCTTGCCGTTCTGCTGACGGCGCCGTACTTCGTCGACGCGCTGACGCGCGCACAGGACGCGTGGCGCAACATCGTCGCGCTGGCTGCCGCCGCCGGCATCCCCGCTCCCGCTTTCTCGTCGTCGCTGGCGTACTACGACGGACTGCGCGCGCGGCGCCTGCCCGCCGCCCTGATCCAGGGCCAGCGCGACTTCTTCGGTGCGCACACCTACAAGCGCATCGACAAGGACGGCACCTTCCACACGCTGTGGTCGGGCGACCGCACCGAGGTCGAGGCCGAAGACACCCACTGACCGTCGGCGACGCGGCTGAGCAGGCGCGTTTCGACGCGCTCTGCTCAGCCGCGAGTCGAAAGGCCTAGATCCAGTCCTTCTTCTTGAAGACCAGATACAGCCCCGTGCTGACAGCCGCCATGAGCGCGATGGCGAAGGGGTACCCCCACGGCCATGACAGTTCGGGCATGTCGTGGAAGTTCATGCCGTAGATGCCGGCGACGAGCGTCGGCGCGAAGCCGATGGCGGCCCAGGACGAGATCTTCTTGACCTGATCGTTCTGCTCGATGCTCGTGCGCGTCATCTCGCTCATCTGGTCGTTGCGTCGCTGGTCGACGATCGTCGCGTGGATCGTCAGCGCATTGTCGAGGGTTTCGCGAAACGCCGCGACTCGCGCATCGATGTAGCGGGCACGATCGGCGATCTCCCGATATCCGGGGGCCTCACCACTCGGCATCCGTGTACTCACGTAGTGCTCCAGGCGGTCCATCATCGCCGGCAGCGGAGCCGTCGCATGGCGCAGGTCGATGACTTCGCGCTGCAGGGCGAAGATGCGACGGGAGACGCCCTCGTCTTCGGCGAAGAGCTGCTCCTCGATCTCGTCGATGTCGTGCTCGATCTCGTCCATGACGGCCCGGTACGCCCGCGTGACGTACTCGAAGGTTCCCCAGAGCACGCCCAGGGGCCCGCGCGCGGCGATGTCGGGATGCTCGTCGAGCAGCGTTCGCAGGCGATCGATGTCGACCGCGCCGTCGCCGGAGATGGCGACGAAGAAGTCGGGGCCGACGAAGAGGTCGACTTCGCGGCACTGCACCGTCTCGGTCGGCTCGTCGTACTGGGAGGGCTGGACGACCACGAACAGGTGGTCGCCGAAGCGCTCGAGCTTCGAACGCTGATGGGTGCGCAGCGCCGTCGCGACGCCGAGCCGCTCCAGCTGGAGCACCTCGGCGAGCGCGCTCACCTCCTCGTCGCTCGGGGAGGTCAGCCCGACCCAGAGCATTCCGCCCCGCCGACGCGCCTCGGCGAGCGCGTCGGCCGGTGCCGCGTCGGTGGGGTGGGCGATGCCGCCGTCGTAGACGACGCACTGGGGCTGAGCCATGAGAGCAACCCTAGGCCCGCCGGGCGGCCCCGCTCCTCACCGCTCTCATGCCGTGATGTCGGTGACGGCGCCCTTGTCGAGCCGCAGCCGGCGACGGGCGCGGCGCGCGACGGCCGAGTCATGGGTGACGACGACGAGGGTCAGCCCCTCGGCGGAGAGACGTTCGAGCACCACAAGGATCTCGTCGCGCATCGACTCATCCAGATTCCCCGTCGGCTCATCCGCCAGCAGCACGCGCGGGCGCTTGGCGATGGCCCGCGCGATCGCCACCCGCTGCTGCTGCCCGCCGGAGAGCTCCCCCGGACGGTGGCTGCCGCGATCGGAGAGGCCGACGTGCGCGAGCGCCTCCTCGACACGGGTGTGACGGTCGGCACCGTCCAGACGCAGCGGTTCCAACCCCATGGCGACGTTCTCCGCCGCGGTGAGCGTGGGAATGAGATTGAAGGCCTGGAACACGAAGCCGATCTCGTGCGCGCGCACCTTCTGCAGGTCCGTCGCGGATGCCGCCGCGAGATCGGTGTCGCCGAGCAGCACCGATCCGCTGGTCGGGACGTCGAGCGCGCCGAGCATCTGAAGCAGGGTCGACTTGCCCCCACCCGTGGGACCCTGGATCGTCGCGAACTCTCCTGCCTCGATCTGCAGGTCGACCCCCGTCAAGGCCTTCACCTCCCTGCCCTTCTGACGGTAGGTCTTCGTCACGGACGTCAAGCGATAGGCCGCTCCCGCCGCGGTCGGCGCAGCGGTAGCGATGGTGTCATCGATCACGGTCATGTCGGTCATTCCTTCGAGATGGTGGATGTCGGTGGGGGCGGCCGGGGTGCTCACGAGACCGCCCGTAGTGCTTCTGCGGGGCTGAGACGGGCGGCACGCCAGCCACCGAACACGCCGGCGATCAGTCCGCCGAGGACGGCGAGCACGAGAGCGAGCCCGACGATCCAGAGCGACAGCGGCGCGTGCAGGGCGATCTCTGTTGTCGTCTGCGCCAGCTGACCGCCGAACCCGCTTCCCCCGCCGCGACCACCCCCGCCCGGACCTCGGCCGGCGGTCGCGCCCGCGGAGGCCGACACCGTGGGGGCGATGATGTTGATGATCAGCGCGCCGATGAGGCCGAGCGCCACGCCGATGACACCGCCGATGAGGGCCTGGACCACGGACTCCCCCGCCACCTGGCCGACCACACGCGCGTTGGACCACCCGATGGCCTTCAGCGTGCCCAGCTCACGGGTGCGTCGGGAGATACCCGAGATCGTGAAAAGGACCGCGAGAGCGACGGCCACCACGAGGACGATGATCGACAGCCACGTGCCCAGGTTCGTGATCAGCGAGCTCGCGCTGGCGAGCGAGCCCGAGACGGTCGAGGCAAGGTCCGACTGCGAGCTGACGGTCGCCGTGGGGAGGGCGGCCTTGAGCGCGGACTGGATCGCGGCGATGCGATCGCTCGAGCTGGCCTGCACGTACACCGTGGAGACGACGTCGCCCGCGCCGGAGAGCTTCTGTGCGACATCGAGCGGAATGTAGACGTTGGCGGCGGTGTCGGCGGACGCGGACGAGGACGCGACGATCCCGACGATCTGGAACGGCGTCCCCGCCACATCGATGGTGCCGCCCACGGCGAGAGAGGCACTGGCCGCGTAGGTCGCGTCGACCAGGGCGACATCCGTACCCGCGTCAGAAGAGGTGAGCGCGCGTCCGCCGCTGACGGTGGCCGCCGTCAACGGCCCCGCGGCGGTGGCGCCCGGGTCGACGCCGAGCACGCTGAAGGAATCCACGCCGAAGGAGCCCCCCTGGAATCCCCCGCCACCGCCCTCGCCGCCCTGACCGCGGCTGCCCTCGCCCTCTTGCGGCGCGGTCTGCGCGCCGCCCTCGGCGGTGCCGGACTGGCGCTGCGGCAGCGAGCCGCTGAAGGTCATGTTCGTGAGGCTGAGAGCAGCGGTCGCCTCGGACACCCCGTCGACGGCGCGCACCGTATCGAGCACCGACGCGTCCAGCGTGCTGCGACCGAACCCGGTGACCAGGCGCGACTGGTTGAGGGTGGTCGTCCCGTCCGCGCCGGTCTGTCCGCCGCCGCCTTCGAAGTCGAAGCGACCACCGCGCGTGTTCGAGCCGGGCTGGGCCTGCGCGCCGGTGACGGTGAGGTCGGTGCCGACGCCGTATACCGAGGCCAGGGCCTCCGACTGGGCGTCACGCACGCCCGCGGACAGCGCGTTGACCATGATGACCAGCGCGACCGCGACGGCCAGGCCGATCGCCACGATCGTGGTCTGCTTCTTTCGGCCGGACAGCTCACGGCGCAGATACGTCCAATACATCGCGTCTCCTTCTGGCGAGCGAGCCCGGGTGCTCGGTGCGCCGACGCGACGAACGTACGAGCGGTTTCGATGCGCGATCGAAGGGCGACTGAGGAAGTGGCTATGAGCCACTCGGCAGAGCCTGCTGCAATCCACAGCGGGCTCATAGCGCGGCGCATAGGTTCTTCACAGCACCGGCAGCACAATGGAGCCATGACCGCTCTCGCCGCCTCCCCTGTCCTGCACCGCCCAGACGGGTCGGCCCTTCGCGTCCTCGTCGTCGACGACGAGCAGATGCTCACGGACCTGCTCTCGATGGCGCTGCGCATGGAGGGCTGGGAGGTCCGCACGGCGGGGTCGGGGTTCGACGCGCTCGCGCAGGCGCGCGAGTTCGATCCCGACGCCATGGTGCTCGACATCATGATGCCCGACCTGGACGGCATGTCGGTGCTGCAGCGACTGCGTCACGCCGGCAATGATGTGCCGGTGCTCTTCCTCACGGCGAAGGATGCCGTCGCCGACCGCGTCGCGGGCCTCACCGCCGGCGGCGACGACTACGTCACCAAACCGTTCAGCCTGGAAGAGGTCGTCGCGCGTCTGCGCGGTCTGATGCGCCGCGCCGGCACCGCGACAGCGGGCGGCGCCGACCCCGTCCTGCGCGTCGGTGAGCTGACGCTGAACGAGGACTCCCATGAGGTCATGCGCGGCGACACCGAGATCGAGCTGACGGCGACGGAGTTCGAGCTGCTGCGCTTCCTCATGCGCAACCAGCGTCGCGTCGTGTCGAAGGCCCAGATCCTGGACCGCGTCTGGAACTACGACTTCGGCGGGCGTTCCTCGGTGGTCGAGCTGTACATCTCCTACCTGCGGAAGAAGATCGACGCGGGCCGTGACCCGCTCATCCACACGGTGCGCGGCGTGGGCTACATGATCAAAGCTCCGCAGTGAGCGCAGCGCCTGCGCCGAAGAAGGTCCGACGGCGACCGCAATGGAGCCTGCAGACGCGTCTGATCGCGGCCGTCGTCGGCATGGTCACGCTGATTCTGGCGATGATCGGCGTCGCCACCAGCGCGCTGCTCGGCAACATCCTGTCCGGCCAGCTCGACACACAGGTACGCGATGCGGCAGCCAGTGTCAGCGCGCAACTGCTCTCGCAGAAGGTGGACTTCGGCACCGTGCAGTCCGCGTACACCGTGCTGCAGGATGCGCGCGTGCGAACTCCCGGAGTGCTGCTGATCGTGAGGTCGGCGAGCGGCTTCGACGGGGCGTACCTCGACGGCAACAGCGTGAAGTCGCTGACGGACGCACAGGTGCTCGAGATCGCCAACGCATTCGGCTCCGGTCCCTCCGCGACGGGGACGGTGGACGACATCGGCACCTACCGGCTGTTCACCACCGGCGCCGGTCCCTACGCGATCGCGGTCGGGCTGCCGGTGTCGACCGTGAACACGACCATTGCGCAGATCCTGACGACCGTCGCCCTCGTCACCACCGGAGGGCTGCTGCTGCTGGCGGCCGTCATCGCCGTGGTGATCCGCTACTCCCTTCGGCCGCTTCGGGCCGTCGCCGCCACGGCGACACGCGTCGCTGCGCAGCCGCTGGACTCGGGCGACGTCACCATCTCCGAGCGCGTCCCGGCATCCGAAGCCGATGCGAGCGATGAGATCGGGCGTGTCGGTGCGGCACTGAACACTCTGCTCGACCACATCGACGTGTCACTGGCCGCCCGGCAACGCAACGAGGAGCGCATGCGCTCGTTCGTGGCCGACGCCAGCCACGAGCTGCGCACTCCCCTGGCGGCGATCCGCGGCTACTCCGAGCTTTCCCTGCGGTCGCTGCGAACCGTGAACGCCGCCGGCGACGCGGCCACACCGGCCCAGGTCGCGATCAGCGCCGAGCAGTCGGAGCAGAGCCTGGAGCGCATCCAGTCCGCCTCCCTGCGGATGACGGCGCTCGTCGAAGACCTGCTGCTGCTGGCTCGACTCGACGAGGGCAAGGAACTCGTGTACGGCGCCGTCGACCTCACGCGAGTGGTCGTCGACAGTGTCGCCGACGCACAGGTCGCCGGCTCAGGACACGAATGGCAGCTGGATGCCGCCGAAGAACCGGTCGTCGTCGCCGGAGATACGATGCGTCTGCATCAGGTCGTGGCGAACCTGCTCACCAACGCCCGCGTGCACACGCCGGCAGGAACGACGGTCACCGCGAGCGTCGCCGTCGAGGAGGGCGACGCCGTCGTGCGCGTCACCGACAACGGTCCCGGCATTGATCCAGTGGTCGCCGGCGAGCTGTTCGAGAGGTTTGCGCGCGGCGACACCTCCCGCGCACGCCAGACCGGAGGTACCGGCCTGGGGCTGTCGATCGCGAAGGCGATCGTCACCGCGCACCACGGCACGATCTCCGTCAACAGCGAACCGGGACACACCGAGTTCGAGGTACGACTGCCGGCGCGCCCGGCGGCCCCGCACGCGGCCGACGCGCCGGCCTGACCCGGGCTGCGCGCGACCGAGGCCGAGACCGCCCCGACGACCGGGCGCACGCGGCCCCCGCACCACGGGTGCGGTGCCGATCAGTAACCCGAGAAGGCGTCCGTCGTGAGTGTCCGAGCCTTCTCGAGGGCGGGGGCGAGATCCGCGATGAGACGCGGCGGACCCGACACGTAGGCATGCCGCGACGCGAGATCGGGCACCATCTGCAGCAGTCCCGCGGCATCCAGACGGACGCCCTGCGCCCACGTCCAGTGCCCGGGAAGCGTGTCGGGCTCGGTGCGAGTGAAGACGATCACCGGAATGCGGGCGTGTTCGAGCTCGTCGCGAAACGCGAGCTCTTCGGCATCCGCGGCGACGTAGACGAACACCACGTCACGCTGCTCCCCCGACAGGCGCAGGTGGCGCAGCTGCGAGACGAAGGGCGTGACGCCGATGCCGGCGGCGACCATGAGCACCGGCGCCGACGCGCGCGCCGGCAGGACGAAGTCGCCCCACACGCCGGTCACCGCGAGCTGCTGGCCGGGCTCGACGAGCGCGAGCGCCTTCTTGTAGCTGGACTGCGATCCTTCGCGCAGCGCGATGCGCACCTCCGGAAGCTCCTCCGGGGCCGAGACGATGCTGAACTCCCGGCGCGTGCCGCGCGCATCGGGGCGGGGGTGCGGCACCTCGAGCTCGAGATACTGCCCCGCGACGAAACGGAAGCGCCGTTCCGCCCGGAACGACAGCTCGCGCACGGTGGGCGTGAGGGCGACACGTTCCTGGAAGGTGAGGCGCACCGCCGTACGCAGGGCGAAGACGAAGGCGATGAGGTTGCCGACCAGCAGCGCGCGCTCCTGACCGAGACTGACGTCGCCGACGTCGATGGGCCAGCCGGCGAGGACGCCGACCACCGCCGCGACCACGAACTGCTGCCACCGGCGCGGGGGCAGCGTCAGCGGCTCGGAGAGCATGAAAGCGCCGAGGAACAGGAACGGCGACGACCAGAGGATGTTCCAGAACACCGTCCCCGCATCGAGTGCGAGCCCCGCCTGCTGGTACTGCAGCGTGGTGCGCACGAAGGCGACCGCCACCGCGACGACGAGGAAGAGCGCGATGATGCGCACCTTCTCGGTGCGAACGAGCACGACGAGGCCGAGCAGGATGACGGGTCCGGCGAGGAAGGGGGAACCCACCCACCATGCGGACGAGCCCAGGTCCGGCAGCCACACGCTCAACACCGTGAGCACGGTCGCGCCGACCGCAGCGGGATTGAAGATGTGGCGTCCCTGCCAGACCAGCAGGTACTTGGATGCCGAGGCTACGAGTCCCGCGACGGCGATGCCCACGAGCGCCGCCGGCTCCACCGTAGGGCGCAGGACGAACAGCAGGATCAGCACGGTGACGAGCGACGACTCCCACCGCCAGTCCTTGCCGAGCACGCGGTGCGCGATCGCATCGGTCGCGGCACAGACCAACGCGAGCACGAGGAGGGTAACCAGCAGCACCCACGGCGAGGGCCCGACCGCTCCCGCGAAGGACAGCACGAGAGCGATCGCGGCCAGGACGGCGAGCGCGAGAACGACCAGGCGGTACATCGATACGCGACCGAGCACCGCCAGGGTGCGACTCCATGCCGCGGTGAGTGAGCTCATCACAGGAACAACTCTGCCTTACTGTCGGGCGACCACTCCACGCGGCCGTCGGTGGTCATACGCACCCACGCCGCGGCGTGGGCGTCGGCGAACGCGGGTCCGCCGTCGAAGAAGAGCGCGGTGGCGGCGGCATCGGCGGTCATGGCGTCGGCAGCGACCACCCACGTCGCGGCGATCGTGCGCACCGGCTCTCCGGTGCGCGCGTCCAGCACGTGATGCAGTCCCCCGCCGTCCGCGGCCGGCCAGGCGCGGCGCTGGATCGCGGACGCGCAGAGCGCGGCATCCGTCACCCGCCACACCCCGATCGCGCGCGTCGGGTCGAAGGGGTGCTCGAGTGCGATCGTCTCGCTGCCGCGCAGAGCGATGTCGCCGCCGGCGTCGACCGTCACCGCACCCTCCACGTGCGCCGCGACGCGACGCAGCACGCGGTCGACGAGGCGCCCTTTGCCGAGCGCTCCGACATCGATCGTCGCCGGCGTGCGCAGGGTGAGCCGATCGCCGCCCCATGTCAGCAGCTGCGACCATCCCGCCGGAGCGGCTTGCGCGCCGTGGTCCACGAGCCCGTACTGGGCGTCGTAGCCACGGCGCGCGAGCGCGTCGCCGATGAGCGGGTTGACGGCTTCGGCCGTGGCCTCGCTCAGCGCGAGGAACAGATCCAGCATCGGCGCCGCGTCGACGGGCGCCGGGATGGATCCTGCCGCCGTCGCGAGCGCGGCGATCTCGGCATCGGGCCGAAATCGCGACCACGCGCGGTCGAACGCGTCGATCAGAACACCGACCTCGGAGCGCACCGTGGCGGACAACTCCACGGCCGTGTCGATGCGCCAGCGCGTGCCGATCGCCTCGAACTCCCAGCGGAAAGCGGGGGGCGTGGACGAGTCGGGCGCGTCGGGCGCGGTCACGCCTTCGCTTCGGTCTTGATCTCTTCGATCGCCTTGTTGAATCCACCGCTGGTCAGCGACGAACCGGCGACGCGCGACACCGAGATGTCCTCGATCTTCTTGCCGACGACCTCGGAGCTGATTCCGCCGATGAACTGGCTCTGATACTGCTTCGACTCGCTCTTGGTCGGATTTCCGCTGACCTGCACGTCGGTGATGACGTCGTCGGCGAGCGTGACCGTCACCGAGATGGTCTCGACCGACTCGGGGGTCGCGTACGAACCGTCGGCCGAGTAGGTGCCGTCCTTGTACACGCTGCCGGAGGCGGCGGCCCCGGTGCTGCCGGTGGCAGGAGCCGAGGACGCCGTCGAGGGGGTGGACTCGTCGGCGGGGGCGGTCGACGGCGACGCGGTGCTCGTCGTGGTGGCCGAGCAGCCCGCGAGGGCGATCATTCCGAACACCGAGGCGGCAGCAGCGCCGGTGCGGACGGAACGGGGTACGGCGGTGGTGCGGATCATGATGGTCCTCCTTCTGTCGTGCCCTGCCGCTTCAGATGCGGGGGGCGCATCGCGGTGGCGCTTTCCACGCTAGCGGCGCGCTCGGACGAGACCCCTGCGTTTTCCTATGCATTCGCATTGAGAATCGGGCGGCGGCGCAGCGCCTTGAACACCTCTACCGCGAGGAACACGGCGACGGCTGCGGCGATCGGGATGATCCAGCCGAGGCCGTCGAGGGGCTCCGAACCGAACAGCTCGTTCAGGAACGGCACGTAGGTGTACAGCAGCTGCAGAGCCACGAGCGCCATCGCGGACCACCAGATGACCGGGTTGCCGCGCAAGACGTCGATCGTGAGGCTCGAGCGTCCCAGGAATCGACAGTTCAGCAGGAAGGCGAGCTGGGCGAAGGCGAGCGTGGAAACCGCCTCCGTGCGGGCAACGCCGATGTCGGCGCCGCGGGCGAGCGCAAGGCCGAAGACCGCGAGGGTGGCACCGCCGATGAGCACCGAGACCGCCAGGATGAAGCCGAGCTCACGCATCGAGACGATGGATCCGCCGGTCGGCCGCGGTGGTCGGTTCATGATGCCCCGTTCGGCGGGCTCGTAGGCCAGCGCAAGCGAGAGGGTGATGGCCGTGACCATGTTGACCCACAGCACCTGCACGGGTGTGAGCGGCAGGGTGAGGCCGAAGACGACCGCCACCAGGATCACGAGCGACTGCGCACCGTTGGTCGGCAGCAGGAAGACGACCGACTTGCGGAGATTGTCGTAGATCCGCCGTCCCTCGGCGATCGCGCTGCGGATCGTCGCGAAGTTGTCGTCGGCCAGGACGATCTCGGCCGCCTCCTTCGTCGCCTCGGTGCCCTTGATGCCCATGGCGATGCCGACGTCGGCCCGGGTGAGCGCGGGCGCGTCGTTCACACCATCGCCGGTCATCGCGACGACCTCGCCGTGCGCCTGCAGTGCGCGCACGATGCGGATCTTGTGCTCCGGACTGGTGCGGGCGAAGACGTCGACCTCCTGCACCACGCCCTTCAGCTGCTCCTGGCTCATCGCCTCGAGTTCTGCACCGGTCAGCACCGGAGCGTCCGCGTCGCGGATCAGCCCCATCTCCCTGCTGATCGCCATCGCCGTGCCGGCGTGGTCTCCGGTGATCATCTTCACGCGGATGCCGGCGGCATGGCAGTCCGCGATGGCGACGATGGCCTCGGGTCGAGGCGGATCGACGATGCCCCAGAGACCGAGCATCTCCAGATCGACGAGGTCCTCGGCATCCAGCGTCTCGGCCCTCGTGGCCTTGCGCGCCGCGGCGAGGACCCGCAGCCCCTGGGCGCTCAGCTCCTCGACGGCCCGCTCCCAGAACACGCGGTCGACGGGCTCGGCACCCTCCGCGCCGCGCTGGGTGAGCGCGCGTTCGAGCAGACGGTCAGGCGCACCTTTGACGAGCACCGCCCGCGAACCGTCCGCGCTCTCGTGCAGCGTCGCCATGAACTTGTTGGCGGAGTCGAAGGGGACGACGGCGACGCGGCGTGCGTCAGCGCTGTCGACACCCCCCTTCATGGCGACGACCTTCAGCGCCCCCTCGGTCGGCTCGCCCACCAGCGACCAGCCGAGAAGGTGCGCCCGACCGGCATCCGCACCGTCCGCCACCCGCTCCAGCGATGCATCGTTGCAGAGGTCGGCGACGGCCAGCAACGCCGCCAGGTCTGCGCCGCCGGCAGGGGTGATCGTTCCCGTCGGGTCGTAGCCGAGCCCGGAGACCTCGTAGCGGGAGAGAGGGGTGAGCATGGTGCGCACCGTCATCTCGTTCTTCGTCAGCGTTCCCGTCTTGTCGGAGCACACGGTGGTGACCGAGCCCAGCGCCTCCACGGCGGGCAGCTTGCGCGTGATCGCGTGGCGCCGCGCCATCTGCTGCACCCCGATCGCCAGCGTGATCGTGACCAGGGCGGGAAGCCCCTCCGGAATCGCCGCCACCGCGAAGCCGATCGTCGCCGAGACGAGGTCGGGCAACGGCATCTCGTGCAGGTATCGGCCGATCACCATCATCACCAGCGCCATGCCGAGGATGACGAGTGTCAGCGTCTTGCCGAACGCGGCCAGCTGAGCGGTCAGCGGAGTTTCGAGCGCGCCGGCCTCGCCCACGAGCGCCTGGATCTTGCCGATCTCCGTCCGCGCCCCGGTGCCGGTGACGATGCACACCCCCTGCCCCGCAGTGACGATCGTGCCGGAGAACACCATCGAGGACCGGTCCCCCACCCCCGCTTCCGCCGCGACGGCCGCCGGTTCTTTCGTGGAGGGCATCGACTCACCGGTCAGGGCGGCTTCGTCGACACGCAGCTGGGTGGCCTCGACGATGCGTGCATCGGCGGGCACCTTGTCGCCGGGCATCAGTCGCACCACGTCGCCGGGAACCAGTTCGGAGGCCGCGACGGTCGTCCAACGTCCCTCCCGGCGCACGGTCGCATCCGCGGAGAGCATGCCACGGATGCCGGCGAGGGCCTTCTCCGCCCGCCCTTCCTGGACGTAGCCGATGACGGCGTTGATGACGGCGACGGACACGATCACCCAGAAGTCGAGCCAGTCGCCCATGACGGCCTTGATCGCCGCGGCGGCGAGGAGGATGTAGATCAGGGTGTCGTTGAAGTGCGACAGGAATCGCTGCCACGCCGGCGTGCGCTTCGGCTCAGGCAGAAGGTTGGGCCCGATGACAGCATGTCGGGCTCGCGCGTCGTCCGCCGTCAGGCCGTCCTCTCCGACGCGAAGGAGGCGGCGAACCTCCGCGACGTCAGCGGCGTGCGGGGCGGCAACGGTGAGTTCGACGTCGGCAGCAGCGTGGGCGCTCATACCGCGATCCTAGGAGGCGCGCTTCGCCGCCGCGGGTGCGATCGCCAGGATGACGTCCGGCGACGCTCACGCCGCCGCGACCGGGGGCGGCGGGCTCAGGCGGCGCCGTCGAACATGCTCGTGACCGAGCCGTCCTCGAAGACCTCTTTGATCGCGCGCGCGAGCAGCGGAGCGATGGGCAGAATCGTCAGCCCCGGGAAGCGCTTCTCGTCCGCAAGGGGAATCGTGTCGGTCACGACGACTTCGTCGATCGCGGCATCCTGCAGGCGCTCGGTCGCCGGAGCGCTGAACACCGCGTGCGTGGCCGCCACGATGACCCGTTCGGCCCCGTTGGCCTTCAGCGCCTGCGCCGCCTTGACGATGGTGCCGCCGGTGTCGATCATGTCGTCGACGAGCAGGCAGACGCGACCCTCGACGTGTCCCACGATCTCGTTGACGGTCACCTGGTTGGCGACGTTCGGGTCGCGGCGCTTGTGGATGATCGCGAGAGGCGCTCCGAGCGAGTCGGACCACTGGTCGGCCACGCGCACGCGCCCGGTGTCGGGCGAGACGACCGTGAGCTTGGCACGGTCGTCGGCCGAAAGGCTGTTCTGGAAGTACTCGAGCAGCACGGGCTTGGCGAACAGGTGATCGACCGGTCCATCGAAGAACCCCTGGATCTGAGCGGCGTGCAGGTCCACGCTCATCACGCGGTCGGCACCCGCCGTCTTCAGCAGATCGGCGACGAGACGCGCGCTGATCGGCTCGCGACCGCGACCCTTCTTGTCCTGACGCGAGTACGGGTAATACGGCGCGACGACGGTGATCCGCTTCGCGGAGGCGCGCTTGGCGGCATCCAGCATGATCAGCAGCTCCATGAGCCACTCGTTCACCGGGGGGCCGAAGGACTGGATGATGAAGGCATCGCAGCCGCGGATCGACACCTCGAAGCGGGTCAGGATCTCGCCGGAGGCGAACGTACGATGCTCGGTCGGTACCAGCTCGGTGCCGAGCGCCTGGGCGACGTCATGCGACAGGGTCGGATGCGAGCTGCCACTGGCGACGACCAGACGCTTCTTGGTCTTGGCGACGAGTCCGGGGGCGATCCCGCGCTCGACGTCCAGGTCAACCGTGTGCTTCTTGCGCGCCATGGTCCGCTTCCTGTGCAGTGCGGGAACGTGCGGCAGCCGCGGCCGCGGCCGTTCCCGGTCGGTGGTTCTCGACCCACCCCTCGACGTTGCGCTGGGGGGCAACGCTCAAGGCGAGAGCTCCGGGCGGGACGTCCTTCCGGATCACCGCACCGGCACCGGTCTTGGCGCCATCTCCGATCCTAACGGGCGCGACGAAGACGTTGTGCGAGCCGGAGTGCACCTCGTCGCCGATCTCGGTGCGATGCTTGGCGATGTCGTCGTAGTTCGCGGTGATCGCGCCGGCGCCGAGGTTGACGCCGCGTCCGATCGTCGTGTCGCCGATGTAGGACAGGTGGGGAACCTTGCTGCCTGCGCCGATGGTGGAGTTCTTCGTCTCCACGAACGTTCCGATCTTGCCTCCGTCAGCCAGCACGGTACCCGGCCGCAGATAGGCGAACGGTCCGACCGAGGCGCCCGCCCCGATGACGGCGAGGGTCGCATCAGTGCGGCGGACGACGGCGTTCTCGCCGACCTCGCAGTCCTCCAGCGTCGTGTCGGGTCCGATCGTGGCGCCGGCAGCCACGGCAGTGGCGCGCAGGATGTGGGTGTTGGGCAATACCGTCACGTCGGGCGCGAGGGTCGCGGTGACATCGATCCAGGTCGTCGCCGGATCCTGAATCGTGACGCCGTCGAGTTGCCACCGGCGCACGGTGCGCGCGTTGAGCAGGCGCCCGGCCTCGGCGAGCTGCGCGCGATCGTTGACGCCGAGCGTCAGCGAGACGTCGGAGACGACGGATGCCGTGACGGCGAGCCCCGCGGTGCGGGCCAGGCCCACGACGTCGGTCAGATACTTCTCGCCCTGCGCGTTCTGGGTGCCCACACGCGCCAGCTGCGAGCGCAACATCTCCGCCTGGAAGACGTAGACGCCCGCGTTGATCTCGGTGATCGCCGCTTCCGCGGCCGTGGCGTCCTTCTGCTCGACGATGCGCTCCACGCCGCCGTTGGTGGCGCGCACGACACGGCCGTAGCCGGTCGCGTCGTCGAGCACGGCCGACAGCAGTGTGATCGCAGCCCGGGACGAGCGGTGGTCTCGGATGAGGGCGCTCAGCGTCTCGGCATCGAGCAGGGGGACGTCACCGGAAAGCACCAGCACGTCGCCGTCGAAATCGGGGACGGCGTCCAGGGCGACTTCGACGGCGCGCCCCGTGCCCGGGATCTCGTCCTGATCGACGACGACGACCTCGGGCGAGATACCGGTCACCGCATCGGCGACGAGATCCCTTTCGTGCCGGACGACGACGAGAACGTGGGCGGGCGACAGGTCGCGGGCCGTGTCGAGAACGTGTCCGACGAGCGGGCGACCCCCGATGCGGTGCAGCACCTTCGGCAGCGACGACCGCATGCGGGTTCCCTGCCCCGCGGCGAGGATCACGACGGCGAGGGACGCATCCAACGTGTTCTCTGTCATGCTCCGCCGCCAGGATTCGAACCTGAACCTCACAGCTCCAAAGGCTGTCGTGCTGCCGTTACACTACGGCGGACCGCACCCCACGAGACGGCGGGTGTGCCGCTCCAGTCTGCCAGTCCCGACCCCGGATGACCGCATCGCCGTGCTCAGGCGAGCATGAGGAAGAGCTTCTCCAGCTCGTCGGCGGTGACGCCGTCTTCCGCGGCCGCACCCTCCGGATCGGACAGACACTCCCGCAGCGCCGTGGACACGATGGCGAAGCCGGCGCGGTCCAGCGCGCTGGACACCGCCGCCAGCTGGGTCACGACGTCACGACAGGGCTTTCCCTCCTCGACGGCGGCGATGACCGCATCGAGCTGACCCCGCGCGCGGCGCAGGCGATTGGCGATCTTGCGCTGCGCGGCGCCGTCGTGCGCTGTCGCGGCGTCCGACGCGGACGCGTTCGCCGTCATCGTCCGAAGACGCGGGCGAGGAAGCCGCCGCCCGCTTCCTGTTCGTGGCCGGGGCAGCGTTGGGCCGCCGGCACGTTCTTCATCACCTGATCGACGTGCTGGCCGCAGCCGGCCCACGTCGTCTTGCCGCAGGTTCGGCACGTTACTGCTGAGCACATGAGAGTTCTCCTTCTCGTCGTTCGTACGTATGAGGTTGTCGGTGGTGCGGCGAAGAGTCCGCGCCGCTCAGATGCGGGCGTGGTCGGAGACGAGCACCGCATCCGCGTGCTCACCGAGAACGGCGCGCAGCGTCAGCATGCCGCCGGACAGGGACGCCGAGTCGAACCCGGCCTGCGCGAGCACGCGGTGCGCGATCGCGGAGCGCACGCCCGACTGGCACATGACGCGCACGGGTCGCCCGGCGGCGGCGGCACGCACCTCGTCGAGCCGGCCGCGCAACGCGGTGTGCGGGATGGCGAGCGCCCCGGGCAGATGCCCGGTGGACAGCTCCGCGGGGGTGCGCACGTCGAGGATCAGCGCGGTCTCGGCGACCGCGTCGACGTCCTGCGCGTACCAGAGGCGGAGGGCCCCGCTCCGGACGTTCTCGCCGACCATCCCGACCATGTTGACGGGATCCTTCGCAGAGCCGTACGGCGGTGCGTAGGCCAGGTCGAGGTCGATCAGCTCATCCACCGCCCAGCCCGCACGGATGGCCGTCGCGAGCACGTCGATCCTCTTGTCGACCCCGTCGGCGCCGACGGCCTGCGCTCCCAGCAGCAGGCCGTCACTCCGACGGATGTGGACGACCAGATGGATCTGCGAGGCGCCGGGAAAGTAGCCGGCGTGCTGGCCCGGATGAAGGTGCAGCGTGTCCGCGTCGATCCCGGCGGCGGCGAGCGCGGCGCGGTTCGCGCCGGTCATCGCCACCGTCTGCGCACCGACACGGACGATCGCCGTCCCGACGGGGCGCGGAAGCGGACGAGCGTGCTCCGGACGGAGAATCGCGTCGGCGACGAGCCGTCCGGCGCGGTTGGCGGGTCCGGCGAGCGCGACGGGACGCACGGCCCCGGTGACGGCGTCGACGGATGCCGTCGCATCACCGACCGCGTAGACGTCGGGCAGCGAGGTACGTCCGTGCTCGTCGATGATCATCGCCCCACGCACGCATGCGACGCCCGCGGCCTCGAAGACCGCCGTGTCGGGACGAACACCCACCGAGAGCACGACGATGTCGGCGTCCAGGCGGGTGCCGTCGTCGAGGACGACGACGTCGCCGTCCTCACCGGATTCGACCGCGGTGGCCGCGGTGCCGGCGCGCACCTCGATGCCGAGCGTCCGCAGTTCCGCGGTCACGAGGGCGGCCAGCTCGTCCTCGAGCGGGGGCAGCACGTGCGGCGCGAACTCGACGACGGTGGTGTGCAGCCCACGCTGGGCAAGCGCTTCGGCGGCCTCGATGCCGATGAAGCCCGCTCCGAGCACGACGGCACGGCGCGCACCGGCCTGGACGCGATCACGCAACGCGACCGCGTCCTCGACGCTGCGCAGCGTCCGCACCCGCGGCGAGTCCAGTCCGGTGATGGGCGGCGTCGCCGCGGCGGCGCCCGGAGCCAGCACGAGGGTGTCGTAGTGCAGGGTGTCGACACCGTCTGCGCTCATCACGGTCACGGTCTTGGCCGCGGCATCCACCGCCGTCACCTCGTGACCGGGGCGCACGTCGAGCGCGAGAGACGCTTTCAGCGAGGCCGGGGTCTGCACGAGCAGAGCGGACTCATCGGCGATCTCTCCGCCGACGTAGTAGGGCAGGCCGCAGTTCGCGAACGAGACGTGCGCGCCGCGCTCGAGGACGATGATCTCGGCCGCCTCATCGAGCCTGCGCGCACGCGCGGCACAGCTCATACCTCCGGCCACTCCCCCGACGATCACGATGCGCATCTGTTCTCCTTCTCGAACGCGTGTTCACACAATACCCCCGGGGGTATCTTGACGCAACTGCGAGGGCCGCCGTGACGATAATGGAGGCATGTCCACCGAGCACGACGAAGTCGACCGCATCGTCGGCGCGTGGGGCGCCCAGCGACCGGATCTCGACTTCTCGCCGCTGGAGGTGCTCTCGCGGGTGGATCGCCTGTCGCGGCATCTCGACCGGGCGCGACGCGAGGCGTTTCGTCGCAGCGACCTCGAACCCTGGGAGTGGGACGTGCTGTCGGCACTGCGACGGGCCGGCGAGCCCTACCAGCTCAGTCCCAAGCAGCTGCTGCAGCAGACGCTGGTCTCCAGCGGCACGATGACGAACCGCATCGATCGCCTCGTCGGACGCCGCCTGGTGCGCCGCGAGGCCGATCCCGGTGACGGACGCAGCGTTCTGGTGACGATCACCGACGAGGGCAAGACCCGCGTGGATGCCGCGATCACACGCCTCGTCGACGCCGAAGCCCTGCTGCTCAGCGTGCTGTCGCGCTCCGATCGTGAGCGACTCGCCGGCCTGCTGCGCAAGCTGTCGCTGGGCTTCGACTCCTGAGAGCCGGCTCAGCCGATGAGCTCGGAGAGCTCGAACCAGCGCTCCTCCAGCGCAGCGATCTCTGCCTCGAGCTCGCCGATCGCGCGCATCTTCTCGCCCAGCCCCGCATAGTCGGACTGGTCGTGGTCGGCAAGGGCGGTGCGGGCGGCATCCACCTGGGCCGTCAGTTTCTGGATCCGCCGCTCCGCCGCCGCCAGCTCCTTCTGCGCCGCGCGGAGGTCGGCACCGGCCAACGCCGGACCACTGTCACCCTCCGACGTCGCCGCGACGGGCGCCGCCGGCTGATCGCGCTGGGCGGCGCGGAGCCTCAGGTACTCGTCGATTCCTCCCGGCAGGTGCCGGAGGCGCCCGCTCATCACGGCGTACTGCTGATCGGTGACCCGCTCGAGGAAATAGCGGTCGTGGCTGACCACCAGGAGCGTCCCCGCCCACGAATCGAGAAGATCCTCGATCGCGGCCAGCATGTCGGTGTCCAGGTCGTTGGTCGGCTCGTCGAGGATCAGCACGTTGGGCTGATCGAGCAGGATCAGCAGCAGCTGCAGCCGACGCTGCTGACCACCGGACAGATCCTTCACGGGCGTCGACAGCTGCGCCGAGCTGAAGCCCATGCGCTCCAGCAGCTGGCCCGGCGTGAGTTCGGCCGCCTTGGAGCCCGTCCCGATCGTGTAGCTCGTGCGCAGGCCCGAGATGACCACGCGCACCGGATCGTCCAGGTACTGGTCGAGCTCGTCCATCCGCTGCGTGAGCGTCGCGACCTTCACGGTCTTTCCGCGCTTGACCCGACCGTGGGTGGGCTCGACCGTGCCGGCGATGAGCCCGAGGAGCGTGGACTTGCCGGCACCGTTGACCCCGAGGATGCCGGTGCGCTCACCCGGCGCGATGCGCCACTCGACGTCCTGCAGCACCTGTCGATCGCCGTAGGTCACGCCGGCGTCGAGCAGGTCGACGACGTCCTTGCCCAACCGGGACACGGCGAGCGACTGCAACTGCACCTTGTCGCGGATCTCGGGGACGTCGGCGATGAGTTCATTGGCCGCCTCGATGCGGAACCGCGGCTTGCTGGTGCGCGCCGGCGCGCCGCGGCGCAGCCACGCGAGCTCTTTGCGAGCGAGGTTCTGTCGACGCTGCTCGATCACGGCCGACTGGCGGTCGCGCTCGACGCGCTGCAGCACGTAGGCCGCGTAGCCGCCCTCGAACGGCTCGACGATGCGGTCGTGCACCTCCCACGTCTTGGTGCAGACCTCGTCCAGGAACCATCGATCGTGGGTGACGACCAGGAGCGCACCCTGGGATGCCGACCAGCGCCGCTTGAGGTGCGCGGCGAGCCAGGCCACCGCTTCGACATCGAGGTGGTTCGTGGGCTCGTCGAGCGCCAGCACGTCCCAGTCTCCGACGAGCAGGTGCGCGAGCGCGACCCGTCGCCGCTGCCCTCCGGAGAGTCCGGCGACCGGCCCGTCCCAGTCGAGATCACCCACGAGGCCCGCGATCACGTCGCGCACCCCGGCATCCCCGGCCCAGTCGTGCTCGGCGCGGTCGCCGACGACGCTCTGCGCGATGGTCAACGTGTCATCGAGCGTGTCGCCCTGGTCGAGCACGCCCACGCGCACGCCGCCGCGCACCGTCACGCGCCCGGCATCCGGCGCGAGGCGGCCGGCCAGCATGGCCATGAGGGATGACTTGCCGTCGCCGTTACGACCGACGATGCCGATGCGGTCGCCCTCGTCGACGCCGAGCGAGACGCGGTCGAACACGACCTTCGTGGGGAATTCCAGGTGGAGGCCTTCAGCCCCGAGCAGATGCGCCATATCGGTTCCAGGCTACGCGAGCGGGCGGACGGCCGATGGCCCCGTTCCCAGCGTGGACATCGGATCTTCGTATCGCCGTCATAGGCTGGAGCTTTCGCCCTCTCTTCTCGTGGGCGGAGAAACCGTCGCACATCAGAAACCGGAGAGATGACATGAACACGAAGAACGTCACCCGCATCGGCGGGATCGCCGCAGCCCTGAGCCTCACGGCCGCGCTCACCGCCTGCGCGGGCGGGCAGAGCGTCGCCGACGCCTGCAGCATTGCGAAGACCGAGATCGAGACGGCGACCTCGAGCATCACGAGCGACCTCAACGCGTCGATGAGCCAGGCGACCTCGGGTGAGAAGGTCGACTTCTCGTCGCTCTTCCAGCCGGTTCTGGACGGACTCTCCTCTGCGGAGTCGAAGGTCACCAATGAGCAGGTCAAGGCCCCGCTGAGCGCATTCGCCGACGAGTACCGCAACTTCGCCGCGATCTTCGCCGACTTCGAGATGCCCAACCTGAAGAACATCGATCCGAGTGACGAGGCCGCCATGCAGAAGCTGCAGGAGGCTCAGGCCAAGGCCGAGGAGATCTCCACGAAGGGCCAGGAATCCTCGACGAAGCTGACCGCCGAGGCCAAGAAGCTGCAGGAGGTCTGCGGCAGCTGAGACCTCTCACCAGGCGGGGCCCGGATCCGACACCGGTCCGGGCCCCGCGTGGTTCCAGGGCTCAGTACCAGAAGCTCAGACGCGGCGGCACCGTCGAGGCGAACAGTCGCGCCAGTCGCGCCGGATCATCGGCGACCAGACGTCCCGCTCGTGCGAGCGTGACGGCCGAGACTCCGCCGAGCAGCATCGCCGACAGCTCGGCCACCCCGATCGTCGCCGTGGGAATGCCGACCGGCGGTTCGTCCACGATGTCGACCGCACCGATGCCGTCGGCATCCGCCGTCAGCACGAACGTGCCGGCGGCGACGCCGAGTGGGTCGGCGATCTGCAGCGTCACCGCGTCGGCGACGTCGTAGGTGCGCGCGGACAGCGCGGCCGGCACGTCGAGGATCCGCGTGTAGTGGTGGTCGCGCACGGTGACCGTCGCGGCGCGCTGATCGGCGATCATCCACCACAGCGGTTCGTCGACCGACAGCTCGCCCGCGCGTACCGTGCCGATGAGGTCCATCGTCAGCAGGAAGCGCCACAGACCGGCGTACGCCTCGTCCGTCGCCGCGACCAGCAGCAGGACATCGACGGTCGAGGCCACGAAGTCGTGCTCGTTCTCGGTCACCTTGTACAGCGCGACGCCGTCGACCTCCCCCGCCACGGAGCGGTACTGGACCACGCGGAGCTCCTCGGCCTTCTCGGCGTCGGGCCTGGTGCCGAAGAAGCGCTCCCAGTGCCCGCCGGGCATCTCGATCTCACCGGGCGTCTGCGTGCGCACGCGTTCGTGCAGCGCCGCGGCGATGTCGCGCCCCTGCGCGCGGGTGACGAAGTCGATGCGTCCCGGCGCCTCGGGCCCCACCCAGCGCGCCCGACGTGCGTCGATCGTCCACTGCGCAGCAAGTGCGGCCGGCGCGAAGCCGAAGCGGCCGTAGATCGTCGACTCGCTCACGGTGAGGATCGCGACGGGAAGCCCGCGCTCGACGGCGGTGCGCAACTCCCCCGTCATCACGGAGCGCAGGATGCCACGGCGACGGTGGGTGGGAGCGACGGTGACCGAGCTGATCGCGCACGCGGGAACGGTACCGCCCGGAAGCGTGAGCTCCGCCGCCCACGACGCGAACGTCGCGACCGGAACGTCGGGCTGCGGGGCGGTGTCGTCGAACACGCCGATCTTGCGCCGATACGCCGTGTGCGCGAAGAAGGCGTCGCGCTGCACATCGGTGCGCTCACCGCCCAGGAAGCCGCGGGAGACGGCTTCCAACCAGGGGTCGGTCTCGGTGCGCAGCGCATCGTCGACTCGGCGCACGCCGAGCCCGCGTCCATCGAGCTCGTCGGTCATCGTGCGGTCCAGCGATGCATCGTGGTGGGAGCGGTGATCGGACATGCGGGTCTCCATTCGTGCGGACGGTCTGCGGTGAGGCTCGGCCTGGTGGTGCGGGGCGTTCTCAGGCGCTGATGACACGCGCGCCCGGGACGGGTCCGTGCACGTGCAGCACACGCGATCCGGAAGCCGCCGACGCGGCGAGTTCGGACGCCAGCGCCGCCGCTCCGCGCTCGTCGGCGGCGAGGAAGGCGACAGTGGGTCCCGAACCCGAGACGAGCCCGGCCAGAGCGCCCGCGAGATGACCGCCGCGCAGCGTCGCGGCCAGCGAGGGCCGCAGCGAGAGGGCGGCCTCTTGCAGGTCGTTGTGGACGGCGACCGCGAGCGCGGCGGGATCGCCCGCACGCAGCGCCTGCATCACGACAGGATCGGCGGCGGGCACCCCGTGCGCGGGCGCGATGTCGGGCAGGGCTCTCAAACGGTCCAGTTCCCGATACACCGCCGGCGTCGACAGTCCGTCCGCGCTCGTCACGAGGACCCAGTCGAAGCGACCCCGTGCCAGCGCGGGGGCCAGCTCGTCGCCGCGACCCGTGCCGATCGCCGTCCCCCCGAGCACCGCGAAGGGCACATCTGCGCCCAGGGGCGCCGCCAGCTCCTGAAGTTCGAGAGTCGTGAGTCCCCCGCCGAGCAGCTCGTTGACGGCGACGAGAGCGGCCGCGGCATCCGCCGACCCGCCCCCCATCCCGCCGGCGACGGGCACGCCCTTGTGGATGTCGAGGTGGATGCCGCCGCGCCACCCCAGCCGCTCGGCGACGCGCCGCGCGGCGCGGACGGCGAGGTTGGACTCGTCGAGCGGCACCCCCGACACGTCCAGGTCGCCGGTGACCGCCAGCGTGAAGTCGTCCGCCACCTGGGCCCAGACGTCTTCGTAGGCGGATACCGCCTGATACACCGACGCCACGTCGTGGTAGCCGTCGGGCTGGGCGTCACCGACGTCGAAGGCGATGTTGATCTTGCCGGGCGCACGCACGTGCACCCGGCGACCCGCCACCGCAGCGGTCGTCACGAAGCGTCCGCCCAGACCTCGCCGATGCCGGCGGAGATGACGTCGATGCGTTCCAGTTCTTCCGCGTCGAACGCGGGGCCGTTCACGGCCGCGAGGTTCTCGTCGAGCTGCTGCGTGCGCGAGGCGCCGATGAGCGCCGAGGCCACGACGCCGTCGCGCAGCACCCACTGCAGCGCGAGCTGAGCGAGGCTCTGTCCGCGCTCGCGGGCGATCACGTTCAGCGCACGCAGGCCCTCCAGCGCAGTGTCCGTGAGACGACGGCCCGGCAGCGACGAGCGCTCCTGCGATCGCGCCGAGGTCCCGTCGCCCAGATAGCGATCGGTGAGCAGCCCCTGCGCGAGCGGCACGAAGGCGATCGCACCCATCCCCTCCTCACGCAGGACGCCGGTCAGGCCGTCCTCGATCCATCGACCGAGGATCGAGTAGGAGGGCTGATGGATGATCAGCGGAGTGCCCAGAGAGCGCGCCACCGCGGCAGCCCGCGCCGTCTGGTCGGGCTCGTACGAGGAGATGCCGACGTAGAGCGCCTTGCCCTGACGCACGAGGGTATCCAGCGCCGCGACCGTCTCTTCGATCGGGGTGACGGGATCGAAGCGGTGCGAGTAGAAGATGTCGACGTAGTCGAGCGACATGCGCGTCAGCGACTGCTCGGCGCTGGCGAGCAGGTACTTGCGCGAACCCCACTGACCGTAGGGCCCGTCCCACATGTCGTAGCCGGCCTTGGACGAGATGATGAGCTCGTCCCGGTAGGGCCGGAAGTCCTCGCGCATCATGCGTCCGAAATTGGTCTCGGCGCTGCCGTAGGGCGGACCGTAGTTGTTGGCGAGATCGAAATGCGTGATGCCGCGGTCGAACGCGTGGCGCAGTAGCGCGCGCTGGTTGCCGAAGGGGACGTTGTCGCCGAAGTTCCACCACAGCCCCAGCGAGATCGCGGGCAGATACAGCCCGCTCGAGCCCACCTGACGAAACGCGGAGGCGGAGTAGCGGTCGGATGCCGCAGCGTACGGACGGTGCAGGTCGCCGCCGCGTGAGGCGGGGAAGCGCTCGGAGATGTCGGTCACCCGTCCAGGCTATCGACCGCGACCGCCCGCCGCGCCTGCCGTCCCCGAAACGCGCGGGAAACGCCGGCACCGTACGCTGAGCCTCTCCGACGACGAAGGGCGGTCCTCGTGACGGCAGCACTGGAGGCACTTTCACCGCACCCGCATCCCTGGTCGGGCCTGCTGGCCCGCGACGACGTGCGCTGGGTGGATGGCGTGCTCCACATCGTGCACGACGACCTGACGCCCGAGATGGCCCGTGTGGCCGACATCGGCCTCATCGCCGACACCCTGGCCGCCGCCGGTATCGATCCGCTGCTCGCGCAAGACGATCACGGCGCCGCCGTCATCGTGGTCGATGCCGCGGAGGGGCGCGCGGCGCTCCGCGCCCTCGCTGCCGCCGGAGCCCGGGAGCCCCTGTACGCGAAGGCGCCGGGCGGTGCCGCCCGTCTCGCCGTCGATGTGCCTCTGCCCGAGGCCGACGCCGTCTGGTCCCTGCGACTGTTCCGTCCCCGCGTCACCGACAGCGGCTCTCTCCGCTACGGCAGCGCGGAGGGCGTGCGCCTGGAGACCTGGCGCATGAGCGGCGATCTGGTCCACACGCCACGACCCACCGCGCTCACGCGGCGCGTCTTCCCGGCATCCGATCTCGTCGTCACGACGGTCTGGCGCTACGGCAGGTCGTGGCGCACCGTGGCCGGCATGTTCGAGGTGCGTCCCCACCAGGTCACCGTCGACATCGACATGGTCTTCTCCTGGGTCGACGGGTCGGCGAGCGAGTTCCAACGGCAGCGCGCCGCCCAGCAGGAGGAGTACGTCGTCGGCAAAGGCGACGACGGGCCCGCCCGCTACCGGCACGTCGACGAGCTGCGGTACGCGCTGCGCAGCGTGCACATGTACGCCCCCTGGGTGCGCCGCATCTTCATCGCCACCGACTCGCCGCAGCCTGCATGGCTGCGGGAGCATCCGCGGGTCACGGTCGTTCGCAGCGACGAGTTCTTCGCCGATCCGTCGGTGCTCCCCACGCACAACTCCCATGCCGTCGAGGCGCAACTCCACCGCATCGACGGGCTGGCCGAGCACTTCCTCTACTCGAACGACGACATGTTCTTCGGCCGCCCCGTGACGGCGGAGATGTTCTTCACCGCGGGGGGCCTCACGAAGTTCGTCGAGTGCGACGTCCGCATCGGATCGGGCCCCACGCGCACGGAACGGTCCGGACACGACAACGCGCTGCGCGTGAATCGGGAGCTCCTGCGCGAGCGGTTCGGTCGCGTGATCCTGCGCGACCTCGAACACTGTGCGGCACCGATGCGGCGAAGCGTGGCCGCGGAGGTGGAGCGCGAGTTCGCCGACGACATCGCGCGCACCGCGGCATCGCGCTTCCGCAGCGCGACCGACGTCTCCGTGACCAACAGCCTGTATCACTACTACGCGCTCATGACCGGGCGGGCGATCGCGACGACCGAGCCGCGCGTGCGGTACGTGCAGACCACGATGGCGTCGGCCCTGAAAAAGATGCGTCGACTGGAGCAGCGCCGCGACGCCGACATGTTCTGCCTGAACGACGGCGGCGAGACGGAGGTGCCGGAAGAGCTGCGGGTGCGGATGCTCCGCGACACGCTCGAGCGGATGTTCCCGGTCCGCGCCCCGTGGGAGCGTCCACTCAGCGGCGCACGAACACCGGACGTGTCGGCGGGGCCGACGGCCGCTGCACGCCGACGCCCGTGATCCCCGCCTCCGCGAGGAGGCGCTGCGCCGTCTGCGGGTCGGTGTACTCCATGACGCGTGGCACATCGACGGGGACCACGGAATGGACCACCGTGTCGTCGTACACGTGGACGAGGTTGTAGGACTGCGCACCGTCCTGCGGGCGGGTGCCGCCGACCGGCACGGTGAGATCCTGTGCGTAACAGGTCGACGAGGCGACGGAGACGGGGATGCCGGCGAAGGTCGCGAACGTCGAGTAGTGGAGGTGCCCGGCGATGATCGCACGGACGTCGGTGCCGCGCAGCACGCGAGCCAGCCGCGCCTGATCGCGAAGCTCCACGCTCGCCGCGAGCGCGAGCACGCTCGGCACAGGCGGGTGATGCATGGCGAGGATCGTGCCCAGCGGCGCGGGAGTGGCGAGCACCGTGGCGAGCCAGGCCAGCTGCGCGTCGCTGATCTCGCCGTAGTGGTGCCCGGGCACGGAGGTGTCGAGGGTGACGATGCGCAGGCCGTCGAACTCGTCGACGCGGTCGACGGGGCGAAGGTCGGCGTCCTCGTCGTCCCACAGCTCACTGCGGAACGCGGCGCGATCGTCGTGGTTTCCCATCACCCACACCACCGGCGCCTCCAGACGAGCGGCCACGGGCTCGACCATCGCGCGCAGCGTGGCGTAGGCGGCGCGTTCGCCGAGATCGACGAGGTCGCCCGTCACCACGATCGCGTCGGGACGCACGCCCGATGCTTCGATGCCGGCCAGGGCACGCGCCAGGTGCTCCTCGCCCGACACGCGGTCCCAGATGCGCGAGCCGGCCGCGCGCAGGTGGGTGTCGCTGAGGTGGAGCAGAACCCGTTCGGGAGCAGGATGCTCGGCCACACGCATAGGCGCAATGTTACAAGCATGTTTCGTGACCGCGCGGTGAACAGGACGCGACATGTCGCCGACCGACGGTCAGCGGGTCACGGCGAGGCCCGGCGCGCGCACCGGTGCTTACCGAAGCGTGCGGGCGATCGCGACGAAGTCCGCGATCGTGAGCTGCTCGCCACGCGCCGTCGGGTCGACGCCTGCAGCCTCCAACACCGCCGACGCGGTGCTCGACGATCCGCCGAGCACCGGTGCCAGCGCCTGCCGCAGCATCTTGCGCCGCTGCTGGAAGGCGGCATCGACCACCTGGAACGTCGCGCGGCGCAGAGCCTCGTCGCCGCGCGGCTCGGGGTCACGACGGAACCCGACGAGCACGCTGTCGACGTTCGGCACCGGCCAGAAGACCTGCCGAGAAACGGTGCCGGCCAGCCTCCACGGACCGTACCAGGCGGCCTTCACGCTGGGCGCGCCGTAGACCTTGGATCCCGGCGGGGCGGCGAGCCGCTCCCCCACCTCGGCCTGCACCATCACGACACCGCGCTCGAGACCCGGGAAGGTCTCCATGAAGTGCAGCAGCACCGGAACGCTCACGTTGTACGGCAGGTTCGCGACGAGCACGTTCGGATCGCCCGGAAGAGCGGTGACGCGAAGGGCGTCGGCATCCACCACCGTCAAGGCGCCCTCGGCGACGCCGTGAGACGCAGCGGTGGCCGGCAGACGCTCGGCGAGGCGATGATCGATCTCGACCGCGGTGACCGCCGCGCCCGTCTCGAGGATCGCCAGCGTGAGCGACCCGAGCCCAGGGCCCACCTCGACGACACGGTCGGTGGCCGCCACCTCCGCGACATGCACGATCTTTCGCACCGTGTTGGCGTCGACGACGAAGTTCTGACCGAGCTTCTTCGTCGGGGTCACGTCGAGGTCGGCGGCGAGCGCACGGATCTCGGCGGCTCCGAGCAAGGTCACGGGCATGCGCTCCAGCCTATCCGGCGGCGCCGCCGGCTCGAGGGACGCCGCGATCGCCCCCTACGGGATCCAGTAGCCGACGGCGCAGAGCAGACGCGTCTCGTCGTCGGCATCGGCCGGTGCCTCGATGGCGGGAGGGAACACGCCCCACTGACGCCACTCGTCCGCGAACGTCACGACGTGCTCCTCGAGACCGGCGATGAGCTCCGGCGACAGATGGAACGGGATGCCGAGGTGCTTCGCGATCTGCCATGCCTGGAACGCCCGGTAGGTGGCCAAGTGCGCGAGGCCTTCGGCGGCGGGGTAGTCGCCGTAGCTGAACCGGAACGTGTCGGCGTAACCGCCGGCGCGAACGGCGGCGGTCGCGGCGTCGTTGCGCGCGTCGTAGGCGCCGATCGGATCGTCGCCCAGCAGATCGACCCCGCGCAGGTCGTCGCCGTCTGCCGACGCACGGCCGCGCAGGACGTCGGGCACCCACGCCTCGTCGTAGGTGTGGGCCTGCAGGACGTCGCGGAACGTGGGGTCGGGGGTGGAGGTCCAGTCGGCGGGCGCCGACCGGGTGAGATCGGCCGGATCGATCCGATCGATCACGTCGCGCAGGGCGGCGTCGGAACGCAGAAACAGCTCGTCGGTGTTCATGGTCGACACGCTAGAGGGATCCTCCGACACGGCTTCGGTCGGGCCCGCCGCTGCCGTCGCCGGCGCCACCGAGACGTCTCGTGCCGACGAGATGTCGCGTATCGCGGACGGGCTCGCGAAACCCTACGCGGACGCCGCGGCGCGGGCGGCCGCGGGCAGGGCGTCGACGATCTGCGCCACCGCGGCATCGTCGTGCGCGGCGGTGAGGAACCACGCCTCGAACGCCGACGGCGGCAGCGAGACGCCGGCATCCAGCATCGCGTGGAAGAACCGGCCGTAGGCGGCGGTGTCCTGCTGCTGCGCCGTCGCGTAGTCCGGCACCCCGCCGACGACTTCGGCGCCGAAGAAGACGCTGAACAGGGTTCCCGCCCGCTGCAGCACGTGGGGCACCCCGGCCGCAGTCAGCGCCGCCGTCGCCGCACCGGCGACCGCGTCGGCCGCCGCTGCCAGCCGGGCGTACGCGGAGGCGTCGGCCAGACGGAGCGTCGCCAGGCCCGCGGCGACCGCGACGGGGTTTCCGCTCAGCGTGCCGGCCTGGTACACCGGCCCCAGCGGGGCGAGCATGTCCATGACGTCGGCGCGGCCGCCGACCGCGGCGACCGGCAGTCCACCGCCGATGACCTTTCCGAAGGTCACCAGGTCGGGTACGACCTCCTCCCCCGCGTCTGCGAGCACCTGGGCGTAGCCGCCCGATGCGGCGCGGAAGCCGGTGAGCACCTCGTCGCTGATCAGCAGGGCGCCCTCGCGTCGGCAGACATCACCGACGAACGTCGAGAATCCGGGTGCCGGCGCGACCACCCCCATGTTCGCGGCCGCAGCCTCGGTGATCACGGCGGCGATCCGACCGGAATGCGCGGCGAAGACCTCCTCCAGCGCGGCACGGTCGTTGTACGGCACGACGAGCGTCTGCGCCGCGACGGCCTCCGGCACACCGGCAGAGCCCGGCAGTGCGAAGGTCGCCAGCCCCGACCCGGCGGCGGCGAGCAGCCCGTCGGAGTGACCGTGGTAGTGACCGGCGAACTTGATGAGAAGGTCCCGTCCGGTCGCGCCGCGCGCCAGTCTGATGGCGGTCATCGTCGCCTCGGTGCCGGTGGAGACCAGTCGCGCCTTCTGCACGGCCGGCACCCGTCGCACGATTTCCTCGACGAGCTCCGCCTCGGCCGGCGTCGGCGCCCCGAACGAGAGTCCGCGCGCGGCGGCGGCCTGGACGGCGGCGACGACCTCGGGATGAGCGTGACCGAGCAGCGCCGGCCCCCAGCTGGCGACGAGGTCGACGTAGCGGCGGCCCTCGGCATCCGTCACATACGCCCCCGCGGCCTCGACGAGGAAGCGGGGCGTCCCACCGACCGAGCCGTAGGCGCGCACGGGCGAGTCCACGCCACCGGGGATGACCGCGCGGGCGCGGGTGAACAGGGCGTCGTTGGTGTCGGTCATGCGAGTGCCCGTCCCTCTCGGAGCCAGCCGGCGACCTCGATCGCCCAGTACGTCAGAATCGCCTCGGCGCCGGCGCGGCGGATGCCGAGGATGCTCTCCCCGATCGCACGCTCACGGTCGATGACCCCGGCCGCGGCAGCGTGCTCGATCATCGCGTACTCGCCGGACACCTGGTAGGCCCAGACCGGGACGGACGACACCGCCGCGACCTCGGCGAGCACGTCGAGGTACGGACCGGCGGGTTTGACCATGACGATGTCGGCGCCCTCGTCGATGTCGGCGAGAGCCTCCTGCACCCCTTCGCGACCGTTGGCGGCATCGAGCTGGTAGGTGCGACGGTCGCCGGTGAGGGTCGACTCGACGGCGTCGCGGAACGGACCGTAGAACGCGGAGGCGTACTTGGCGGAGTACGCGAGGATCACGATGTCGCTGCGGCCCGCGGCGTCCAGAGCCGCACGGCAGGCGGCGACCTGGCCGTCCATCATGCCCGACAGTCCGAGGACGTCGGCGCCGGCTTCTGCCTGGGCGAGCGCCATCCGCGCGTACACCTCGAGAGTCGCGTCGTTGTCGACCAATCCGTCGGCGGCCAGCACACCGCAGTGGCCGTGGTCGGTGAACTCGTCGAGGCAGAGGTCCGCCTGCACCGTCAGACGCCCCTTCGCCGCCGCGGCGGCCACGGCGATCGCACGGTTGAGGATGCCGTCGGGATCGGTCGCACCGCTGCCGACGGCGTCGCGGACAGCGGGCACACCGAAGAGCATGATGCCGCCGATGCCGGCCTCGGCCGCCTCGTCGACGACGGCCGCGAGCTGCGCGAGCGGGTACTGCTGCACCCCCGGCATGCTCGCAATCGGCTGCGCCTCGGAGATGCCCTCTTTCACGAACACCGGAAGGACGAGCCGGCGCGGACTCAGGTCGGTTTCGGCGACGAGGCGTCGCAGGGCGGCACTGCGGCGCAGACGACGCAGGCGACGGACGGGAAACGCGGTCATCGGATGACCTCCTGGAGTCGGGGAAGGGTGTCGAGCTCGGCGATGAGGGCGTCGATGCTCTGTGTGCGGGCGGTGTGGCCGACGACGAAGCCGAGGCGCTCGGCGTCGCGGGTCGTTCCCGGACCGATCGAGGCGACGAGGGTGGATGCCGGCAGCACCCCGACCTGGCGGCGCAGTTCGCGCCCGACGCTCAGTGAGGTCAGCAGCACGACGGCGACGCGTCCGGCAGCGAGATCGGCCGCCACGTCGGGGGCGAGATCGATTCCCACCGTGCGGTAGCCGATACAGACGTCGACGGCGAAGCCGCGCAGCTCCAGCTCGTCGCTGACGACGGCGCCGGCAAGGTCGGAGCGCACCACGAGGCAGCGCCCGGTCGAGCTCGCGCTGTGCGCTGCGCACCACTGCGCGATCATGGTCTGCGCCGATGAGCGGCCCAGCGGCACGAAGTCGACGTTCGCGCCCAGATCGGCGACGGCGCGCGCGGTGGCCTGGCCGACCGCCGCGATTCGCAGCGACGTCGGCAACGTGCGTTCGCTCGCCGACAGGAAGACGGCGATCTGCTCGACGCTGGCGGCGCTCGTGACGAACAGCCACTCGTAATCGCCGTCGGCAAGCCGCCGGAAGGCGGCGTCGCGCGCGGTGGTGTCGCGCGGCGGGGCGGTGCGGATGAGCGGCGCGATCACGGGGTGGGCGCCACGACGCGAGAGCTCGCCGGCCACGCGCTCGCCCCATGCGCCGCCGCGCGGTACGAGGACGCGCGCGCCGGCGAGGGCCGTCACCGGGGCTCCCCCTCGGGGCGTGGACCGAGGTCGGCGAGATCGGCGGCCCCGGCCTCCATCAAGGCGGCGACGACGACGGCCGCGGCCGCGTCGCGTCCGTCCGCCGTCGTGAGGTCGGCACGGTCCGCGGAGTGCCCGACGCGGACGGTTCGCGCACCGTCGAGGGCGTACACCTCGGCGACCAGCGTGACGGCGTCGTGCGCGCGCCGCGCGGAGATGCCCACCGGCGCGGCACATCCGGCCTCCAGCATCCGCAGCACGGCACGCTCCCACAGCGCGGTGATTTCGGCATCCGTATCCGTGATCGCGGCGATCTGCGCGGCGACCGGGGAATCCGTGCGCACCTCGACCGCGAGCGCGCCTTGGCCGGCGGAGGTGGGCCAGCCGTCGGCGTCGAAGCGGTCGGTGATCCGGTCGGTGCGTCCGATCCGGGTCAGCCCCGCCTCGGCCAGCACGATGGCGTCGTACTCCCCCTCGTCGACCTTGCGCAGTCGAGTGTCGACGTTGCCGCGGATGCCGCGCACCTGCAGATCGGGCCGGCGCCGCAGCAGCTGGGCGACCCGCCGGGGTGATCCGCTGCCGACCACGGCGCCGTGCGGCAGCGCCTCGAGCGTGAGGCCTCCGCGCGCGCACAGCACATCCGCCACAGGGGCCCGCGGCGGAACGGCACCGATCGCGAGGCCGGCGACGTCGGCCGTGGGAAGGTCCTTCATCGAGTGCACCACGAGGTCGCACTCGTCGCGCAGCAACGCCTCACGCAGCGCCGCGACGAACACGCCGGTACCACCCAGCTGCGCGAGGGGTCCGGTGAGCACGTCGCCCGCCGTCGTGATCGGCACCAGCTCCACCTCGCGGCCGGTCGCCGCCCGCAGGGCGTCGGCGACGTGGCCGGACTGCGTGGTGGCCAGCAGACTCGCTCGGGTTCCGAGTCGCAGCGGCGCGGGTGCGGCGGCGTCGGTCACCGTCACGGCGCGATCCCCGCGAGTGCCGGCTGGAAGCCGAGTCGCTTGTTCTCGCAGCATCCGGGACGGCAGACGTCGTACCAGGGTCCGAGGTCCGTCTCGTGCGGGCGGTCGGCCGCGGCGGTGCCGTTCAGCCGCTCGACCATGAGGTCGACCAGTCCCATGACATACGCCGGGTGCGTCCCCGGAGTCGGGGTGCGGATTGCCGTGAGACCGAGCTCGTCGGCCGTCTCCATCGCCTCCGTGTCGAGGTCCCAGAGCACCTCCATGTGGTCGCTGACGAAGCCGAGCGGCACGATGAGCACGGCCTTGCGACCACGGGCGGGCAGCTCGGCCATCGCGTCGTTGATGTCGGGCTCGAGCCACGGCACCTGCGGCGGACCCGAACGGCTCTGGAAGACGAGCTGCCAGGCGCACGACGAGCCCAGCCGCGACATGATCGTCTCGGCGACGGCCGTGTGCTGCGCGACGTAGGCGCCGCCGGCGCCGAATCCGCGCTCGGGCGGGCCGGAACGGTCGGCGTCGCTGTTCGGGATCGAGTGGGTAGAGAAGAGGATCTCGATCTCGTCGTCGGCGAAGCCCTGGGCATGGAGGGCCTCGAGTCCCTCGGCGACGCCCTCCGCGAAGGGGGTCACGAAGCCCGGGTGGTCGAAGAACTGGCGCACCTTGTCGATCTCGACGGCACCGCTGAGGCCGGTGGCCTCGACGGCGTCGGCGAGATCTTCGCGGTACTGGCGGCACGACGAGTACGAGCTGTACGCGCTGGTCGCGATCGCGAGCAGGCGCCGGTGGCCGGCGTCATGGGCGTCCTGCAGGGCGTCGGCGACGTACGGCATCCAGTTGCGGTTGCCCCAGTACACCGGCAGCTCCAGGCCGCGCGCCGCGAGCTCGGCATCCAGCGCCGCCTTCAGCTCACGGTTGTGCTGGTTGATCGGCGACACCCCGCCGAAGTGACGGTAGTGATGGGCGACCTCTTCGAGGCGCTCGTCGGGGATGCCGCGGCCCGCCGTGACGTTGCGCAGGAACGGGATCACGTCGTCCTGACCCTCGGGTCCGCCGAACCCCAGCAGCAGCACACCGTCATACGCCACGGGGGCGCTCACGTGCGGATCGCCGGCGCAGGTCGCCGCCGTGGCGGCCGGCACGCGGCACCCCTCGCCGCACACCGGAGCGGCGCTCGCGCGCGGAGGCTTGGGACGGAACTCGCCGGAGCGGGGAGCGATGTTCTCGGCCATCAGCTCAGCACCTCCGCCAGCTCGTCGAGCTCGAGCCGGCGGCCCGTGTAGAAGGGCACCTCTTCGCGCACGTGACGGCGCGCATCGGTCGCGCGCAGGTCGCGCATCATGTCGACGAGGTGGATCGGGTCGTCGCTCTCCAGCGGCAGGAGCCATTCGTAGTCGCTGAGTCCGAAGGTCGAGACGGTGTTGGCGACGACCTCCGTGTAGCGGGCGCCCTTGCGGCCGTGCTCGGCGAGCATGCCGGCGCGCTCCTCCTCGGGCAGCAGGTACCACTCGTAGCTGCGCACGAACGGGTACAGGCACAGCCAGCCGCGGGCGCTCTCGCCGCGAAGGTACCCGGGGACGTGACGCTTGTTGAACTCGGCCTCACGGTGCACGCCCATCGCTGTCCAGACGGCCGTGTACGCCTGCAGCATGCCGGTGCGCCGCAGGGTGCGCAGTGCCTTCTGGAGCACGGCAGGGTCATCGACCGCGCCCGGCGTCGTGTGCAGCCAGATCATGAGATCCGCCTCGCCGCGCATGCCGGTGACGTCGTAGAGGCCGCGAACGCTGACACCGCCGGCCGTGACCGCGTCGACGGCGGCGGACAGCTCGGCGACCGCCGCCGCGTCGGGGGCCACCCGAGGACGGGGTCCGGCCAGGACGGCGAAGAGGGTGTATCCGAGCGGGATCTGTTCGGTCATACGGTGCTCCTAGGAAACCGGGTGGGTGTACAGGAAAGACGACGGCGGGGATGCCGCGAGCGCGCTGTCGAGACGTGCGGCGAGATCGCGGGCGTGCGGAATGACGGAGGCGAGGCCCGTGCCGGCCACGGCGGCCCCGGCCAGGTGGATGCCCGCGGGCAGGTCGTCGGGCGCGGCGGCGCCGACGACGGCATCCGTCCACTCCTGCACGACCAGGTCGACGACGTCGGCCGCGGCCACCTCGACGCCGGTGAGGATCGACACCTCGCGCGCGACCTCGTCGGCCGTGGCGAGCGTACCGGCGGCGGCGTCGCGAGCGGAGAGGCGCACGAGGTGGATGCCGTCGGGCGTCGCGACGCGCGCCCAGTCCCACTTGGCGGTGATGTGCGTGAGGGCCTTGGCCGCCGTCGGCAGCGCGGCGTCTACGATCACGCCCGAGCCGACGGGTTCGGCGGCGAGGGCGGGGTGGGCGATGGCCGCCGCGACGAGGCGGACCGCCGCCGAGGAGCGCGTCGAAACGCCCGCACCCGCCAGCAGGCGCGCCGCCTCCGCCGGACCCGTCGCGATCACGACGTGACGCGCAGAGAGTGACCCGCTCGCCGTCTCGACCACGAGCGCGTCGGCGTCGGCGCGCACGGCATGCACCGCGACACCCGTGCGGATCTGAGCGCCACGCGACGCCGCGGCCTCAGCGAGCGCCGTCGGAAGGCGCCACATGCCCCCAGCGATGCCGCCGACGGCAGCGCCGGCACGCTGACCGGTCGCGATCGCGTCTGCAGCCTCAAGGAGCGATCCGCGCGCGACGAACTCGCGCCACAGACCGGGGTGCAGCTGCGACAAGCGGGCCTCGGCGGCGGGTCGCGAGTAGACGCTCCGGCAGAGCGTGTCGACGAGCCGATCGGCGACGCGGACACCGAGACGTTCGGCGACCAGGTCGTACAGCGACGGCTCCGCGTCGGCGGCGACGGGCACGCGTCGCTCGTCGCGCGCACGGGCGGCGCCGTCGGGGCCGATGATCGCGACGACGTCGTCGGCCTCCGGGTCGGCCGGGATGCCGAGCACGGTCCGCCGCGGCAGGCGAGCCCGCCGCACGCCGTCATCCGTCGCGACGGCGAGCCAGGCCCCCTGGGGGCGGGGCGCGACCAGTGCGAGATCGAGTCCGGCATCCGCGACGAGCGTCGCCACGGCATCGGTGCGTGTCGCGAACGACTCCGCGCCGAGATCGATGTCGACCCCCGCGAGCGTGCCGCGGCGCAGCAGCCCGCCCACCTCCTCCGCCGCGTCGACCACGACCACGTCACGTCCGGCACGCGCCAGCTCGTGTGCCACGACGAGCCCGCCCATGCCGGCGCCGACGACGACGACATCGGCGCCGGTCGCGGCTGCCGGCGCGCTCGTGCGAGAGGTGGTCACCGCGCGGACTCCGCGGGTGCGCGCCAGTCGTGAACGGTGCGCACCAGATCGGTGAGCACGGTGGGGTCGGTGTTCATCGGCACACCGTGGCCGAGGTTGAAGACATGTGCTCGCGCCGCCAGCCCCGAGGCGAGGGCGGCGTGGGCCGCCCGGCGACGCACATCCTCGGGGGCGAACAGCAGCGCGGGATCGAGGTTGCCCTGCACCGTGAGATCGCGGCCGATGCGGGTCACGGCGTCATCGAGGTCGACGCGATAGTCGACGCCGATCGCATCGACGCCGATCGAAGCCATGTCGGCGAGGATCTCGCCGGTGCCGACGCCGAAGTGGATCAGGGGCACATCGAGACCTTCGCCGCGCAGCGCGCGAACGGGCTCCAGGGCGGCCGCGGATGCCGGCAGCACGGCGCGCCGGTAGTCGGCGGGAGCGAGCGCTCCGGCCCACGAGTCGAACAGCTGCGCGGCGCTCGCGCCGGCACGCACCTGCAGGGCGAGGAAGCGCCCGGTCACCTCCGCGAGCCAGGCCGTGAGGTCCGCCCAGGCCGCGGGGTCGGAGTGGATGAGACTGCGGGCGCCGAGGTGGTCTTTCGACGGGCCGCCTTCCACGATATAGGCGGCGAGGGTGAACGGGGCGCCGGCGAAACCGATGAGCGGCAGCGGCTCGCCGCGCTGCTCGCCCTCCTCCGCCAGCATGGCGACCGTGCGCTGGACGGCCTCGACGACCGCCTCGCCGCGCTCCTCCACGAGTGCCGGATCGATCCGCACGAGCGCGGCGATCTCGGCGGCGGTGCGCACGGGGTTGCGGAAGACCGGGCCGCGGCCGGCGGCGATCTCGACCTCCACCCCGACGAGGTGGAGCGGAACGATGATGTCGCTGAAGAACACCGCGGCATCCACTCCGTGCCGGCGCACCGGCTGCATCGTGATCTCGCTCGCCAGCTCCGGGCTCAGACAGGCGTCGAGCATCGTCCCGGTGGCACGCAGCGCCCGGTACTCGGGAAGCGAGCGCCCGGCCTGCCGCATGAACCAGACGGGGGTGATCTCCGGACGATCGCCGCGGAGGGCGCCGACCAGGCGAGAGGTTGAGGTGCCGTGCGCGGTCAGGGGATGTGCGGCGGCGGTGGCAGAGGCGATGATGATGCTCCCGTGGGACGGACTCGAGTGGGCGTTAATCGTTATACTAACCTCGTTCCCTTCCGTTCGACTCACGACTGGACCCGCGTGCTCGTCTGCCTCTCCGCCCATCAGCGCACCACGCCTCTCGAAGCGCTGGAGCGGCTGTCGGTGGTCGGCGACACCGTCGCAACCGACCTGACGGCGGCGCACGAGAGCATTCGCGGAGCCGTGGTCCTGGCCACCTGCAATCGCTTCGAGGCCTATTTCGATCTGGCCGACAGTCCCGACGACGCCTCGCCCCTGCCGGCGATGGATGCCGCGATGGAGCGCCTCGCAGAACTGTCGGCACTGCCCTTCCGCGACGTCCGCGAGACGGTCGAGTTCGCGCACGGCAACCATGTGGCGCAGCACCTGTTCTCGGTCGCGTCCGGTCTGGACTCGGTGGCCGTCGGTGAGGATGAGATCGCGGGACAGGTGCGCCGCGCCCTCGACGCGGCGCGTCGGGAGGGTGTGACCACCGCTCCCCTCGAACACCTGTTCCAGCGCGCCACCGAGACCTCTCGGGCGGTGAAGAACTCGACCAAGCTCGGCGAGTCGGGGCGCTCCCTCGTTCGTCTGGCGGTCGAGCTCGCCGGCTCGCGCGTCGCCTCGTGGGAGCAGGCGCGCGTGCTCCTCGTCGGCACGGGGCGCTACGCCGCGGCATCCCTCGCGGCCCTGCGCGACGTCGGCGCCGTCGACATCCGCGTGCACTCGCGATCGGGACGCGATCGCTTCGCGAAGCGCGAGCACCTGACGACGGTGACCGCCGATGCATTCGCCGCCGAGGCGGCCCGCGCCGACGTGATCGTCACCTGTACGACGACCACCGATACCTTCGCCCTCGATCTCGAGAGCCACGGTGCGGCCCGTGCTGCGGTGTCGACGCCGCAGCTGATCATCGACCTCGGGATGCCGCGCAACGTGGATCCGGGGCTGCGCTCGCTCCCCGACATCGAACTGCTCGACCTCGACACCATCCGCGTCCACGCGCCGATCGACGAGTTCGCGACCATCGGCGAGGCCCGCCTCATCGTGCAGACCGCCGCGCAGCGTCATGCGATGGCACGCCGCGTGCACGAGGTGGCCCCCGCGGTCGTTCAGATGCGCGCGCATGTGCACGCCGTGCTCGACCGCGAGATCGAACGCGCGCGCTCCCGCGGCGCGGGAGCCGAGACGGAGGCCGCCCTGCGCCACTTCTCCGGCGCGCTGCTGCACGGCCTGATCTCGCAGGGCCATTCCCTGGCCGCCGCAGGTTCGGGTTCGCAGTGGACGAGTGCGGTGGACACCGTCTTTCCGCCCGCCGCGGTCGCCGCACCCGCGGCGGTGTCCACGGGCGACGACGCCGGGGACGGCGACGAGGACGGCGACCGCGGATGACGCGCGTCACGCTCCGCGACGTCGCCGCGCGGGCGGGGGTGTCGACGGCGGCGATCAGCCAAGCCCTGAACGGTCGCGGCAACCTCAGCGCGGAGACGCGCGAGCGCATCAAAGCGGTGGCGGCGGAACTGGGCTACGCGCCCAACAAGCACGCGAGCGCGCTGCGCAGCGGCCGCACGATGTCGATCGGCTTCGTGATGGCGGCCAACTCGCTGCAGGACGGTCGGCGCGCACTGCAGCGCGCGCGTCAGCTCGACGCGCTCGTGGAGGCCGGCGCGACACGCGGATTCACCGTGACGGTGCTGCCCGACAGCCGTCCCGACCTGCTGACGGGGGCGCAGATCGACGCCCTGTACTTTCCCGATCCCGCCGATGACCGCACGATCCTGCGCGATGCGGTGGCCGCCGGCATTCCCGTCGCGGCGAATGATCTCACCGTCCCGGGCGGGGTCCTCACGATCCGCACCGGCTACGCGGCGGCCGTTCGCGCGGGTCTCGCCCATCTGGCGGAGACCGGCGCACAGCGCATCGGCTTCCTCGTCGACGAGAGCGAGGTGCCGCGAGATCAGCTCGGCGAAAGCGCCTACCTCGCTTGGAGCGCCGTCAACGGCCGCACCCCGCTCGTGGCGCGGGTCGATGCCGGGCGCCGACGGCTCGTACCCGCGCTGCACGAACTGCTCGAGGCCGACGCCGACGCCGTGTTCGCCTACTGCGAGGAAGGGCCGGAGATCTACCTGCATCTCGAGCAGATCGACGTCGTCATGCCCCGGGATCTGCAACTGCTGGTGCTGTGCACGATCGAGTGCGACATGAACGCGCGCCTGGGGATCACGCACCTGTGCCTGCATCCGGAGAAAGCCCCCGAGGTGATGTTCGCCGCGCTCGACGCCGGCGATCCCCCGCGCGCGATCGAGCTGCCCTACGAGCTGGTGCGCGGCTCGACCACCCGCTGAGCCCACCCGCCCCGCCCCCTGCCCGCCCCGCGCCGGCCCGCCCCGCGCCCCTGCCCGCCCCGCGCCGGCCCGCCCCGCGCCGCCTACGATGGCGTGGTGCCCGTCGCCGACCGTCCCCGTTCCGTCGGCGAGATCGTCGCTCCCCGCCGCCTCGGGCGTGACTTCCGCTGGTTGCTGAGCTCGTCCTGGACGAGCAACCTCGGCGACGGGATCGCCCTGTCGGCATCCCCGTTGCTCATCGCCTCGCTCACGAGTTCGCCGATCCTCGTAGCCGGCGGTGCCATGATGCAGTACCTGCCATGGCTGCTCTTCGGCCTGTTCGCGGGGTCTGTGGCCGACCATCACGACCGCCGCCGGCTCGTCCTCGTCGCGAACGCCCTGCGCGCCCTCGTCGTCGCCGGCCTGGTCGTGTTCCTCGTGACCGGCGCCGTGAGCGTGTGGATCGTGCTGGTGGCCGCGTTCCTCTACGGAACGGCGGAGGTGTTCGCCGACACGGCCGGCAGCACGCTGCTGCCCATGCTCGTGCGTCCCGCGGATCTCGGTCTCGGCAATGCCAGACTTCAGGCCGGCTATCTGGTCGCGAACCAGCTCGCCGGTCCGCCGCTGGGCGCGTTCCTGTTCGCGGTGGGATCGTTCTGGCCGTTCGTCACCCAGATCATCTGCGTGACACTGGCCATCGTGCTCATCGCACGCATCGCCCGCACGCCGATCCCGGATCGCGACGCGGCGGATGCCGAGCGGCCGGCGCAGCCGATCCGCGAGGGTCTGCGGTGGCTGCGGGCGAACCCGCCCGTGCGCACGCTGGTCATGATCATCCTGGTCTTCAACATCACGTGGGCGGCACCCTGGGGCATTCTCGTGCTGTACGCCACCGACCATCTCGGCATGGGTCCGGTCGGCTACGGAGCGCTGACGACGGCATCGGCTCTGGGTGGGCTCGTCGGTGTCGGGATCTTCGGCGCGCTCGAGAGGCGCGTCTCGTTCGCGACGCTCATGCGGGTGTGTCTGACGCTCGAAGTGATCATGCACCTCGCCTTCGCGCTGACGACGGTGCCCGCGATCGCGTTCGTGATCATGTTCGGCTTCGGCGTGTACGCGTTCGTCTGGGCGACGATCTCGACCACCGTCCGCCAGCGCCTCGTACCGTTGACGCTGCAGGGCCGCATCGCGTCGGTGAACATGGTCGGCGTCTTCGCGGGGCTCGTCATCGGTCAGGCCCTCGGCGGCGTGATCGCCCAGACCTGGGGCCTCACGGCGCCCTGGTGGTTCGCGTTCGGCGGATCGGCGTTGACCCTCATCCTCGTCTGGCGCTCGATCTCATCGATCGCCGCGGCGAAACCGGTGCTGGCAGAGCCGGATGGCGGTTCCGACGCCCCGCGGTGACGGCGCACACTCGTCCGCGCGTGTCGATCTCATCGTCCCAGCGTCGTGATCTCCAGGTCGAGAAACGGCAGGCTGTCCCGTGGCAGCACGATCGTGCAGACGACACCGTCGTCGGCACGGAACCCGCATGCGTAGACGAAGGGGTCGGTGTCGATATGCAGGCCGGAACGGTCCCGGCCGTCGACGGTGAGCGACGCCGGGGCCACGACCGTCGGCGTCGCGCGCCAGCCACCGGCATCCGGAAAGCTCATGGGAACCGCGGGCAGACCCAGCTGTTCGCGATAGACGTTGCGCAGCACGTCATTGGTGTGGTCGATGAGCACCGGCGTGAGCGCGTGCCTCTCCGGGTCGGGCGATGCCTGCCATGCCGTGCGGACGGCACTCCACAGCATCGGATACCGGAAGAGCTGGGCCTGTTCGGCGAGCCAGGCCGGTCGTCCCCATGGGGGTTCCTCCTCGATGGAACGCCGTGTCTGCTCGTCGAGTTCGATCTCATTGCGCGGATCGGATCGATCCTCGGGGTACCGCCACAGCGTGTACGAGAACTCCACCGTCAGCTCTTCGTGACCTGCCCAGCCCGATGTCTCCGTGAAGCCGGTGATCGGCAGACGAGTGACGGCCGGTTGCGGGAGCAGTTCGAAGACCGGGAACGACACGGCGCGCAGCCTCGCCTCCGAGGCGGCACGCGGATCGGGTGCGTCTTCCGGGAGGAACCCAGCGAACTCCATGGTCCCAGTGTGACGGACGGCGAGCGATCCAGGGGGGTGAAATCCGGCCGACCGGCACCCGTCAGTCCTCGAACGCGCCGTAGACCTCGAGCGTGTTGGCCGCCAACTGCGCGCACAGCTCGTCGAGCGGCATCCGCAGCTCCTCGGCCATGAAGCGCACCGTCACCGGAACCAGGTACGGCGCATTCGGCCGACCGCGAAGCGGCGTCGGGGTGAGGAACGGTGCGTCGGTCTCGACGAGGATCCGCTCGCGCGGCGTCACCTCCAGCGCGTCGCGCAGGTTCTGCGCGTTCTTGAACGTGATGTTGCCCGCGAAGCTCAGCCAATAGCCGCGGTCGGCGGCGATGCGCGCCATGTCGGCGTCGCCGGAGAAGCAGTGGAACACCGTGCGCTCGGGAGCCCCGACCCGATCGAGGGTTTCGAGAACGGCCTCGTGGGCGTCGCGGTCGTGGATCTGCATCGCGATGCCGTGCTTCTTCGCCAACGCGATGTGCGCCTCGAAGCTCTCGAACTGCGCTGGACGGCCCGTCTCGTCGGTGCGGAAGAAGTCCAGCCCCGTCTCACCGATCGCCCGCACGCGCGGCTGCGCGGCGAGTTCGTCGATCACGGCGATGGCCTCGCCGAGCATGCCCTGCTCGGCATACGCGGGTGCTTCGTTGGGATGTATCGCCACCGCCGCGAGGACGCGCGGGTGGGATGCCGCGGCCCACGCCGACCACCGGCTCGACGCGATGTCGCCGCCCGCCTGGACGGCACCGATGACGTTCACCTCTGCGGCCAGACGCATCTGCTCGTCGAGCGGGAGACCCTCGCCGTCCTCGATCTCGAGATGCGTGTGATTGTCGTAGACGGCGACCGGCAGCGGCTCGGGCGCCGGCGGATATGACACGTCGCGTGAGCTCTTCTCGCGCACGCGGACGTACGTCGACGGATCAACGGCGTCGCTCACCGGCATCCCCTCTCTTCTTCGATCCGGCGCACTGTTCCCCCCGCGCCTCCGTGTCCCACTCTCTGTCGAAGAGAGCACGTGCGCAAAGCACCTTTAGGGACATGCCGCCCCGCAAGTGGGACACGATGGAGGGGACGGGTGGGACGGGTCAGGGCTGCTCGATCCGGGGGAACAGCGGCTCGAGGCCGTTGACGCTGGTGCCGGGCACAAGCACTCCCCAGCTCCCGGCCTCGCGCAGCGGCTGATCCCGCAGACGCCCCGCGTGCCCGAGCGCGACCCACAGCTTCTCGGTGGCGATCGGCATCACGGGGCTCAGCAGCACCGCGAGCGCACGCAGACCCTCCGCCGCCGTGTAGAGCACCGTCGCAAGACGGGCACGCTGAGCGTCGTCCTTCGCCAGCGCCCACGGGGCGTTCTCGGTGATGTAGCCGTTGAGCGCGTCGACGATCGTCCAGATCGCCGCGATCGCCTCGTCCGGACGGAAGCGCTCCATCGCCGCATCGGCCGCCGTCGCGGCATCCGCCACGATCCTCTGGATGCCGAGATCGCCCTCCGTGTACGCGGCGGGCGGCGGCACGATGCCCTCGAAGTACTTCTCGATCATCGCCGTCGTCCGCGACGCGAGGTTGCCGAATCCGTTCGCGAGCTCCGCCTGGTAGCGCGCCGAGAGGTCCTCCCACGAGAACGAGCCGTCCTGGCCGAACGCGATCGCCGACAGGAAGTAGAACCGGTAGGCGTCCGAGCCGAACACATCGGTGATCTCCGTCGGGGCGATGCCGGTGAGCTTCGACTTCGACATCTTCTCACCGCCGACCAACAGCCAGCCGTGCGCGAAGACACCGCGGGGCACGTCGAGACCGGCAGCCATCAGCATCGCGGGCCAGATCACCGCGTGGAAGCGCAGGATGTCCTTGCCCACGACGTGGAAGGCCGGCCACCGTCGCTCGAACTGGTCCGGGTCGGTGCCGTACCCGACCGCGGTCGCATAGTTCAGCAGCGCATCCACCCACACGTAGATCACGTGTGACGGGTCCCACGGAACGGTGATGCCCCAGTCGAACGCCGAGCGCGAGATCGACAGATCCTTCAGCCCCGAACGCACGAACGAGACGACCTCGTTGCGCGCCGACTCGGGCCGGACGAAGTCGGGCTCGGTCTTGTAGAGCTCGAGCAGGCGGTCCTGGAACTCGCTGAGCTTGAAGAAGTAGTTCTTCTCCTGCAGCAGCTCCAACGGCTTCGAGTGGATCGCGCAGACCTTGAGCCCCTCGAACGCACCGGTGCCGTCGACGATCTCCGCCTCCGGCTTGAACTCCTCACAGCCCACGCAGTAGAGCGCCTCGTACTCGCCGGCATAGATGTAGCCACGGTCGTAGAGCGCCTTCACGAACTGCTGCACGCGCTCCTCGTGGCGCGGCTGCGTCGTGCGGATGAAGTCATCGTTCGCGACGTCGAGGGTCTTCAGCAACGGGAACCACGACTCGGTGACGAGCTTGTCGACCCACTCCTGCGGAGTCACTCCGTTCGCGGCCGCGGCGCGCAGCATCTTCTGCCCGTGCTCGTCGGTGCCCGTGAGCATCCACGTGTCGTCCCCCGCCTGGCGGTGCCAGCGCGCGAGCGTGTCGACGGCGACCGTCGTGTACCCGTGTCCGATGTGCGGCAGGTCGCTCGGATAGTAGATCGGCGTCGTGATGTAGAAGGACTGACCAGATGTCACCCGACGAGTCTAGTTCCGGGCGACGCGCCGGCTCCCGCGTGTGACGTCGAGCCGTCGGTGCGTCGGTGCGCGTCTCAGGCGCTTTCGCGGACGACGAGCGTGGTCGGCAGCACGACGGCATCCGGATGGCCGCCGGCGATCGCCTCCAGCACCATCTCGACCATCGTGGCGCTGATCTGGGCCCAGGGCTGGCGGATGGTGGTCAGCGGCGGCGTGTGCGCCTCGGCGAGCCCCGAGTCGTCGAAACCGGCGAGCGCGACGTCCTGAGGAATGCGTCGCCCCTGCGCAGCGAGCGTCTGGGCGGCACCGACGGCGAGCAGGTCGCTTGCCGCGAACACCGCATCGACGTCGGGCGCGCGCGCGAGAAGTCGAGCCATCGCCTCCGCGCCCGCCTCACGGGTGAACGGCACCACTTCGACGAGGTCCTCGTCGAAGTGGTCGCCGAGTTCGTCGCGAAAGCCGTCGAGGCGGAAACGGCCGCTGGGGGTGTCGAGCGGTCCGGTGATCAGCGCGATGCGGCGGTGCCCGCCATCCATGAGGTGCCGCGTCATCGTGCGTGCCGAGCCCACCTCGTCGATGGCGACGTGCGCAACGGTGCGCCCTTCCCACAGCGGGATGCCGGAGCACACGGTCGGCACGCCCGCGTTCACCAACGAGCCGAGCAGATCATCGGATTCGTGAGAGGAGACGAGCAGGACGCCGTCGACGTGGCCGGCGCGCACATATCGGGCCGCGTTGGCCTGTTCGCGCTCGGTGTCGGCGATCAGGAGCACGAGGGTCATCCCACGCTCGGAGACCGCATCGGTCGCCCCTCGCAGCAGCAGCGCCATGTTCGGATCCGACAGCAGGACGTGCTGGGACTCGGTGAGAAGGAAGGCGAGCGAGCCGGTCTTTCCGGTCGCGAGGCTGCGCGCAGCCTGATTGGTCGTGTAGCCCGTCGAGACGATCGCGGCATCGACGGCGGCGCGGGCTTCGGGCGACACCCAGTGCCCTCCGTTGAGCACGCGCGAGACCGTTCCGTACGAGACGCCGGCCGCGGCGGCGACGTCGCGGATGGTCGGCTTCTTCGGCACATCGCTGGGTGTCACGAGAGCCGACTCTACCGGTGTCTACAACGAACACGGCCACAACCGCACCCTTCACTGTAACCGATCACAGTCCCGGGACTGTAACCGGTCACAGTTCCATAACGAACCCGTGATCGCGCACTTTTCGACCGCACAATGGAGGGCGTTCGCACCCGGTGCGACATCACGACAGGGCGGCGGAGCAGCCGAGCTACGGCCCCCCTCCCCCTGTGATCCCAGAGAGAGGCACACCGATGAAGGTGAAGAAGAAGGGCGCCGTCGCCCTCGGACTGCTCGTGGCGTCCGGCATCCTGGCGCTCGCCGGCTGCTCCGGCAGCACGACCGCACAACCGACGACCAGCGGCGACGCACAGGCCGCCACCAGCGGCGAGCTGACCGTGTGGGTCGACGCCGACCGTGCGCGAGCGCTCGAGGATGTGGCGAAGAAGTTCGAGCAGGAGAAGGGCGTCAAGGTCAACCTCGTCGTCAAGGACTACGGCAAGATCCGCGACGAGTTCACCGCACAGGTGCCTACGGGCAAGGGACCCGACATCACGATCGGCGGGCACGACTGGATCGGCGCGTTCGTCAAGGACGGAATCGTGGCGCCGGTCGAACTGGGCGACAAGGCGGCCGACTTCAAGAAGGTCGCCATCGAGGCGGTCACCTACGACGGCAAGACCTACGGCCTTCCGTACGCCATCGAGAACATCGCCGTGCTGCGCAACACCGCGCTGGCCGACTCCACCCCGGCCACCTACGACGACATGATCGCGAAGGGCCGCGCCGCCGGCACGGAGTACCCGTTCGTCGTGGGCCTGGACCCGCAGGCGTCCGACCCGTACCACCTGTACCCGTTCCAGACCTCCTTCGGCACCTCGGTCTTCGGGCGCAATGCCGATGGCTCGTACGACGCGAGCAAGCTGTCGATCGGCGACGAGGGCGGACAGAAGTTCGCCGCGTGGCTCACCGCGCAGGGAGACACCGGCACCAAGGTGCTGAACCTCAACCTCTCCGGCGACCTGGCCAAGGAAGCCTTCAACGCCGGCAAGTCGCCGTACTTCCTCACCGGCCCGTGGAACGTCGCCGACGCCCAGAAGGCCGGCATCGACGTCGCGGTCGACGCGATTCCGACGGCGGGCGGCGGTGACGCACAGCCCTTCGCCGGCGTGCAGACGTTCTTCGTGAGCGCCAAGAGCGCCAACGCGCTGATCGCGAACGAGTTCCTCGTGAACTACATCGCCACCGCCGATGTGCAGACGGCTCTCTTCAAGGCCGGCGGGCGTCCCCCGGCACTGACCGCCGCGTTCGACGCCGCCAAGTCCGACCCGATCGTCGCCGGCTTCGCCAAGGTCGGCGCGAACGCGGTGCCGATGCCGTCGATCCCGCAGATGGGCTCGGTGTGGGACGACTGGGGCAAGACGGAGGCCGCCCTGATCAAGGGCGGCGGCGACCCTGCCGCGCAGTGGACCCAGATGGCCGACTCGATCGCCGCCAAGCTCGGTTGACCCCGTGCGGAGGGGTGGGCTCACGCTCACCCCTCCGCACCTCGATCCCCCCACGTTCCGACAGGAGTCGAAGATGACTGGCCCCACGATCGCCGCGCCGCCGACGCGCGCGCCCGAAGACCGCGCCGCGGCACGGCGCCGCCGACGCGCCGAGGCCTGGGCGGAAGCCGCAGGCGCCGGGTGGAAGGTCTGGCTGGTCAAGATCGTGTGCCTGGGCGTCATCGACGCGATGGCCGTCTATGCGATCCTCGTCCTGCTGACCAAGGACAGCGTCGTCATCGCAGCGGCCGTTGCCCTCGGCATCCTCGCGATCAACGTCATCTACCTGAAGCCGGGCCTTCTACCGGCCAAGTACCTGACGCCGGGCCTGGTCTTCCTTTTCGTCTTCCAGATCTTCGTGGTCCTGTACTGCATCTACATCGCGTTCACGAACTACGGCTCGGGACACGTGTCGACGAAGGACGACGCCGTCAACGCGCTGCTGATCCAGAACCAGCAGCGCGTCGAGGACTCGGCCGCCTATCCGGTGTCGGTCCTCGAGAAGGACGGCGCCCTCTTCTTCCTCGTGACCACTCCCGACGGCACCGCCGAGATCGGCAGCGCCGACCAGCCGCTCGAGGCGGCGTCGGATGCCGAGTTCACGGGCGGCCGCGCGGCGGCGCTTCCCGGGTACACCACGTTGAACTTCGCTCAGCTCGTGGCCAACCAGGCGACGATCTCGTCGATGGCGGTGCCCTTCTCCACCGATCCCAACGACGGCACGCTCCAAACCCGCGACGGCTCGACGGCCTACCAGTACGTCTCCACGCTCGTGTGGGATGCCGCCGCAGGCACCATGACGAACACGCAGACGGGCGTCGTCTACACGGACAACGGCAACGGCTCCTTCGCCTCCGCCGACGGGCAGACCCTCGCCACGGGATGGCAGGTCTGGGTCGGCGTCGACAACTTCGTCCGGGCGTTTTCCACCGAGTCGATCCGTGGGCCCTTCCTCGCCGTGCTCGTCTGGACGTTCGTGTTCGCCATCCTGTCGGTGGCGACGACCTTCGCCCTCGGCCTGTTCCTCGCGATCGTCTTCAACGATCCGCGGATGAAGAGCAAGAAGTACTACCGGGTCATCATGATCCTCCCGTACGCCTTCCCCGCGTTCCTGTCGGCGCTGGTCTGGCAGGGAATGTTCAACCAGGACTTCGGCTTCATCAACCAGTCCATCCTCGGAGGGGCGTCGATCCCCTGGCTGCAGGATCCCCTGCTGGCGAAGGTGTCGATTCTCGTCGTGAACCTCTGGCTCGGCTTCCCCTACATGTTCCTCGTCACGACGGGTGCCATCCAGGCGATCCCCGACGACATCCAGGAGGCGGGGCGCGTCGACGGCGCCGGTGTGTGGCAGATCTTCCGCCACATCAAGTTCCCGCTGCTGCTGGTGTCGGTGGCGCCGCTGCTGATCTCCTCGTTCGCGTTCAACTTCAACAACTTCAATCTGATCTACATGCTCACCGGCGGCGGTCCGCGCTTCGCCGACGCGTCCATCAACGTCGGCGCGAGCGACATTCTGATCTCGATGGTCTACAAGGTGGCCTTCGTGGGAGCCGAACGCGACTACGGCCTGGCCAGCGCGTTCTCGATCATCATCTTCGTGCTGGTGGCGGTCATCTCCTACCTCAGCTTCCGCCAGACCAAGGTGCTCGAGGAGCTGAACTGACATGACCACTGCTGAGACCCTCCCCGTCACCGGTACGGCATCGACCTCGCCGAGTCCGACCGTCGCCCACGAGACGCGTCGCCGGTTCGGCCGGTGGTTCCGCGAGACCGGCTGGCGCCATCTCGTCGGCATCGCGATGCTCGTCTTCTCGGCGTTCCCGCTCGTCTACGTGCTCTCGGCCTCGCTCAACCCGGGCGGGACGCTGCTGACGGCCAACAGCCTGTTCGCCACGGTCGACATCGGCAGCTACATCGCCCTGTTCCAAGACCCGCTGCGCCCGTACGGCAACTGGTTCGTCAACTCGGTGTTCATCGGGCTGACGACGTCGTTCTTCACCGTCGTGCTCTGCGCGCTCGCCGCCTATGCCTTCTCGCGCATGCGCTTCACCGGCCGCCGTTTCGGACTGCTGACGCTGCTGCTCGTGCAGATGTTCCCTCAGCTGCTCGCCGTCGTGGCCATCTTCCTGCTGATGTCGGCGATCGGCGACATCTTCCCGGCACTGGGTCTGAACTCCCAGATCGGGTTGATCATGGTCTATCTCGGCGGCGCGCTGGGCGTGAACACGTTCCTCATGTACGGCTTCTTCAACACCGTGCCGGCCTCGATCGACGAGGCGGCGAAGATCGACGGCGCCGGGCACGCTCGCATCTTCTTCACCATCATCCTGCGCCTGGTCGCCCCCGTGCTGGCTGTGATCGGCCTGCTGTCGTTCATCGGCACCATGAACGACTTCCTCATCGCGTCCGTCGTCCTCGTCGACCCCGACAAGCAGACGTTGGCGGTGGGGCTGTACCAGTTCGTCTCGCAGGAGACGGCGCGCAACTGGAGCGTGTTCGCCGCCGGCGCCGTGCTCGCGGCGATCCTGCCGATGGCACTGTTCCTGGGCCTCCAGCGCTTCATCGTCGGCGGCCTCACGGCCGGCTCGGTCAAGTAGCGCACGACCCCGCCCCGGGCCGCACACCACACAATCAGAGGGCTCTGTCACGGATGGCCGTGCAACCACGTCGCACCAGTGCCGACGTGTTGTCGGCGTTCCACGGAGGTTCCCATGATCGATCCCACCTGCCCGCACCACGACGGCTCGCCGCTGTACGTCTCGCACCCCGCTCCGGCTCTCGGCGACGAGGTGACGGTCCGCCTCCGCGTGCCCCGCGCCTACGGCGGAGTCGACCGGGTCGTGGTGCGCAGCAACCCCGACCACGAGCCGGCGTGGGTGGAGGCCGAGTGCGACGGCGAACGGGACGGGTGGCACTGGTGGTCGGCGCGGATCGTCGTCGCCAACCCGCGCCACGGCTACCGCTTCCATCTCGTCCGCAGCGACGCGACGGTGCAGATCCTCAACCAGGGCGGGCTCAGCGACGTCGACGTCCTCGACGCGCAGGATTTCGCCCTCGTCGCCGGCAACCCGCCGCCGCCGTGGATGGCCGACACCGTGCTGTACCAGATCTTCCCCGATCGTTTCGCGCGATCGGATGCCGCAGCCGACCGCCCGCTTCCGCAGTGGGCGATCCCCGCAGCCTGGGATGACCCGCTGGATCCCTCCCACCCGGGTCGCAGCCGGCAGCTCTACGGCGGAGACCTCGACGGCGTCGTGGACCGGCTGGACCACCTCGTCGATCTGGGTGTGAACGCGCTGTACCACACGCCGATCTTCCCCGCGGAGTCGAATCACCGATACGACGCCGCCAGTTTCGATCACGTCGACGAACTCCTCGGCGGCGACGACGCCTACCGACGTCTCATCGAGGCAGCGCACGCGCGCGGCATCCGCGTGATCGGCGATCTCACCACCAACCATTCCGGCGTCGCCCATGAGTGGTTCCGCAACGCGTACGGCCGGCCCGACGCGGCGGAAGCCGACTTCTACTACTTCCACGATGCGGCCCACACCACCTACGAGACGTGGCTGGATGCGGCGACGCTGCCGAAATTCGACTGGAACAGCGCCGAACTGCGGCGCCGATTCATCGAGGGGCCCGACTCCGTCGTCGCGCGCTGGCTCGCGCAGCCGTACGGGATCGACGGGTGGCGCATCGACGTCGCCAACATGACCGGTCGACTCGGCGCCGAAGACCTCAATGCCGTCGTGCGCCAGACGGTGCGCCGGACGATGATCGAGGTCTCGCCCGACACGCTCCTGCTCGCCGAGTCGACGAACGATGCCGCCAGCGACCTGCAGGGAGATGCCTGGCACGGCGGCATGACCTACCCGGCGTTCACGCGCGGCGTGTGGTCGTGGCTCGCGGAGCCCCGACGCATCCCTCACCGCGGCTTCGACGGCCGCGTCAGCGATGAGATGTGGTTCTTCGGACTGCCCACCGGGATGCCGCGGTACACCGCGCAGCAGTTCGTGCGCCAGCTCCGGCTCTTCACCAGCCAGATTCCGTGGCGTGTGCAGCGCGGGACGATGTCGGCCCTCGACACCCACGACACCGCCCGGTTCGCCACCTACGCCGCGGCGGAGATGATCCCGCTCGCCGTCGGTCTGTCGATGACGCTGCCCGGCATCCCCGTCGTCTACGCCGGCGACGAGTTCGGACTCGAGGCCGTGGACGGTGAGATGAGCCGCACCCCACTCCCCTGGGAGCGCATCGGCGAACCCGAGATCGCCGCCCGCATCGGCCTCTACCGTGAGCTCATCGGCCTTCGCCGCGCGCACGCGGCGCTCTCGACGGGCGGCCTGCGCTGGTTGCACGCGGACGACGATGCGCTCGTGTTCATCCGCGAGAACGCGGACGAGGCGGTGCTGGTCCTCGCCGCTCGTACCGACGTCGAGATCCGTCTCGACATGGCCCTGGTCGGCGCGGCGACGGCCAGGGCCGCGCGCTATGCGGCAGGGACGGTCGAACTCGTCGCGGAAGACGGCGCGGTGCGCCTGCACGGCAGAGGAGCGAGCTTCGCCGTCTGGACGCTGCCGGGCGTCACCGCTCCGCCCGCGCGTGCGGAGCGGTCCGTCGCAACGCCGGAGGCCTTCGCGCAGTTGGGCGGTCCCGCCGTCTGAGCGGGCATCACCGCGAGGCGAGCACCGCCTGGTAGAGGTCGCGGCTGGACAAGCCGGTCGCTGCCGCGACCTCGGCAGCGGCGTCCTTCAAACGGACCCCGTCGGCCACGAGGGCCTGCACCTGCGCGACAGCGTCCTCGGCCGACACGTCGCGAGCCGGCGCTCCCCCGACGACGACGACGATCTCGCCGCGGACCCCGTCGCGGGCCCAGTCGGCGAGGGCTGCCAGACCGTCGCGGACGACCTCCTCGTGCAGCTTGGTGAGTTCCCGGCAGACGGCGGCAGGCCGGTCGGCACCGAAGGCGGCGGCCATGGCGTGCAGCGTCTCGGCCAGACGCGACGGCGCTTCGAAGAAGACCATCGTGCGCGGCTCGCTCGACAGCAGAGCGAGAGCGCGTGCACGCTCTCCGGCCTTGCGTGGCAGGAATCCCTCGAAGGTGAAGCGATCGGTGGGCAACCCGGCCACGGCGAGCGCCGTGACCACGGCGCTCGGTCCCGGCAGCGCCGTGACCGCGACGCCCTGTGCGACGGCCTCGGCGACGAGGCCGTACCCCGGATCACTCACGGTCGGCATCCCCGCATCGCTGAGAACGAGCAGGTCCTCCTCGCGCGCACGGGCGACGAGCTCGGCCGCGCGCTGCTTCTCGTTGTGGTCGTGAAGGGCGACCAGCCGCGGACGATTGGCGATGCCCAACCGCTGCAGCAGCCGTTGTGTCGTGCGGGTGTCCTCGGCGGCGATGACGCTCGCCTGCTCGAGCGCGGCGACGAGCCGCGCCGACGCGTCGCCCAGATTGCCGATGGGAGTCGCACCGAGGATGATCACCGCTTCAGCTTAGGCTGGTGGCCGTGTCGACCACCGCCGAGCCGATCCCACCGCTGCTGCCACCCGTGCGCCGGTCTGCGTACGACCGTTGGCGCGAGCGCGTCGCGGACGATCCGCGACTCCAGCGGTTGTACGGATGGCTCGCTCCGCTGGCGGTGACGCTGCTCGCCGGCATCCTTCGCTTCTGGAACCTCGGGCATCCGCACGTGCTGGTCTTCGACGAGACCTACTACGTGAAGGACGCGTGGAGCCAGTGGAATCTCGGCTATGCGGCGACCTGGCCCGACGGCGCCGATGCACGATTCGCGGCGGGCGAGACGAACATCTTCACGAGCGATCCGAGTTTCGTCGTCCATCCCCCGCTCGGCAAGTACCTCATCGGCTTCGGCATGTGGCTGTTCGGACCCGACAGCTCCTTCGGCTGGCGAGCCATGACCGCGCTGTTCGGCACGGCCCTGGTGCTGCTGCTCTTCCTCGTCGCGAAGACGCTGACGAACTCGACGGTGTTCGCGACCGTCGCCTCCTTCCTCCTTGCGATCGACGGCCTCGGCATCGTCATGAGCCGGGTCGCGCTGCTCGACGTGTTCCTGGCGTTCTTCATCCTGCTGGCGTTCTGGTTCGCCCTTCTCGATCGTCGACGCCACCTCGACCGCCTCGCCGCCGCGATCGTGGCGCGCGGGGTGGATGACGCGCCTCCCGCATGGGGAGTCGTGCTCTGGAACCGTCCGTGGATCATCGCCGCAGGGGCCGCCGCCGGCGCGGCGACAGCGGTGAAGTGGTCGGGGGTTTGGGTACTCGCGGGCATCGGGCTCTACTTGGTCGTCACCGACGCCCTCGAACGTCGACGACTCGGCATCACCTTCTGGCCAATGGATGCCGTGCGGCAGGGGCTCGCCTCGTTCGTGCTGCTGGTGCCGGTCGCCTTCGTCGTGTACCTCGGCTCCTGGAGCGGATGGCTGCTCAGCGACGGCGGCTACGACCGCAAGGTCGCCGAGCTCAGCCCTGCGACGGGCTTCTTCTCCTGGGTGCCGCTTCCCCTGCAGAGCCTGTGGAAGTACCACGAGACCATCTATGCCTCGATGGCCGGTATGACGTCGCCGCACAGCTACTCGAGCGCGGCGTGGGCGTGGCCGTTCCTCTGGCGTCCGACGTCGATGTACGCGTTCTCCAGCCCCGACGGCACGAACGGCTGCTCGGGCGAGAACGGTTGTCTGCAAGTGCTGTACAGCATGCCGAATCCGCTGCTGTGGTACGGCTCGGTCATCGCCGCGCTGTACCTCGTGTACCGCTTCGCCGTCGCTCGCGACTGGCGCTACGCCGTGGTGCTGGTCGGTATCGCGGCCACGTGGCTTCCCTGGTTGATGTATCCCGAGCGCACGGTGTTCCAGTTCTACACGATCGTGATCTGGCCGTTCCTGCTGCTGGCACTCACCTTCGCGCTGCGGGAGGTCGCCGGCGCGGCCCACGCCCCCCACGAGCGCCGCACGGCCGGACAGCGGGTCGTCATCGTCTTCCTCGTCGCGGCGCTGGTCTTGTCGGCTTTCTGGTATCCACTGTGGTCGGCGACGCAGGTCCCCTACGACTTCTACCGTCTGCACAACTGGATGCAGGGCTGGGTGTGACAACTATCGAGAATCATTCTCGATAGTATGCGTGCGGGAGGACGAATGCCGCACGCGAACACGGCCGCCGGAGTGGTCGGAACCGCGGCATCGCGCGTGCCCGTCGTCGCCGTGACCGGCCATCTCGGCGCGGGGAAGACGAGCCTCGTCAACCACCTGCTGCGCACGCCCGGCGCCCGCCTCGGAGTGGTCGTGAACGACTTCGGCGTCCTCAACGTCGACGCCGCGCTGGTCACCGGTCAGGTCGACGAGGCCGCCGCGATCTCGGGAGGCTGCGTATGCTGCCTGCCGGATGCGGGGGGACTCGACGACGCGCTCGCACGGTTGGCCGCCCCGCGGTTGCGCCTCGACGCGATCCTCGTGGAGGCGAGCGGCGTCGTAGAACCCGCTGCGCTCGCCCGCCTGATCCGCTTCAGCGGCGTTGCCCGCGTGCGAGCAGGCGGCGTGGTGGACGTGATCGACGCCGTGCACCACTTCGCGACGATCGATGCCGGCGACGACGCGCCGGCGCGCTATGCGACGGCGTCGCTCGTCGTGATCGGCAAGACCGATCTGCTGCCGGCATCCGAGCGGGGATCGACGATCGCGCGGATCAGCACGCGCGTCCGCTCGCGCAATCCCGACGCGCACCTGGTCACCGCCCGTGCCGGCGCGATCGATCCTGTCCTCGTCTTCGACGTGGCCGACCACGACGACCCGATCGACGAGCTGCCGCTCGCCCGCATCGCGCGCGAGGCGCACCACGGTCCCGGACACGACACGCACGAACACGCCCGATCGGTGTCGATCCCGCTGGTCGCTCCGGTGCCGCCGTCGGCGCTCGTCGACCTCCTCGAGCACCCTCCCCGCGGCGCCTATCGCCTCAAGGGGCGGGTGCGGGTGCGCGGCACCGGCGGCGACCGGGGCTACCTCGTCGAACTCGTCGGCCGATCGATCCACGTGTCCGCACTGCCGTCGCCGCCGGCGACCGGCGAACTCGTCGCCATCGGTGTCGACCTCGACACGGCCGGCGCCGATGCGGCCCTCCGAGCCCTGGCCACCGCGCCGACGGAGCGCGCAGACGCCGCGGGGCTGCGGCGCCTGCGACGCTACCGCCGGCTCAGCGAGTGAACGCCGCGGAGGACGACGGTGACGGTCGGGTCAGTTGACCTCGTCGGGATGGGCGGAGACACGACCCCCGCGCTCGAGCGCGGTGATCGCCGACTGCTCGTCGGCGCTCAGCTCGAAGTCGAACAGGTCGAGGTTCTCGCGGATGCGGTCGGGGTTGTTCGACTTCGGGAAGATGATGTGCCCCTGCTGGATGTGCCAGCGCAGCACGACCTGCGCGGGCGTCTTGCCGTGGGCCGCCGCAGCGGCGGCGACGGGCCCCTCGTCGAAGAGCGGGTACTTGCCCTGTCCGAGCGGACCCCACGCCTCGATCAGGATGCCGTGCTCCTTCGCGAACGAGGTGACGTCCGGCTGCTGATAGGCCGGGTGCAGCTCGATCTGGTCGACCGCGGGCGTGACACCCGTGGCCGCGATGATCTCGGACAGGTGCGACGGCAGGTGGTTGGAGACGCCGATGCTGCGGGCCTTGCCCGCCTCCCGGATCTGCACCATCTTCTCCCACGCGTTCACGTAGTTGCCGTGGGCCGGTGCGGGCCAGTGCACGAGGTACAGGTCGACGGCGTCGAGTCCGAGCTTCGCGAGGCTCTCATCGATCGCGGCGAACGGCTGGTCGCCGCCCTGCCGATCGTTCCAGAGCTTCGTGGTGATGAAGAGCTCGTCGCGGGCGATGCCGCTGGCGGCGATGGCCCGCCCGACGCCTTCCTCGTTGCCGTAGATCGCGGCGGTGTCGATGTGCCGGTAGCCGGCCTCGAGGGCGTCGCTGACGATGCGCTCGGTCTGCGCGGGATCGACTTTGAAGACGCCGAAGCCGAGCTGCGGGATGGTGTGTCCGTCGTTGAGGGTGAGGAGGGGAATGCTCATCCGTCCAGCGTAGGCGGGGCGACGGGGGCGGGGGCCGGATGCCGCGGCATCCACCGCATGGGTTGTTCTCCCCATCGCGACCCGTCTGCGCCCTCCCGTAGGGTCTGACAGAGGGAGGCGGACACATGAGCGACCTGAAGATCGATGTCGGTGAGGTGCTGGCGAGCGCGTCCAGCGCCGAACGGATCGCGGGAGACTTCTCGGCGGCCGAGCGCATCGCCGACGAGACGGCCGGCTACACGGGGCACGACGGCTTGGCCGGCAAAGTGCGCGACTTCGGCGACAAGTGGGACATCGCCCGCGGAAAGCTGGAGGACAACCTGACGTTCATCGCGGACTACCTCCGCGCCGTCGTCGACACGTTCGAGGACCTCGACACCGACCTCGCCGCGTCCCTCCAGCAGGCGGCGGCGGGCGATCAGACCGCCGCGACCAACCTGAACGACGAGATCGGCAAGAGCACCGCGCCCGCCGCCCCGGCAGCCCCCGCGCCGACGCCGAGCCCGTCACCGGGACCCTCGCCGACTCCGCCCGCAGGAGGTGACCGATGACTCTTCCCGGCAACCCGGAGGCGCTCGCGGAGCGCGCCGCGACGTACGTGTCGTCGGCGAGCCGCATCGAGCGCGCCGCCGACGATCTGCGCAACCTCGCCTACGCCAGCACCGCGCGTTCGCTGGACGCGATCCGCGAGCGCAGCGGACAGGTCGCCGGCGACCTGTCCGAGGCTTATGGCCGCTATGCGGGCACGGCGAACGCCCTCGTGGAGTACGCGGCAGCCCTGCGCGAGGCGCACCGCAAGGCCGACGAGGCCGACGCCAACGAGGCCTACGCCGAGCGGCACGCCGGCAGCGCCGACACGCAGGTGTCCGCGTACGACCGTCAGCTCCGTGCCCTCGAGCAGTCCGCGGCGCCGACCGGCAACATCGAGGCCGCGGAGCGTCAGCTCGCCGAGGCGCGCGCCGCCGCCCGGCGCTACGACAACGCCGCGACGGCGGCGCGCGAAGCGCACGAGCAGGCCCGACGCGACATGGAGGCGGCGGCGCAACGCGCGATGTCGCTCATCGACAGCGCCATCGACGCTACCAACGAGGGGTGGCTCGACAAGGTCGGCAACTTCTTCGAGGGTCTCGGATCGTTCTTCGCCGACCTCGGAAAATGGATCGGCGACTTCCTCCAAGATCTGTGGAACGAGCTCCAGCGGCTCGTCGCGACCGTTCTGGCGTTGGTGGGAACCGTCCTGATCCTCGCGTTGGTCTATGCGCTGCTGTCGATGATCCCGTTCATCGGTCCGTTCATCGCGGCCCTCGTCGTCGGCCTGCTCGCAGGGTTTCTCCTCGCCAGCATCCTCTCCGACGTCACCAAGCCCACGCCCGCCGTCAGCAAACGCAACCTCACCGACTCGGAGGTCGACAACTACCGCGGGCAGCCAACCGACCTCGCTCACGCGTTGAAGGAGACCACGCTCGTCGACTCGCTCGGCCACCACACCAAGGATTCCGCCGACGAGACGGTCATCAGTGTGACGAAGGTGGTCGATGCCGACGGCGTCGTGCGCTGGCGCGTCACGCTGCCGAGCACCCAGGAGTGGTTCTCCCGGCTCAACGGCGATCAGGGCGCGGTCAACGATCTGGACAGCAACCTGGCGCTCATGCTCACGCCCTCGCTGCGCTCGCAGTACGAGCGCGCCGTGCTCGAAGCGATGAAGCAGGCCGGCGTGGGACCCGACGACCCGGTGATGCTGGTGGGGTTCAGCCAGGGTGGGATCCTCGCCGGAACGCTCGCCGCGTACAACAACGACTACAACTGGGACGCCGTCGTCGTCGCGGGTGCACCGATCGACAGCATGCCCATCCCCTCCACGACCACCGTCGTCTCGGTGCAGCACAATGGGGATCCGGTTCCGCGGCTCGACAGCGTCATCTCGCTCGGCACCGACGGCTACGCTCCCACGGACAGGCCCAACTGGACGACGATCCAGGAGGACTCGCCCCTTGCATCGCAGGGCGTCGGAGGGATCCACTATTCGCCCGCCTACAACTCCACGCTGCAGAACAACATCGGGCAGGTGCCGGCGGCCACGCGCGACGATCTCGACCGATACTTCATCGGCGATGAGAATGCGTATGGTTACGAAGAGAGCTACTACACGTGGAAGGAGTGACGATGATCGCGGGAGCCTCAGCTCGCCGATTCGCTAGTGTTCTCGTCGCTCTGCTCGCCGTGGGCGCTTCAACGGGATGCTCCTCTCTCTTCGATGCCCCCCAGTCCGCCCCGACCCCCTTGGAGAGTAGCGTGGACGCTTTTCAGCCCGTGTACGACGCGATCGCGACATCCGACCCGCGCGTCGAGCGCGCGAGCACCGTCACCACGAGCCTCTCGGGAGCCGCCCGCCAGCTCACGGTCGTCATCCGCATCACCGGGAGCGAGCCGGTCTCGACCCAGACGCTGACCGCCGTTCTGATCGCGGTGAGAGACTCCGCCCACGGCGATGCCGACATGCTCGATCTCGTCGCCCGAGACGCCTCCAACCCGAAGCAGATCCTCGATCTGTCCGACGCCATCCGAGGCCTGCCCTCTGGGCTGTCCACGGTCTGGATCGACGGCGGCCTCGTGGTGCCGATGAGCGATCTTGCCGCGCTCGGCTGACGCGCCGCGTTCCATGAGCACCACGCACGAGCCCGAGCTCGCCTTCCGGCTGCTCGGCACATGGTGGCAGGTCGCCCTCGACTCCGACGACGCCGCCCGCACATCGGCCGCGGAGGTCGCACGTGGCACGCTCGGCACTGCCGACGAGAACGCCACGCCGCGGCGCCGAATGCGCGACGACCTCGTCGAGGCCGCACGGGCCGCGCGCGAGGCGCACGGGCGGTTGCTGCTGCTGCAGACGGAGCTCGGCCCCGGGGAGCCGATGTCGGCGATGCTGACACTCTTCGACGACGACCGGTTCCGGATGAGCCCCGCCATCGGCACGAACCCCGAGCGCGTGCTCGCCGTGCTCGAAGAGTCCCTGCCGACGATCGCTCCCGAGATGGCGGGCACGGCGGTGCGGCGTCCGTTCGCGGACGGCGAGGTGGTCCGCGCGCATCGCATCGACGAGTCGGTCGAGGTCGAGAACGGCGAGGCTTTCACGCAGCGCCGCCTCGTCGCCCACTACTGGTACCCCGTCCCGGACTCGAAGAAGCTCGCTCTCGTGGTGCTCTCGAGCCCGCTCGGCGACATTCCGAACGTGCTGCTGACCTATTTCGACGCGATCGTGGAAGTGTCGGGGTTCCGCCCGAGCGCCTGATCGCCCCGAGCGCAATACGATGGAGGGCTATGCCTTCCCCCACGCCCGTGATCTCCTACCCGCCGGAGCTGCCCGTCAGCGCCGCGCGCGACGAGATCGCGCGCGCGATCCGGGATCATCAGGTCGTGATCGTGGCCGGCGCGACCGGGTCGGGCAAGACCACGCAGCTGCCGAAGATCTGCCTGGAGCTCGGGCGCACGAAGATCGCGCACACCCAGCCGCGACGCATCGCCGCGCGCACCATCGCGGAGCGCGTCGCCGAGGAGCTGCAGGTGCCGCTCGGCGGTGCTGTCGGCTACAAGGTGCGTTTCACCGATCAGGTGTCGGAGGACACCCAGATCGCGCTTGTGACCGACGGCATCCTCCTCAACGAGATCCACCGCGACCGCCTGCTGCGCCGCTATGACACGATCATCATCGACGAGGCCCACGAGCGATCGCTGAACATCGACTTCCTCCTCGGCTACCTCGCACGCATCCTGCCCGAGCGCCCCGATCTGAAGCTCGTCATCACCTCGGCGACGATCGATCCTGAGAGCTTCGCGAGACACTTCGCGGATGCCGGGGGCACACCCGCGCCGATCGTCGAGGTGTCCGGCCGCACCTACCCGGTCGAGATCCGCTACCGCCCGGGTGCGGCCGACTCCGACAGCCCGCGCGACGGCGACCGTGACGAGGTCGACACGCTGACGGCCGCTCTGCGGGAGCTCGACCGCGAAGCGAACGGCGATGTCCTCGTCTTCCTCCCCGGCGAGGCGGAGATCCGCGACGCGATGGATGCCGTCCGCGGCATGTACGCGAAGGATGCGCGCCCCACGGAGGTCCTCCCCCTCTACGGTCGGCTCTCCGCCGCCGAACAGCACCGCGTGTTCGAACCCTCGGCCGTTGCCGGCGTGCGTCGGCGCGTGATCCTGGCGACCAACGTTGCCGAGACGAGTCTCACGGTTCCCGGCATCCGCTACGTGATCGATGCGGGTACGGCCCGCATCTCACGCTACAGTGCACGCTCGAAGGTGCAGCGTCTGCCGATCGAGGCGGTGTCGCAGGCGTCGGCCCAGCAGCGTTCCGGACGAGCCGGGCGCACCTCGAACGGCATCGCGATCCGCCTCTACAGCGAGGACGACTTCCTCGCACGCCCGGAATACACCGAGCCCGAGATCCTCCGTACCTCCCTCGCGTCCGTCATCCTGCAGATGCTCGCGCTCGGCTTCGGCGACATCGAGGACTTCCCCTTCCTCACGAAGCCGGACAGCCGCGGGGTCAAAGCCGCGTTCGACCTGCTGACCGAGCTGCGGGCCGTCTCGCCGTCACGGCGGCTGACCTCCCTCGGCCGCGAGATCGCACGCCTGCCGATCGACCCCCGCTTCGCGCGGATGCTCATCGAGGCGCGTCGTCTGGAGGTGCTCCCCGACGTGCTCGCGATCGTCGCCGGACTGTCGATCCAGGACGTCCGCGAACGCCCGTCGGCCGAAGACCCCGCGGCGAGAGAGCAGGCCGACCGCCTCCACGCGCGCTTCGCCGATCCGACGAGCGACTTCCTCACCCTCCTCAACCTTTGGAACCACCTGCAGGAACAGCAGCGCGACCTCGGCTCCAGCGCCTTCCGACGCCTGTGCCGCAGCGAGTTCCTCAACTACGTGCGGGTGCGCGAGTGGGCCGACGTGCATCGGCAGCTGCGCCAGCTGATGGGCGCGAAGACCGGTTCGACCTCCGACGGCGCGGCGGCCGACCCCGCGCGCGTGCACCGGGCGATCCTGTCGGGTCTGCTCTCGCACATCGGCATCCTCGACACCCGCTCGCTGACACCGGCGAAGAAGGGCGCGGCGAAGGGCGGCGGAAACGACCGTCGCAAGCAGATCGCGACCTACCGCGGAGCGCGGGGCGCGAATTTCGCCATCTTCCCCGGATCGGGTCTGCGCAAGGCGAGCCCCGATGCGGTCATGGCGGCCGAGCTGGTCGAGACCTCGCGGCTGTTCGCCCGCACCGTGGCGGCGATCGATCCCGCGTGGGCCGAGGAGCTCGCCGGCGATCTCGCCCACCGTCAGCTCAGCGACCCGCACTGGTCGAAGGATGCCGGTGCCGCCGTCGCCGCCGAGAAAGTCACGCTCTTCGGGGTGGAGATCATCCCGCGCCGGCGCGTGCAGCTGGCCCGCATCGACCGTCCGCTCGCGCGGGAGCTGTTCATCCGGCACGCGCTCGTCGACGGCGACTGGAACAGCCAGCACCTCGACAAGCGTCTGACCGCATTCGAACGCCGCAACCTGGAGCTGCGGCGCCGCCTGGAGAAGGTGGAGGAGCGCGAACGCCGCCGCGACATCCTCGTCGGCGACGAGGCTGTCTTCACGTTCTACGACGCGCGCGTGCCGCACGACGTGTTCGATGTGCGCTCGTTCGAGACGTGGTGGCGCGAGGCCTCGCCGCGCTCACCGCGCCTTCTCGACTTGACCGAGGCCGACCTCCGCGATGACGCGTCGGGGGCGGATGAGCGCGCCTTCCCCGGTCGTTGGCAGCAGGGCGACCAGGTGCTCTCGCTTGCGTATCGTTTCGAACCCGGAAATCCCGAGGACGGCGTCAGCGTGGTCGTGCCGCTTCCGCTGCTGGCGGCGCTGCGCCCCGACGGTTTCGACTGGCAGGTGCCGGGATTGCGGGCGGAGCTGATGACGGCACTGTTGAAAGCGCTGCCGAAGGCGATCCGCCGGCACGTGGTGCCGGCCGCGGACTGGGCGGCGAAGCTCGGCGAGGACGTGGCGTCGGCCGGTCCTGAGCACCACGACGGATTGCCGCCCCAGACGCTGCGCAGCGCCCTGGCCGCCCGCATCCAGCGCGTGGCGAACCAGCCCGTGACGGCCGACGACTTCGACCTCGAGCGGGTGCCCGCGCACCTGCTGATGACGTTCCGGGCCGTCGATCACCGGGGACGCACCGTCGGCACCTCCCGCGACCTCGCCGACCTGCAGGGCCGCCTCGCCAGCCGCGCCCGCGAGCAGGTCGCCCGCACCCTCACGCGCGAGCAGCAACCCGCCGGGCGCGTCGCCCGCGCCTCGGGGATCTCGGAGTCCGGCATGCCGTCGGGCGACGGGGCGGCGACGGCATCCGCACCCGGCGCGCCGCAGATCGTCGAGCGCAGCGGCATTCTGACGTGGGACCTCGGCACACTCCCCGAGGTCGTCGACACGAAGGTCGCCGGCGGCGTCGTGCGGGGCTACCCCGCGCTCGTGGACGAGAAGTATGCCGTGGCGCTGCGCATCGAGTCCACACCCGAACGGGCCGCGCGCCTCACGCACGCGGGGGTCCGTCGCCTGCTGCTGCTCGCCGTGCCCTCGCCCAGCGCCTACGTGCTCGACCATCTGACCGCTGCGGAGAAACTCTCTCTCGCGGCGTCGCCGTACCCGTCCGCGAAGGCGCTCATCGAGGATGCGCGCGTGGCCGTCGCCGATGCGGTGATGGCGCGCGTCGCCCCGGGTGGCGTCCGCACACCCGAGCAGTTCGCCGTCGTCCGCGACGCGCTGTCGACGGCCGTGGTGGACGAGCTGTTCCAGGCGGTGTCGCTGACCGCACGCATCCTGACGCTGCAGCGCGACGTCGAGCGTGCCGTGAAGGCGCAGAACGCGATGACACTGCTCGCCGCACTCGGCGATGTCAAGGCGCAGCTGAGCGGGCTGATCTATCCCGGGTTCGTCTCGCGCACGGGCCTCGATCGGCTGCGTCATCTTCCGCGCTATCTGCAGGGCGCCCTGGAGCGGGTTCGGACCCTCGCCGACAATCCCGGCCGCGACCGCCAGCGTCTCACCGAGTTCGAACGCGCGGCTGCGCTCTACGCGGAGGCTGGCGGTGCGCTTCCCCTGGCGTCCGACGCTCCCGCTCCGATCGCACACGCGCGCTGGCTGCTCGAGGAGTATCGCGTGAGCGTGTTCGCCCAGGCGCTCGGCACCGCCGAGCCGGTCTCGCTCCCCCGCATCACGAAAGCGCTCTCCGCGTGACCCCACCCGCCGTGCGCGTCCCGATCCCCGCGGAGCGTGTCCCCATTCCCGCGGAGCGTGTCCCGGTCCCCGCGGAGCGTGTCCCGGTTCCCGCTGGGTGAGAGCGCGCCCAACAGCACAGAGTGGGACATGCAGCGGGAGAGGCGGGCGCCGAAAGCGTCAGCTGGCTCGGATGAGGGCGCGATAGAAGCGGATGCCGTTGCGCCACGACCCGACGCGGATGCGCTCGTTGTGGGCGTGCAGCGCGTCGCGCTCGGCCCGCGTGAGGTGGAAGGGCGTGAAGCGGTAGACGTGCGAGCTGATCGCCGTGAACCAGCGACTGTCGCTCGCCCCGAGTTGGATGTACGGCGTGGTCACGACCTCGGCTCCGAGGGCGTCGTGAACCGCGGTCGCGATGCGCTGCCACGGCTCACCGCGCCAAGGTGACACCGGCGACGGATCCGACCCGTGGCGCACCTCGATCTCGACGGCGGGGTCGGCCACGACGCGGCGGATCCGCGCGGTCGCCGAGGCGACGGTGTCGCCGGTGAGCAGGCGGATGTTGATCGAGGCACGAGCCGTGGTCGCCAGCACGTTCTCGCCCGGAGCCCCCGACAGCTCGGTGGCGACGGCGGTCGTCCGCACCATCGCGTTCAGTTCCGGTCCGAGGCGCGCGAACACCCGTGCGGCCAACGGGGCCACCGCGGCGAGGTGCGAGAAGAGAGTGCGAAGCGGCTGTGAGGTGTGGGGGGCCAGTGTCGCGAACAGGGCGCGCACCGGCGGGACGATGCGGGCCGGGAACGGATGGCGCTGCACGCGGTCGATGGCGCGGGCGAGCCGCGCGGTGGCGGGGAAGGCGGGCGGCGTGGACGCATGGCCTCCCCCCTCGCGCGCGGTCAGCCGCAGCGTCAGGACGCCCCGCTCGGCGACGCCGACCATCGCCGTCGGCACCGCGACCCCCGGCACCGCACCGTCCACGACCGCGCCGCCTTCATCGAGCACCAGACCCGGCGTGACCCCGCGTTCGCGCAGCAGCGCCACGATCGCGCGCGCGCCGCCGCCGGCCGTCTCCTCGTTGTGGCCGAAGGCGAGGTAGACATCGCGCGTCGGCGCGTAGCCCTCCGCGGCGAGTTCCTCCACCGCCTCCATGATCGCCACGAGGGCGCCCTTGTCGTCGATGGCGCCGCGCGCGTGGATCTCGGCATCGACACCTTCACCGACCACCTCGGCCCCGAACGGCGGGTGGTCCCATTCCTCTTCGACGACGGGGACGACGTCCATGTGGGCCATGAGCACGAGCGGATCCGCCGCGCTCTGCCGGCCGGACCAGCGGAACAGCACGGAGTAGCCGTCGACGACCTCACGCTCGAGAGCGGCATGCGCGGTCGGATACAGACGCGCCAGCGTGTCGATGAAGCGCGTGAACGCATCCGCGTCCACGAGACTCTCGTCCGCGTGCGAGACGGTCGGAATCTGCAGCAGCTCACGGAATCGGGCGATCGACGCCTCGGTGTCGGCACTCACGGCTCGAGCCTACGCGCGCGCGGCTAGGCTCGTCGCATGACCGACAACGCCCCCGGCACGAGTGTGCCGACCGCGCCCATCCGCTGGGGAATCCTCGCCACGGGCGGCATCGCCCACGCCTTCACGAAGGATCTGCGGACGGCGGGGCTCACCGTCACCGCCGTCGGATCGCGCCGCCCGGAGTCGGCGCGTGCGTTCGCCGCCGCGTACGACATCCCTCACGCGCACGGGTCGTACGAAGAGCTCGTCGCCGACCCCGACGTCGATATCGTGTACGTCGCTTCCCCGCACAGTCATCACCGAGAGCACGCGATCCTCGCCCTGGAGGCCGGCAAGCACGTTCTCATCGAGAAGGCCGTGACCCTGGATGCCGACGAGGCCATCGCGATCCGTGACATCGCCGCGGGGCGCGGGCTGTTGGCGATGGAGGCGATGTGGACCCGGTACCTGCCGCACATGATCCGCATCCGCGAACTCATCGCCGACGGCGCCCTGGGCGAGCTGCGCACGGTCATCGCCGACCACACGCAGTCGCTGCCCACCGATCCGGCGCATCGGCTGAACGCTCTCGGACTGGGCGGCGGTGCCCTCTTGGACCTCGGCATCTACCCCGTCTCCTTCGCGTGGGACGTGCTCGGACCGATGACCGACATCCGCGCGGTGGGCCGCCTCGGCGACACCGGAGCAGACACCGAGGTCGCGATCGCCGCCGTCCACGCGGGCGGTGCCATCTCGTCGATCGCGACGAGCTCGCGCGCCGCCGGTCCGAACACCGCCCACGTGATCGGCACGAACGCCCGGATCGACATCGATCGCGTCTGGTACGAGCCCACCTCCTTCCGGGTCACCGCGACCGACGGCACCCTGATCGAGGAGTACCGCAGCGAGGTCGACGGCCGCGGCATGCAGTTCCAGGCCCTCGCCGCCGAGCGCCTGCTGCGCTCCGGTCGCACCGACAGCGACCTGCTGCCGTTCGCGGAGTCGATCGCGATCATGCACGCGCTCGACGACGTGCGGGGCCAGCTCGGCGTGACCTACCCGAAGGAGCGCTGACATGGTCGAGCTGCAGGGCAACCGCGTCGCCGTCTACCTCGACTTCGACAACATCGTCATGAGTTGGTACGACCGCGTGCACGGGCGCAATTCCTACGCCGCCGACCGCCAGAAGATCATCGCCGACCCCGATGCCCCCGAGATCGCCCAGCGCCTGAAGGAGGCCACGATCGATGTCGGGGCGATCATCGACTACGCGGCGTCCTTCGGCACTCTCGTGCTCACGCGTGCCTACGCCGACTGGTCGTCGCCGGTCAACGCGTTGTACCGTTCGCAGCTGGTCGCGCGCGCCGTCGACCTCGTGCAGCTGTTCCCCGCGGCAGCCTACGCGAAGAACGGTGCCGACATCCGTCTGGCCGTCGACACCGTCGAGGACATGTTCCGCCTGCCCGACCTCACCCACGTCGTGATCGTCGCCGGCGACAGCGACTACGTGCCGCTCGCGCAGCGGTGCAAGCGTCTGGGTCGCGTCGTGGTGGGTGTCGGCGTGGCCGGCTCGACGGCCAAGTCGCTCGCGGCCGCATGCGATCAGTTCGACTCGTACGATTCGCTGCCCGGAGTGGTGCTGCCGGCGTCCGCCGCGACCCAGAAGAAGGCGGATGCCGCCGCCACGGCGGGCCCGTCATCGTCGCGTCGACGCAAGAAGACCGAGGACCCGACGGCGGAGCTTCTGCGGCGTGCCCTGCGCCTGGAGCAGGAGCGCACCGACGACGAGTGGGTGCACCTCTCGGCGGTGAAGAACCTGCTCAAGCGCATGGATCCGTCCTTCAGCGAGAAGGCCCTGGGCCACCGGTCCTTCTCCGACTTCGTCAAGGCCTACCCCGGCGTCGCCGACATCGACGAGACGACGAACATCGTGCGCGTGCGTCCGCACTCCAGCGACGACGGCGCGGCCGACGGGAGCTGATGCCCGTCGACCGCGCAGCAACCGCCCTCAGGCGGCGAGCGGGATCACGCCCACCAGAACGCCGACGGCGAGCATCGCCAATGAGACCAGCGCGGCCCGCCACAGCACCTTCTTGTGGTGATCGCCGAGGTTGACGTTCGCCAGCGACACCAGCAGCAGGATCGCGGGAACGAGCGGGCTCTGCAGATGGACGGGCTGCCCGGTGATGGAGGCGCGTGCCATCTCGACGGGCGCGATGCCGAAGTGCGAGGCACTTTCGGCCAGCACCGGCAGGATGCCGAAGTAGAACGCATCGTTCGACATGAAGAACGTGAACGGGATCGACAGCACGCCCGTGATGACCGCAAGGAAGGGGCCCATCTCGGCGGGGATCACCGCGGTGATCCACGACGCCATCGCCGTCACCATCCCGGTGCCGTTGAGGACGCCGACCAGCACACCCGCGGCGAGGACCATCGATACGACCCCGACGATCGAGGGCGCGTGGGCGACGATCTCGTCGGCTTGGCCCTTGAGCTTCGGGAAGTTGACGATCAGCGCGATCGCCGCACCGACCATGAAGACGAACGCCAGCGGGAACAGGTCGAGCACCAGCAGCACCATGACGACGACGGTCAGCGCGAGGTTGAACCAGATCAGACGCGGGCGCAGCGTGGGCCGGTTCGGGTCGAGCATGGTGTCGGCCATGGCGGTGTCGGCGGCATCCACCAGCGCGGTGGCGGCGACCGCACCGCGGGCTCCCCGCACGGTGACGATGTTGCCGGTGCGCAGCGTCGCGGCAGCACCGGGCTTCGGCTCGGCGCCGCGGAACAGTCGGGGCGCGCCGAAGATGCCGTCGCCGCGGGTCGACTCGATGCGGGTGGTGTCGATCGACCCGGCGAGACGGCGACGCTCGCCGAGCCCGAGGAACCAGGCGAAGCCCAACGAGATCACCAGACCCGTCGCGAGCGACGGGAGCATGGGCACGAAGATGTCCGTCGGCTGCAGCGAAAGGGCGGATGCCGCGCGCACGGTGGGACCGCCCCACGGCACGATGTTGAGCGTGCCGTTCATGAGTCCGGCGACACACGTGAGCACCACGGGGCTCATGCCGAGACGCAGATAGATCGGCAGCATCGCCGAGGTCGTGATGATGAACGTCGTCGAGCCGTCACCGTCCAGCGACACCGCACCGGCGAGCAGCGCGGTGCCCAGCACCACCTTCGCGGGGTCGTCGCCGAGCACGCGGGTGATCAGACGGATGAGCGGGTCGAACAGGCCGACGTCGATCATGATCCCGAAGTACATGATCGCGAACATGAGCAGGGCGGCGGTGGGTGCCATGGACTTGATCGCGTCGATGACCATGTCGCCCAGACCGAAGCCGGCGCCGGCGAACAGGCCGAAGATCGTCGGCACCACGATCAAGGCGACCATGGGGGTCAGTCGGCGCGTCATGATCAGCGCCATGAACGTGAGCACCATCGTGAACCCGAGCACGACCAGCACGCCGTCCGACGGCGTGAACGCCAGGTCGTAGCCCTCGTCGGCCGCGGCCGCGAGTGACGTGAGAACAGGGGGCATCTCGACTCCTTCGTCTGCGGTCGACGCGCCTCGTCGACCGGATTCCGCGACTCTAGGGATCTCGCCCCGCCCGCGCGCGCTATCTCTCATTGCGTGGACTTCTGCGCGCAACGCGAGTTCAGCGCATTATGCTCACCAGATGAGGTTCGCGACGCGGGTGATGCTCGTGCAACTGACCACGGTGATCGCGGTCGTCGCCGTGTGCGTTCTCGTCTTTGTACTTCTGGGCGTCCAGCAGCTGCGGGCAGCGGCCGAGACCTCCGCGCTGAACATCGCCCGCACGATCGCCGTCGACCCGCAGGTGCGCGCCGAGGTCACCGAGATCAGCGCCGATCCCGGCACACCCCGCGGCGCGGATCTGTCGGGCGGTCCGCTGCAGGAACTGGCCGCCGATGTCACCGCGCACACCGGCACCCTCTTCGTCGTGATCACCGACGACCACGGCATCCGTCTGGCGCATCCCGATCCCGCGCTGCTCGGCCGGCCCGTCAGCACCGACTTCCGCGAGGTGCTCGCCGGCAACGAGGTCGTGACATGGCAGCAGGGCACGCTCGGCGTCTCGGCGCGTGCGAAGGTGCCCATCTGGCCCCCGGGCGCCGACGGCACCCACCCCGCGGGTGCCGCCCCGGTCGGCGAGGTGAGCGTGGGCTTCGAACCCTCCAGCGTGTTCGACGACCTGCCGGCGCTGCTCGGCGGCATCGCCGCAGCGGCCGGCGCCGGCGTGCTGCTGGCAGCGATCGCCGCGATCGTGCTGCGACGACGGTGGGAGCGGCTCACGCTGGGTCTGCAGCCGGAAGAGCTCGTCGCCCTGGTGCAGAACCAGGCCGCCGTCCTCGACGGCGTCGGCGACGGGGTCGTGGCGCTGGACGACCGCGGCGTCGTGCGCCTCTGCAACGATGCGGCGCGGCGGATGCTGCAACTCGGCGACCCCTCGGGCACGACGTTGGAGCAGCTGGGCGTCGCCCCCGCGATCGTCACCGCGGCTCGAGACGGCACCGCGAGTGAGGCGGTGGTCGTGGGCGACCGGGTGCTCTATGCCGACGCGCAGCCCGTGCGTCACGCCGGGCGGAACCTCGGCACCGTGCTGATCGTCCGCGATCGCACGGACGTCGCTGCGCTCAGCGAACGGCTGGACACCGTGCGGGCCATGACCGGGGCACTGCGTGTGCAGCGGCATGAGTTCGCGAACCGCCTTCACGTCGCCGTCGGCATGCTCGACGCCGACCGCCCGGGCGAGGCTCGCGAGTTCCTCGGCGAGCAGCTGCATCGCGGGCCCGTCGACTACCCGGTCGAGAACATCGATCGCATCGGCGACGGCCTGCTGCACGCCCTCATCGGCGCGCACGGTCTCGAGGCGGGAGAGCGCGGCGTACGGGTCTCCGTCGACCCGGAGTCGCTGCTGTTGGCGCACCTGGTCGAGGTGGAGGATGTGGCCGCCGTGCTCGGCAACCTCGTCGACAACGCGATCCGAGCCGCTGTCGAAGGGCCTGCGCCGCGCCGCGTCGAGATCGGATGCTTCGGCGACGGGCACGATCTGGTCCTCACCGTCGCCGACTCCGGCGCCGGTGTGGACGCCGGTGTGGACGCCGAAGCGGATCTCTTCTCGCGCGGGCGTCGACCCGCTCCCGAAACCGACCGGGTGCACGGACTCGGCGTCGGCCTTCCCTTGTCGCGCGAGCTGGCGCGCCGCCGTGGGGGCGACGTCTGGCTCATCGAGGCCGCGGGGACGTCCGCGCTCACGGGGGCGGTGTTCGGTGCCCGGTTGTGCGGCGTTCTGGGAGATGCCCTCGGTGGTGGCTCCTCCGACGCCGGGCCCGTACCCGATCGATTCATCGACCGAAGGGATCCCCCCTCATGACCACTCCCCTTCGCGTCCTCGTCGTCGACGACGACTTCCGCGTCGCCGGGCTGCATCGCGAGATCGTGGCCGAGCGCCCCGGCTACCACGCCCTCGCACCGGTGCGCACGCTCGCCGACGCGACCGCCGCCGTCCGCACAGAACGCCCCGATCTTCTGCTCGTCGACGCGTACCTGCCCGACGGCGACGGGATCGCATTCGTCCGCGAGAACCCGATCGACGCCTTCGTGCTCTCGGCCGCGACCGACGCGCTGACGGTGCGCCGCGCCCTGCGCGCCGGAGCGCTCGGCTACCTCGTGAAGCCGTTCGAGCGGCGCGCCCTCGTGGAGGTCCTCGATCGCTACGCGCGCTTTCGCAACGTGCTCGACGAGGAGCGCAGCGTGTCGCAGGACGAGATCGATCGAGCGCTCGGCATCCTGCACGCGGGCGGCGACACGTCGTCAGTGTCACGATCGGCGACCGAGCGGGTGATCCTGGGCGCGCTCGGCGACGACGAGTCCTCGGCGGCGGAGATCGCCGACCGGGCGGGTGTCTCGCGCGCCACTGCGCAGCGCCACCTCGCGACGTTGGCGACCCGCGGGATCGTGGACGTGCGTTTGCGCTACGGCACCACGGGGCGCCCCGAGCACCGGTACGTGCGTCGACGCGCATAGCGGAGCCTGCGTGCGCCCGTCGGTGCACGCGTGCACAGGCACTGTGCAGCGCTGAACCTTGTACCTGAATCACTTTTCAGGTAGCGTCCACGGCGCGGCATCCCTCGTCGCATCGCGCTCTACAAGGAGGTATCAGCGCATGGTTTCAGCGACCGCTTCGCACCGCACGCCCCCGCAGTCCGGTCTCCGCCGCGTCGTCAGCGCCTCGATGGCCGGCACGATCGTCGAGTGGTACGAGTTCTTCCTCTACGCCACCGCGGCCACGCTCGTGTTCAACCTGATCATGTTCCCGCCGTCCGACGATCCGTATGCGGGCATCATCGCGGCATTCGTCACGTATGCGGTCGGGTTCGTCGCCCGCCCCCTCGGCGGCATCGTCTTCGGTCACTTCGGCGACAAGTACGGTCGCAAGAAGCTGCTGCAGCTGGCCATCGTCCTCGTCGGGGTGGCGACCTTCCTCATGGGGTGCCTGCCGACCTTCCAGCAGGTGGGCTACTGGGCACCGGCGCTGCTGGTGCTGCTGCGCTTCGCCCAGGGCTTCGCCGTCGGTGGCGAATGGGGCGGCGGCGTGCTGCTGGTGGCCGAGCACTCCCCCGACAGGACCCGCGGCTTCTGGGCATCGTTTCCCCAGGCGGCCGTGCCGATCGGCAACCTCGTCGCGACTGTCGTGCTGCTCGTGCTCAGCCGCACCCTCTCCGCCGAGGCGTTCCTCGCCTGGGGCTGGCGCGTCGGCTTCTGGCTGTCGGTGGTGATCGTGGCGATCGGCTACTACATCCGCACCAAGATCAGCGATGCGCCGATCTTCCTGGAGGCGCAGAAAGAGGCGGAGGAGCAGAAGCACGATCGCTACGGCGTGTTCGAGGTCGTCCGCCGCTACCCGCGCGGCGTGCTCACCGCGATGGGTCTGCGCTTCGCGGAGAACATCATGTACTACCTCGTGGTCACCTTCTCGATCACGTACCTGAAGATCGCGTTGGACGTGAACACCGCCGAGATCCTCGGCATGCTGGTGATCGCGCACATCGTCCACATGATCGTCATCCCGCTGGTCGGGGCTCTCGCCGACCGCATCGGCCGAAAGCCGGTGTACGCGATCGGCACGGTCGGAGCAGCGGCGTGGGGCTTCATCGCCTTTCCCATGTTCAACACGAAAGAGCCCGCGATCATCATCCTGGCGATCTGCCTGGGCCTGGTGATCCACTCGTTCATGTACGCGCCCCAGCCGGCGATCATGTCGGAGATGTTCCCGACGCGCATGCGCTACTCGGGCGTCTCGCTCGGCTACCAGGTGACGTCCATCGTCGCCGGCTCACTCGCGCCGATCATCGCGACAGCGCTGCTGTCGGCCTCGGGCAGTTACATCCCCGTCGCGCTGTATCTGGCGGTCGCCGCCGCCATCACCCTGATCGCCGTCGTCTCGATGCGCGAGACCAAGGGCAGCTCCCTGCACGATCTCGACCGCGTGGATCGCGAACGCCTGGTCGCCGAGACGGGCACGGTGCGGATGCCCGCCACGCGCTGAGCACGTGAAAGGGAGGGGTGGATGCCGTGGCATCCACCCCTCCCTCTGTCGTCTCAATCTCGGGTCGCGAGCAGGGCCCAGGCGACCAGCAGCGGCTGGAAGAGCAGGCGCGTCAGGCGAGCAGCGTCGCTGTCCAGGCCGAAGGCCGGGCGCCGATCCATGGCCTGCGCGAGGTTGCCGGGGAAGATCGCGATGAAGAACGCGGCGAGGAGGGAACCGACGCGCCTGCGCTCCGTCGGCAGCACGATCAGAGCAGCTCCGAGCATGATCTCCACCGCGCCGGACGCGACCACCACGCCGTCCTTGTCGATCGGCAGGACATCGGTGACGAGGTCGGGGACCTGCGCCTGGAACTCCCGACGAGCCCAGAACAGGTGGGACAGGCCGGCGAACATCATGCCAGCGGCCAAGAGCCATCGCGCGAAGGTCTTCATGAGGCCAGTATGCCCCGCCTCGATAGGCTGGAGGCATGAGCGACGGAGCACCACGAGCGATCCGGCGCCTGCCCGACGGCACCGTCAAGCAGATCGGCCCCCTCACCGGCACGCGGGTCTGGACGGTTCCGGGTCGGGCGAACCGCCCCCTCAGCGCACCCCGCGAGGATGTGCACCATCTCGGGCCCGGCGAGGACCGTCGTCTGTGTGCGTTCTGCGTGGATCGCTACCTCGAGACGACGCCCGAGAAGGCCCGACTGATCGGCCCGCGCTTCGAGGAGGTTCGCCGGGTGCCGGCCCACGCGCTGAACGACTCCGTCGCCGAGTTCCGCCGCTTCGGCAACCTGTTCGAGATCGTGTCGGCGGAGTACTGGCGAGAGAACCACGGCTACCGGCAACCGACCGGCATCGTGCAGTGGGCCGAGGAGTATCTGTCCGATCCCGTGGGACGCGTGCACATGGAGAAGCTCGCCGAGATCCGCGCCCGCGCGGCCGGTGCCGAAACCAGCCTCGAAGAGGCGGCGTTGGACCTGCTCGGCGGCTCCCACGACGTGGTCGTCGCCCGTCGTCATGTGGTTGACGGTGCGAGCACGGATGCCGAGCTGGCGTCGGCGGGAACGCTGAGCCCCGACGAGCATGCGGCCTACGTCGCCTTCACCGTGCAGGCACTGGCCGAGATCCAGGCCGCGCAGCCGAACGCCGCGTACGTGAGCGTCTTCCAGAACTGGCTGCGTCCGGCGGGCGCCTCGTTCGAGCACCTGCACAAGCAGCTCGTCGCGATCGATGATCACGGGCCGCAGGTCGATCACGAGCTGCGCCTGCTGTCCCACGACCGTGGGCTGTACCAGCATGAGATCGCCGATCTCGCGGTGTCGGAGGGTCTCGTCGTCGCGGCGACGGACGGCGCCGTCGCCTTCGCGGGCGTCGGGCACCGCTACCCGGCGTTCGAGATCTTCTCGACGTCGGCGGCGAACCTGCCGCAGGAGCACACGGACGCCGAGACCCGCGCCGTGTCCGACCTGCTGCACGCGCTGCACGCCGCGACCGGAGTGCACGTGCCGACCAACGAAGAGTGGCACTATCGTCCGCCGGGCGCGCCGTGGCCCATGCCCTGGCGAGTGGTGCTCAAGTGGCGCATCTCCACCCCGGCCGGCTTCGAAGGCGGCACGAAGATCTACGTCAACACGATCGATCCGTGGGAGCTGCGCCGGCGCACCGTGGCGGGATTGCAGGAGCTGCGCAAGGCGGGACGGCTCGCCGACGGCATCCGCATCGGCGATGAGTGCACACCAGCCGACGCGGTCCTGCGATACGCGGAGGGGTCGTGACCCTGCCGTTCGAGCGGCTTCGGCGCGCGCCCGACGTCGAGGGCGAGGGTCTCGGTGCGGTGGATGCCGCAGACCGCCTGATCCTCGACGAGTCGGCCGCTGTGCGCACCGGCGCCCGCGCCGGTGAGATCGCCGTCGTCGGCGACGCCTACGGCGCCCTCGCCCTCGGAGCGGCCCACGACGGCGCCTCCGCGGTGCGCGTGCACCAGGACGCCGTCCTGGGTGAGAGGGCGCTGCTCTCCAACGCCGTCACGCTGGGACTGGCCGAGCAGATCTCCTCCGGCCCCCTGGACGCGGCTCTGGTCGCCGGCGCGCGCGTCGTGCTGATGCGCCTGCCGCGCTCTCTGGACGCGCTGCGCGATGTCGCCGGACTGATCGCGGCGCACGCGAGATCCGATGTCACCGTGGTGGCCGGGGGCCGCATCAAGCACATGAGCGTCGCGATGAACGACGTGCTGCGCGCGTTCTTCACGACGGTCGATGTCACTCACGCCCGCCAGAAGTCTCGGGCGCTGATCGCCCGAGGCCCGCACGACGGTCGCGACCCGGTGCCCGCCGCCGCGCGCGTCGACGACGTGGAGGTGCGCGCCTTCGGCGGGGTCTTCGCGGGCGCTCGCCTGGACATCGGGACGCGGGCGCTGCTGAGCGCGCTCGACGCCGCACCCCGCTCTCCCGGGGGCGGCACTGCCGAGGACCCTTGGATCGATCTCGCCTGCGGCACCGGCATCGTGGGCGCGTGGCTCGCGCGGCGGCATCCGTCCGCGCACGTGTACGCGAGCGATCAGTCGGCAGCGGCGGTTGCCTCGGCTACGGCGACCGTGGCAGCGAACGCACTGAGCGATCGAGTCCGCGTCGCGCGCGCGGACGGTCTGGAGGAACGCGCCGCCGCGAGCGCGTCGTTCATCGCCCTGAATCCCCCGTTTCATTCCGGTGCCGCACTGACCACGACGATCGCGGCGCGCCTGTTCGCCGACGCCGCACGGGTTCTCGCGCCCGGCGGGCAGCTGTGGTGCGTGTGGAACTCGCCGCTTCGATATCGCGCCACGCTCGAGCGCGTGGTGGGGCCGACGCATCAGGTCTCCCGCGATCCGAAGTTCACGGTGACGGTGTCGACGAAGCGGTGAGCCGGCCCCGCCCCGAGCCTCGCCTGCCCGCCGTGTGCTCAGACGATGCCGGCGCGGATGCCGTCCAGCGAATCGGCGACCTTGGGAAGGCGCTGGGCGAGGACGTCGTCGAGCTCGAAGAGGCGCTGTCGGGCATCCTGCAGCACGCGCGCTCCCTTCGTGGTGACATGCAGATCGCTGGCGGCGCCGGCATGGGCCGTGGCATCCTGCACGAGGCCGTCGTCGACGAGCGTGCGCACGGCGGTATGGGCGGACTGCACCGTGATGTGCGAGCGGCGGGCCAGCTCGGAGAACGAGATGCCGGGCTCGGCGTAGATGTGACCGAGGAGACCGAACTTGCGGGTGCTGATGCCGAGGTCTTTGAGGATCGACGCCAGCTGCTCCTCCCACATCGCCGACACCGCGAGCAGCGCGATGACGGGGCTGAAGCGGGGACCATCCTGAGTCATGCGGTCCATGCTATCGATGCGCTGTGCCGCGCACGGGTCGCCGTCCCGTGACTTCTCCAGCTGACGGGCTGACGCCACCGCTCGCCGGGCGCTGACCTCGGCGCCGGGATCAGGCCTTCGCACCACCGGGAGGGCCGAGGATCAGCAGCACGGCGAAGATCGCGGCGACGGCCACGAGAATGCCGACGAACAGCAGCCAGGGGCGGCGCAGGAACCAGGCCAACGGGCCGTCGTACCACCGCGCGTCCGCCGCATCGGCAGCAGCCTCGACGCGCCACGCACCGGCGAGCAGGCCGCGACGGTGCACCCAGAGCTCGACCGGAATGGTGGCGTAGGGCACGATCGCCGAGATCAGCGCGACGGTGGTCGGCCCCGCGGGCCATCGGTTGTTGAGAGCGACCAGAACGACCGTGGCGCCGTACGAGAGGAACACGAAACCGTGGATGCCGCCCCCGATCGTGACCGCGGGCGCCCACCCGGTCGTCGCCCGGACGAGGAGACCGGCGATGAGCAGCGTCCACGACACCGCCTCCGCGAACGCGAGAGTGCGAAACAGAGACAGGGGGGTGCGAAGCATTCCTTCAGCATAACTGAAGGAATGCTTCGCGCCTGAGCACTTCCTGTGAGCACCGGGCGCCACTGCGCGCGGTGCCTAGGGTGTCGCGTATGACACGTCGCTTTCCGCTGGCGGCGGCCGCGCTGCTGACGACCGGACTGCTGGGAGGCTGTGGGCCGATGGTTCCGGTGTGCCCTGCCATCGGATTCGTCAATCCCGGGCCCGTCACGATCGAGGTCGCCTCCGCCCTGACCGTCGGCGAGGTGGCCGCGTGCTTCGGCGACGGCTGCGCCCCCACGCGCCTCCCCCTCGGCCGCGACGGCCGCGGACGGATGCCGCTGGCACCGCCGTATCTCGCCGACACGAGCGTCGTCAGCATCGAGCCCGGCACGACGGTGCGCGTGGTGATCACCGATGCCACCGGCACCGTCACGCGTGATGTCCGCGCGGAGATCCCCTACAGGTCGGAGGGCGGCGGCCCGTGTCCGGGACCGGTGAGCTTCGACGCTGTCGTCATCTCCTGACCGTCCGCGGCGAGCGAAGACCCTCGACGCCGCGACGCCCCCGCGCCGGCTCATCGAGCACGGTTCGGGGGCGTCGCGCCATCCACTCGACGACGTCGGTCAGGTCAGAAGTCCCAGTCGTCGTCCTCGGTCGCGACCGCCTTGCCGATGACGTACGACGAGCCCGACCCGCTGAAGAAGTCGTGGTTCTCATCGGCGTTCGGCGACAGGGCCGAGAGGATCGCGGGGTTCACGTTGGTCAGCTGCGACGGGAACATCGCCTCGTAGCCGAGGTTCATCAGCGCCTTGTTGGCGTTGTAGTGCAGGAACTTCTTGACGTCCTCGGTCAGGCCGATGCCGTCGTAGAGGTCCTGCGTGTACTGCACCTCGTTGTCGTACAGCTCGTAGAGCAGCGAGAAGGTGTAGTCCTTGATCTCGTCGCGCTCGGGCTGGGTGAGCTTCTCGAGCCCCTTTTGGAACTTGTAGCCGATGTAGTAACCGTGCACGGCCTCGTCGCGGATGATGAGGCGGATGATGTCGGCCGTGTTCGTCAGCTTCGCCTTGCTCGACCAGTACAGCGGCAGGTAGAAGCCCGAGTAGAACAGGAACGACTCCAGCAGGGTCGAGGCGACCTTGCGCTTGAGCGGCTCGTCGCCACGGTAGTAGTCCATGACGATGTGGGCCTTCTTCTGAAGGTTCGGGTTCTCCACCGACCACCGGAACGCGTCATCGATCTCGGGCGTGGAGCACAGCGTCGAGAAGATCGACGAGTAGCTCTTCGCGTGCACCGACTCCATGAACGCGATGTTCGTGTACACGGCCTCTTCGTGGGGTGTGATCGCGTCGGGGATGAGCGAGACGGCGCCGACGGTGCCCTGGATGGTGTCCAGGAGCGTCAGCCCGGTGAACACGCGCATCGTGGTGGTCTGCTCGTCGGGAGTGAGCGTCGCCCACGACTGGATGTCGTTGGACAGCGGCACCTTCTCGGGCAACCAGAAGTTGTTCACGAGGCGGTTCCACACCTCGAGGTCCTTGTCGTCCTGAATGCGGTTCCAGTTGATCGCCTGGACGTGGTCGATGAGCTTGAGCGGCTCGGACGGGGTCATGTCGTCAATCCTTCAAACGGTCGTGGAGTGAGCGAAGCGCGGTCACAGCATGCAGGAGACGCACTCGGACAGGTTCGTGCCCTCGAGCGCCATCTGACGAAGGCGGATGTAGTAGATCGTCTTGATGCCCTTGCGCCACGCGTAGATCTGCGCCTTGTTGATGTCGCGGGTGGTGGCGGTGTCCTTGAAGAACAGCGTCAACGACAGGCCCTGGTCCACGTGCTGGGTCGCGGCGGCGTAGGTGTCGATGACCTTCTCGTAGCCGATCTCGTACGCGTCCTGGTAGTACTCCAGGTTGTCGTTCGTCATGAACGGCGCCGGGTAGTAGACGCGGCCGATCTTGCCTTCCTTGCGGATCTCGATCTTCGACGCGATCGGGTGGATCGAGCTCGTCGAGTTGTTGATGTACGAGATCGATCCGGTCGGGGGCACCGCCTGCAGGTTCTGGTTGTAGATGCCGTGCGCCTGGATCGACGCCTTCAGCTCGCGCCAGTCGTCCTGGGTGGGGATGTGGATGCCGGCGAACAGCTCGGCCACGCGATCCGTCTGCGGCACCCACTCCTGCTCGAGGTACTTGTCGAAGAACTCCCCCGACGCGTAGGTCGAGTCGGCGAAGCCGTCGAAGGCCGTGCCGCGCTCGATCGCGATGCGGTTGGAGGCACGCAGTGCGTGGAACAGCACCGTGTAGAAGTAGATGTTCGTGAAGTCGATGCCCTCTTCCGAGCCGTAGTGCACGTGCTCACGCGCGAGGTACCCGTGGAGGTTCATCTGGCCGAGGCCGATCGCGTGCGAGCGGTCGTTGCCGTCTTCGATCGAGCGCACCGAGCGGATGTGGCTCTGGTCGCTGACCGCGGTGAGCGCGCGGATCGAGGTCTCGACCGTGCCGGCGAGGTCCTTGCCGTCCATCGCGAGCGCGATGTTCATCGACCCGAGGTTGCAGGAGATGTCCTTGCCGATCTCGGCGTACGAGAGGTCCTCGTTGTAGGTCGTCGGCGTGTTGACCTGCAGGATCTCGCTGCAGAGGTTGGACATGTTGATCCGGCCCTTGATCGGATTGGCCTTGTTCACCGTGTCCTCGAACATGATGTACGGGTAGCCCGACTCGAACTGGATCTCGGCGAGGGTCTGGAAGAACTCGCGCGCGTTGATCTTGGTCTTCTTGATCCGCGCGTCGTCGACCATCTCGCGGTACTTCTCGGTGACGGAGATGTCACCGAACGGCACGCCGTAGACCTTCTCGACGTCGTAGGGCGAGAACAGGTACATGTCCTCGCCGTTGCGGGCGAGCTCGAAGGTGATGTCGGGGATCACGACGCCGAGCGACAGCGTCTTGATGCGGATCTTCTCGTCGGCGTTCTCGCGCTTGGTGTCGAGGAAGCGGAGGATGTCGGGGTGGTGCGCCGACAGGTAGACGGCGCCGGCACCCTGACGCGCGCCGAGCTGGTTGGCGTAGCTGAAGCTGTCTTCGAGCAGCTTCATGACCGGGATGATGCCGCTGGACTGGTTCTCGATCTGCTTGATCGGGGCTCCGGCCTCACGGATGTTGCTGAGCAGGAGCGCGACGCCGCCCCCGCGCTTGGACAGCTGCAGGGCGGAGTTGATGCCGCGGGCGATCGACTCCATGTTGTCTTCGATGCGCAGCAGGAAGCAGCTGACGAGCTCGCCGCGCTGCGCCTTGCCCGTGTTGAGGAAGGTGGGGGTCGCGGGCTGGAAGCGGCCCGAGATGATCTCGTCCACCAGCTTCTCGGCCAGCTGCTGGTCACCGTCGGCAAGACCCAGGGCCGTCATCACGACGCGATCCTCGAAACGCTCGAGATAGCGCTTGCCGTCGAAGGTCTTCAGCGTGTAGCTCGTGTAGTACTTGAAGGCGCCCAGGAACGTCTCGAAGCGGAACTTCGCCCCGTAGGCGCGGTCGTTGAGGCGCTGGATGAACTCGAACGGGTACTTCTCCAGCACGGCGCCCTCGTAGTACTCCTTCTCGACGAGGTAGTCGAGCCGCTCCTTGAGCGAGTGGAAGAACACGGTGTTCTGGTTGACGTGCTGGAGGAAGTACTCCCGCGCGGCACGCTTGTCGGCGTCGAACTGGATCTTGCCGTCCTCGCCGTACAGGTTGAGCATCGCGTTGAGGGCGTGGTAGTCCATGCCCTCGAAGCGCGCGTCGGTCTTGAAGGTCGCCGGGCTCACTGCAGCTTCCACCATCGTTCCAATCCGTCGCTCACACGGGCGACGTCGTCGGGCGTGCCGAAAAGTTCGAGCCGGTACAAGTGCGGCACGGTGCACTTGCGGCTGATGATGTCACCGGCGCGACAGAACGACTCGCCGAAGTTGGTGTTGCCCGCGGAGATCACTCCGCGGATGAGGTGACGATGGCGCTCGTCGTTGAGGAACCGGATCACCTGTTTGGGGACGGCGCCCTTCTCCTCGCCTCGCCCCTGGCCTCCTCCGTAGGTCGGTGTCACGAGCACGAAGGGCTCGTCGACCTCGAGAGGTGTGTCGCCAGGGGCGAGCGGGATGCGGACGGCCGGCAGACCGAGCTTCTCGATGAATCGCGCCGTATTGCCCGACACGCTCGAGAAGTAGACGAGCAGCGGGGCGCTCGTCAACGTCGGCATGTCAGGCCAGACGGCTCGCGAGCTCGTCGATCTTGTCGGGGCGGAAGCCCGACCAGTGATCCTCGTCGGTGACGACGACCGGAGCCTGCAGGTAGCCGAGCGACTTCACGTGCTCGAGCGCCGCCGGGTCCTCCGAGAGGTCGAGGACTTCGTAGTCGATACCCTTCGAGTCCAGCGCGCGGTAGGTCGCATTGCACTGCACGCACGAGGGCTTGGTGTAGACGGTGATTGCCATGTCGTTCCTTCTCTCCCCTTGGTCTGCGCGGATCGATCCCGTTGGGAATCCGCCCTCTTCTCGCCTGTGATCCCGGCCGTGCCCCCGCCGGGAGTCCAATACTACATATGGGTACGGACATTGGATAGCACCACAAGGGCTAGTAGTTACATCCGTGTAGTTTTGCACCGCTCTCCCCATGTACAACACAGGTTGTCCACCGTTTCATCCACAGGATGCCGCGAGGATCGAAGCCTGGAAAAAGCCTGAATCGCGCGGATTTCGATCGCCATCGCGACCGTCGTCCACAGCCCGCACGCTACGGCGGGCCTCCGACATCGCCGCGCCTGTGGAATCTCGACTGCGGCGTGTCGCGACCCCCGTCGGGCGTGTCGCGGTGTCGGCGCCGACGGGTAGCGTGGAGGGGTGGCGGGATACCGGGAACTGTTGCGCACGCAGGGCGTGGCGCGCATCATCGCGGCGCAGCTGACCGCACGCTTCCCGAACGGCATGACGAGCCTGGCCATCCTGCTCCACGTCGAGCAGATGACGGGCTCCTACGCCTCCGCGGGGCTCGTGCTGGCAGCGGCATCGGTGGGTCAGGCGACGGCCGGCCCCGTCACCAGCCGCTGGATGGGCCGCTGGGGCATGCGGCGCGTTCTCACGCTGACCACCGCGGTGTGCGCGGCGGCACTGCTCGCCCTTGCGCTGATCCCTCTCGGCGTCGCGGGCTACATGGTGTTCGGGCTCATCGCCGGGCTCTCCACGCCTCCCGTGCAGTCGGCCGTGCGCACCATCTACCCCAAGCTCGTCAACGCACGACAGCTGACCGCACTGTTCTCCCTCGACGCGAGCCTGCAAGAGATCATCTGGATCCTCGCGCCGGTGGTCATCACCCTCGTCGCGACCCAGGTCGGCACCGTCCCGGCGCTGCTGATGATCGTCACGATCCTCGTCGCCGGCGGCGCGTGGTTCATCCTCTCCCCCGAAGTCGGGCGCGTGCGCATTCCGCGCAGCCGCCGCGCGTTCGGCACGGTGCTGGGAAAGCCCGTGGTGCTGCTCGCGACGGTGATCGGCTTCCTCCTCATCGGCGCGTGCGCCGCGGTCGAGGCGGCGGTGGTCGCGACCTTCGGCCACGGCGGCCTCGAGGCCGGCCTCGTCCTGGCGGTCTTCTCCGTCGGCAGCCTCGCCGGAGGCCTCGCGTTCGGCCATGTCCCCATGGGGCCATGGGCCATGGCGCGACGTATGAGCGTCGTCGCCGTCGGCCTCGTCGCCTCGGTCTTCGTCGTCGGCGACATCGGCGCGTCCACCCCGTGGTGGGTCGGAGCGTGCCTGGTGGTCGCGGGCGTCGGCATCGCTCCGGCGCTGGCGGTCATGTTCGCGATGACCTCGGCATCCGTGAAGTTCAGCGAAACGGCCGAGGCCTACGGCTGGATCGGCACGGGACAGCTCATCGGCGCAGCCCTGGGATCCGCCGTGGCGGGCTTCCTCATCGACAGCAACGGTGCGGCGGGCGCCTACGCTGCCGCGGCCGGCTTCGCGATCGTCGGAGCCCTGGTCGCGATCGTCTTCGTCCGCGGCTTCCCCGACCTGCGCGGACGTGATGCGAGCCCCATCCCCGACACCGAGCCCGTCCCCGTCATCACATGACGTCCTCATCACCCACCGACAGCGCACGACCGTAGGCTGACCGCATGACCGCCGCTGTGACCCTGCCCCGACTGTCGTGGGGCGACGTGCGCGCTCCGCGTCGCGCCCTGCTCGTGCACGGACTCGGCTCCACGGGTGCCTTGATGTGGCGCTACGGCGTGACCCTCGCGGATGCCGGGTGGCACGCGACCGCGGTCGACCTGCGCGGCCACGGCACCGCACCGCGGACGCTGGACTACCGCATCGACGCCTACGCGGCCGACGTCGCGCAGACGCGCCCCGACGACGGCCCACCGTGGGACCTGGTCATCGGGCACTCCCTCGGCGGCGCCGCCGTCACCGTCGCGAGCGCGGGCGACCCCGGCTGGACGCGCCGGCTGGTGCTCGTCGATCCCGCCATCCACCTCGCGGACCGCGATCGCGAGAACGTCCGCGTCGGGCAGGAGCAGTCCTTCGCCGACCCCTCCGTCGAGTCGGTGCGGGCGGAGCATCCCACCTGGCATCCGCTCGACATCGAGCTGAAGGCCCGGGCCGCGCAGCAGGCGAGCCGGTGGGCGGTCGAGCAGACGAGCCTGCAGAACACGCCGTGGGACGTGCGGGCGGCCGCCGCGCGGCTCGCGGTGCCGACGCACGTGATCGCGGCGGACCCGGAGGTGTTCTCGATCTTCCAGGGCGAGCTGGCCGCCGCGGTGCTGCGCCATCCGCTCCTGACGATGTCGGTGGTGACCGGGGCGGGACATTCGCCGCACCGCGACCTTCCGGAGGCGACGATGCGTCACCTCCTCGACGCGATCGGCTGACGCCCCCGCATCCGCACCGCGCCGTCGTCAGGAGATGCGGCGCAGGATGTGCAGAAGAGCGAGGGCGTACGCGTCTTCCGGCTGGGGGTGCTCGAAGGCCCGCCGCTCGCCCGCGAACTCGATCTCGACGCGGTGCGTGTCGGCGAGCCGTTCCAGCCGGCGAAAGGCTCCCCTCAGCAGCTCGCGCAGCTGATCTTCGCGCGGCAGCCACAGCGCATCGGCCTGGGCGACCGAGTCCAGCGCCCACTCGGTCGTGCCGTTGAAGGCGAGGATCGCCCCCGTCGCGTACTCCCGAGGCTCGATCGTCATCTCACTGACCGTGAAGACGTCGGCTTCGAACTCCGGCTCGTCGAGCTGGAACCGGTCGCCGGATGCCGGGCGCCACACGAGACCCGCCTCGCGCAGCGCGACGGCCAACTCGGTCGAGATCATGCTCCTATCCTGCCGCGCCAGCGGTGCCGCGGGACCCGACGGCGACCCTGGGTCCGGTGACGAGGGGCAGGATGGAGGGGTGACCGATTTCGATGCGACCGCCTACCTGCCGGACGACCTGCTCGAGCGCATCCGCTCGCGTGCCGCCGCGGTGGATGCCGAGAACCGCTTCCCCGCCGAGGACCTCGCCGAGCTGACGGCGGCCGGATACCTCTCGATCCTCGTCCCCACCGCGTTGGGTGGCGCAGGCCTCGGGCTGGCGGAGGCCGCGGTGCTGCAGCAGCGGCTCGCGAGTGCGGCCCCCGCGACGGCACTCGCGATCAACATGCACCTCGTGTGGACGGGTGTGGCGAAGGTGATGTCCGACCGCGGCATCGATGACCTGCAGTTCGTGCAGACCGGTGCGGCCTCCGGCGAGGTCTTCGCCTTCGGCATCAGCGAGGCGGGCAACGATCTGGTCCTCTTCGGCAGTGACACGCAGGCCGTCCCCTCCGCAGACGGCTCGTACACCTTCACGGGGACCAAGATCTTCACTTCACTCGGGCCGGTGTGGACGCAGCTGGGGCTGCACGGACTCGACACGACCGATCCGACGGACCCGAAGATGGTCTACGCGTTCGTGCGGCGTACCGACGCCGTCGACACCCGCGATGACTGGGACACGGTCGGCATGCGCGGCACGCAATCGCGCACGACCGTGCTGAATCGGGCCGTCGCCCCCGCCGATCGTGTCGTCCGCCGGGTTGCACCCGGGCCCAACCCCGACCCGATCGTCTTCGGCATCTTCAGCGTGTTCGAAGTGCTCCTGGCGTCGGTCTACACCGGCGTCGCACGCCGCGCGCTCGACCTGGCGGTCGCGGCGGCGAAGACGCGGACGTCGAAGAAGACCGGGCGCCCGTACAGCGACGACGCCGACATCCGCTGGCGCATCGCCGAGATGGCGCTCGCCTACGACGGCCTGCTCCCCCAGGTCGCGGCGATCGCGCACGACGTGGACGCCCTCGTCGATCACGGCGGCCTGTGGTTTCCCACGCTGTCGGGCCTGAAGCACCGCGCCGTCGTCACGGCCAAGCAGATCGTCGACGAGGCGATGCTCGTCGCCGGCGGCTCGTCGTACTTCACCCGCAACGAGCTCAGCCGCCTCTACCGCGACGTGCTGGCCGGCATGTTCCACCCCTCCGACCCCGAGTCCGCGCACGCGACCGTCGCCGCCGCGTGGCTCGGCCCGGTCGGCGGCTGACGCACCGGCGGCATCCACCCCCGCATCCATCCCCGGCAACCGCCCCGTTCAGAACCGAACGGCAGGGGATGCCGCGCGACACGCCGCCCGGATCCCGCCGCACCCGGCGTGTCGCGGCGACGGCCTTGCGATTCGGTCGACCGGAGGAACGCCGCCGTCAGCGCGTCTCGAGGTCGTACGCCTTGAGGAGTTCGGCGACGGCGAGCTCGCGCTGATCACCGCCCTCGGCGAACATGTGCGCGACGTGGGTGCGCAGATGGTTCTCGATCAGCAGCTTGTCCAGTGACGCGAGGGCCCGCTGGATCGCTCGCGACTGGGCGATGATGTCCATGCAGTAGTCCTCGTTCTCGATCATCTTGGCGAGCCCGCGCACCTGACCCTCGAGGATGCGGGTGCGGTGCAGGGCGCGCTTCTGGATGTCTTCGATCACGCGGCCAGGATACGCCGCGTGCGAGACTACGGGCATGGCGCGCACCCCCACCGAACTGCTCAGCCCCGCCGACCAGGAACGTCGCCGCGCGCTGCGGGTGATGAAGGGCGTCGCTCTCGGCGCGCTGATCCTGATGGCGGTCGTGTTCGTCGTGGCCTTCGTCCTGCAGGACCGCTTCCCGTGGCTGCAGTACGTGCGCGCCGCGGCGGAGGGCGGCATGGTCGGCGCGCTGGCCGACTGGTTCGCGGTGACCGCGCTGTTTCGCCATCCCCTCGGCATTCCCATCCCGCACACCGCGATCATCCCGCGCCGCAAGGACGAGATCGGGCGCACCCTGGGCGAGTTCGTCGAGACGAACTTCCTCGAGACGGGCGTCGTCCGCGCGAAGCTGGAGTCGACGCCCATCGCTCGCACGGCCGGTGGGTGGCTGCGCGATCCCGCCCACGCCGAGACCGTCGCCGCAGAGGCCTCGGCGGTGGCGTCCGGCATCCTGCGCGCCCTCAGCGACGACGAGGTGCAGGATCTGATCAGCGACCTCGCACGCGAGCACCTGCTCAGCCCCGAGTGGGGACCGACCGTGGGCGCGTGGCTCTCTCGCGTCGTGGAGGCCGACGCGCACCGCGGCGCGGTCGACCTGGGGGTGGACAGCATCGCGACATGGCTGCGCGCCAACCATGCCGCCTTCAGCGGTCTCGTCTCTCGCCGACTCCCCTCCTGGGTGCCGTCGGTCGCGATGCGCCTCGTCGATGACACCGTCTACAACGAGGCCGTGAAGTTCGTCGCCGCGATCCAGGACGACCCCGACCACCCCGCACGCCGCGCCGTCGACGGCTACCTCGCGCGGCTCGCCGAGAACCTGCAGAGCGATCCCACGACCATCGCGCGTCTCGAAGAGGCCAAGACGGCCGTCTTCGACAGCCCGCGCGTGCGCGAGCTGGCCGCCGAGGCGTGGAACACCGCCAAGACGGGTCTGCTGACGGCCCTGGCCGATCCCTCCAGCGGGCTGCGTCGACGCGTCAGCGCGGCGCTGGTCGAGATCGGCGAGCGTCTGTCGACGGATGCCGCGCTCCAGCACCGTGTGGATGACCGCATCGCGGGGGCCGCGGTCTTCGTCGTGGATCGCTACCGCCACGACATCGCCTCGATCATCACCGACACGGTGGAGAAGTGGGATCCGGCGGAGACGACCGAGAAGATCGAGCTGATGGTCGGCCGCGACCTGCAGTACATCCGTCTCAACGGCACCGTGGTCGGCGCTCTGGCCGGACTGGTCATCTTCGCCGTCGCGCACGCCCTTCTCGGGTGAGTGGGCGTGCACGGCGGAAGGGTTATGGACGGCCGATGAACGAAGGCGCGCCCCTGGCTGGCCGCGACCGGGCGCAGTAGCCTGACGGAATGGGCGAACCGGCGGACGAGCTGCTGTTCACCTACGGCACGCTTCAGTACGCCGAGGTGCAGTTGGACACCTTCGGCCGTCTCATCGCGGGCGAGCCCGATGTGCTGCCCGGCTACACGATCGACTACGCCGAGATCGAGGACCAGCGGGTCGTCGACCTGTCGGGCCTGTCGGTGCATCCCGTGCTGCGTGAGACCGGCAGTCCGCTCGACAAGGTGGTCGGCCGCGTCCTGCACCTCACCGCCGACGAGGTGGATGCCGCCGATGAGTACGAGGTGTCGCTGTACCGCCGGGTGCGGGTGACGCTGGGAAGCGGGCGGATCGCCTGGGTGTACGTCGGCTGATGACCGCTGCCCTCTCCCACGACCCGCTCTGGCCGCGCGCCGGCGACTGGCCCGCGCTCGACGAGGCGGCGGCGGCCGACCGCCTCGACGCCGTCCTGCTGGGAGTTCCGGCGTTTCGCACGTCGCTCTCGCCCACCGGCGCGGATGCGACTCCCGGCGCGGTCCGTGAGGCCCTGCGCCGATACAGCGCGACACTGATGGGGCCGCCGCCCGTCGATCTCGCCGCCGCCCTCCGCTTGGCCGACGCGGGCGACGTCGCCGACCCCGACGGCGCGGCGGGCGAAGCGCGTGTGCGCGCCCGGACCGCCGAGCTGACGGCGCGTGCCGCACTGGTGATCGCGCTCGGCGGCGACAATTCCGTCACGTACGCGACGGCCCAGGGCGCCGGTGCCGCCGGTCTCATCACCCTCGACGCGCACTTCGATCTGCGCGACGGCGTCTCCAACGGCTCACCGGTGCGTCGCCTCGTCGACGACGGCCTCGACCCGACGCACATCGTGCAGATCGGCATCGCCGACTTCGCCAACTCTGCGGCGTATGCCCGGCGCGCCGCCGACCTCGGCATTCGGGTCGTCACGCTCGACGAGCTTCGTCGGCGCGGCGCACACGACGTGATCGCCGAGGCGCACGAGGTGGCGGGGCGCGGTGGCGGCGGCATCCACCTCGACATCGACGTGGACGTCTGCGACCGCGCGGTCGCTCCCGGCTGCCCGGCGTCGGTGCCCGGAGGGCTGCAGGCGTGGGAGCTGCGAACTCTCGTGCGCGGCTTGTCCGCCGACCCCGGCGTGCGCAGCGCGGATATCGTCGAAGTGGATGCCGCGGCCGACGCGGCCGACGGGCGCACCGTGCGCCTGGCCGCCCTGTGCGTGCTGGAACTGCTCACCGGCCTGTACCGACGAAAGGTCACCGTATGACGACGCTCGTGCTCGTCCGCCACGCGAAGAGCGACTGGGGCGATCCCGGTCTCGACGATCACGACCGTCCGCTCAACGAACGCGGTCTGCGCGATGCGCCGCTGCTGGCGAAGCGGGTCGCCAGCTCCGGTCTGCAGCTGGATGCCGTCCTCTCCTCGAGCGCGCTGCGCGCCCGCACCACGGCATCGTTCTTCGCCTCGGCATTCGGGCTGGAACCCGAGCTCGACCCGGATCTCTACGGTGCGCCCGCGGACACCCTGCTGGCCGCTGCGGTGGCGCGCGCCGTGCCCGCGGTGATGGTCGTCGCGCACGATCCGGGCATGACGACGCTGGCGGAGCGCCTGTCGGGAGGCGGCATCGGGCACATGCCCACCTGCGCGGTCGCGACGTTCGTGTGGGCGAGTTCCGACTGGGACGTCGCGACGGCCGTCAACCCCGACGAGTGGGACTTCGATCGCCCCTGACGCCGTGTGGCGCGGGGCATTTCGACGCGCGGCGACGCCGCTCGCTCAACGACCGCGGCGGGAGCGGACAGGGCGAGGCCCGGACGTTGAGCGAGGCGGGCAGCGCCGAGTCGAAACGCCTACGCGATCAGCTCCCCGCCGCGGTAGACGGCGTGCACCAGGGGAACCCCGGGTCGATAGGCCAGATGCGTGCGCGACGGCGCGTCGAGCAGCACCAGATCTGCGCGTGCGCCGAGCGCGAAGGAGCCGACGTCCGTGCGGCCGAGAGCTCGCGCGCCGCCGGCGGTGGCTGCCCAGACCGCCTCGGCGACCGTCATCCCCATCTCGCGCACCGCGAGCGCGACCATGAGTGGCTGGGAACTGGTGAAGCTGGTGCCCGGGTTGCAGTCGCTCGCGAGGGCGACGCTCACACCGGCGTCGATCAGCCGCCGCGCGTCGGGATAGGGCTGCCGGGTCGAGAACTCCACACCGGGCAGCAGTGTGACCACCACGTCGCTCGCTGCCAGCAGGCGCACGTCCTCGGCATCGAGATAGGTGCAGTGATCGACCGAGATCACGTCGAGCTCCGTCGCGAGACGCACGCCACCGCCGTGACCCAGCTGGTTGGCGTGCAGCCGCGGGAGAAGTCCCGCGGCGATGCCGGCGCGCAGGATGCGGCGACCCTCGGCGAGCGTGAACGCCCCCCGCTCGCAGAAGACGTCGATCCACCGGGTGAAGGGCAGCACGGCCTCCAGCATCGGACCGCAGACGAGGTCGACGTACGCGTCGCGGTCGCCGACGAACTCGTCGGGCACGACGTGAGCACCGAGGAAGGTCACCTCGTCGGTCACCTCGCGCGCGAGGCGCGCCAGCCGGGCCTCGCCGTCGACGGTGAGGTCGTAGCCGGTCTTCACCTCGAAGGTGGTGGTGCCCTGTCGGTGCATCTCCTCGACGAGTGCGGCGAGCCGTGCCCGCAGCTCGTCGTCGGATGCCGCGCGCGTCGCCGCCACGGTGCGGCGTATGCCGCCGGCGACATACGGCTGGCCGGCCATGCGGGCATCGAACTCATCGGCGCGATCCCCGGCGAAGACGAGGTGCGTGTGGCTGTCGACGAAGCCCGGAATGACCGCGCGCCCCCCGGCATCCACCACCGTCGAGACGACGGGCGGCTTCTCGCCAGCGCGGCCGACCCAGGCGATGCGACCGTCGACGATCGCCACGGCGGCGCCGCGGATGAGGCCCGTCGGGTCAGCGGGGTCGTCCCCCAGACCCTCGACGTTCGTCGTGAGCTCACCGACGTTCGTCAGCAGCAGCGTGCTCACGGCGCGTCGTCCCGCAGCATCGGAACGACCAGTCCCCGCTCACGCGCGACCTCGCGGGCCCGCTCGTACCCGGCATCCACGTGGCGCATCACGCCCGTGCCGGGATCGTTCGTCAGCACCCGTTCGAGCTTCTCGGCGGCGAGCGCCGTACCGTCGGCGACGGTCACCTGGCCGGCGTGGATCGAGCGGCCGATGCCGACCCCGCCGCCGTGGTGGATCGATACCCAGGACGCACCCGACGCCGTGTTCAACAGGGCGTTGAGCAACGGCCAGTCGGCGATCGCATCGGAGCCGTCGGCCATCGCCTCGGTCTCGCGGTACGGGGAGGCGACCGATCCCGCGTCGAGGTGATCACGACCGATGACGATCGGGCCGGCCAGCTCGCCCGAGGCGACCATCTCGTTGAACTTCAGACCCGCCAGGTGGCGTTCCTTGTAGCCGAGCCAGCAGATGCGCGCGGGGAGCCCCTCGAAACGGACGGTGTCGCCCGCTCTGTCCAGCCATCGCCGCAGCGCGGCGTCATCGGGGAACAGCTCCGCGACCGCGCGGTCGGTCTTGGCGATGTCGTCCGGATCGCCCGACAGCGCCACCCACCGGAACGGGCCGCGCCCCTCGGCGAACAGCGGCCGGATGTAGGCGGGGACGAACCCCGGAAACGCGAACGCCCGGTCGTAGCCGCCGAGCTCGGCCTCACGGCGGATCGAGTTGCCGTAGTCGAACACGGCGGCCCCGGCATCCTGGAATCCGACCATCGCCGCGACGTGCGCCGCCATGGAGGCCCGAGCACGGGCGGTGAAGTCCTCGGGGTCGGATGCCGCAGCATCCTTCCAGGCCGCCACGCTCACACCGATCGGCAGGTAGGCGAGGGGGTCGTGGGCGCTGGTCTGGTCGGTGACGATGTCGATCGGGGCGGCCCCGGCGTGCCGGCGGCGCAGCAGTTCGGGGAAGACCTCGGCCGCGTTGCCGACGAGACCGACCGACAGTGCCTCCGCGGCCGTGCGGGCCGCGACGACGCGCGCCAGGGCCGCGTCGAGGTCGTCGGTGTACTCGTCGAGGTAGCCGTGCGCGACCCGGCGCTCCAGCCGCGACGCATCGACGTCGACGATCAGCACCGCTCCCCCGTTGAGGGTGACCGCGAGCGGCTGGGCACCGCCCATGCCGCCGGCGCCGGCGGTCAGGGTGAGGGTGCCGGCGAGCGAGTCGCGTCCGAGCGAGCGCGCGACGGCGGCGAACGTCTCGTACGTACCCTGGAGGATGCCCTGCGTGCCGATGTAGATCCACGATCCCGCGGTCATCTGTCCGTACATCGTGAGTCCCAGCTGCTCGAGCCGGCGGAACTCGGGCCACGTCGCCCAGTCGCCGACCAGGTTCGCGTTCGCGATGAGCACGCGCGGGGCCCACTCGTGCGTGCGGAAGACGCCGACGGGCTTTCCGGACTGCACCAGCAGTGTCTCGTCGGGCTCGAGCTCGTCGAGAGTGCGGACGATGGCGTCGTAGGCCTCCCACGACCGCGCCGCCCGACCCGTGCCGCCGTAGACGACGAGGTCTTCGGGGTGTTCGGCGACCTCGGGGTCGAGGTTGTTCATCAGCATCCGCTTCGCGGCTTCGGCGCCCCAGCTCTTCGCGGTGCGCTCGCCCCCACGCGGGGCGCGGACGGGGCCGCGGCTCGACGCCGCCCGGTTCACAACTCCGGAGTTCTGGGCGTCAACGGGTGATGTCATCGTGATCTCCTTCGATCAGGGACGGTTGTCCGGAGTTGTGAACGCAGCGTCGGCGACCGCGCCCGACAGGACGAGAGCGGTGGCCGCTTCCAGGTCGGGGCTGACGAATCGGTCGGGTCCTGGACCGGCGATGCCCGCGGCCCGCACCGCGGCCCGCACGGCGCCGGTGGCGGGACCCGGTTGCAGCGGTGCCCGCAGGTCGAGGGCGCGGCATCCGGTGACGAGCTCGATCGCGAGCACCCGGGCGAGTCCGTCGACGGCGCGACGCAGCTTGCGTGCGGCGGCCCATCCCATCGACACGTGGTCTTCCTGCATCGCCGACGAGGGGATGGAGTCGACGGATGCCGGAACCGCCAGACGCTTGAGCTCCGACACGATCCCCGCGGCCGCGTACTGCGCGATCATGAGGCCCGAATCGACGCCGACCTCGTCGGCGAGGAACGGCGGCAGGCCGTGACTGCGGGTGCGATCGAGTGCCCGGTCGGTGCGGCGTTCGGCGATCGAGGCGAGGTCGGCAACGGCGATCGCGAGGAAGTCGAGCACGTACGCGACCGGGGCGCCGTGGAAGTTGCCGTTGGATTCGACGCGCCCGTCGCCGGTGACGACCGGGTTGTCGACGGCGGAGGCGAGCTCCCGCTCGGCGATCGTGCGGGCGTGCGCGACGGTGTCGCGCGCGGCACCGTGCACCTGCGGGGAGCACCGCAGTGAGTAGGCGTCCTGCACGCGCGTGCACACGGCCGGATCGCGGTAACTCGCGACGAGGGGCGAATCGGCGAGCAGGGCGCGCAGGTTCGCGGCCGAGGCGGCCTGTCCGCTCTGCGGACGCAGCGCCATCAGGTCGGCGGCGAACACCGCGTCGGTGCCGAGCTGGCTCTCGATCGAGAGGGCGGCGGTGATGTCGGCGACGGTGAGCAGGTTGTCGAGGTCCGAGAGGGCCAGAGCGAGCATGCCGAGCATGCCGTCGGTGCCGTTGATGAGCGCGAGCCCCTCCTTCTCTTCGAGTACGAGCGGGGCGATGCCGGCGGCGGCGAGGGCGTCGGATGCCGAGACGAGCACACCCTCGGCATCGCGCACCTCCCCCTCGCCGAGCGCCGCCAGCGCGAGGTGCGAGAGCGGGGCGAGGTCGCCCGAGCACCCGAGCGAGCCGTACTCCCGCACGATCGGGGTGATCCCGGCGTTCAGCATGGCCGCGTAGGTCTCGACGACGACCGGGCGGACCCCCGTGTGCCCGGTCGCGAGGGTCTGCAGGCGCAGCAGGTGCAGCGCGCGCACGACGTCGCGTTCCACCTCCGCACCGGTACCGGCCGCGTGGGAGCGGATGAGGCTCGCCTGCAGCTGGCGACGCCGCTCGGGCGCGATGAACGTCGTCGCGAGCGCCCCGAAGCCGGTCGAGATGCCGTAGTGCGGCTCGGGGTCGTCGGCGAGCCGTTCGATGAGCTCTCGCGCCTGGCCGATCCGCGTCCACGCGTCGGCGGCGATCTCGACCGTCGCGCCGTCGCGGGCCACGGCGACGACCTCGGCGGGAGTGAGGGGGCGCGCGCCGATGAGGACGTGATCGGCGATTCTCGAGGGGGCAACGGTGGTCATGCCTCGATTCCACCCCGGCTGTGCCCGCGCAGCCACACGGGCGTGGCATTGTGTGTCTGTGATACCAGACAATATCGGCGATGCGGATGCGCCGCCGAAGGCGGTGCAGGTCCCGGCCGCGGACCAGACCCTGCGGATCCTCGCCTATCTCGCACGCCAGCGCGGACCGGTCGCCGCCCGGACGATCTCCGAAGGCCTCGCCATCCCCCGCTCGAGCGTGTACCACCTGCTGACCGCGATGGCGACGCACGGTTTCGTGGTGCATCTTCCGCACGACCGGCGCTGGGGGCTGGGTACGGCCGCGTTCGAGCTGGCCGGCGGCTACGCCCGTCAGCAGCCTCTTGCGCGTCTGGGCCGTCCCCTCGTCGCCGCCCTCTCCGACCGCCTCGGCGAGAGCACGCACGTGGCGGTGATGACCGGCCGCGATGTGCTGTACATCGTCGAGGAGCGCGCTCCGCGGCGCCCCGCGCTCGTCACGGACGTGGGTGTGCGGCTGCCGGCTCACCTCACGGCGACGGGACGAGCGATGCTCGCCGCTCTGCCGCGCGAGCAGGTGCGCGCGCTCTACCCGGATGCCGCGGCCTTCGCCGACCGCACGGGTCGCGGGCCGAGGCGCCCGACCGAGCTTCGCGAGCTGCTGCGTCAGACACGCGCCGCGGGCTTCGCGGGTGAAGACGGCGAGGTGACCCTCGGCTTCCGTTCGGTGGCGGTCGCCGTCCGCGACCACGCCGGCTGGCCGGTCGCGGCGATCGCGGTGACGTGGCCCGCCGAGGCCGGTCACACCGCGGAGGCGCTCGCACCGGCGGTGACGACGGCGGCGGACGAACTGCAGCGCCGGCTCTACGGCTGAACGCTCGGCGGCGCCGTCTCACGCACGACGAGGCGCGGCTCGACGAGGACGTGGGCACTCCCGGGTTCGGCGGCACGGTGCTCGATGGAGGCCGCGCCTCCGAGCAGCAGATCCAGGGCGCCGACGGCGACCTCCTCGGGCAGCTGCTCGACGCTGGACAGACCCAAGGCTTCGGCGGCCGGGGTGTTGTCGAAGCCGATGATCGGCAGGGCGGGGCGCCCGGCCGCCACCGCGGCCAGGTGCGCACCGACCGCCAGAGAGTCGCTGACGCACACGATGGCATCGATCTCGTCGGAGGCGACGAGGTGGGCGGCGACGTCACGCGCCCGCGCCACGTTCTCGTCGCTCACGACACGGATCGGCGTCCATCCGGCCGCGCGCACGTCCCCGGCATCCAGCGCCCGACGCCAGCCTCGTTCGCGGTCGTCGCCCGTTGCGGAGCCCGCGGGCCAGCCCAGGAAGGCGACGCGCGGACCCGCCGTCGCCAGCGCATGCCGTGTCGCCTCGGCGGTGCCGGCGGCCCCGTCGACGTCGACCCAGTGATGGCTGGGGGCGCCCACGTCGTCACGGCCCCAGGGGCGGCCGAACGAGACGAAGGGCACGCCGCGCTCCAGGAGCCACTCCGCGCGAGGATCGCCCGGGAAGGTTCCGGTGATGACGACCGCGTCGATCTCTCCGCCCTCACGCAGATCCCCCATCCGTCGGATCTCCTCCTCGGGGGTGCGCGCCGCGTAGAGCATGACGCGCAGGCTCCGCTCGCCCGCCTGTTCAGTGAGCGCGTGCACGAAGCGGTCCAGCACGACACCGGAGATTCCGCCCGCGTAGGGGTCGAGGTGGATGCCGATGGTCGAGCTGCGCCGCGTGCGCAGTCGGCGCGCGGAGACGTGGGGGGCGTAGTTGAGCCGCGAGATGGCATCGGCGACGCGGGCGCGCGTCTCCTCCCGCACGATCTGAGGCGAGTTGATGACGTTGCTGACGGTCTGCCGGGACACGCCGGCCGCTCGTGCCACGTCTTCGATCGTCGCCGATCTGTTCACGCGGTCCTCCTTGACGGTCTCGGCATCCTCGTCTATCTTTTCAAGCATCCCACAATTTGAACGATCAAATGATCGATCCAAGGGCGGATCGCACGGACGATCCGCGCGGGATGGCACCATGGGCCGCGCTGCCCACGCGCGAGCCCCGCGATCGAAGGAGATGCGATGAAGCGACACACAGCACGGACGCTGCTCGCGGCAGGAGGCCTGGCCGTGGCCTCAAGCCTGCTGCTGACCGGATGCGGACAGGGATTCAGCGGGTCGGGCTCTGACCCCTCGGCCAGCGCCGGGGATCTGACGTCGTCCGACAAGCCGCTGACGATCATGATCGGCTCGTCCGGAGACGCCGAGACCAAGGCCGTGCAGGATGCCGTCGCCGCCTGGTCCGCGAAATCCGGTGTGTCGGCGTCGGTCGTCGCCGCGACCGACCTCGCCCAGCAGCTGTCGCAGGGCTTCGCGGCGGGCTCTCCGCCGGACCTCTTCTACCTCAGCACCGACCAGCTTGCGGGCTTCGCGAGCAACGGCTCGCTGAAGGCCTACGGCGACCAGCTCAGCAACAAGGACGACTTCTACCCGTCGCTCGTGAAGAACTTCACCTACGACAACACCTTCTTCTGCGCGCCGAAGGACTTCTCGACGCTGCAGCTGGTCATCAACGAGAACCTGTGGACGAAGGCGGGCCTGACCGACGCCGACATCCCGACCACCTGGGACCAGCTGGCCGCCGTGGCCGCGAAGCTCACGAACGGCTCCACGAAGGGGCTCGTCTTCGGCGGCGAATACGCCCGTCTCGGCGCCTTCATGGCCCAGGCCGGCGGCCGCCTCGTCTCCGAGGACGGCAAGACGGCCGAAGCCGACAGCGACGCCAACGTGACGGCGCTCACCTATGTCCAGAAGCACCTGCAGGACGGCACGTTCGCCTACGCCTCCGACGTCGGAGCCGGCTGGGGCGGCGAGGCGTTCGGCAAGCAGCTGGGCGCCATGACGATCGAGGGCAACTGGATCACCGGCGCCCTCGGCGACTACCCCGACGTGAAGGCCAAGGTGGTCGAGCTTCCCGCCGGCAGCGCCGGCAAGGGCACCCTCCAGTTCACCAACTGCTGGGGCATGGCCGCGGACAGCCCCAACCAGAAGGCCGCGCTCGACCTCGTCGAGTACCTCACGAGCGCCGACCAGCAGCTCGCGTTCTCGAAGGCGTTCGGCCCCATGCCGTCGGTGCAGTCCGCCGCCCAGACGTGGAAGAACGACAACCCCTCGCTCGTGGCGTTCCTCAACGGCGCCGACTATGCGCAGGGCGTTCCCACCAACAAGGGCGCCGCAGACGTGATCAAGGACTTCAACGCGCAGCTGGAGTCGCTGAAGACGGGCGACCCCAAGAAGATCCTCGACTCGGTGCAGTCGAACCTCGAGGCCGTCGTCGGCTGATCATGTCCGCTCCCGTCGCTCCGGCCGCGACGCCCTCGCGCCCGGTCTCGCCCCGGCATCCGCGCTCCCGCGGAATCCGCCGTGGCGAGGCCGGTGCGGGCTGGCTGTTCGTCTCGCCCGTCATCCTCATCCTCGGCGTCTTCCTGCTGATCCCCGTGCTCATGGCGCTCTGGGTGAGCTTCTCGGACTGGTCGGGGCGCGGGAGCCCCCTCTCCGGCTCCGTCGGCTTCGTCGGCCTCGACAACTACGCCGCGATCACCACCGGTGGCGGGCTGGCCGAGCGCGACTTCGGCACGGCGCTGCGCAACAACGCGTGGTATGTGCTGCTCGTCGTGCCGCTGCAGACGGTGCTGTCGCTGTTCCTCGCCGTCCTGGTCAGCCGCCGCATCCTCCGCGGGCGCGGCTTCTTCCGCACCGCCTTCTACTTCCCGTCGGTGACCAGTTCGGTCGCGATCACGGTGCTGTGGCTGTTCCTGTTCTCGTTCGCCGGCCCCGTCAACCAGATCATGTCGGCGATCGGTGTCGCCGCCCCCAACTGGTTCAACGATCCCCGCGGCATCGTGCACGTCGCACTCGGGGCGGTCGGCGTCTCGAACGGGCCGGACGCACTCACCGGAGCGGGTTTTCTCGGGGTCTCCTGGTGGGACTGGCTGGCGGGTCCGTCGATCGCGATGTCGGCGTTCGTGCTGATGGCGGTGTTCACGACGAGCGGCACCTTCATGCTGCTGTTCATCGCCGCGCTGCAGAACATCGGCGTCGAGCTCGGCGAGGCGGGCATGATGGACGGCGCCAACGGATGGCAGCGCTTCTGGCACATCACGCTCCCTCAGCTGCGGCCGACGCTGTTCACGGTGATCACGCTCGGACTCATCGGCTGCTGGCAGGTGTTCGACCAGATCTACACCGGCACGCAGGGCGGTCCCGCCAAGACGACGATGACACCGGCCTACCTCTCGTACACCTCCGCCTTCCAGAACCAGGACTGGGGTGTGGGAGCGGCGATCGCCTTCATTCTCTTCGTCATCATCATCGCCTTCACGCTCCTGCAGCGCTGGGTGCTCCGCGACCGCCCGGTCTCGAAGCGGCGCATCCGCGCCTATCAGCCGCGCGCGGCGGCATCCACGAGCCCTTCGCCCTCGAAGGAGGTCGACGCATGACCACCACCCTCGGCACCGTCGAGGTGCAGAGCGCGCCGCCGACGCGACCGCCGCGGCGCCACCGGCGCATCACCCCCCGCAGCCTCACCGGCCAGGTGCTGCTGTACGGGATGCTGGTGCTGCTCGCCCTCGTCTACATCTACCCCTTCCTGGTGCAGGTGGCGACCTCGTTCAAGACCGAACCGGATGCCGCCGCCGACCCGGTCTCCCTGATCCCCGCGACGTTCTCGACGGCCGCGTACGAACGTCTGTTCCTGCACAGCGACTTCCCGCTGTGGTTCGCCAACTCGACCATCGTGACGCTCTGCGTCACCGTCGGCCGCGTGTTCTTCGTCTCCCTGGCCGGGTACGCGCTCGCGCGGCTCCGCTTCCGAGGGCGCGGCGTCGTGTTCGCCCTGGTCGTGGCGGTGATGACCGTGCCCACGGTCGTGCTGCTGATCCCGAAGTTCCTCGTGCTGAACCAGCTCGGCCTCTACAACTCGTACGCCGGCATGATCCTGCCGCTGCTGGTGGACGCCGCGGGCGTGTTCATCATGAAGAACTTCTTCGAGTCGATCCCCGACTCGGTCGAGGAACAGGCGCGCATCGACGGGGCGGGCACCTTCCGCGTGTTCTGGTCGATCGTGCTGCCGATGGCACGTCCGGCATTGATCACGATCGTGATCCTGTCGTTCCAGGGGTCGTGGAACGAGCTCAGCCATTTCATCGTGTCGACCCAGTCGCCCGAGCTCACGACACTCACCAAGGGCGTCGCGTCGCTCGCATCGGGCCAGCTCAGCCAGGGCACGCAGTACCCTCTCAAGCTCGCGGCCGCGGCGATCATGACGATCCCCGTCGCCGTCCTCTTCTTCATCTTCCAGAGGAAGATCATGAACACCAGCGAAGGAGCAGTGAAGGGATGACGGCCGGTTTGCAGCCATTCCTGTCCGACCGGATCGTTGCGCTCGCCGCGCCCACCCAGGCATGGTCGGGGCGTGACGGCGACATGGGGGCGGCCCCGATCGACGGCATCTACCACGGAGACACCCGGTTCGTCCGGGGTCTGGACGTGCACTATGCCGGCGCCGACGGCGCATGGCGTCGCCCGGAACACATCGCGACGGATCCGATCGCGGCCGGCGCCGTGCGGATGGACGCGCTCCTGCGTGGCGTGGACGACGACACGCCCGATCCGAAGGTGCGTCTGCAGCGGGAGCGCACCGTGGTCGAGGGGCGCGTCACCGAGTCGCTCACCGTGCGCTCCGCCCGCGACGCACCGGTCCTCCTCCGGCTGCGGGCCCGCGTGCGCGTGGACATCGGCGCCCTGCAGGACGTGAAGGCGGGTGCGTCCGGCCGGACGCACGGCGAGCTGACGATCTCCGACGGCACGGTCATCGTCCGTCGGGGCGACGCATCCGTTCAGCTGACGGCACCGGGTGCCGCGCTCGCCGCCGACGACGACGGCGAGATCAGCGTGGAATGGCGCCTGGACTGCCCGCCGCGAGGGCGGATGAGCGTGTCGTGGACGGCGATCCTGGCCGACGCCGCCCTGGTGGTGCGCGGGGCAGCCGCGACGATCCCCTGGGAGCGCCCGTCGACACCCACGGGGACTGATCCACGTCTGCCGCGCTGGCTCGACCGCGCCCTCGACGATCTCGGCGCGCTGCGCCTGACTCTTCCCGACGCACCGGAGGACGAGTTCTTCGCAGCCGGGGCACCCTGGTTCTTCACCCTGTTCGGACGCGACTCGCTCTGGGCGGCTCGACTGCTGCTGCCGCTGGATGCACGGCTCGCGGCATCCACGCTGCGCGTCCTCGCACGTCTGCAGGGCACGCGAGACGACCCGACGACGGCCGAGCAGCCGGGCAAGATCATGCACGAGCTGCGTGCGTCGACGTTGACGATGCCGGGTGAGGGCATCGTGCTGCCGCCGCTGTACTACGGCACCGTCGACGCGACAGCGCTGTGGGTCTGCGTGCTCGCCGAGACGGCCGAGCGGATGCCGCATGCCGAGGTGAGCGCGCTGCTGCCCGCGATGGAAGCCGCGCTTGAGTGGATCGTCACCTCAGCGGAGCGCACGGGCTTCCTCGAGTACGTGGACGAGACAGGCCACGGCCTGTCCAATCAGGGGTGGAAGGACTCGGGCGACTCCATCCAATGGCATGACGGTTCCCTGGCCGCCGGCCCCATCGCGCTCTGCGAAGTCCAGGGCTATGCGTACGAGGCGGCGATCGGCGGAGCCGACCTGCTGGAGCGGTTCGGCCGGCCCGGCGCCGAGCGGCTGCGCACGTGGGCGCGCGATCTCAAGCAGCGTTTCGCGCAGCGCTTCTGGGTGACGACGCCGTCCGGACGATTCCCGGCGATCGCCCTCGACCGCGATGGCCGCGCGGTCGACACGCTCACCTCCAACATCGGACACCTCCTGGGTACCGGCATCCTCGACCCCGCGGAGGAGGCGAGCGTCGCCGACCTGCTGATCGAGCCGCGGATGGCGTCCGGCTTCGGCATCCGCACCCTCTCGACCGACGCAGGCGGCTACTGGCCGCTCAGCTATCACGGCGGCAGCGTCTGGATCCACGACACGGCGATCATCGCCCGCGGAATGCTGCGCGCCGGCCTGCTCGGGCATGCCCGACGGATCGTCGCGCAGATGCTCGCCGGAGCCGAGGCCTTCGACTTCCGCGTGCCGGAGCTGTACGCCGGTGACGGCGCCGACGAGGTGCGCGCGCCCGCTCCCTACCCCGCCGCGTGCCGCCCGCAGGCGTGGACGGCGGCCGCCGCCGTCACCGCCTGGGAGGTGCTGCGGGGCGACTGAGCTCGTTCAGTCCACGGCGCTCACGGTGCCGCCGGTGAGCCGGACGAGCTCGTCGAAGGTGAGAGGGAACACCGTGTGGGGAGTGCCGCCGGCCGCCCAGATCTCGTCGAACCCGGCGAGCGCCTCGTCGACGACCGTGGCCAGCGGGGCGGGGTGGCCGGTGGGCGCCACGCCGCCGATCGCCTGGCCGGTCGCGGCGCGCACCTCATCCGGCGAGGCCCGCACGATGCTGCGCCGACCGAGGCGCTGGGCGAGAGCCGCCGTGTCCACGCGGTGCGCCCCGCTCGTCATCACGAGCAGCGGCTCGCCGTCGGACATGAAGACGAGGCTGTTCGCGATGGCCCCGACCTCGACGCCGAGCGCGGCAGCGGCGAGCGCCGCCGTCGATGCGGCATCCGGAAGCGTGATGATCTCCCCCGACACTCCGGCGGAGCGAAGGGCCTCGTGGACGATGCGACTGCGCGGCGACAGGTTCTCGGTCATGTCGCCAGCCTAGGGCGGACCGCCCCGCGAACGTCGCCGACATCGTCCAGGCAAGGCAATCCAGCCTTACTGGCGGGCCCGCGGTACGAGGAGAATGCTGGGGGCATGCGCCGCATCTTCGCCGCCCTCGGGCGGTATCCCGTGATCACCGCGACCGTCGTCGTGGGCATCGTCGCCGCTGCACTGGTCGGCGCGGGGCAGGGCGGGTGGGCGACCGCGATCACCACCGCCTACGTCTCGGCGATCGTCGTCTGGACGATCATCGGCATGGTCCGCGACGTGATGCGTGGTCATGTCGGGCTCGACGTGCTCGCCGTCGTCGCGATGGTCGCGACCCTCGCTGTCGGCGAGACGATCGCGGCGCTGATCATCGTGCTCATGCTCTCCGGGGGCGAGGCGCTCGAAGACTACGCGGGCCGTCGCGCGACGCGCGAGCTGACGGCGCTGCTGGATCGCGCACCGCAGATCGCGCACGTGCGCCGTCCGGGCGCCGGTGACGAGACGCGGGACCTTCCCGCCGACGAGGTCGCCGTCGGCGACGAGCTTCTCGTGCGGCCGGCCGAGGTCGTTCCGGTGGACGGCACCCTCCTGTCGGAGGAGGCGAGCTTCGACGAGTCGTCGCTGACCGGCGAGAGCATGCCGGTCACACGCACCGCCGGCCAGACCGTGCTCTCGGGTGCCGTCAACGGATCGCGGGCGATCCGCGTGCGCGCTCTCCGGCGCAGCGCCGACAGCCAGTATCAGCAGATCATCGCCCTCGTGCGTGCCGCGCAGGAATCGCGCGCTCCGATGGTGCGCCTGGCCGACCGATTCGCGATCCCCTTCACGGCGGTCTCGCTCGCCATCGCCGGAGCGGCGTGGGGACTGTCGGGCGACTCCGTCCGGTTCGCGGAGGTCCTCGTGCTGGCCACACCCTGCCCGCTGCTGATCGCGGCACCGGTCGCCTTCCTCGGCGGCATCTCGCGCGCGGCGAAGGCCGGCATCATCGTCAAGGGAGGCGCCGTCATCGAGCAGCTGGCACGCGCGCGCTCCGCCGCCTTCGACAAGACCGGAACCCTGACCCAGGGCCGGCCCGTGCTGGTCGATGTGCGCCCCGCGCCCGGGATCGATCCCGAACGGCTGCTGACGTGGGCGGCGTCGGCCGAGCAGTACTCCGCCCATGTGCTGGCCGACGGCATCCGCCACGCCGCGTCTGCGCGCGGCATCGTGGTGGAGCCGGCCGACGACGCGCACGAGGAAGCGACCAACGGGGTGACCGCCGTGATCGGCGGACGGCGCGTGGTGGTCGGAAAGCCGGCCTACGTCGCGTCGCTCGCACCCGACACCACGCTCACCGCGCTGAATGCGGGTCAGGCGGCCGCGTACGTGGCCGTCGACGGCCGCTTCGCCGGAGCCCTCGTCCTCGCCGACGGCGCACGGCCCGAGTCGCGTGCCGTCGTGCGCTGGTTGCGCGGACACGGCGTGGAACGCGTCACGATGCTCACCGGCGACGCCCGGCCCACCGCCGACGCCGTGGCGGGGTCGGTGGGGGTCGACGAGGTGCACGCCGACCTGCTGCCCGCCGAGAAGGTGCATCTGGCCGCGATGATGACGCCGCGCCCCGTGCTCATGGTCGGCGACGGCGTCAACGATGCGCCGGTGCTCGCCGCCGCCGACATCGGCATCGCGATGGGCGCACGGGGAGCCACCGCCGCCGGCGACGCGGCGGACGCCGTCGTGCTGAAGGATTCGCTGACGAAGGTGGCCGAGGCGGTCGCGATCGGCCGCGACACACTGCACGTGGCCTACGTCGCCATCTGGATCGGCATCGCCCTCAGCGTCGCGGCGATGCTGCTCGCGACGACCGGGCTGGTGCCCGCCGTGATCGGTGCGCTCGGACAGGAAGTGATCGATCTGGCGACCATCCTGTACGCGCTGCGCGCACTGCGCGGTCGTCGGTTCGATCTCTCCGACCCCGGCACCGACGTCGCGCCCGACGCCGCACACACGGCCGCACCCCCGCGATCGGTGCCCGTGGAGGCACAATAGGGGGTGGATGCCGCAACGCCGCGGCATCCACCGAGCACCGCCCACAAGGCCCGCCGAAAGAGGATGCGATGACGCACACCCTGCCCCTGCCCGATTTCTCCCACGAGCGCGTGGAGGTGACGACGGGCCCGCGCAGCGGACTGCTCATCACCGTCGCCCTGCACTCCTCGACGCTCGGGCCCGCCCTCGGCGGCGCCCGGATGTGGACCTACCCGCACTGGAGCGACGCCGTCGGCGACGCCCTGCGGCTGTCGGCCGCGATGACGCTCAAGAACGCCGCGGCCGGGCTGGACGCCGGCGGCGGCAAATCCGTGATCTGTCTGCCGCCGGGAACGACGCTCGATGCCGATCGCCGGCGTGCGGCGTACCTCGACCTCGGCGACGCCGTCGACCGTTTCGGCGGCAGCTACCGGACCGCGGAGGATGTCGGGTCGACGACGGAGGACATGCTCGTCGTCAGCGAACGGACCGCGCACGTGGTCGGCCTGCCCGACGCCGTCGGCGGTTCGGGCGAACCCGCGGGCCCGACGAGCCTCGGCGTGTACGAGGCGCTGCGCGCCACGCTCGAGCAGGTGACCGGCACGCACGAGGTCGTCGGGCGACGGATCACGATCTCCGGGCTCGGTCAGGTCGGCAGCCGACTCGCGGTCCGCCTCAGCGCAGAAGGCGCGGTGCTGACGGTGACCGACGTGAACCCCGCGAAGCGCACCCTCGCCGCCGAGCTCGGCGCACGATGGGTCGAGCCGGGCTCGGAGCACCTCATCGAGGCCGACGTCTTCGTGCCCGCGGGCATCGGCGGCGTGCTCGACGCCGACACCATCGACGCGCTCGCCGCACGCGCCGTCTGCGGCCCGGCGAACAACCCGCTGGCCCACCGCTCGGGTGCCGATCGCCTCGCGGCGCGCGGCATCCTCTACGCACCCGACTTCGTCGTCAACGCGGGCGGCGTCGTGTACCTGGACCTGGAGGCGAAGCACCTGGGCACGCGCAGCCAGATCATGGATCGTGTCGCCGCGATCGGCGACACCGTGCGCGCTCTCTTCGCCGATGCGGCCGCGCGCGACATCACACCGCTGGATGCCGCGGAAGAGCGCGCCGCCGAGCGCCTCGCGATCGGCCGTCGTGCTCGGGAGAGCGCCGTGCTCGTCTGACGCCCGCGTGGCGGCACGCGGTCTCGCAGATGTAGAGACCGCGTGCCGCATACGCGTCCGACGGTGGCATGATGGACGCACCCGGCAGCGTCGCCGGTCCGCGCGGGCATTCGCCGCCCGCCGTCGAAGGAGACCGCCGTGTTCACCAGCCCCTTCCCCGATGTCGAGATCCCGGACGTCAGCATCTACGACGACCTGTTCGCCGATCTCAGCGCGGATGACGCCGCGCGCATCGCCCTCATCGATCCGGCAACGGGCGCCGAGACCTCCTACGGCGCGCTCAAGGCGCAGGTCGACGCCTTCGCCGGCGCGCTGGCTGCTCGCGGCGTCGGCACCGACACCGTGCTCGGTCTGCTCTGCCCGAACGCGCCGGCGTTCGCCACCGTGTTCCACGGCATCCTTCGCGCCGGCGCGACGGTGACGACGATCAACTCGCTGTACACCGCCGGCGAGATCGAGAAGCAACTGCGAGACGCCGGGGCCAGCTGGCTCATCACCGTGAGCCCGCTGTTGGGCGCCGCGCAGCAGGCGGCAGAGGCCGTCGGCATCCCCACCGAGCGACTCGTCGTGCTCGACGGTGCCGACGGGCATCCCGATCTGCGCAGCCTGCTCGGCGAGGGCCGTGCCGCGCCGGAGGTGTCGTTCGACCCGGCGACGCACGTGGCCGTCCTGCCCTACTCGTCGGGGACGACCGGCATTCCCAAGGGCGTCATGCTCAGTCACCGCAACCTCGTCGCGAACGTCGCGCAGTGTCGCATCAACATCGATCTCAAGAACACCGACCGCGTGCTCGCGGTGCTCCCCTTCTTCCACATCTACGGCATGACGGTGCTGCTCAATCTCGCGCTCAAGCAGCGGGCGACCCTGGTCACCATGCCCAAGTTCGACCTCGTGCAGTTCCTCACCAACATCCAGACCTACGGCTGCACGTACCTGTACATCGCTCCGCCCATCGCGGTGGCTCTCGCCAAGCATCCGATCGTCGATCAGTTCGACATCTCCACGGTGCACACCGTGTTCTCCGGCGCCGCGCCGCTCGACGGCGAGACGGCCGAGATCGCCGCCCGCCGCATCAACGCGCGCATGATGCAGGGCTACGGCATGAGCGAGCTGAGCCCCGTCTCCCACGCCATGCCGTATACGCGCGATGACATCCCGGTGAGCTCGGTGGGCACGATCCTGCCGAACATCGTGTGCAAGCTCGTCGACACCGAGACCGGCGAGGAGATCACCGAGATCGAAGACGACGGGCGCACCCGGCCGGGCGAGCTGTGGGTGCAGGGCCCGAACGTCATGCTCGGCTACCTCAACAAGCCCGAGGCGACGGCCGAGACCCTGGATGCCGACGGCTTCCTCCACACCGGCGACATCGCCGTCTACCACGACGGCGGCTACTTCTCGATCGTCGACCGCGTGAAGGAGCTCATCAAGTACAAGGGCTACCAGATCGCACCGGCCGAGCTGGAAGCGCTGCTGCTGGGCCATCCGAAGGTGATGGATGCCGCCGTCATCGGCGTGCTCGACGACGACAAGCAGGAGATCCCGAAGGCGTTCATCGTGCCCGCGCCCGACTCCGGGCTCACCGCGGAGGAGGTGATGGGCTTCGTCGCCGACAACGTCGCGCCGCACAAGAAGATCCGCCGGGTCGAGTTCATCGAGTCGATCCCCAAGTCGACGTCCGGAAAGATCCTGCGCAAGGATCTGCGCGCCCGCGAACACGCCGGCTGACGGCATCCGCGCCGCTCGCGCACGGTGGTGGCCATGAAAGGGCCACGCTCGCGAGGTCGTGCCGGTCCTACCGTGGCCTCACCGGGGCGACGCGAGGAGACGGGCATGAAGACGATCGAGGTGATCGACCAGGTGGCGCGATCGTTGGGGGCGCGGGTGCGCCTGACCGGCAGCGCGTCGGGCGACCGACAACCGGCGGCGGCGGTATCGGAGCCCGTCGCCGGTGCGCGGTTCGTCGATGTTGCGGTCGGTGTCGGATCACTGACCCTGCGCGTCATCGGTCGCTCGGCGGGCGACCTGGATTCGCGTGCCTGGGGTGTGGTCGACGCCGCCGTCCATCTGCTGGCACGCGCACACGGCGGCGACGGCGGCCGACGCGAGCGCGTCTGCGCCGCCCTGCTCGCCGGTGATGCCACCGCGCGCACCGATGCGCTGTGGGAGCTCCGCTCCCGGCGATGGGTCGTCGCGCCCGATGAACCGCTGCGCGTCTGGGCCGTGCTCGCGAACGGCGCCGGCGAGGTGGAACAGATCGCGCTGGGGCGCCGCCTCGCCGCAGCCTTGCCCGCGCCGACCGACTTCGTGGACATCGTCGACGACGCCGTCGTCCTGATCTCCCCCGCGACGGTCGACATGGCGGCCTGCATCGCCGCCGTCGAGCGCGAGACGCGCGCGCACGCGGCGCGCCCGTCTGCTCTCGCGACCGCCGACTGCCCGCCCGATCGCGACGATCCGTTGCCGACGATCCGCCAGGCCCTGGATGCCGCGCGTCTGCGTGCCACGATGCCGCAGGCACTCGCGCCGCGGGCGGAAGATCTCGGTGGATGGATGCTGGTGCAGTCCGTCCCCGCCTCGCCGCGCCTGCTTCAGTTGGTCTCCCCCGCCGCGCACGCGCTGCTGACCGCCGGTGACGAGGTGCAGCGTCAGACCATCGAGGCCTATCTTGACGAGGCGGGCCGGGCACCCGATACCTGTGCCCGGCTGCACATCCACCGCACGACGCTCTACTACCGCCTCGAGCACATGCCCTCGGCGGTGCGCGAAGCGCTGGCCGACGGCCTGCAGCGCAGCACTCTGCACCTCGCGCTGAAGACCGCGAGACTGTGGGAGGCCCGACCCGAGCTGGCGTCGGCTTAGCGGGCGGCAGTCGGGCTGATCAGCTCGGCGAGGGCGGCGATCCTGATCGCCGGACCCGACGGCGCCGCCACGACCGTCATGAGCGTGCGGGAGCACCCGCGACAGCGCACGATCGCAGCATGCTCGTCGCGCTCCACGACGGCCTCGGCCAACGGTCCCGAGCGCGCGCAATGCCCGCACACGACGACGATCGAGGTCGGGTCGTCGGCGAACACGCCGGAGAGCATCCCCGCCAGTGCGTTGCCGTCGACTCGAGCGACGCGGCGCCCGACGGGCGTCGGGTGCGCCACGGCATCCGTCGTCATGATGACCCTCCGAATCTCTCCGTGCGAATCCGCGCCGGCTCGTGCCCGATGCGAACGAGCGCGTCGGCGACCGCCTCCACGAACGACGTCGGCCCGCACACGAAGACGGCGGGGCGCTCCGCGGGCGGCCAACACAGCTGCGCCAGCTCGGCATCGGTGACGCGGCCTGCCGTTCGCGGCCACCCGGGCGGCGGCTGGCGTGTGTAGACCCACGACACCGTGAACGCGGCGGGTGGAAGGCGGGAGATCTCGTCGGCGTACATCGCGTCGTCTGGCGAACGGGTCGAGCAGAGCAGGCGGAACGGAGCCGCACCGTCGGCGACGGCACGCGCGCGAGCCATGGCCAGCAGCGGCACGACCCCCGATCCCCCCGCGATCAACTGCACGGGCGCGGGATCGTCCTCACGCCAGACGAAGTACTCGCCGAGGGGTCCCTTGACCTCGAGGAAGTCACCCGGCTGGACGTCGCGGACGAGGTAGGGCGACACCTCGCCGTCAGGCACCTCGTCGACCGCGAGCTCGACGAGCGGACCATCTCCGATGCTTGCGATCGAGTACGACCGTTCTGCCTGGTATCCGTCCTCAGCGGTCAGACGCACGTCGAGGTGCTGGCCCGGCAGATTGCCCGGCCAGGCGGGCACGTCCAGGGTGATCCGACGGGCATGTGCGGTGAGGGCGGCAACCGCGGCCACGTGGGCCGGAAGCCAGGCCGAGGCGCTCACCAGTAGCGTTCCTCCCGCCACGGATCCCCGTGGAGGTTGTAGCCGTTCTGCTCCCAGAAGCCGGGATCGTCGCGTTCCTGCAGGACGAGCCCGCGCACCCACTTCGCGCTCTTCCAGAAGTAGAGGTGGGGCACGAGCAGTCGTGCGGGACCGCCGTGCTCGGGTGCGAGAGGAGCGCCGTCGAACTCGAAGGCGACCCACGCGCGTCCACCGCGGAGATCGACGAGCGGCACGTTAGTCGTGTAGCCGCCGTAGGAGTGCGCCATCGCCGAGACGGCCGTCGTCGAGACCCCCTCCAGCAGCGTGTCGAGCGACACGCCGCGCCATCGGGTGCCCAGTTTGGACCACCGGGTCACGCAGTGGATGTCGGTGTGGATGTCTTCGATCGGAAGCGCCTGCAGCTGCTCCCACGACCACGATGTCGTCTGCCCGGTCTCGGTGACCACCGAGAACTCCCACTCCTCGGTCGCGATCCGCGGCGTCGGACCCGCCGACAGCACGGGGAAGTCCGCCGTGAGGTACTGCCCCGGCGGAAGCTGCGCATCCGACTCGCGGCGGCGGGATCCGAAGCCTCTGCTGAACTCTGCCATGCTCGCCTCCTGGTGCGAATCTACCGCGAAGGCCCGGTGGAGGCTTTCGACGTCTGACGGATTCTGTCAGGACCTCAAGAGGGCCTCGCCCATCGCGAGCAGACGGGGCCGCGGCAGGGGAAGCCGGCTGAGGTGGATGACGGCCTGCGAGGCCAGCACCGCCTGCTCGGCGCGGGCGGCGACGTCGCGCGCGTGCAGCCGGCGCCCGGCGCGATGGGCGGTGTGGGCCAGCGCGGTCGCAACGGCCTCCTCCATCGCCGCGATCGTGACGGTGGAGATCTCGACCACTTCGGGGAAGCGCTCACGCAGTTCGGTGAGGCTGGTGAGCATGAGGCATCCGCGGCGGTCGGGGTAGGAGACGCAGTCGTCGACCACGCGGCGCAGGAATATCGCGAGCAGTTCGTCTCCGTCATCGGTGCTGTCCGACACGGCATCCGCCACGACATCGACGCGGCCTGCGCAGTACCGCCGGAAGACCTGAAGGAAAAGGTCGCGCTTGGAGCCGTGCGTCGCGTACAGGCTGCTGGTGGCGACACCGGACGCCGCAGCGATGTCCTCGACGGAGGTGCGATCGTATCCGCGCGTCCAGAAGAGCTCCTGCGCGGCATCCAGGAGCTCGTTCTCGTCATATCGCCGGGGTCGACCCACGGTGTCGAACGTACTCCGTCGGCGGGTGGACGACTCACGGATCGGTCCGGATCCGGCGCATTCCTGTCCGTTTGCGCCCCACGCTGAGGGCGACGCGGGATCCACAATTGGAATGCCCTCTCCAAAACCCCGAGGAGAACGATGGACGGCACGCGCAACCCCCTCGCCGAGTTTCTGCGCGACCGCCGCGAATCGCTGAGCCCCGAGAGCGTCGGTCTGGCCGCAGAGCGGGGGCGACGGGTGGCCGGCCTGCGACGCACGGAGGTCGCCGAACTCGCCGGCATCAGTGCGGACTACTACCTGCGCTTGGAGCAGGGGCGCGGCCACCAGCCGTCCCAGCAGGTGCTCTCCGCGCTCAGCCGCGCGCTGCGGCTCGACCACTACGGAGACGAGCATCTGCGGCGCATGGCCGCACTAGCAGCCGGACATGCCGAACCGGCGGCGACCGGCCAGATGCCATCGGGTGCTCTCGACCTGCTGCGCCTGCACCGTGATACGCCCGCCTACATCTCGAATGCGACGATGGACGTCGTCGCGGTCAACCGGCCCGGTCTCCTCCTGGCACCGGGTGGGCTGCGTCCCGGCATGAACCTCGTGATGTCGGTGTTCGCCCACTATCCCGACCCGCACTCCGAAGCGCACTGGGAGCGCACGGCGCGCGCCCTCGTCGCATCGCTCAGATACCACGCGGATCCACGCGATGCGAGGCTCCGCCAGATCGTCGCAGCGCTCGGCCGCACCGACGACCGGTTTCGGCGCATCTGGGGCGCATGCGGTGTCGGGCCGCAGTTCAACGCGTGGCCGATGGTGTACATCGACGCACACGGTTGGGTGACGCTGCGTGCCGAGTCGCTCACGCTCGCCGGGGCGGCGGGGTGGACGATGACCCTCTTCTTCGCTGAGCCGCAGACGCCCGGTGTCGCCGCGCTGGCGGATCTGGTGCGCGACGCGAACAGGGCGCCCGCGGACGGTGACCCAGCGCAGGCCGTGGCGGTGGCCGCGGAGCTCGACCCGATCTGCGTCGACGATGATGCGGATGCCGACGAGATCGCGTCCTGAGGCAGCGGTCTAGACCGATGCGGTGCGGCGGAACCGGCGCTGATACTCGGAAGGCGTCATGCGGTACTGCGCCGCGAAGGCGCGCCGAAGCGCCACGACGGAGGGAAACCCGGCCGACGCCGCAGCTTCGGTGACCGCCGCCCCGGACTCGAGCAGTCCGACGGCGATCGACAGGCGCACCGCGGCGACGTAGGAGGCGGCCGTCGCGCCCAGCTCGTCACGGATGACGCGGGTCACGTGTCGCGTGCTGACGTTGACGTGCGCGGCCAGCTCGCCCACCGTCAGCGGGCGCGTCGGGTTCTCGGCGACATACGCCGCGATGGCGGCGCCCAGCGACGTGCGCGGCGTGCGCGCGCGCAGCGGTGCCGAGAACTGCGCCTGACCGCCGGCTCTGCGCATGTAGACCAGAAGGCCCTGCGCCACCGCGCGGGCGACGTCGGCGCCCAGGTCGTCTTCCACGAGACACAGCGCGAGGTCGATGCCGGCGGCGACGCCGGCGGACGTGAAGACCTCACCCTGCCGCGTGAAGAGATGTTCGGCATCCACGCGCACGGCCGGGTGTCGACGAGCCAGCTCGTCCGCGAACTTCCAGTGCGTGGTCGCGGGGCCGCCGTCGAGCAGACCCACGGCGGCGAGGCCGAAGGCGCCGCTGCAGATCGACGCGACGCGACGCGCCCGACGCGACAGCAGGACGATGGCGGCGCGCAGCTCGGCGTCGTCGAAGACGTCCGGCGCCCACTCGCTCCCGGGGACGACGATCGTGTCGAGGGGACCACTGTCGGATGCCGCAGCGTGGACGCCGAAGGTGAGACCCATGCTCGTCATGACATCTGCGCCCGACGCGGAGAGGAAGACGAGATCGTACGTGTCGGCGGTCAGATTGGCCTCGGCGAACACCTCCGCCGGACCGATCACATCGAGCGCCTTCACGCCGTCGAAGAGCAGGAAACCGATGCGACGACGTGCAGCGGGCACGGTGTCTCCCTTCTCGCCGCGACGCGGCACGTGCCATTGTCCCCCGCCCGGCGCCGACACGCCCGCGCAGGCGCTCGACAGATGTCGAGCCGCCTTTTCGACAGTCGGCCCTGCCTGGCTGCGGCCACGGCTGCCTACGGTGGCCGGGCGGGAGCGGATCGGCATCGGGTCGACGCCCCGCGCAGAGAGGGAGCCGGCCATGACCGAGACACCGACCATCGTCCTCATCCACGGGGCATTCGCCGACGCGGCCAGCTGGGCCCCCGTCACCCGCGCCCTGCTCGATCAGGGAATGCGCGTCCGCGTTCCCGCCGTCCCCAATCGCAGCCTCATCGGCGACTCCGCCTACATCCGCTCCGTCGTCGAGCAGATCGACGGCCCCGTGCTGCTGGCCGGTCATTCGTATGGCGGGGCGGTCATCACGGTCGCGGGCATGGCCGAGAACGTCGTCGGACTGGTCTACGTCTCCGGATACGCACTCACGGAGGGTGAGAGCCTCGGAGAGCTGCAGGGCGGCTTTCCCGACTCCGACCTCGCCCAGCACCTGGTGTACGCGCCGTTCCCCGTCGACGGCGGCGAGCCGGGCACGGACGTGACGGTCGAGGTGGATGCCTTCCCGGAGGTGTTCGCCCACGGCGTCGCCCTGGCGCACGCACAGGTGCTCGCCGCCTCGCAGCGGCCCCTGGCAGCGCTGGCGTTCGGCGAGGGTGCGCCGGCGGCGGCATGGAAGACGAAGCCGGCCTGGGGAATCGTGTCGGCGGCGGATCGCACCATCAACCCCGACGTCGAGCGCTTCGGATACCAGCGCGCGGGACTGCGGAAGGTCGTGGAACTGGATGCACCGCATCTCGTGATGCAGACCCACCCCGTCGAGGTGGCGCGAGTGATCACCGACGCGATCGCCGAGATCGGCTGAGAAGAGTGGTCGGGCTCGCCCGCGTGGAGGGGGTCGACGGATGCCGCAGATCGATGTGAGTGCCGCACCCAGCGGCGACGGCTGCGCCGACTGCGAGGCGGTCGGCGGATGGTGGCTGCATCTGCGCCGCTGCGCCGCGTGTGGTCACGTGGGCTGCTGCGACTCGTCGCCGCATCGCCACGCATCGGCGCACGCGGCGGACTCCGGCCACCGCTACGTGCAGAGCTACGAGCCGGGCGAGAGCTGGTGGTGGGATTACGGCGCACAGACGGCGGTGATCGGTCCCTCGCTCGCGCCCCCGACGAGCCACCCGCTGGATCAGCCGGTGCCCGGCCCCGCCGATCGCCTGCCCGCCGATTGGGAGCTGCAGCTCATGCGCACGCGGGACGGTGCCTGACGCGCCGCCTCTGGTTGCCGGTTGCAGACGAAGGGGTGCCCGCCGGACGGCGGGCACCCCTTCAGCGAGCGGCGATGATCACTCGGCGGAGCTGAGCGACTTCGCGACGTGGGTGTGCACGGCCTTCAGCCACGAGACGAGGAACTCGGCGGTCGACTCGTCGGTGACCTCGCCGTCATCGGTGATGAGACCGTCGCGCAGGTGGATGTACGCCTCGGGCTGCGACAGCTCGGGCGAGGCGAGGAACGACAGGATCGAGCGCAGGTGCTGCTGGGCGACCGCGGTGCCGATCGCGCCGATGGAGGCGCCGATGACGGCCGACGGCTTGCCGGCGAAGCTGTTCTGTCCCCACGGACGGCTCGCCGTGTCGAGCGCGTTCTTCAGCACACCGGGCACTGAGCGGTTGTACTCGGGGGTCACGATGATGACGGCGTCCGACGACTCGATCGAGGACTTGAACGCAGCGGCCTCGGCGGGGATGGCACCGTCGTTGTCAGCGGAGTAGAACGGCAGAGCGGCGATGGGCAGCTCGGTGAGGGTGAGGTCGGCCTGCGGCGCAAGGCGAACCAGAGCGTTCGCGAGGCGACGGTTGATCGAGGTCGACGAGATGCTGCCGATGATGATGCCGACGTTGTACGTGGTCATGCGGGTGATGCCTCCAAGTTGGATTCAGATGCATACATCTTACGCACTCCGGCGGCCGCGGGTGCACGCTCGACGCGATCGAGCGGCCGCGCCGATCACCGGCAGGGCGGCCGCGCTCAGGATCGGCGCGTCGACTCGCCCTCGACGAGGCTGACCGCGAGAACCCGCGCAGACCCGTAGCCGGCCGGGCCGGCGCCGTTCATGGCTTCGTCCAGCAGCTCCAGAGCGCGCGCCGCGATGCCCGGCCAGTCCTGGCGGATGGTGGTGATGGTGGGCGACAGGCGCTGCGTCCACCCGATGCCGTCGTATCCGCACAGCAGCAGATCGCCGGGGATCGAGCGGCCCGCCTGCTGCGCCTCGAAGAGCGCACCGATCGCCTGCATGTCGCTGAGGGCGAAGACGGCGTCGACGTCCGGTGCCTCCTCCAGGAGCTCGGCCATACCCGCTTGTCCCCCGTCCATGCCGTAGAGCGACCCCGCGATCGTCACGGCGGATGCGGGAACCCCGCGATCTGCGAGCCCGGCGAGGAAGCCGTCGCGGCGCTCCTGCGTCGAGGGCAGGTAGCCGTGGCCGCCCACGAGGCCGAATCGTGTGCCCCCGGCATCCACGAGGTGGTGCGCCGCCGCACGACCGCCGCCGAAGTTGTCGGAGCGCACCGAGCCGGCGATCAGCAGCGAGTCGGCCGGCTCATCGCAGGTGACGATCGGCACGGGCGAGGCGGCGAGGCGGTGCAGTCCCGACCGCGGCGGACGCGAGGGCGAGACGATGATGCCGTCGGCGGTCTGCACGAGCGTTTCGAGGACGTCCAGTTCCTGGTCGGGCTCGTACCCCGACGAGGCCAGCACGATCGACCAGTCGCGCGCGGTACCCTCCTGCTCGAACGCGTGCGCCAGCTCGGCGTAGGCGGGATTGCGCACGTCCGGCAGCACGATGCCGACGGTGACCCGATCGGTGCGGGGGCGCGAGCGGGCACCTCCGCCGCGGGAGTAGCCGAGTCCGGCGGCCGCTTCGAGCACACGCTCGCGCAGCGCGACACTGACGCCGCGGCGTCCGCTGAGGGCGTTGGATGCCGTCGCGAGCGAGACGCCGGCCGCCGTGGCCACCTCTTGGAGGGTCGGCGTGCGCGCAGGGCCGTCCGTCGGCGTACTGCGTTCCATCGCCCGACCTCCCGCGCGTGCGTCGGCCGCGTCGGCGCGCGACCCGTCACGAGTGTAGAGGAGGCCGGAGTCGGTCCTGTCTCGCCCCGTCATGAGAATTCCGACCGCAGCCGGCCGATCTCCCTCAGCACATCGGCGAGCGCGTCGGCCTGCGCCCGGAGGGCGGCCCGTCCCCACTCGGCGTTGGCTCCCGTCGGGTCGCCGATGGTGCCGGATGCTGAGACGTCCTCCGTGCGCCAGGGCAGCGAGATCGCCGCGAACGGACCGACCAGCGGCGTCAGGGCGCCCGCAGCGAGCTCGTCGGTGCGGGGCACCCCGTCGGGCGCGGCCAGCGGCAGGCGCACGGACGCGGGATCGACGGCGAGCAGCACGCTGGTCTCGTAGAAGCCGGCGTGCACGTCGACGTCGGGGCGGGGCACGGCCCCCGTCAGCTCCGGCGGCAACGGCAGCGCCGGCCCGTGCACGACGACGACCAGGACGCCGGTCTGGTCGCGGATCTCGCGCGCGACGACGTGCAGCAGTTCCGGGTTTCCGCCGTGCGCGTTGACGAACACGAGCGTGCGCACACCCGCCGCCGCGACCGAACGCGCCACGTCGAGGCAGATCGCGCGCAGGGTCGTGGACGACAGGCTCACGGTGCCCGCGAACGAGGCGTGCTCGGGAGACGTGCCGTACGCCAGCGGCGGCAGCATCCACAGAGGCGGTACGCCGGCGATCCCCGACGCGGCGCGCGCCGCGAGCACGTCCCGGGCGGTGTCGGCGAGCGCCGTCGCGATGACGGCGTCGGTGCTCAGCGGCAGGTGCGGCCCGTGCTGCTCGGTCGCGCCGATGGGCTGCACGGCGATGCCGCCCGCCGCGGCGAGGGCGGCGACGTCGACCCAGGTCGGGCTGCTCATCCGTGCAGGCCGATCAGGCTGCGAGCCTCGGCCCGCTGCACCGGGTCGTCGTCGTAGACGCCGCGACTCGACACCGAGTAGGCCTCGGAGCCCACCGTCCGCTCGCCTCGTGCCCACATGCACGCCTGCTCGGCCGACAGCACGACCAGCACGCCGCGCGCACCGATCGTGTCGACGACGGTCTGCGCGATCTGGTCCGCCAGTCGCTCCTGCATCTGGGGACGCGCCGCCAGCACGCGGATCATGGCGTCGAAGTCGCCGATGCCCGCGAGCATCCGGTCGGGCAGGTAGGCGACCGACACGACGCCCTTGAACGGGAGCATGTGGTGTTCGCACACCGACGAGTAGGGGATGTCGCGCACGACGACCGGCCCCGGGTAGACGCCTTCGATCGGCTCCCCGCCGCCGAGGGCGCGGATCGGGTCGCCGTGCAGACCGCTGAACAGATCGAGACCGGCCTGCGCCACGCGGCGCGGCGTGTCGACGATGGTGGGGTGATCGGCATCGAGGCCGAGGGCGATCATGAACGCGCGATACGCACGCTCGGCGGCGTCGAGGTCGGCGGGGGCGCCGGTGGCGGCGACGGGGGTGAGAGCCATGGAACTGCCTACTTTCGCTGCGGCGGGGAGGGTGGATGCGGCGGGCACCGGTCAGTGGAACAGAAGGGCGGTGGCCCGGTCGACGTAGTGGTGGAACTCGGGGGTCGCCATCATGTCGATCGTGCGCGGACGCGGAAGGTCCACGTGGATGACCTCTTTGATCGTTCCGGGGCGAGGACTCATGACGGCGATGTGGTCGGAGAGCAGCACGGCCTCGTGGATGCCGTGGGTCACCATGACCGCCGTGGCGCCCTGCTCGCTCCACAGGCGCTGGAGCTCGAGGTTGAGGCGCTGACGGGTCATGTCGTCGAGGGCGCCGAAGGGTTCGTCCAGGAAGAGCACGCTCGGGCGCAAGGCGAGGGCCCGGGCGATGGCGACGCGCTGGCGCATCCCGCCGGAGAGCTGCCACGGCTTGGCGCGGGCGAACTCCGTGAGCCCGACCATCGCGAGCAGCTCGGCGATCCACGCACGGTCGACGTCGACGCCGGCGACGTCGAAGGGAAAGCGCACATTGGTCTCGACGCTGCGCCAGGGCAGCAGGGCGTGGTCCTGGAACGCGATGCCGACCTGCTTCGCCTGTCGGAGTGCGGCGGGGGTCATGCCGTTGACGTGCGCCGCGCCGGCGGTCGGGGTGTCGAGATCGGCGAGGATGCGCAGGATGGTCGATTTGCCGCAGCCGCTCGGGCCGAGAAGCGACAGGAACGAGCCGCGTGCCGTGTCGAGGTCGACGTCGGAGACCGCGGTGACCACTCCCGTGCGGGTCGTGAACTCGCGGGTGAGTCCTCGCAGGCGCACGCCGGAGCCGGCCGGCAGCGCTTCGGCGGTCGCGACCGGGGCGGGCCGCGTGGACGACGTTCTGATCATGACGGGGCTCCTCGACGGATGACGGCGGACGGTGGGGGAAAGCGACCCGACAGCACGAGCCGCTCGGCGAGGGCGACGACCGCGTACGCGGCGAGCGCGAGGGCGATCGTCACGACGACGAGGGTCCAGAGCAGCCCGTAGTCGGAGTAGGACTTGCTGGTGAGGAGGTTCGCGCCGAGTCCCTCGAACGAGAACAGGAATTCGTAGAGGGTCGCGGCCGAGATCGTCGCCGGCGCGGCGATCTTCAGGCCGGCGAACAGGAAGGGCAGGGCGCTCGGCAGCTGCACCCGCCACAGGAGGGTGCGCCGGCCACCGCCGTAGGCGTGCACGAGATCGACCGTTTCGGGCGAGGCGGAGGCGAGGCCGGTCGTGACGTTCATCAGCAGCGGGAAGAAGGTGACGATGGCGGCGATGACCGCCGCCGTGACGATTCCCGCCCCGAAGACGGCGTAGATGACCGGGGCCATGGCGATGAGCGGGACGGTCTGCAGCACGAGCGCGATCGGCAGGAACGTGGTGCGAAGGCCGCGCGAGAGCGACATCGCGATCGAGCCGGCGAGGGCGAGCGTGACGCCGCAGGCGAGACCGACGCCCGCGTGCATCAGCGTCACGCCGATCATCGGCACGAGTGCGGCGCGTCGATCGGCGGCCGCGGTGGGCTTGAAGCGACCGTCGACGAAGAGGTAGTCCACGACGTCGAGGGGCGTCTTGGTCAGATACGGGCTGACATGGCTGAGCGACACGGTGAGCTGCCACGCGACGAGCAGGACGACGAGGGTGGCCAGGGTGGTGAGAACGGATGCCGCAACCGGGCGCAGTCGGGTCATCGTGCTCCTCCCCCGAGGTGGCGGGTCCACGGCGCGATCACCGCGGCGACGGCGGCAAGCAGGGCGTACCCGAGGGCGGAGACGCCGGCGGCGAGGACGGCGATGGCCCACATACCGGCGTAGTCGCCGACGTACTGCTGGGAGATCAGGAGGCGCCCCATGCCGGCGTCGACGCCGACGGCGAAGAACTCGCCGGTCATCGCTCCGAGAAACGCCGCCGGCGCGCCGATCTTCAGCGCCGTCAGCAGGGCCGGCAGCGCACTGATCAGCCGCACCCGGCGGATCGCCGTCAGCTCGGTGCCTCCGTACACGTGCACGAGGTCGAGTTGGGTGGGACTGGCGGCACGGAGGCCGAGCAGCACGCCGATGATCATGGGGAAGATCACGGCGAGCACCGCCAGCACGACGCTGACCGCCCGCGATCCCGACGGCGACATGATCACGACGATGGGGCTGACGGCGGCGACGGGGATGCATGCCGCGATGATGCCGAGCTGGGTCGCGAAGGCCTCGAGGGCAGGGATGAGAATGACGGCCGTGCCGAGCACGAGCGCGATGACGACGGCGATCGCGTACCCGGTCAGGGCGGCACCGGCGGTCGCGGCCAGACCCGACCAGTACCCGGCATCCGTCAGGTTCTGCGCGACACGCGCCAGCACGGCGACCGGCGGCGGGATCGCGCCGGGCGTGCCGTTCTCGCGTGTGAAGAAGGTGACGGCGACGACGTGCCAGGCCGCGACGACCACGACGATCGCGACGACAACGGTGAGCGCGGCCGTCGCGGCGGGGCGGGAGGGCCGCGCGAGTCGGAGGGACGGAGCGGTCATGTCATCTCCTGTCGCGAGAAGGGAAGGGGAAGGAGTGAGGCACGGATGCCGGGGCGCGTTCGGGTCGCCCCGGCATCCGTCGATGTCACCGCTACGGGGCGGCGGGGACGCTGAAGCCCGGGATCAGATCCGGGTTCTCGGCGTACAGCTCGCTCAGCAGCGATGTGTCGAACTGCGACGCGTCGGCGGTGATGCCGGCGGCGCCGAGGGAGGTGACGGCCTGCGTCACCAGATCGGGTGTCAGCGTGAAGATGCCGTTCTTGACGGTGTCGCTGGTCAGCATGAAGCTCGGCAGCACGGTCGCACTGGACAGCTGGAGTGTGGCGTCGAGGTCGTTGTCCTTTCCGCCGTACTCCATCGCGATGTCAGCGATGCCCTGAGGACCGGCGGCGAGGGCGGCATTCCAGCCTTCGATGACGGACTTCATCATCGCCTTGACCTCGTCGCGGTGGTTGGTGAGCATGTCATCGCTCACGACGACGGCGTCGCCGAACTGGGCGTAGCCGGCGTCGCTGAAGCTGAGGGTGACGACGTCGCCGCCGGCCTGCTTCACCGCGATCGGGTAGTTCGTCAGGAAGCCGACGAGGGCGTCGACATCGCCCTTCATGAGCGGATCGATGCCGTTGGGAACCGAGACGAAGGTCACCGTGTCGGCGGGCAGCTTGTTGGCCGCCAGCACCGCCTCGACCGCGAGCTTGCCACCCGCGTCGACGCCGATCTTCTTGCCCTTGAGGTCCGCGACCGAGGCGATGGGGTTGGCTTTGAGCGACACGAAACCGACCGGGCTCTTCACGAACTGGGCGCCGATGATCTTCAGCGGCGCACCCCCCTGGATGGCGCCGGTGATGCCGGTGAGGTCGGAGGCGAGCCCGATGGTGGCGTTGCCTGCCAGCACGGTGTCCCACGGGTTCGTGGTGCCGCCGCCGGCGATGATGTCGACCGACGAGAAGCCGTTCTTGGTGTAGTCGCCGTTCTTGTCGGCGTAGTAGTAGCCGGCGAACTCGTAGTTCTTGATCCAGCTGAGGGCGACCCCGCCGGTGCCGAAGTCGGCGGTTCCGGCGGAGCTGGTGGATGCCGCCGGCGTGCTCGCGCAGCCGGAGAGCAGGACGGCTGCGGTGACCGCGGCTGCCAGGGCGGTGGTGAGGCGAGTACGACGGGTGAAGCGGGCGGAGCGTGTGGAGCGGGAGGAGCTGTGCGCCATATCGGATGCGGCGCGCGGAGTCGGGTTCGTCACTGTGAGACCTCCATCTCGTTCGCGGGACGCCCCAAACGTAAAGCTTTTACATTTCGTGAATCGCGTCGAGGTGTTTCACGGGTGTTACTGTTCAGCCAGTCCGGCCCCTGGTGGGTGGGAGCAGTCGGCCTCATCGCCGCCGGCACCGGAATCTTCATTCTGATCCGCGTCATCGGCGAGGGCACCCGGATCCTGACCACCGGCGCGGCGGGGTTCGACTTCTGAGAGCCGCACGCGACCACCAACGAGGAACGGCGCCTCTCCTGCGGGAGAGACGCCGTCTGTGGTGGACCTACTGCACGTCTACTCCAAACAATCCCCCGCCACGCTCCGTCCCGCTGAGCTCCTGGCGAAAGCCGGGCACGCAAGCCGCCCCACCGTTGCGGCAACCAAGCCGCGAACAGCGCGACGGCTTCGACCCGAAGAGGTGGAGACGCTGATCGCTCACTACATCGAGAATCGGAGCGTCACCGCCGCAGCGAAAGCGCTGAGGATCACACGACAGACCGCGGGCAAGTACATCACCAATGCGGGCTTCGCCACAGTCAGAAGAATGACCGACCGCGACATCGAACTCGCCCGCGAAGCGGCTCAAGCAGGCGAGACCCCACATAGCATCGCCCGCACGCTCGGCTTCAGCCCACACACCATCGCGAAGGCACTGAGTTGAGGCACGCCAGACATGCCAGCTCTCTGTCTAAGTCGCACGACCGTAATTGGACGCGATGTGGGCTGACGCAAGCGCGAGCGATTCAAAGGATGTGTCGGAGGGCGCGACAAGAATAGAGAGCAGACTTCGAAGGGATCCAGGATGCACCTCCATCTGCGCGCAGACAGCGTTCATCTGAGCGAGAGCCATGCAAAGGCACTCGACGATGAGTTCTTCCTCTCCCACCCCGCCGCCTACTTCGCTTCGCGCATCTCGGCGCTCCTCGCAGCAGAGCGAACCACTGACTCCCCGACCCCGACCTCGGAGCCGGCGTTCTTCGAAGCGCTCGGACTGACGAAAACTGACGGACTGCTGTCGTTCGACGAGCAGGATCGGCGTCTGCAGGTTGCCGTCGAAGCCCTCAGCCTGCGCCATCAGGCTGCCGAAGCCCTCCTTCGATTTCTTCACGCTGTGGCGGCGGCGAAGCCAAAGGCAGGCGACGCCTCGAGCACATGGTTGGCCATCGCGGACAGCCCGACGCCACTCATCGAGGTGGTCGAGAAGACCATGACTGCCCTGAACGGCGAGGACGACCTATTCCTGCGCTGCCTATTCACACCCGGCACGCGCGTCGACGACATGGCAGCTGCCGCCGCGGATACCGCCATCGCGTGGCTGAACCATGCCAGCGCGCTCCTGACGGGCGACGAGCTATCCGTCAATGCCGCGCACAACAAGGTGAAGCACGGCCTCGCCGTAAGCGCCCGGGGTGACGTCCGGATCGAGTTCATTAAGACGCCGCCAAATGACCTCGGCCAGGTACCGGTGAGCGCGTTCGGGGAAGGCAAGTCGGTCCCGATCTTCGATCGACCGATGCTTACATACCTCAGCCGCCCACATATGAAACCAAAGCAAGGCGTCGAGGCTATCTCGCTACGCGTCGATGTCCCCGTCGTACTCGCGGAGGCCTGGATGATCGCAAACGTCTACGCCGCTGTGTTTCACGCGCGCGCAATACGACACTTTGGCGCGGACCTGCCGGACGGCGTCGCGCCGTATCCGACGCTAGCCATTGGTCGGCTTCCTGAACACGTCATCGGTGGAAGGCCGCTCGGGTACCGACAGGCCGTGACATTGCCACCCGATGGCACCACGAAGCCTCGCAAGTCGGGGCTGTTCTTTCACGGCAGCTTCATTTCGATGGATATCGACTACGACAGCAAGATCACCGGCGTAGTAGTCGACGGCTGATTCTCCTGTTGGTGTCGGACCGGCTGGCTAGCCTTGTGAGCAGGAGAGGACGAGACATGATCACGGTGGACTGCACACAATGCGGCGAGACGATGGAGCTCTCCGTCAAGCCCCGAGAGCGTTGGACGCCGCTGCCCAAGAACGAGCGTCTGACGATGATCCCGTACTCGTTCGACGAGTGGGTGTGTCCCAAGGGTCACCGCCGCGACCTGACCTACGCCGAGTCCCGGATGTTCGAATGAGCCCAGATGATGTCATGGCAGTCGCAACGGTTGTTGGCGTCGTCATCGCGGGACTATTCGGCGTAACCGGCTTCGTCGTCGGACTGATCGGGTTGCACCACGCGAACAAGGCGAAAGAAGCGGCGGCTGGAGCGAACCTCATCGCAAAGGACGCCAACTCGATAGCGACGAGAGCCAACACGCTGTCGACCGAGGCGAACAGTATCGCGCGGGAAGCAAATGAGATTGCGCGCGCGAGCGAGGTGCGTGCCACCGAGCAGCACGACGTGACTTGGGATTGTGACTGGAAGTCCCCGGGCCTCTACGCCGTGCGCAATGAAGGTAAGCAAACAGCACATAAGGTATGGATTCAGATCACGGTGGGTGACGAGGTTGAGGAAGCGAGCCTGGATGTCATTGAGGGCGGCCAGACGGTGCTCCTTGAGATGCCAAAGTCCAGGGCGATCTGGGAAGCCGAACAGCGCGCCGAGCAAGAGCGTCAGCGCCCAAAACACACCAGCGGACCGTTCGGCGGCTTCTCGACCCCAAATCTCTCCGTGCCAGCCCTCAACTATCACTACGTGCGCGACCGAATCCTGTGGAGGACGGAGCTCGGGACGCCACGAGAGCACGACAAAAGCTTCAATCTGGGGTCCGTAGGCCCTTAAGCCGCGAGTCGTGTGTCATTCAGGGCAGTTGTTCAAACGTCCCCCGCCACGCGACCCCGAACCGTTCTTGTCCCCCAGCTCCGTCGACGAGCGTTCGGAAGTTCCGCCAGAGCTGAACGCGCACCTCTCGTAGTTCAAGGCTGTGCAGCTTCGCGATGCGGCGCTCCACCTCAGCTACTCCCCCGGGTTGTTTCACACCAGCCGTTCGGCGGTCACCGTAAGGGTGATCAGTCTCGGGCAGCATCCGCTCAAGCGGAATGAGTTCGAGAATCTCGATCGACGACATCATGGCCGGGGGTAGCGAGAAATAGCAGCCGAGTCGGACCGCCTCCTCTGTGAGCTCCGCCGAGCCGGTCCACCAATGCAGAATCACGCCCCCGACCGGTGTGCGGTGCAGTTCCCGTAGTACCTGGAAGTGGGCACCCGAACTGTGCACGCTCACTACGCGTGGCTGTCGTTGGAGTTCCGCGAGAACTGCGCGGAACACCCGCACCTGATCAGCCAGCGGTACACGACTCGCACCGTCGAGGCCGACCTCCCCGACAAACGCAGATGATTCAACCGCGGTGCGGAACGCACCGGCATCAAACCCTTTTATGTTCCGCACAAGCCCGGGGTGCACACCGACGCCCCAGCTTGCCCGCGAGTCGTTTCGCGACCGTACCGCCGCGAACTCGTCAGTGGAGCGGGTCATCGCCAAGATGAACGCGCCAAGACTCCGCACTGCAGCCGGATCGATATCTGTGGCGAGGTGCGCATGCGTGTCTAGCGGTGGTGGAGTCCTCATAGAGCTAGGCGTCCGAGTTCCTCACGACCGCGTTGGACTAGCCTCGCGACATCGGCGAGCGGGATGTCCGCTGGTATCTGCAGGCGGGATAGGTCAGACTCTCCGAACGGCGAGGCGAGAAAGTCACGCATCGCCGGCACGACCGTCTTGACTTCGAGCCAGTTGCGCTGCTTGTCATTCGCCGGCGTGAGGTAGTGAGTGCCGTCGTTCAGCCCGCTCGCCGCGAATGAGGCTTTCCGAAGCACGCACCCGAAGCAGACGCCACAGGCCACATCTGGGCCAATGCCGTAAGACCGGGCGCCCGTGTGCGAGCAGGAAGACGTAGACGACAAGAACGCAGAAGCCGTCGCGCTGCCGATCGCATCACTCACGAGCGAGAACATCTCTCCCTTCGTCGCGGCGGCGTAGGGATTGACGACATCATGATGTGCACCGACCGCTTCGAGGACTCGCTTGAGATCTGCGATGAACTTTGGGTGAGTGGTCTTGGTTGACAGGCTCCCGCGGCGACTCTTCGAGAGCGGCGGGTTGATCGACGCATAGCCGTTCTCCGGAAGCCACAGCGGTAGGTCCTCGACTGACGCGACAGCCAGCCCGAGCGCGATGAAGAGGAGCGAACGGGACCGCGTCGAATCCTCCTTGCCGTAGGCCGCTCCGCTCGGCGCATGCCGCCCACGCGCGATCCGCACCTTGATGTGGTCCGCGGTTGAACCCTTAGCCGCGCGCTCGATCTCATCGGCCACCCGTGTTTGAAGGGGACGCAGATTTGTTGACGCCCAACTCGACACCAGCACTTGCTTCTCACCGCGTCCCGCGAGCTCGAGTGCGGAAAGCAGCGCTCCCGTTGCCGAGTCCGCGCCGCCGCTCAGGAGCACCGCACGCTTCGCTCCGATGACGGCGTTTCCGAGCTGCTCCGGTGCCCCGATTTCGCGTCGGAAGGTGAGCGACCAGGCGTCGCCGGTCAGGAAGCCAAGCAGCCGTTCGAGATCACTCTTGACTCCGTTCCATGGGCTAGCCGCAAGTACGTCGATTGTGAGTGAGATATCTCGCTGGTTCCATCGGGACAGACTGCCCGAGCGACTGGCTGAGCGGTCGGCGGCCAGCACTGCGGCGGCGATGCGCACGAAGTCGACGTTGCGGTTCTTCACTAGCCCGTACTCAGCAAGCCGCGGTCCGACGTTGGCATGGAAGTATGGCATGCTCTGTTTGCTGTGCCAGAAAAAGGTGGTGTCCGCGTCGGTCGGCAGCGGGTCGGTGGGCGGAAGGACGGAAAGTCGGAACTCGAACATGACTACGCATCACCCCCGCGGTGGGCGCGTCGCAGCCACTTCAGCCCGCGCTGAATGGCGTTGTCGATGTCCTTCTGGCTCGCGCCGGACTGAGCCAGGTTCGATCCGGCCGCGAGCTGCTGGCTTGTCTCGTACACACCGCTGATGAAGTCTTCGCGGGATACGGCGTCGGTGGAGTGAAACTCGCCGGCCTCAGAGAGAAAGATCTCGGCCACGATCAGGCCGATGGCATGTTCCGCGGTCGCGACCGCGTCCGGCAACGTCGGATTCTCAGTCGTATCAAACATCCAGTCCAGGAGATGAGCAGCGATATCGCGCTGTTCTTCTGCGGGGATGTCGCTCCCCATGTCGGCGTCGCAGACGACATCGAGAAGCGCGCGCACCAATTCGGAACGAGACGGGAGGCCGGAGAGACGATCGAAGTCGAGTCCCGCCTTGGCAAGTGTCTCACGATCACCCTCGCGGAACGCCCTTGCGAGCCCAGCAGCGCGACTTGCGGTCGAGGCGTACGCGCGGGCGTCGCGGCGCGGCGAGCTCTGCTTCTTGGATCCGCCACCTTGACGGCCTCCGCCACCTCCCGAACCGGCTCCCCCGCCGCCTCCGCCGGAACCGCCGCTCGAACGTGGGAACACTGGGATATTGAGCGTCTGCGCAATCACACTCCGAGGAACCGGCGTCTTAGATCCGTCAGTCTGCGACTGCGACCAGGAATTGACGCCGTCGCGAAGGGCACTCGACACCTTGCTCGTCGAACCCTTATAAGACGAGCTGGTCCCCACGGCTAGATGCCTTCCTTGACGGCACCGAATGCCCCAACAAGTTCGTCTTTGCCACTAGCCGTGACCATGGCTTCGAACTGGTTGAGAATCACCGGTGCGTCAGTGGCCTGCAGTGTCGTGAGCGCCGAGACCTTGAGCTCGGCGGGCTTGATTCGCTTGAGCGCGTTCACCACCGAGTCGACAGCACCAGCCTGCACGCGCGAGGTACGCAGCATGGCAATGATCCCCTGAGCCTGCCGCGCTGGTTCGTCCACGATGACACCACCGATGTAGGACACGAGACGCGTTGCGTTCGATTGTTCGAGTTGCCGAAGCATGTCGTCGCTCACGCGGCGCGCCTCACCAGGCGAGCGAGAAAGGAGCTGCGTAGCCATATCGCGGATCGACTCAGGAAGCGCATCCGACTCCAGGAAGACGCTCTTGAAGCTTGCCGCGAAGACGAGATACGGCGCGATGTCCTTCCTCGCGAGGGCGGGCGAGAGGCGCGCCCACCGAACCAATCCTTCGCTGAACTGAAGCTTCGCTTCGGTCGGTGCGGGCCGCTCAGCCTCCGCGACCTTGCCACCTGCCTTCTCGTTGCCCTCTGCGGGTGTCTCGCCCGAAACGTCTGCATCCAGCTGATCATCGGCGGACTTGGGAGTGTCACCTGTCGTGTCGTCAGTCCCATCCGTGGCCTGCGGAGTACCCGCAAACGTCTCGAGAGCTTCGAGGTTCGTGCGCAGCGTGCGCTGCCGAAGCCAGTCCGTCAGAGTCTTGAAGTCGTCGGGGAAGTACTGCTCAAGCACCATGAGCTTGGCGATCATGGCCTCGTCCAGCGAGATGCCGCGCTTGGCAGCGATCGAAAGGCGCACGGACAGGTCGTTCAGGAACCGCTTGATTCGTCGAGGATTACCGCGGGTCTTCTCGTGGACGATGGGGCGAATGCGCGCGGCGTTGTTGCGCTGCTCGGCGAAGTCTGCCCGTTGCAGGGACTTGACGGACTCCAGCATTGCCGCCGCGCGACGTGCTTCGGCAACCTCCGCGACAATGACGTTGTAGTCATCGTCGTCGGGCACGAGCGAGCGAATCTGAAGCAGCACGAGATACGCCTCAGTGTCGAAATCACTGAGCGCAGGAACGGGTACCGACGTCTGCACGATCTTGTGGAGATACAGCCGAGCAGGAGACTCCTCACCGATCTCGCCGTCGTCGGAGAACCGGGTCGCGATCGCTTCCGCGACACGTTCTTCGTCGGCGGCGATGACGAACGACATCTTCGGTACCGACAGGAAGAGGCGAATCGTCTCGAGCGTCTCGACCACGGTCTCCGGGAGACACCGGTCGAGGTCATCGACGAGCACAACGACGTTCTCGATCAAGGAGAGACCCTCGGACTCTAGCAGCTTCTCAAACTCGGCTCGGAACTGCACCATGTCGGTGATCGGCTCTGGTTGCTCCTCGCCCTCGACGTCGCTCTTCGGCTTCACGAGATCGAGCACGCTCTGCACCGATGGGAGGGTGACCGTGATCGCCGACGTGGCTGCAAGCTTCATCGCCTTTGTCCAGTCGACGCGCTTGACGAGTCGCCTGAGAAGCGACTTTGACTTTTGGCCGAGCCCGTCCTCTGGCAAGGCCGCCTCGATCCCCGCGAGGATTTCGCCGATGAGCGATTCCTTTATGCCGAGCTGCGGGTCGTAGCGCCAGGGGTCGGTTTCGATCACGATACGAGACGCCGACTGCCCTTCGGACTCGCGCAATTGGCGTCCGATGAGACGAAGTACCGAAGTCTTGCCACTCCCCCAGCTACCCGAGAGCCCAAGGGCGATTGGGTCGAGGCGAGGATCGAGGACTGCGTCCACCACAGTCGACGCGACAGCATCAAAAGAAAGCAGGTCAACTTCAGTTGGCTCGTCCAGCAGAAGCGGGTAACGCTTCGAGTCGGTACTACTTTCTTCTGTCTCTGTCATGCTCAATCCCCCAAAAGAGCTCTAGCGAGTTTCCTCATCGAACTCGTACATATATTCTATCATTTCCCGGTCGCACCGCCCAGACAGTTGCCCGGATACCGGCTTGTGCCGCAACCTCACCCCAGCGACTACGCCCGACTGTAGTGGTCGCTTGTGACGCATCGAGGCTGAATCGCAGCGGTCACGGACAGCATCTGAAGCTGGCGCTCACCTAGATTCTCGCGAGGTCACTCCCGCCACCGGCGATGGTCGAGCTCACGGACGACACCCCGCGCCCAAGCTAGAACAGCGCCGAGCACACGATGACTCCCGTATCGCCGACGACGCCGTTCATCAAGACGCCGCCGACTGGCTCTGGTTATGAACGGTTCGACGAAGAATTGCAAGCCACAAACGACGTTCGGGCATGAAAGAGCCCGCACATCCGGTGACGAGTGGCTCTACGACGATGAACTCGTCGGGGCTCTTTCGTACCGCGATGGTGCGGGCTAGTTGTCAGTGCGCGGATTCGGACGATCCGCGTCGTGAAGCCGTGCGATAGCTGTGCGTATCCGCTCCTGATAGTCCGGTTGGCTGAACCGATCATCGATCATCTCTCGGATCGCAATCCTGATGAGGTTCAAGATCGACTCCTCCTCGATGAGCGACATCTTCACCAGTGCTGCGAAATCGCGGTAGGGAACACCAACCCTTGTGGGAACTCGAATCCGTCGTCTTCCACTTCGGCGGTCAGGTCTGGCGCTCGGTGTTCGCGCAGGAAACCATCGCGCGTTTCAAAGTCATCTTCCGTAGATAGTTCCTCTCAGCTCCATTCCGAGAGCAAGCGGGACCCCCTCATCCGATTCAGGGAGCCGCCACGAGCTCACGAGCAAAGCGAGCGCGCGGCGGCGACCTGAAGGCGGACGGTGTCATACCCCCAGCGTCTACCGGCCTTAGTTATGAACGACTTGGTCTGGAGTTGCAAGCACAAACGGCGTTCGGGCATGAAAGAGCCCGCACATCCGGTGACGAGTGGCTCTACGACGATCGCTCGTCGGGGCTTTTTCGTACCGCGATGGTGCGGGCTGTCTCTTTGTGAGGTGTGATGCCAGCGCCAGCGAAGCGGGTCGTGCCGCCAAGAGCCAGCCCGTGGACCCGAGACTCGCCGTAGACCCAAGCATTCTCGTATATGAGCGCACGGCCGAGAACGCGCGCGTCGTCAAACACTCGTGCGTCGTCGAAGATGCGGGCAGCTTCGCGTACCTGCGCCCGCCCATACACTTCAGCTTGATTTGTCACATGACCCACGGGCACCTTCTACGCGAGCGCACCCTCTACGACAACGGCCACTTCGGCTACACCCACAGACCGCTCCGCAAAGCCTGGGCGATCCTTCACCGCGTCGCCGAGAACGGACACGTCTTCACCTTCGTCCGCCACACAGCCCCACGCACCACCTCACGCCTGGAAGGGCTCAATTCCCAGATCAGACACCTCCTGCGCCACCACCGAGGCATGCCCATCGAGCATCGACGCCGCGCCATCGAATAGCTCCTGCTCCTGCACGAGATCCCCATCGACCACGCCCGCCGATACGCCCACAGCCCCGCAGCACCGACCGCCCCCAACGCCGACGCAGACCACCCCGACGACCTCGCCCCGGTCCTCTACGACCCGGACCTCGACGCCTCCGAAGGCCTCTGGCTCAGAACCGGCTCGGCAGGACGTACATGACACGCCCGACCCATCCACTATTTCTGGCCTGTAAGCCCCGACACGACCCCCGCGAACGACAACGCCCGCCCGCCTACAAGGGCGGAGCGGGCGGTGATGTCGGGCGCGAACTCCTCCGTTGACGATGTCAATGTTTGGAGTAAGCGTTCTGTGGTGGACCTAAGGAGATTCGAACTCCTGACCTCCTCGATGCGAACGAGGCGCGCTACCAACTGCGCCATAGGCCCTTACGTCCTCAACATTATCACGCGTCTCGGGCCCCGCTTGCACCGGCAGGATGGAGGCATGAGCCCCACCCCTGCTGACATCGATGTCGTTCGCAACGTCCGGCTGTGGTCGCACCCGAGCCACGCGGTCGATCTCCGTATCGCCGGCGGGATGATCGGCGCGGTCACGCCGACGTCCGACGACACCGCCGTGGACACCGCCGGGAACGTCGTCAATGGACGCGGACTGCTCGCCCTGCCCGGTCTCGTCAACGCGCACGCGCACATCGACAAGTCGTGGTGGGGACTGCCATGGCAGTCCTACGGCGGTGAGGGGACGACCGAGGGCCGCATCCGTCACGAGCGGGCCCACCGCGACGAGATCGGGATGCCGTCGACAGAGATCACCGGCAACGTCCTCGAGCAGCTCGTGAGCCACGGCACCACCGCGATCCGCACGCACGTCGACGTCGATCTGGGGCTCGAGCTGCGCGGCATCGAGGCCGTGCGTGAGGCCGTCGCCGCCTACGACGGTGCGCTGGCCGTCGAGATCGTGGCCTTCCCGCAAGACGGTGTCCTTCGCCGTCCTGGCGTGCTCGCGCTTCTCGACCGCGCCGCGCGCGAGGGCGTCGAGTACATCGGCGGGCTCGACCCGGCCACCATCGACCGCGACCCGGTGGGGCAGATCGACGCCCTGCTCGCCCTGTCGGCCGACCATGGCGTGGGCATCGACATCCACCTGCACGATCCCGCCGAGCTGGGGGCCTTCCAGATCGAACTCATCCTCGAGCGCGTCGAACGGTTGGCGCTGCAGGGCCGCGTCAACATCGCGCACGGCTTCGCCGTCGCCCAACTCGATGCCTCCCGCCGCCGTGACCTGCTCGCACGGATGGGCGGTCTGGCAGTCACCATGACGACCGTCGCCCCGCTCCGACTCCCCCAGCTGCCGTTGCACGAGCTCGACGGGGCCGGCGTCGCCTTCGGGTTCGGCACCGACGGCATCCGTGACCTGTGGAGCCCCTACGGCACCGGAGACCTCCTCGGTATCGCCTGGCAGTACGCGCGCGCATCGAGCATCGTGCGCGACGACGACCTCCTCCGTGTCGTCGAGATCGCGACGGGCGCCTCCGCCTCCTTCGCCGGCCTGGCGACGAATCGACTGCAGGCAGGAGACCGCGCCGACATCGTGCTCGTGGATGCCGAGAACGCCATGGACGCCCTCGTTCGCACCCCGCGACGCGAGGTCGTCATCGGCCGCGGACGACTCCTGGTCGGCTGAGCCGACCGGTCGTGTCATCAGCCGGTGCTACTGACCGGAGGCGCGGCGTTCCAGCAGGCGGCGCACATGGGCCTCGATGGCGGCGTCGCCCGCGGCCGCTCCGCCGACGAGCTCGTCGTCGTGGGCTGCAGGCCGCGGCTGCAGCGTGACGGGACGCTGACGCTCGGCGCGCGCGCGCATCGCTTCCTCGACGGCGCCGCGACGCAGCGCTTCGCGCGCGTCGGCCTCGTCGAGCACTGCGGCGGCACGTGAGCCGGCCGACACGGTGAGCGGCCGCGGAAGCTCTCGCGGCACCCACGAGCTGCGCTCGGCTTCCAGAGCGACATCCTGCACGTCGGCTGCGACGCGTTCGATCGGCGCGACCGCCTCACGGACGACCAGGCGACGCTGCACGCGCGACATCCGCTGCAGCAGCAGGGCGCAGCCCACGAACAGCACCCCGGCCAGCCAGAGCATCAGCTGCGCGCCGGTCGTGGCCAGCTGCACGCCGCCCCACGCGCCCAGCGCGAGAGCGGCGACGGCGACGAGAGTGACGACGAGGCGTGCCCGCCGACGAGCCTGGGCACGACGGATCTCGGGACGCGCGCGCTCGCGAGCGGCCGCACGCGCGGCGGCCTCGCGGGCGGCCGCGGCCTCGGCGCGCGCCTGCAGTTTGGTGACTTCGAGCTCGGCGCGTACGCGGGCGAGCTCGGCCTGCTCGCGCTCGGTCTGGGCCTGACGGGCCAGTCGCTGCTGGGCCATCGCCGTGCGCGCGTTGAGCTCGAGCCGCACTTCCTGCGGGGTCTCACTGGTCTCGGCGAGTACACGCAGCGCCTGATTCAACCGCACCGCGTTGCGCTCAGCGGCATTGAACTGGTGTCGGCCGTGCCACGACGGCAGAAGGTAGATCATCCACAGCGCCACGGCGACGAGGACGACCACGCCGCCGCCGAGAACCTGTCCACCCATGTCCCCCACGGTAGGGCCGAGGCGACGCGATCGGGCGACATCCGACCGCGTGTCTGACCTTCATGTCGAACCTGAAGGTTTCGCGGCCTCCTGCCGCGCTGCGACGGGTCAGCCGGCGGGGCGGTCGGTGAGCGGCACGGTCGCCGCGCTCTCGGGCGCGCGACCCTGCAACCACCGCTGCAGCACGCCTTCGGGAACCTCCTCGCGCACCAGCGCGAACGCGTAGTGGTCGCGCCAATCGCCCGCGATATGGATGAATCGCCGCCGCAGCCCCTCGTAACGGAAGCCCAGCTTCTCGACGACCCGCAGACTCGCCCGATTCTCCGGACGGATGCAGATCTCCATGCGGTGCAGCCCGAGCTCACGGAAGCACACGTCGGTCGCCAGGGCGACCGCGGTCGGCGTGATGCCCCGGCCGGCGAACCGCTCGCTCACCCAGTACCCGATCGTCGCCGACGACAGCGACCCGCGGGCGATTCCCCAGACGTTCAGCTGTCCGGCGAGCTCGCCGTCGTACTCCATCACGAAAGGCACGCCGCCACCGTCGCGGTACTGCTGCAGCAGGCGACGGATGCCGAGGCGCATATCGAACGAGACGGGACCGTCGGGGCTGGTCGCCTCCCACGGCCGCAGCCACGAACGGTTGCTCATCAACTCCGACTGCAGCACGCGCGCGTCGCGCTGCTTGATGAGTCGGATCGCGATCGGACCGTGCTCACGGGGAGCCGTCAGTTCCATCGGCACCCCTCACCTCGGCCGCTCAGGATCAGCGTCAGAGCTTCTCCGCAAAGTCCTTCAACCAGGGCCGCAGCTCCGGACCGAGATCGTCGCGGTCGGCGGCCAGCTGCACGATGGCCTTGATGTAGTCCACCCTATCGCCGGTGTCGTAGCGGCGACCGCGGAACACGACGCCCAACACGCCGTCGGTCACGGCCAGCTCCTGGAGGGCGTCGGTGAGCTGGATCTCGCCGCCCTTGCCCGGCTCGGTGCGCTCGAGGATGTCGAACACGCCCGGTGTGAGGACGTACCGACCGATGACGGCGTAGTTGGAGGGGGCATCCTCCTTCTTCGGCTTCTCGACGAGGCCCGTGACGCGGACCACATCGGGATCGTCGGTGGACTCGACGGCGGCGGCCCCGTAGAGGTGGATGTGGTCGGGGTCGACCTCCATGAGGGCGATGACCGTGAGGCCGGACGCCGCGTTCTCCGCCAGCATCTTCGACAGCAGCTCGTCGCGCTCGTCGATCAGGTCATCGCCGAGCATCACCGCGAAGGTCGCGTCTCCGACGTGGTGACGGGCGCGCAGCACGGCGTGGCCGAGACCCTTCGGCTCGCCCTGGCGGACGAAGTGGATGTCGGCGAGCTCCGTCGAGCGCTGCACACTGAGAAGCTTGTCGTGCGCGCCCTTGGTGAGCAGGTTCGACTCGAGCTCGGGCACGGAGTCGAAGTGGTTCGAGATGTTGTTCTTGTTGCGGCCCAGGATGATCAGCACGTCATCGATACCCGCCGCCACCGCCTCTTCGACGACGTACTGGATGGCCGGCTTGTCGACGACGGGCAGCATCTCCTTCGGCATCGCCTTGGTGGCGGGAAGGAACCTCGTGCCGAGACCCGCAGCGGGAATGACGGCCTTGATCGCAGGAGCTGACATGACCCACACCCTACCGGCGCGCACCACCGCGCCCGTGACCGTCGCGGTCGTGCATGTCGGTGCGCCGCCTACAATCGGACCATGACCGACGGCATCGACGATGCGAAACGCGCACTGCGCGCCGACCTCCGCGAGCGCCGTCAGCAGCGTTCCGAAGCGATGCGCTCCGCCGACGCCGCCGGCGTCAAGACTCAGCTCGACGCGCTGATCGCCCGCACCGGCGCACGCTCGATCTCCTGCTTCCTTTCTGCTCCGACCGAGCCGGGCACGCACGAGTTCGTCGCCGACGCCGTCGCGCGCGGCATCCGGGTGCTGCTGCCGATCACCCGCGCCGACGGACTGCTGGACTGGGTGGTCGCCGAGCCCGGCGCCGACATTGCGGAGGGCCTGTTCGGCATGCCCGAACCGGTCGGCGACGTGCTGAGTCCGCTGGCCGTCAACGATGTCGATCTGCTCGTGATCCCCGCCGCTGCCGTCGACCGTTCCGGCATGCGCCTGGGATGGGGACGGGGCTACTTCGACAAGACCCTCGGTTCGATGCAGCACTGCCCGCCCGTCTATGCCGTCGTCTTCGACACCGAACTGCTGGACGAGGTTCCCCGCGACCTCCACGACCAGCCGGTCACCGGTGTCGTGACCCCCACCCGCACCGTCGACCTCGCGTCGCCGCAACGCTGAGCCCTTCCCGGAGGAGACCATGCCCACCTACGCCTATGCCTGCACGCAGTGCGGACACCGCTTCGATGCCGTGCAGTCCTTCTCGGATGCCGCATTGACGCAGTGTCCCGAGTGCGGCGGTGCGCTGCGCAAACAGTACGGATCCGTCGGGGTCACCTTCAACGGTTCCGGCTTCTACCGCACCGACTCGCGTTCGTCCACCTCCGGCGGGGGCGCTGGCGCCGGCGCATCGACTTCGACATCATCGAAGTCCGAGGCGAAGTCCTCGCCCGCTTCGTCGGGGTCGTGACCGGCGCACGCCGGAGAATCGGAGGAACCGTGATCAAGGGCTTCAAAGACTTCATCATGCGCGGCAACGTCATCGACCTCGCGGTCGCTGTCGTGATCGGTGCCGCGTTCACCGCCGTCGTGAACGCGATCGTGGCGTCCATCATCACCCCGCTCATCGAGGTGTTCTGGAAGCCGGGCGACAACGGTGTTCCCGGCATCCCGGTTCCCGCGGTCTGGGGCGGAACGGTCACCTTCCCGATCGGCGACCTGGTCAGCGCGCTCATCAGCTTCCTCGCGGTGGCGATCGTGGTCTACTTCGTGTTCGTGTTCCCGATGAACGCGTGGAAGGAGCGTCAGGCCGCCAAGGCCGGCGTCCCCGAAGACAAAGAGGAGAAGCTGCCGACCGAGCAGGAGCTGCTCATCCAGATCCGCGACCTGCTGGAGAAGAACTCCGCCCCGCGCTGAGCGCGTTTCGCGTCGTCGCTCTTCCGGTCGTCGAGCGAGCGCAGCGAGTCGAAACACACCTAGTAGTGCGGCGGCACGTCCCGCCGCAGGCGGTCATCGTTCGGCCCCGATGCCCCGTCCCCGGTGAGGGGCGGGGCATCGTCACGGATGACGGGGACCTCGGGCGCGGGGTCGGTGCCCGGCGCGGGAGTCAGTCGCGCGCGGCGCGATCCGCGCACGCGCTCGACGCGCTGGCGGCTCTCGTCTGCCACGGGGATCAGCGCAGATCGAGCGGTTCGGTCACGGTGTCGGCGCGTGGCGTCTCGGGCGAGGCGCCGAGGATGGCCGCGATCCGTCCCGCGACCCCGGCCGGGTCGCTGTACAGGTCGAAGGCGTGCACGCGCACGTAGTGCCATCCGAGACGGCGCAGCACCTGGGGGCGCAGTCGCAGGCTCTCACGCAGGGTCTCCCCCATGCTGTCGGCGTCGCTCTCCACGACGACCGCCTTGCCGCGGTGCTGCGCGACCAGGGGAAGGATGCCCCGGTAGTTGACGTCCACGGCGATGCCGAGTGCCCGCAGGTGACCGGCGAGGGCCAGCGTGAGCGGATCGGCGAGGTCTTCGAGCCGGGACTCACGGGCGCGGGCGGCGATGCCGCCGAGGATCGACATGAGCGTCGCCGCACCGGACTCCAGGCGTCCCTCGTCGAAGGCCGAGGGACGGATCGACGAGACGATGACCATCGAGCGACGTGCGCGGGTCATGCCGACCGTGAGGAGGCGTTCTCCGTCGGGACCCGACAGATCGCCGAAGTCGCTCAGCACCCGGCCGTGCTTGGTCAGCCCGAATCCGAGGGAGAAGACGACCCGGTCGCGACTCTCCGCCACCGATTCCTCGAGTCCGAGCACCGCGAACGGCTCGGCCGTGTCGCGGCCGACGAACTCGGCGACGTCGGATCGGCCCGCGAACGCGGCGGCGACGGCGGCGCGCACGCGCTCGGCGTGTCGCACGGATGCCGTGACGACCATGAGGGTCTCGGTGGGACGGTTGACCGCGTGCTCGACCACGAGAGTGACGACGCGGGCGACCTCGGCATCCGGACTCTCGACGGCGCCGGTGATCGGATCGGGTGCGCCGGTGCCGCCTTCGACGTAGTCGACGCTGAGGCTCCCGCGCCCGAGGTAAGAGCCGGCCCAGGGGTAAGAGACGAGTCGACCTTCGTAGAACGCGCCGTTGACGAGCTCGGCGAGGTCCTCACCGCCCGCGCGATAGCTGCGGGTCAGCGTCTCGACCGGAACGAGTTCGGTGAGCCGCTCGAACACGCTGACACCGTCGAAGGGCACATCGGGCTCGTCCTCCGCCGTCGCATGGCCGGCGCCCACGCGGAACGGCGTGGGCCGCTGCGTCACCGGGTCGCCGAAGGCGACCACCTGTCGCGCACGTCGCAGCGCGGGCGCCGCCTCGGCAAGGCACAGCGCCGCGGCATCCGCGACGATGACCACGTCGAACAGCGGCGACTCGGGAATCGAGGGCACTTCATAGGGCGACGCGAGCCACACGGGGGCCAGCGTGCGCACGAGCTTCGGCGCGGCCGCGACCAGCTCCGTCGCAGACGCTCCGCCGCTGCGCAGCAGCTGCTTCAGGGTCGCAGCTTCGCCGGCCTCGTCGACGACGGCGATCTTCCACGTCGTCGCCAGTTCCGCGGCCAGCAGCGGACCCGCCGAGGCCGCGTGCGCCTCATCGACCAGTCGGTAATCGCGTTCGAGCCGGTCGACGACCGATGTGTTCGCACCCAGCAGCGCCCGGTCCGAGCGCAGCATCGCTTCGAGAGCGGACTGCCACCACGCGAACTCGAACTCGGCGGCGACGTGCTCTTCGGGGACGTGGCGGACGGACAGCTCGGTGAGCAGCTCTTCCAGTCCCATGTCGGCCAGCTCGCCGCGCAGGGTGGCACGTTCGACCAGGTTGTCGAAGACGTCGGACGTCGCCGCCAACCCGGCGAGAGTGCGCAGCAGGTACGGAATCGGCAGGGACGCGAGCGGTTCGGTTCGCCCCAGTGCCCGGTCGAGCGCCCCCAGGTCGGCGGCCACACGCTGCCACGCCGTGGCGACGTCGTCCAGGCCCAGGGGGATCTCGGGCATGACGCCCGGATCGACCAGCTGCTGCCACTGCGCGCGCTGCTGCTGCACCCGCAGCAGCGACTCGTGCATGTCGGTGATGTGCATCCCCGGGCGCACGTATTCGCGCGACAGGTTCTTCAGGCGCCGGCGCTGCGGCGATGTCATCGCGGGGGCGTCGCGGCGCGGGGCGTGCGCCTGGATCAGCTCTGCCAGCGGGCGCTCGAAGACGGTGGTGCTGAAGCGGTCGAGCGAGGCCCGAATGCCCTGCAGCAACTGAACGTAGGCACCGAGTTCGGCGAGGGTCGAGAACGGACGCATGCGGGTCTGCGCGATGAGCTCGTAACCGCGCTCGAGCATCGCGGGCACCTCGGTGCGGTGCAGCCGACCGGCGAGCGCGTGGGTGTCGCGGGCCTCTTGAGTAGAGGCGAAGGCCACGCCGTACCACGGCGAATCGTCGGGGCCGAAGCGGAACTCACCGAGCCGGGCCGCCGTTGCCAGGGCCTGCGCCGCCTCGGCACGGCGGGTGCCGAGTGACTGCAGCGTGGCGATATCGAATCGGGTTGCCGCGGAGGGCTGCGGCGTCATCGATGCGATCGTGGCCAGCGTGCGGAGCGCTTCGAGCGGGGAGACCTCGACGCGCGGATGCCGCTGGGTGAGCGAATCGCGATAGTCACGCAGCACGGTGCGCAGGCGCACCAGAGCGTCGTCGACGTCGGCCACCTTGGGCTGCTCCGCCTTCTCGTTGCGCGTGATCGCGCGGATGAGATCGCGGTGCAGGTGGCGCGGCGAGACGGCGAGTCCGGGCAGTCCGATGCCGGCGAGGCGGTGGCGGACGCCTTCGAGGGTGGAGCGGCGCGCGCTGACGACCAGCACCCGCTTGCCGGCGCGCACGAGCTCGCCGACCGCGTTGATCACGGTCTGCGTGCCGCCGGTGCCCGGCAGCGTGTGCACGGCGAGGGACTGTCCGGCGGCGATGCGCGCGAGCACCGCCTCCTGCTCGGCATCCGCATCGAGCAGAAGCCGGTCGGCGGCGGGCGGGCGCTCGTCGGAGCTGACGGGCGCAGCCACCGCCCGGACGATCGACAGGTCCTCACGGTCGGATTCATGGCCAGCGAGAGCGTTCAGGATCGGGTGGTCGAGGCTCTCCGCATCGCGGCTCATCGGCGAGGCGGCATCGGCGAACGTCGACACGACCAGTCGCGGCTGCACCGTGAAGGTGTCGACGTGCGCGGTGAGCGCCCGCAGGTGGTCGATGACCGGCTGCGGCTTGAAGACGCCGCCGTCGTAGGCGAGCTCGGCGAGCGCGCGTCCGTCGATCACGAGACCGAAGTGAGTGCGGGCAGCGACGACGAGCTCGGGATTGATCGTGAAGGTGCCGTGCAGTTTGAGGTCGAAATCGGAATGGTGACGGCGGATGGCGAGCGGGCGCAGCAGCACCGGGGCGGCGTAGGCGACACCGCCGATGCGCCAGCCGGCGATGCCGACCGCCAGATGCACCGTGTCGAGGCCGCGCGTCGTGCGCATCTCGACGTCCTTCGCGGCGATGCGCTCGGCCGCCAACCGTGCCGTGCGCAGGGCGACCTCGTCGCGGAAGAGGTTGGACAGCAGCGTCGAGCGCCCGGTGATGAACTGGGGCAGGCTGCCGGGATGGGCTTTCGTGATGTCGATGCCTGCGTCGCCGGCGTCGGTGTAGTGCAGCAGTGTGGACCTGCCGCCGAGCCACCCCGACTCCTCGCGCAGGCGCGCACGCTCGCCGGCGGCGACGTGGGTCACGACGACACCCGGCTCGGACAGGTCGAGGTCCGCCGGGCTCACCGCGTGACCGTGGTCGGCGTCGTCCACGCCTCGCACGGCGCCATCGTCTGCTCTCCACACACTCGACACCCTAAAGTCCCGATCGCGGCGTTCCCGGTTAGCGCGGCGGGTTTTCGCGGTTTTGGGGCTGGTGTGACGGGTGAGACATCGCGTCGAGCCTCCTCCCCACCCAGGGCGGAGCCTCCCCCCTCCACAGAACGGGATCGCGCGGCGACGATGTCGACCGGCGCGAGCATCATGGAGTCATGACCTCGACCGCCGCATACTCGGTGCACCCGACACCGATCGGCGAGGCCCTCATCGTCGTCGCCGATGGGGGCCTCGTCGCCCTCGACGTGCTGGACGTGTCGCTGACCGCGGCCGACCGCCACCTCGAAGCGATCAGCGCTCGCCGCAACGGCGCCATCGTGCCGGATGCCGTGGCCACCGCCGACGTGGCCGCCCAGCTCGACGAATACTTCGCGGGCACGCGTCGACGCTTCACTCTCGATCTCGACCTGCGCGGAGTCGATGGTTTCGCGCGCCGCGCGCTCGAGGCGATGGACGAGATCCCCTACGGCGAGACGGCGTCGTACGGCGAGCTGGCCATCCTCGCCGGCTCCCCGGGAGCCCACCGCGCGGCGGGATCGGCGTGCGCCCGCACCCCCATCTCGATCGTGATCCCGGCGCATCGCGTCGTGCGCGCCGATGGGTCCATCGGCGAGTACGGCGGACACCCCGAACGCAAACGGTTTCTCCTCGATCTCGAAGCCCGCGTCGTCCGCGACGGCTTCCCTCGGTCCGCCGCCGTGTAGGCCGGTCGCGGCGCGGGCTCCCACAGCGCCGAGTGGGAGCCCGACGGAGCCGGTGACAGCGGCCGGTGATATTCTCGAGCCCACGGGTGACGCGGTCGTCGCCCTCGATGTCAGGGAGGCGAGATGGCGACGCCGACCCCGCTCACTGACAGTGATCTGCTGGCCCATGCCGTCGAGGATCTGGCCACGCGGACAGGCCTTCCCGTCGCCTTCGGCGGTTTCGAGAGAGCGAACGCGGTCGAGGTCACCTCGATCGTCGGAAACCGCACGCCCCACCTGTCGGGGCTGGTCGTGCACGCCAGCCGTGGGCTCGGCGGACGCGCCCTCGTCGAGCGGCGCCCGCGACTCGCTCTCGACTACCGGTCCTCGCGCAACATCACCCACGATTACGATCGCGCGATCCTCGGCGAGGGGATCTCGACGCTGTTCGCTGTGCCCGTGCTCGTCGCCGGGCGCGCACGCGGCGTGCTCTACTGCGGTTCCTGGTCGCCGTCACCTTTCGGGGAGGCCACCGCGCGCATGGCGCTCCAGGTCGCGAGCGATCTGGCGACGGAGTTGCGGGTCAGAGAAGAGGTGCAGCGCCGGCTCGCCGTCGCCCCGGCATCCACGCCCGGTGTCGACCCCGTGCTGCGCGAGCACCTGCGCGACACGTACGCACAGTTGCGTCGCATCGCCGCCGACGTTCCCGATGCCGCCATCCGGCGCCGTCTCGCCGAGATCGAACAGCGCCTCGCCGATCTGACCCGCGACGACGGTGCGAGCACGGAGACGCTCGACGTGAAGCTGTCGCCGCGTGAGATCGATGTGCTCGCGTGCGCGGCACTGGGCCAGACCAACGCCGAGATCGCTGTCGCACTCGGCTTGCGGGAGGGCACCGTCAAGTCGTATCTGCAGTCGGCGATGGCCAAACTCGACACGGGCACGCGCCACGCCGCGGTGACACGGGCGCGACGCGCGGGATTGCTCCCCTGATCAGCCGTCGGTATCAGTAGGCTCTGCCCATGGCCCGCAAAATCGTTCACCAGCTCGTCGATGACCTGGACGGCACCGTTCTCGAAGTCGGTGACGGTGAGACCGTCCTGTTCTCGCTGGACGGCACCGCGTATGAGATCGACCTCACGACCGACAACGCCGCCGCGCTTCGCGACGCGCTGGCGCCCTACGTCGCCGCGGCGCGCAGCGTCTCGTCGCGCGCGGCCGCGCCGCGCCGCGCCGGCGCCCGCGGACAGCGCCGCTCTCAGCAGCGCGATTACGGTCCCATCCGCGAGTGGGCCGCCAAGAACGGTTTCACGGTGTCGGAGCGCGGACGCGTCCCCGCCTCGGTCCTCGAGGCCTACGACGCCGCGCACTGACGGCCCGCGGCACCCACGCCGACGCTCGTCGGCGCCATCACGGCGCCAGCCGCGCGAGCGCTAGGGTGATCTCGTGGCCTCGGACTGGACCCGTCGCGTGCTCGTGGTCGAAGACCAGGCCGCGCTGCGCATGCTCGTGTGCGAGCTGCTCGAGCGTCACGGGTTCGAGACGGCCGCCGCGGGGGACGCGGCGACGGCGACGCGCCTGTTCACCGAGTTCGACCCCGACGCGCTCCTCACCGACATCGACCTCGGCAGTCGCCCCTCCGGCGCCGAGCTGGCCGCCATGCTGTCCGAGCTCGCACCACATCTGGCGATCGTCTTCCTGAGCAGTTATCCGCGCGCAGCGGCCGGCGCGACGGCGATGGGCATCGCCCACGCGGTCTTCGTCTCCAAGCAGGACCTCGACTCCGCGGACGGCCTCGTGTCGGCGCTGGAGCAGGCACTGTCGACGCGGCGGGCCCCGGCGGCGACGACGCCGCCCGCACCCGACGCACGCGACGGGCTCGGAGCCCTGACGCGCCATCAGCTCGAGATCCTGGCGATGGTCGCCCGCGGCTGGTCGAACGAGCGCATCGCGGAAGAGACCGCGTCCAGCGTGCGCGCCGTGGAACGCTCGATCAGCCGCCTGTTCGACCGTTTGGACGTCACGGGCGACCCGACCGTCAGCCCCCGTGTCGCCGCTGCGGCGATGTACCTCGCCGCGTTCGGCCCCGCCCGGTGAGGGTTCGCGCGTGAGACGGTTCTCCGCGTCGATCGGCCGTGTCGTGGCCGACGGCCGGTTTCTGAGCCCGTGGTCGCTCGCGGCGACGTTCCCGTTGTCGATGACCATCATGGCGCCCGTGGGCGCGGGCGTGGATGTCGCGGCGCTGGTTCCGGCAACGCTCGCCACGACGGCATGCTTCGTCCTCGCACTCGGGGCCCTCGCGCTGCTCGAGCGGCGTCTGACCGCCCCGCTCGTGCGAGCCGTGGTGGTGGTCGTCGGCGTCGTCGCGTGCGCTGCACTGCGTCCGCTCGTGCAGGACGGATGGGCCGCGCTATGGTCGCTGCCGGTTCCTGCGGCGGCGCAACTACCGTTTCGTATCGCGACGAATGTCGTCGTCTGGCCGGTCGTCCTCGCGATGATCGCCGTGCTCGAGAACGCCGTGCACACACTCCGTCGCACCAACGCGCTGCTGCGCGAGGTGGCGGCAGAGTTGGCCGCCGCACCCGACCGCGCCGTCGTCATCGACCGGTATGCGCGCCGCGAGGTGGATGCCGCGGCATCCGCTCTCGGCCGAGCGATCGAACGATGGGATCCCGCGGCGGGGCCGGGCGGCGTGCGCGCGCTCGGTGCGGAGGACTTCCGCACGTGGAGCCACCGCCTGCAGCGGATGGCCGATGATGCGCCGACGAGCCCGGCGCCGCAGGTGACTGCCACCACCGCTGGCATCCCGACCCGCCGTCACTCCCTGACGCTGCCGCCCTTCCGTCTCCCGCCACGCGGTGCGGTCGCGATCGTCTACATCGCCTGCACACTTCCCTACGCGCTGCGGACGACAGGCCCCGGCGCACTGATCGCGGGCCTCGTCGCCGTCGTCGTCGTGACCGGCCTTGTCGACCATGTCGCGCGCCGCCGAGCGTTCGCGCGCAGCGCCCGCCGCGCCGCCACGGTCTATCTCCTGGGCGCGGCGATCGGCGGAGTCGCGTTGTCGGCGCTGACGACGATCTCCGGACATCGCGGTCTCATCACGCTTCTGCCGGCCGTCGACTACGTCGCCTTCGCACTCGCGGCCGGGCTGTGCGCCGGCGCCGTGCAGAGACTGCGACGAGAACAGCGACGACTCTCGGGCACGATCACCCGCGCCCAGCGCGCGTCCCGCGAGGGCATCGGCCCCGTCAGGGAGGGCCTGCGTCGCACGGCCGAACTGCTGCACCGCGACGGGCAGGGAGCGTGCGTGCAGTTCGCACTCACCCACCCGCAGCCGTCCGCCGCCGAGTCCGCCGCGCTGCGCGACGACTTGATCGCTCTCGTACATCGTCTTGCTTCGACCTATACCGATGCCGACCCCGGCGCCGATGCCGCGGCGTTACGGGCGCTGCTGGCGACATGGGGGCGGGTGATCGCGCTGCGCACGACGCTCGACCCGCGGGCGCTGGACGCGCTCGATGCGCACCCCCGGCTCGCCCGCGATGTGTACGACGTCATCGCCGAGGGGCTGCTGAACGCCGTCAAGCACAGCGACGAGAAGCGCGCGGACGTGGCCCTCGATATCGTCGCGACGGGGGCGGGCAGCCGACTGCGCGCACGCGTACGGTCGCGAGGACGAACGACGCCGGATGCCGAGCTGCGGCCGGCATCGCACGTGCGCGACCTCGGCGCGCGACTGCATGCGGACGGTCGCGACACGGTGCTCGAGGCGAGCTTCACGCTGCCGACCGGCGCTGCTGTCGTGTCAGCCGAACATCCCGAAAACCAGGCCGCACCCCCGTCATAACGTCGTCATCGCACCCCCGGACACCCGGCCCGGGGACAGCGATGAAACGGAACCGACGTGAACGACCTGCACAACCTTCTTCCCCTCGCGGTGGGCATGCTGCTGTCCCCGCTGCCCATCGTGGCGATCGTGGCGATCGTGCTCGCCCCGCGTGGACGCTCGTGCGCTCCCGCCTACACCGCGGTCTACACGCTCGTCGCGTTCGCCGTCACGGGGCTGGGCGCACTCGGCGCGGCCCGCGCGTCGGCATCGAGCAGCCCCGCAGCGCAGACGGTCTCACTGATCCTGGCGATCGTCCTCGCCCTCGGCTTCACCGTGTTCGCCGTCGCCAGCTGGATGTCGCGTCCGAAGAACGGCACGCCCGCGACGGCGCCGAAGTGGCTCGCGGCGATCGACAGCGTCACCCCGCTCTCGGCCGCCGGCCTCGGACTCGTGATGGCGGCGACCAACACCAAGAACATCCCCCTCGAGCTCAAGGCCGGCGCGCTCATCGGCGAAGCGCACCTCGCGCCGCTCGCCGCCGTCGGGCTGTGCCTTGCCATCGCGCTGGCCGGTTCACTGCTGCTCGTGATTCCGGCCCTCGTCCAGCTGACCGGCACGGCCCGCGTGCACTCCGCCCTGCAGGCGCTGAAATCGCAGCTGATCATGCACAACGCCGCCATGATGACGGTACTGTTCGCGATCCTCGCGGCGAACGAGCTGGCACAGGTCATCCATCGCCTGGCCGCCTGAGCGCCCCACCTCGCCTTCTCCGCCTCTCGTTCCGAAAGGACCTCACATGTCGAACACCACCCAGACCCCTGACACCCTGACCCCCTGCATCGTCACCGCCCCGGCGGGCACCTTCCGCGGCGCCGTCCGCAACGACGTCCGTTCGTGGCGCGGCATCCGCTACGCCGAAGCCCCGGTCGGCGAGCGCCGCTGGCGCGACCCGGTGCCGGCAGCCGCCGCGACCGGAGAGGTCGACGCCACCGCGTTCGGGCCGGCCTGTCCCCAGGTGCGCACGCCCGCGATCGCCCTGGGCGAGGACGCCGTGCTCGACGAGGACTGCCTGATGCTCAACGTCTGGGCACCCGGCGCCGACGCTGCGGCGGGCGCACGACCGGTGATGGTGTGGCTGCACGGCGGCGCGTACACCTTCGGGGCGTCCAGCCAGCGCACGTACGATGCGACCTCGCTGGTCACACGGGGCGACGTGGTCGTGGTGACCATCAACTATCGCCTGGCCGCTTTCGGCTTCCTCGATCTGTCGGGTCTTCTGCCCGACGGCGGCTTCGATCGCAACCTGGCGCTGAAGGACGTGCTGCTCGCCCTGCGTTGGGTACGGGAGAACATCGCCGCGTTCGGCGGCGACCCCGACCGGGTGACCGTGTTCGGCGAGTCCGCCGGCGGCGGCCTGGTCACGACGCTGCTGGCGACGCCGTCGGCCGAGGGGCTCTTCCACCGCGCGATCGCGCAGTCCTCCCCCGCGTCGAGCATGTACGGCATCGATCGGGCGCGCGACGTCGCGGAGCGCTTCGTGCGCGAGCTCGGCATCGACCAGACGGATGCCGCGTCCACCGCCGCGGCGCTGCGCGCGGCATCCGCCGACGAGCTCGTGACCGCCGGGATGACGGTGTACGCGCAGGTGCCCGACGAGGCACCCGGAACGTTGGCGTTCGCGCCGATCGTCGACGGCGACCTGCTGCCGGAGGCACCGGCCACGGTGCTGCACGAGGGTCGCGGACTACCGGTTCCCCTCATGATCGGCACCAACAAGGATGAGGCGTCGCTGTTCAAGTTCATGAAGTCGCCCCTCATCCCGATCACCGAAGAGCGCATCATGGCGATGTTCTCCGACATGGCCGCCGATAACCCCACTGTCGAGCTGCCCTCGGTCGCCCAGGTGCAGACGGCGTACGAGAACGTGCGCAAGAACGCGGTGGGGCTCGGGGTCGCCCGCGACATCGGCTTCCGCATGCCCACCGTGTGGATCGCCGAGGGGCACGCCGCGGCGGCCCCGGTGTGGCTGTACCGCTTCGATCACGCGACACCCTTCCTGCGATTGATCGGTCTCGGCGCGACGCACGGCAGCGAGCTGGCCTACCTGTGGGGCGTCTTCGCGAGCGGCCCCAAGGACCCCACGTTCCGCCTCGGCGGCAAGCGCGCGGGCGAGGTGATCTCCGCCCGCATGCAGGAGCGGTGGGCCGCCTTCGCGCACGGGCGCACACCCGATGCGGACGGCGTCGCCGGCGCTCCGCACTGGCCGGCCTACGACCCCGCCGCCACCCGCGCGACCCTGGTCATCGAGCGCCACGACACCGTCGTCGATGACCTGGATGCGGCTCTGCGCGCTGCGTGGGGCGATCAGGTCCTCGACTTCCACTGAACCCACGCGGCCGTCACACGCTTTCGAAGGAGCTCCTCATGTCCGACACCTGCAGCGCCGCGACTCCCCTCAGCCGCGACCGCCTCGCGCCCGCCATCGCCGCGGCCGGCGCCACCGTCAGCCCCGCGCACTACGGCGCGCCCGCAGAATCGGGCGAGCGGAGCGCCCCGACCGCCACAGCGGACCTCCTGGTCGTCGGCCGGATCGCGACCGGCGACCCCGCGGCTCCGAGCGCGGAGGCGATGGCGGTGCGCGACGGCCGCATCGTCGCACTGGGATCGGCGGCGGAGCTGGACGGGCTGACCGGCCCGGCGACGAAGATCCTGTCCCCCGACGGCGTGGTGATCCCCGGTCTCATCGAGCCGCACGCGCACATCTGGGTGTCGCTGCTCACACTCGAGTGGGTCGACGTCTCGCACGCCACCTGTCCGCGCTTCGACGACGTCATCGCCGTCCTGAAGACGGCTGCGCACGCGACACCCGCCGGTCAGTACGTGCTGGCGAAGCTGTTCGACCCGAGCCTGTACCCCGGTGAGCCGGCCCTCACCCGCGACATCCTCGACCGGGTCGCGACCGACCGTCCCGTGGTCGTGCTGAATGCGTCGATGCACTTCGCCTACGCCAACAGCGCAGCCCTGGATGCCGCCGGCATCACCGACGCCACACCGCAGCCGAGCGGGGGCACGCTGGAGAAGCGCGAAGGCAGGCTCACCGGCGTGGTCGGCGAGTCGCCCGCGGTGACGATGCTGCTCGCGCACCTGCCGCGTCCGACAGCGGCGGAGGTGGGCCGCGGCATCCGTCACGTGTTGAACGAGTTCGCTGGTGCCGGCGTGACCTCGATGCGCGAAGCGATGACCGGCACGCTGGCCGGCGTGAGCGAGATCGCGATGCTGCACCAGCTCAACGGGGCCGAACGCTTGCCGGTGCGAGTGTCGACGGCGCAGTTCTCCTCCCTGGCGGGGTGCGCGACGCCCGCCGAGGTCGCCCAGGCGTGGAAGGCGGCCGGCGTCACGCCGTTCAGCGGAGATGCGATGGTGCGCGCCGACGCGTGGAAGATCGTGGCGGACGGCTCGAACCAGGGTCGTTCCGGATACTTCCTGCAGCCGTATCTCGGCGAGACCTCGGGAGGCCACGCGAACTGGACGCCGGAGAGCCTGCGCGAAGTGATGCGCGCCGGTCTCGACGACGGTTGGCAGCTGATGATCCACACGAACGGCGACGCGGCGGTCGAGTTCGCCCTCCAGGCCGCCGAAGAGCTGCTGCCGGGGCGCGACGCTCTCCGGCACCGCTTCGAGCACGCCTCAGTGACCACCGACGACCAGCTCGCGCGGATGGCCGCGGTGGGAGTGTCGCCGAGCTTCCTGATGGACCACGTCTACTACTGGGGTGCGGCGTTCCGCGACACGATCCTCGGCCCCGCGCGCGCCGCGCGACTGGACCGCGTCGCGTCGGCCCTCCGCGCGGGGCTGCGCCCCAGTCTGCACTCCGACTACAACGTGACGACGGTGCAGCCGTTGCGCAGCGCCCGCACCGCGGTGCTGCGCCGTCTGGAGGCCGACGGCACGGTGCTCGCGCCGGACGAGCGCGTCAGCGCGGCCGAGGCGCTGTCGGCGATCACCGCGGATGCCGCCTGGCAGATCCACGCCGACGATCGCGGCACGCTCACGGCCGGACGCCGCGCCGACTTCGCGGTCGTCGACGCCGATCCGTGGACGAGCGATCCCGAGAGCTGGGATCGCATCGCCGTGAACGCCACCTACATCGACGGCGTCCCCGCCTTCACCGCCTGAACGATTCTCCGCACGTCTCTCTCACTCGAAAGCCCCCATGACAACGACACCACCGACATCCGTCGTGCGCTCCGCGCACACCCTCGCGATCCCCCTGCTCGGCGTGCTCGCCGCAGTTCAGGGCTCCGCCCCGAACATCGCCGCCACCGCACTCGTGGGCGCGAGCCGCGGCCTCGACATGGTCGGCGGCGATCAGGCGCTCGCGGCATCCATGCAAACCCTCGCGATCGCCGCCTCGGTCATCACCACAGGCCTGCTCGCCGACCGGATCGGCCGCCGCCGCATGCTCGTCGCCGCCCTCGTGACAGGTCTCGTCGGCCAGCTGATCGTGGCCGCCGCGCCGATGGCGCTCGTCTACATCCTCGGTCAGGCGGTGACGGGCGTCGGCCTGGGCGCCGTGTACGCCGCCTCGTTCGCCTACATCCAGGTGCTGGCCGCGCCGGGCCGGCTCCCTGCGGCCGTCGCGACGTTCGCTGCGTGTTCGGGCGCGGCCGGAGTGCTGTTCACCTTCTCGGGGGGCCTGCTCGCCGGAGTCGACTGGCGCCTCGCGTTCGTGCTCGTTCCCGTGCTGTCGGCACTGTGCGTCCCCGCCGTCCTCGTGCTTCTGCCGTCGGTCGCCCCCACCGTCACGGAGAAGCGCGACGTGGGCGGACAGGTTGCGCTCATCACCGGCATGGTCGTGTTCCTGTTCGGCGTCTCACAGCTCGCCTCGTCGCTGACCAGCCCGCTGACGTGGGGAGCCATGGCGCTCGGCGTCGTGCTTCTCGGCGTCTTCGTCTGGTCGCAGACGCGGGTCGCGAACCCGTTCTTCCCGGTCGCGCTCTTTCGCCGACCCCTTTTCCTCGCGGCGCTCTGCGCAGGCTTCGTCTTCAACGCCGGCGGCGCCGTCGCCTTCTTGCAGCTGTCGAACGTGTGGCAGTACGTGCTGGCTCTGACCCCCAGCAGCGTCGCGGTGTGGCAGCTGCCGGTGTCGCTCGCCTCGATCGTCGGGGCGATCGTGCTGGGGCGCCTGATGACCCGCGGCATGAGCCCGCAGACCTCCCTGCTGGTCGGCGGCATCCTCTCCGCCGCGGGCTTCGGGGCGGCCTTCCTCGCCCGAGACGCCTCCACGCCGCTGGCGTTCGTACCCGCCGGCATCCTCATCGCCTTCGGTATCACCGCCGCGGCGCTTCCGTACGGGACGCTCGTGCTCAGTGAGGCTCCGGCCGACTTCTACGGACCGGTGACCAGTTCGCGCACGACCTTCGGGCAGCTCTTCTCCTCCCTCGGTACCGCACTGTCGACCGCCGTGATCACCCAGCTCACGATCTCGGGGATCACCGCCCGCCTGTCGGCGGCGGGACTGACGGATGCCGCGGTGCACACCGCTCTTGTCGGCGTCGGCACCTACGCGAAGGACGGCACGCGCCCCGACGCGCAGGTGTTCGATGCCGCGGTGGCCGCCTACCGCGACGGGTTTGGCGCACTGATGGTCGGCATGGCTGTCGTCGCGCTGGCGGCGAGCATCGTCGGCGCGGCCCTGATCGCTCGCGCGTCGCGGGCCGTGCCGACCTCCGGTAGCGGTGGCGCACCGTCATGACGCCTGCTGCGGCGGGTACAGCCGTCGCAGCACGAGTCGCTGGCCGAGGGTCCAGGTGACGGTCGTCAGCAGGTAGACCGCTGCCGCGAGGGGAACGAACAGGGCCGCGACGGCAGTGAGGAACGGCGCCGACGCGGTCAGCGTGCGCTGCCATGCCGGCAGCGTCGCCGCGGCTGTCGGTCGCAGCAGACGCCGCGTGAGTTCACCGACGAACGCGATGAGCAGCACGATGACACCGAACACCGCAGCGGCCGCCGGAACGACGCCGCTCGACACCGCGGCGACGGCGCTCTGACCCAGCGACACACCGAAGAGGTGTTCGGCCAGCAGCGGATTCGCGTGCCCGGCGATCGATCCGTGCAGGAAGACGGCGTACACGAGCCCGACGATCGGCGCCTGAATCAGAAGCGGAAGACACCCGGCCGCCGGCGAGACGCCTTCGGCGCGGTAGAGCGCGAGGGTCTCGCGCTGCAGCCGCTCGGGGTGCGCGCGCCACCGCTGCTGCAGGGCGCGCAGCCGCGGCGCCAGGCGCGAGCGCGCCTGATCGGCTTTCGCCTGGGCGACACCGGCCGGGACGAGCGCCGTCCGCACGAGGAGGGTGACGAGCACGACGGCCGCGGCGGCGGCCGCCGGGCCGGCGACGGGGGCGAGAAGGGCGGTGAGGGCCATGAGCCCGCGTGCCGAGAGGTCGAGCAGAGCCGCCAGGGGCGGCAGGGTGAAGAGGTCCACGAGTTGTCCATTCCGACGAGGCGATCAGGGTGAGCTGTTCGGCCGCGAAGGGATGCCGTGAGTGGCGTCCGGACGGGGTGACTACGCGGCCGGGAGAGCCGCGCTCGGACCTCTGCGGAGGATGTGACCGGGTGCGTCGGGATCGCTCTGGGCCACGGGGGCGCGCCGCACGTCGCTGCGCGCCGACCGAATGCGATCGCGGGAGGTGCGCTCGCGCGCGGTCGCCGACACCGCGGCCATGACCACGGCCGCGGCGGCAGCCGCCGCGATGCCCGCGGCGACGACCGCCAGCGAGGTGAGCGGTGAGGCTCCCGCGGGCACGACGCCGACGGCGACGCCGATCGCGCGCAGCACGAGGACGAACGCGTCGGTCATCGGCGGTCCTCCCTCTCAGCCGCGGTCGGACCCCCAGGCTAGCGGAAGGACCTCATCGCTCCGACGGTGCGGACGCGTCTGCGTCGGTGACGCCGGTGCGCCCGCCGAGTCCGCGAACGAGCACGCCGACCGACTCGGCGAGCGCGCGGGAGCTCAGCCGGCCCACGCCGGTGGCATTGACGAACGCGTGGATGTGCCCCTCGACGACCTGCAGCGTCGTCGGCACCCCGGCATCCCTCAGTCTTTCGGCGTAGGCGATGCCCTCGTCACGCAGCACGTCGAAGCCCGAGACGGCCACGTGCGCGGGCGGCAGCTTCGTGAGCGCGGACGCCTCGGCCCGTAGCGGCGAGGCGAACGGCTCGAGCGCATGCGCGGGCGTCGGCAGGTAGTGCCCGCGGTACCAGTCCATCTGCTTCTCCGTGAGGAAGTAGCCGTCGGAGAACAGTCGGTAGGAGCGGTGCTTGCCGGACAGATCCGTGACCGGGAAGAACAGCAGCTGGAAGTCGGGCGCGCCTGCCGCATCTCCCACGGTGGCAAGGCTCACCACCGCGCTCAGATTGCCGCCGGCGCTGTCGCCCGCGACCGCGATCGGGCGGCCGGGCCGGTGCTCGCGCACCCAGCGGTAGCTGTCGATCGCGTCCTCGACGCCCGCGGGGAACGGGTGCTCGGGTGCCAGGCGGTAGTCGACCGAGATGACTTCCAGGCCACTGGTGGCGGCGATGAACCGGCACACCGAGTCGGCCGAATCGAGGCTGCCGACCACCCACCCGCCGCCGTGGAAGTACACGACGGTGCCTTCGGCCTCGGGCACGTTCTGATAGCGGCGCGCCGGAGCAGCCCCCGCACGCGTCGGGATCTCGATGTCCTCGACGCTCGCGACAGGCAGCGAGCCGCCGAAGATGCGGGCTTCGGCATCGATCTGGGCCCGCGCGCGATCCAACGGCAGGTCGGAGAAGTCGGAGCCGGGCAGTGCATTGAGCAGCCGCAGCGCCATCTGCACCTCGGTGGCGAGGCGCTGGCCGTCCACGACGACGGGCCGACCGGCGATGACCCGTTGGATCGGCTCGGGAAGCGCGCCGAGGGTGCGGATGACCGCGCGCATCACGCGTTCGGAGGCGGCAGGAGTGTCGGGCATGGTGGCTCCTCGGGGTCGGCGGCATCGACGATTCGCGGGCGAGCGGTGGGCCCGTCGGGACGGGATGCGCTCGACGATAGCGACCGACGGGACTTTGTCACGGTCCGTCTCCGCCAGCGCGCGGACATCATCGGCCAAATACAATGGCGCGCATGTCCGAGCGCCGCGCCGTCACGCCGTCTTCGGCCGTCATCACCCCGAACATCATCCGCTACCTGTTGCAGGTGGCCGATGAGCACGGCGTCTCCCTCGAGCGCGCCCTGCGCGCGGCATCCCTGACCCGGAGCGCGATCGACTCCCCCGCTCTGCGCGTGTCGTACCGGCAGGGGCGCGTGATCATCGAACGGGCGCTCCTGCTGCTGCCCGTGCCGGCGCTCGGGCTCGAGGTGGGCCGCCGCCAGCCGATCACGGCCTCGGGGCTGCTCGGTCTCGCGATGATGTCGAGCGCGACCTTGCGCGATGCCGTGCGGGTCGGTCTGCGGTTTCAGAATCTCGCGGGCTCGATGGTGCGCTGGAGTTCAGCGGAGGAGGCCGGCGGACTGGTGGTGACCGCCGCGCTGCAGGAACAGGCCTCAGCGGTGGGCACGTTCCTCGTCGAAGAGGGGTTTGCGAACATCACGAGGATGGCTCGCGACGTCGCCGGTCTCGCGGCGCCCCAGCTGGTCGAGCTGGCACACGCGGCCGGCGCCGAGCCGGCGGTGTACCGCGACTACTTCGGCGGCGCCGTGCGGTTCTCCGCGGCGCGCAACGCCTGGCATGTGCCCCTCGCCGCCGCGCACGCCGCGCTTCCCAGCGCCGACGCCTGGACGCACCGCGAGACGGTCGCACTGCTGGAGACGCAGACCGAGAGCATCATCGAGCGCCAGGAACTCGTCGCCGTGCTCGCGACGCAGGTCGAAGACGCCCTGCCCGACGTGCTCCCGCTCGCGGCGCACGCTCGTGCACTCGCGACGAGCGAGCGGACGCTCCGGCGGCGACTGATCGAGGTGGGAGCGAGCTACTCGGGCGTGCTCGACGACGTGCGCAAGCGCCTCGCCGCCGAGCTGTTCGCCTCCCCCGTGCTGACGACGGCCGAGATCGCCTTCCGCCTCGGCTATGGCGACGACCGCTCGCTGCGGCGCAGCACCCTGCGGTGGTTCGGCGCCTCCCCCGCGGCGCTGCACGCCGAGGCGCGACGCCCGCCGATCGTCCACTGATCGCGCCAGGGATGGATCAGGTCATGTTGTGTGGCCGATCATGTCCGATTCCTGGATGCCGCGAGTCCGCTGTCCGCCGTGTGCTCCGCCGTACCGTGATCACCTCACCCGCACGAAGGAGCGCTGATGAACACGTCGCCCACTGCTGCCCGCCCCGTCGACTCCACGGTCTGCGTCATCGGCGCCGGCCCCGCCGGGCTCGCCGTCGCTCGCGCACTCAGCGAGAAGGGCATCGACTACACGCACCTCGAACGCCACTCGCAGGCGGGAGGTCTGTGGGACATCGAGAACCCGGGCACCCCGATGTACGAGTCGGCGCACTTCATCTCCAGCCGCACCGTGTCGGGTTTCTCCGGCTTCCCCATGCCCGAGGACTACCCCGACTACCCGGGTCACGCGCAGATCCTCGCCTACCTGCGATCGTTCGCCGACGCCTACGGCCTCACGCCCCGCATCCGCTTCGACTCCACCGTCACCGCGGTCGACGACCTCTCCTCGTCGACATCGGGCGCCCCGCGTTGGCGTGTCACCCTCGCCGACGGCACTGCGACCGAGCACGAGCGCGTCATCGTCTGCACCGGCAGCCAGTGGCATCCCTTCGTTCCCGAGATCCCGGGGTCATACGCCGGCGAGGTGCGCCACAGCCTCGAGTACCGTTCGCCCTCGGAGTTCGCCGGCAAGCGGGTGCTGATCGTCGGCGGCGGCAACTCGGCCTGCGACATCGCGTGCGATGCGGCCCGCTCGGCCCAGCGCGCCGCGATCAGCATGCGCCGCGGCTACTGGTTCATCCCGAAGCACGTGTTCGGGCTTCCGTCCGACATCGTCGGCGGCAAGGGGTCGTTCCTGCCGAAGCCGCTGGAGCGGGCGATCCTGCAGCCGGTGCTGAAGCTGCTCACGGGAGACCCCACGCGGCTCGGCCTGCAGAAGCCCGACCACAAGCTGTTCGAGACCCACCCGGTGCTCAACTCGCAGCTGTTCCACTACCTCCAGCACGGCGACATCGTCGCGCGTCCCGGCATCCGCCGCGCCGACGAGCTGTCGGTGGAGTTCACCGACGGCACACGGGAGGAGTTCGACCTCATCCTCATGGCCACCGGGTACCGGCACCGCGTGCCGGTCGCGCAGCGCTACTTCGGCGACGAACAGCACCCCGACCTCTACCTCAACTGCGTCTCCCGCGACCACGCCGGCCTCTACGGCGTCGGCTTCATCGAGACCAACAGCGGCGCGTACGGACTGTTCGACCAGCAGGCCCACCTGCTGGCGTCGTTCATCGCCGGCGCCCGGACCGGCGACCCGGCAGCGGCCGAGTTCGGGCGCCTGCGCATCGCCGACGCGCCCGACCTGTCCGGCGGCCTGCACTTCGACTCCTCGCCGCGCCATCGCGGCTACGTCGACGCCGATGCGTATGTGAAGTACGTGAAGAAGCTGGCTCGCCGCCTCGGCTGGGCGCTGGAGGGCCAGGCTCCGGATGCCGCGTCGCGCCGCACCGCGCGGGCAGCGGAGGTCGCGGCATGAGCTTCGACTACCGCGACAAGGTGATCGTCGTCACGGGCGGCGCCGGGGGCATCGCGCGTGCGTTCGCGGGCGAGGCCGCCGCACGCGGCGCGATCCTCGCTCTGGTCGACATCCGCACCGAGGCCGCAAAACGCGCGGCTGCCGCGCTGCCCGGTGAGGGCCATCGAGGGTTCGCCGGTGACCTCACCGACGACGAGCAGGTGGACCGTGTGCTCGGCGAGATCGGAGCCGCCTACGGCCGCATCGACGTGCTCATCAACAACGTCGGCATGACGAGCGCGGAGCGCTTCGACGCCCGGTCGGTGGCGAGCATCCGACTCGAAACCGAGGTGAACCTCCTGTCGCCGCTGGTGCTCACGCGCCTGGCCCTGCCGTTGCTGCACCGCTCGCGCGACCCACGCGTGATCACGACCGTCTCGCTCGGGGGCATCTTCCCTCTCGGGGAGACGCCGATCTACACGGCGTCGAAATTCGGGTTGCGCGGTGCGATGCTCTCGATCGGGCTCGATCTGCGTCAGAAGGGGATCATCGCCGGCTCCGTGCTGCCGTCGGCGACCGACACCCGCATGTTGCGGCAGGAGGCGATCGACGGCGGCAACTCCCTGCAGTTCCAGGATCCGCCGCAGCCGCCCGCGGCGGTCGCCCGCGCCATGATGCGCATGCTCGACCGGCCGCGTCTGGAGATCTACCCGAAGCCGTCGGAGTCGGTGCTGATCCGCCTCGCCATGCTCGTACCCAACGCCCTGCCGCAGCTGATGCGCGGCTTCCGTCGTCGCGGCGAGCGCGGCATGGCCCGCTACCTCGCACAGCTGGAGCGCGACGGCCACGTCGTGCGTGACGGCGACGAGCTCGTTCTGAAGGAGACCGCGTGACCGCCACCCTTACCCTCCGCTCCCCCGCCGACGGGACCGTCCTCGGCGAGACGCCGATCACCTCGGCGGCCGAGGTGCACGCCGCGGCCCGTCGCGCCGACGAGGTCTTCCGCTCACGGGTGTGGTCGGGGCGAACGCCGCGAGAGCGCGCCACCGTACTGCTGCGCCTCGCCGATCTCATGGTGCGCGACGCCGAGACGCTGGCCCGCCTCGACTGCGAAGACGCGGGAAAGCCGATCACCGAGTGTCGCGAGAACGATGTGCCGTCGGCGATCGAGTCCATCAGATGGTTCGCCGAAGCCGTCGACAAGCAGCACGGCACGACGACGGCATCCGGACCCGACGTTCTCGCCTTCACCGAACGCGAGCCGTTCGGTGTGGTCGCGGCGATCCTTCCCTGGAACTACCCCCTCGCGATGGCCGCGTGGAAGGTGGGCCCGGCGCTCGCGGCGGGCAACAGCCTCATCCTCAAGCCCGCCGACGCGACGCCGCGTTCGGTGCAGCACCTCGCCGCCCTGGCGTCCGAGGCCGGCCTTCCCGACGGCGTGCTGCAGGTGCTGCCCGGCGACGGGCCGACGACCGGGGCGGCGCTGGCCGATGACCCCATCATCGGTGCGCTCTCCTTCACCGGCTCGACCGCGACGGGCCGCACGATCCTCGCCGCTGCCGCCGCGAGCAACCTCAAGCGCGTGAGTCTGGAGATGGGCGGCAAGAGCCCACAGATCCTGATGGACGACGCGCTCTCCTTCGGCGACGAGCTGATCGAGGGGATGGTCGAGGCTGCTTTTCTCACCTCGGGGCAGAACTGCACAGCCGGCTCGCGCATCCTCGTGCACCGCTCGATCCACGACGAGGTGGTGACCCGGTTCGCCGCCGCGGCAGCGGCGCTGCGCCTCGGCCACCCCGCCGACCCCGCGACGCAGCTCGGTCCCGTTCTCACCGCGGCCGCGGCGCGACGGATGACGGATGCCGTGGCGCAGGCGCATCGCGAGGGGGCGACGATCGTCACCGGCGGCACCGAGATCGACGTCGTGCCCGGTGGCCACTACGTCGCACCGACGGTGGTGACCGGCGTCGCCGCCGGATCGGACATCACCCGCCAGGAGCTGTTCGGACCGATCGTCACCGTGCAGGCGTTCGACACGCGCGACGAGGCGATCGCTCTCGCGAACGACATTCCCTACGGGCTCGCAGCCTCGGTGTGGACGACGCGGCTCGATGACGCTCTGGCGCTCGCTCGCGGCGTGGAGGCGGGGCTGGTCTCGGTCGGGACGTACAGCGAGGGCGACCTCGCGGTGCCCTTCGGCGGATGGAAGCAGTCCGGTTTCGGCGGTGTGGAGAAGTCGTTGCGCGCCTTCGAGCAGTGGACGCGCGAGAAGAGCATCTGGATTCGTCACCGGCCGTGAGAGCGGGCCGCGGCCCGTTCACCGACGCGTTCGGGGCGCGCACTACAATCGCGGCGTGATTCCTCCTCGTACGTCGTCGCGAGAGCGATGAGCGCCCCCGCGGCGCTGGCCCGCCGGCTGGGCCTCGTCGATGCGATCGCGATCGGCGTGGGCTCGATGATCGGCGCCGGCGTGTTCGCGGCGTTCGCGCCCGCTGCCGCGGCGGCCGGCTCGGGACTGTTGATCGGCCTCGCGATCGCCGCCGTCGTCGCCTACGCCAATGCGACGTCGTCCGCGCAGCTGGCGGCGCAGCTTCCGACGTCCGGGGGGACGTACGTCTACGGCCGGGAGATGATCGGCCCGTGGTCGGGGTTCTTCGCCGGGTGGTCGTTCGTCATCGGCAAGACCGCCAGCTGCGCGGCCATGGCGTTGACGTTCGCCTCGTACGCCGCCCCCGCGGGGTGGGAGAAGCCCGTCGCCGTCATCGCGGTGCTGGTGCTCGCGGCGGTCAACACGGTCGGGGTCACCCGTACCGCGGCCCTCACGAAGGTGATCGTGGTGGTCGTGCTCGCCGCGCTCGCGCTCGTCGTCGTGGCCGCCTCGGCATCCGGCGCCGGCTCCGCCGACAACCTGGCCATCTCCGCCGGCCCTCACGGCTGGTACGGCGTGCTCCAGTCGGCCGGGCTGCTGTTCTTCGCCTTCGCGGGGTACGCCCGCATCGCCACGATGGGCGAGGAGGTGCGCGATCCGCGCCGCACGATCCCCCGCGCGATCGTCCTCGCGCTGAGCCTCGCCCTCATCGTCTACGTCGCGATCGCCCTCGCCGCGCTCGCCACCCTCGGCCCTGACCGACTCGCGGCCTCGTCGGCACCGCTAGCCGACGTGGCGGCGGCGGGCGGGTGGACGTGGACCGCGCCGGTGGTGCGGGTCGGCGCGGCGGCGGCATCCCTCGGGGCGCTGCTGGCTCTCGTCGCCGGCATCGGCCGCACGAGCCTCGCCATGGCCCGCGCGGGAGATCTGCCCCACTGGCTCTCGGCGGTGCACCCGCGCTACGCCGTTCCCCACCGTGCGGAGCTGGTGCTCGCGGTCATCGTGAGTCTTCTGATCGTAACGACCGACCTGCGATCCGCGATCGGATTCTCGTCGTTCGGCGTGCTGCTGTACTACCTGATCGCCAACATCGCGGCGTTCCGACAGGATGCCGCGGACCGCCGCTTCCCCCGCGCGCTGCAGCTCGTGGGCATGATCGGCTGCGTGGCACTGGTCGCGACCCTGCCGTGGCCCTCGATCATCGGGGGCATCGTGGTCGCGGGCGTCGGCGTCGGCTATCGGGCGCTGCGGCTGCGGCGGGGCGGCTCCGCGTCGGTCTGACCGGGCCCGGACGCCGGCGTCGTCACCGCGTCGGGAGGCGTGAGCGCCGCAAACCAGGGCGCGGCGATCCGGTCCACCGCGTCCCGATCGAGTCGCGCCAGCGCATCGAGTCCGAGGAGGTGCCGCGCGATCGTCATGCCGAGGATGCTGGAGACGATCATGGCTGCGCGCAGCTCATCGTCCGCGTTCTCCGGCCCCTCCGCATCGTCGCGCCACGCCCGCACGAGACCGTCGGCACGTTCAGACAGATATTCGCGGAGGGCGTCGGCGGCCTCCGGCGCGGCAGGAGCGGATCGCAACAGCGCCTCGGTCGCCGGCGACAACGCACGCATCCGGGCCTCGAGAACCTCGGCCAGGTGGCCCGTCGTATCCGCATCATCGAGCGCAACGGCCGGCAGGACCGCCGCCGCGAACAGCTTCTCCTTCGAGCCGTAACGCTGCATGACGAGCGCGGGGTCGACTCCGGCGCGGCGCGCAATGCCGCGGATCGTCGCCTTGGCCCATCCGCCCGCCGCGAACTCCTCCTGGGCAGCGGCCACGATGCGCGCACTCGTCTCGGCACGCTGGTCGGCGCGCGATCGCTGCTCATTCATGTTTTCACTCTACACACGTTGAGCGAAGTGATAGCCTCGACTCAACAACCGTTGAGCGAAAGGACGTAGACGATGAAGAACTCCACCCCCGACCGACCGATCGCGCTGATCGTCGGTGCCTCCCGCGGCCTCGGCTTCGCGGTCGCGACGGAGTACCTCCGCCTCGGCTACGAGGTGTACGGCACCGTACGTAGCGACGCTCACACACCGCTTCACGACCTCCGCGAAGCCGGGAGCGATGCCCTCCACATCGAGCGCGTCGACGTGACGTCGACCGGCGAGATCGCGGCGCTGCACGACCGTCTCGCTGCGCAGCTGCGAGGCCGCACGATCGACGTGCTGTTCGTGGTCGCCGGGGTGTCGCTCGCCCCGCAGGAGGCGCGGGCGATCGACATGTCGGATACCGATATCGTCACGACGATGCTCACGAACGCGATCGCGCCGCTGCGCGTCATCGAGGGCCTCGACGATCTCGTCGGTCCCGACGCGACGATCGCGGTGATGTCCTCCGGCCAGGGAAGCATCGGTCGCAACGAGACCGGCGGTTTCGAGGTCTACCGGGCAAGCAAGGCCGCGCTCAACCAGCTCACGCGCAGCTATGCCGCTCGGCGCGGCGCCGACCGGCCCCTGTTGCTGATGGCGCCGGGTTGGGTGCAGACGGACATGGGCGGCACCGGCGCCCCGCTGAACGTGAGCGAGAGCATCCCCGCACTCGTCGCGACCGTGGAGCATCAGCGCGGCATCCCGGGACTGCGGTACCTCGACCGCCACGGCGAGCCCATCCCCTGGTGAGCGCGCAGGACGCCGCGGCGTCGACTCACGCCAGGGGCATCGACCAGGCCACCTCGATGCTCAGCCGACCGCTCTCTTGGAACATCCGCACCTGGTGGGTCTCGGCGAACAGCGCGGCGAGTTCGTCGCGGTCTGCGGGCGCGAAGCCGAGCGTCTGCCAGAACCCGCCGGATCGGCGGCTGAACAGCCACGCCGTCGTGGCCCCCTCGTCGGCCGCACGGGCCAGGGCAAAGCGGGCGAGAGCCGTTCCGCGACCGGCGGCGCGCTGGCGCGGGTGGACGGCGACGCTGCGGACGAGAACGGCATCCCCGGCGGCGTTCAACTCGTAGCCCGTGCTCCCGACGATCCGGCCCTCGGCGTCGCGCTCGATCCACAGGCGCACGTCCGGCTCGTCGAGCCCGCTGAGAGTCAGGTCGACCTCGCGGAGGAACGCGGTGAGATCGGCCACGGCATCCGCCCCGCAGGGTTCGAGCACGAGGGGGGCGGCGGCGCCGTCCGCGACGTTCACGGCTGCGGCGTGGCGATGCTGACCGGCATCCCCCAGCCCGAGAAGTGCTGCGTGGTCGTCGTCTGCGTGCCGGCCACCGACACCGTGGCCTGAACACCGGCGGGCACGTGCCCGGAGGTCAGCCAGAGCGTCATCTCCTGCACGTCGGCGCCGACGGCGCTGAAAGGCGCGTCGGCCTGCACACGCCAGGCGCGCGCCTGGGTGCCGTCGGGGAGGTCGACGACATCCTGGTCCTTCTGCACCGTCCAGGTCGGCGCGGACGAGATGAGCGATGCGGTGGCCGACGGGTCGGCGAACGCCCGGTAGGCCTGCCCGATGGTGCCCGCCAGCATCTTCTTCGGATCCGAGCTGGTCGCGTCTCCCTGCACCCAGGCGCCGTCGATCGTGACCCAGGAGGCATCAGGGGTGAGCACGAACGACGTCGTGCCGCCGCTGCTCGTGACCGTTCCGGACAGGGCAGGAGCATCGCCGAAGACGAAGTCCGCCGTCCCCGTCGTGCCGTCGGTTGCCGAGAAGGTCTCATGGCCGCTGCCCGCCGCCTTCGAAAAGCCCACGACGCAGGCGGCGAGGTCGGCGCCTGCGACAGCGGCATCCGCCGTCAGATCGACGGCGTCGCAGACGCTCGGCGCGGCGATGGTGGCGGGCCCGTTCGTCGCCGCGGACGGCGTGGGGCTCGCGACGGCGGCCGTCGTCGAGGCAGCGGGCGCAGGCCCGCCCGCGGCGCACGACGTCAGAGCCATCGTGGAGGCGAGAACGGCGAGCGTCAGAGCGGCAGGCAGAGATCGTCGCATGCGTCGAGCCTATGACAGCCGTCGTCGCTGCGTCCGGACCGTCCGCCGCTACCCCCGCCGCGGCACGCGAGGATCGGCGAGGACGAGAAGAAGGACGGCGACGGCCGTGCCCACGATGACCCAGCCGATCGTGTGCATGCCGGCATCCGAAGCGGCCTGCGGGAAGGCCAGCGCGATCAGCGCCGAAGCGAAGATGGCGCCGAGATACCCCGCGGTGCGTGCGAGGCCCGACGCGACGGCGATCTGATCGGCGGTCGTCTGGGTGTACAGCGCGGCCTGGTTGCTCGTGGTGGTCATCCCCAGAACCACCCCGAACACGATGCTGAGTGCAACGAGGGCGATGACGTCCGTTGTCGCGTTGAGCAGAACGATGCCGACACCGCCGACCAGCATGGCCACACCGCTGATGACGAGCGGAGCGCGGATGAGGGCGTCGCGCGAGATGACGGCGGCGCCGACCGCCGCCACGGCACTCATCGGCAGCATGATCAGGCCGCTCGCGGTCGCATCCAGACCACGCCCCTGCTCGAGCCACTGCACGTATCCGTACAGCACGGCGTATGCCGCCATCAACGCGAGAGCCTGCCTCACGTACGTCCGCACGAGCGGTCCGTTGCGTCGCAGCATCCGCACATCGATGAACGGAGCGAACGCGCGAAGCTCCCACACGACGAGGGCCGTCGTCGACAACACGAAGACGACGAGCGCGATCCACGACACGTGCCGGATGTCGGAGATCGCGGCGATGAGCGAAATCACGGCGGCGGCGAACAAGGCCATACCCGCCGGGTCCAGCGCCTGTGCGAGCGAGCCCCCGCCACTCGTGGTGCGCGGCGGATCTCGAGGCACCCACCGCAGCACGAGGCCGACACCGATGAGGCCGAGCGGCACGTTCACGGCGAACACCGCGGGCCACCCCCACGCCGCCGTGAGCCAGCCGCCGACCGGCAGACCCAGCGCGGCCGTCACCTGACTGGCGATGGAGATGCCTCCGAGCACCGATCCGGGGATGCCGGTGCGCGCCGCGTCCGCACGGGTGCGGATGATCGCCATGGCACAGGGGTACCCGGCAGCGGTGCCGATGCCCACGAGCGCCCGTGAGACGACGAGCCAGGCGAAGGTGGGGGCGAGGACGCCGATGATGCCGGCCAGCGTCACGATGCCCAACCCGACGACGAGCATGCGACGTGGTCCGAACTCGCCCGCGAGGCGCCCCATGGCGGGCTGCCCGACGGCGCTGGCGACGTACACCGCAGCGACGAGAGCGGCCGTCTGTCCCGCGCCGACCTGGAAGGCGGCGGCGATCGCGACGAGCGAGGTCGCAATGATCGAGGAGTTGAGGGGGTTCAGCGACGTGCCCCACAACAGCGCCGTCACGAAGGGCGCGGGAAAAGGACGACGCATTCCTGCAGTTATACCCCTCCCTCCGTCGATGCGAGGCGGAGCCCAGCGACGAGCGGGGGCACGTGCTAGGCTGGTGTGTCCGCATCTCGGGCGCGGGTCCGTCCCACCCCTCTCGACGTCGAGAGCTCACCACTCGGACCACCACCTTCTACCCGCGGTATCTGTTCGCCGCCTGCACGTCCTGTGACGACGTGCACAGAAACGATTGATGATTCTCCTCACCTCACACGAGGTCACTTGGCGCCAGGCCGATCACGACGTGTACGTCGCGACGGTTCTCGGCGAGTACGCCGGGTTCGTCCACGAGACGGATGCCGGCGCGCGCGCCTGCGGCGCTCAGGGGCAAGACCTCGGCATCCACGTCGACCTGGATGCCGCGCGCGCAGCTGTCACCGCAGCGCTCGCCGCCTCCGCATCGACCCACACACGTCCGCGTCGCATTCGTCGACGCGGCACACCCGGTCGCTCCGGCGGCCCGAAAAACAGAAGGAAAGACACGATGGCCACTGGCACCGTGAAATGGTTCAACTCCGAGAAGGGCTACGGCTTCATCGCGCCGGATGACGGCTCAGCCGACCTGTTCGCGCACTTCTCCGCAATCGTCAGCGACGGCTTCAAGGAGCTGCGCGAAGACCAGAAGGTCGAATTCGACGCCGAGCGTGGCCCCAAGGGCATGCAGGCTGCGAACATCCGCGCCCTCTGATCCAGAGTCACGAAAGAGCCCGCCCCGACTGCTGTCGAGGCGGGCTCCTTCTTTGGGGTCACCGAGAATGCGCGTGCTCGGGCCTGTCCGTGACGGCGCCGACGATCTGCAGCATCCCGACTTATCCCCGGCCTTGACTCTCACACCGTGTCAGACGCCACGATGACATCCATGACCGAGACCACGGATCTCATGACGATCGGACAGTTCAGCTCGCTGAGCCGCCTGTCCGTGCGCATGCTGCGCCACTACGACCTCCACGGGGTTCTCGTCCCCGCACACGTCGAGCCCGCGAGCGGGTATCGGCGGTATGCGGCGCGACAGCTGCAGGATGCCGCGGACATCCGCAACCTGCGCGACATCGGATTCGGCGTCTCCGCCATCGGCATCCTCCTCGCCGCCCGCCACACCCGCGAGTGGACCCGCGCCCTGCGCCTGCAGCGCGAGACCCTGCTTGAGGAACAGCGCGCGGCCCAGGGACGTGTCTCTCTCATCAACCGACTGCTCGACCAAGGAGAAGCCACCATGTCCATCACCGTCAGCCGCACGACCGTCCCCGCGATGACCCTCGCCAGCCTCCGCGGCATCGTCCCCACCTACGCCGACGAGGGTCAGCTCTGGGGACGGATGATGCCCGCGCTCAGCGCCCAGTCGATCACGCCGATCGGCCCCTGCGGCGTCATCGAGCACGATGATCAGTACACCGAACGTGACGTCGACCTGTCGATCTTCGTTCCGGTCGCGCCTGGTACCACCGTCGACGCTCCCCTCGAGATCGTCGAGCTTCCCGAACGCGATTGCCTCGTCGCACGCGTCGTCGGGCCGTACGACCAGATCACCGCGGCCCACGACCTGATCAATGAGCGGATCGCGAAGGATGGACTGCACGTGCGCAGCGACGACACGGTCGCCGCGCGTGCCTTCAACATCTACCTCAACACGCCCGCCGACGTCAGCGCCGACGAGCTGGTCACGGAGGTCTACGAACCGCTCGCCTGAGCCGGACGGCAGCAGAGGCGCCCGATAACGCGAGGGCCACCCCGAACCGCGGCGTGGCCCTCGCTGTGGAGGGTCAGAACATCGTGTTGTCGTTGGACGCCTTCTCGGGCACGTCCTGGATGACATCCCAGTGCTCGACGATCTTGCCGTCGACCACGCGCCAGAAGTCGGCGACGGCCTTACCGCGGTCGCCGGGCGTGAGATGGAGGTTGCTGTGGGTGACCACGAGGTCGCCCTCGGCGATGGTGCGCTTGATGTCGAGGTGCAGCTCGGGGAACATTCCCCGCAGCCAGTGGGTGTAGCCGATGAACGCGGCCGGTCCGTCCTGCGCCTCGGGGTTGTGCTGCGTGTAGTTCTCGCCGAGGGCACGGGCGGCGGCCTCTTCGGGTTGACCCGCGTTGAATGCCTGCTCGTAGAACGAGACGACCAACTGGGTGTTGTCGGTGGTGGACATCGATCTCTTCTCTCTCGTGTTCTCCGGCGAGCGTCGCGCTCGACCGTAGTTTGTCATCCTCGCCGCGCTCTGACGAGGGGTGGGCGGATGCCGCTCAGACGCTCGCGTCGCGGACCTTCGCCGTGTCGACGAACTGCTCGAAGCGGACGATCAGGCCGCCGCGGACGACGAAGTGGTGGGCCACCCGCACGTCGAGGGCGTTGCCCGTCGCGCGGTGGGTCGCTGTGTAGCGGGCCAGCACGACGACGTTCTCGCCGTCGACGACGTAGGTGTCGTCGTGGGCGGTCCAGCCGTCCCAGTCCTGGCCGAGGCGCTCCATCACGTGGGAGGTCACTCCCTCAGGGGTCCGGTAGGTGCCGGCAAGAGGGAAGCCCGCCATCTCGGTCCACTCGACGTCTGGGGCGAGCGTGGCACGCAGCGCGTCAAGATCACCGGCTGCGGAGGCGAGGTACTGGCGCCGGACCACGTCGCGCGGCGCGTTGGAGACGGTGGCGTCGTTCAGCCCCATGACATCTCTCCCTTCGCGACCTTCGGACCGATCTGCGCGGCGATGAGCATGCCGGAGGTCGGGTAGCGCTCGGTGAGAGCCGCAGTCACGGCAGCGCCGTCGGCGGACGAGGCGAGAATCTCCTCGAACGTCTGCAGGTAGCTGCGCGTGTACTCGATCGCCGTCACGTCGGTTGCCGTGCCGGGCAGTCGGTGTCCGGGGACGACGAGCTGGGGCTGCAGCGCCTGCATCTCGTCCAGGAGGGCGATCCAGGCCTGCCGCTGCTCGGGGGTCGCCGTGTCGGCGGTCCAGACGTGCTCCTGCTGGAAGACGAGCACCCCACCCAGCACGGCCCGGTGCGACTCGTTCCACAGGTACTGACGGTCGGGCAGGGTCGCCGAGCCGCCGCGCAGCTCCAGACGCTCACCGTCGACCGTCACGGCGTCCGCCGTCAGCGGCGAGATCTCGACCAGGCGCGTCGGCAGGTTCGCGCCCAGCGTGCTCCACGCCTTCAGCTTGCCTTCGAACGAGGCGCGGATGTGCTCGATCACGATCGGCGTCGCGACGATCTTCGCGTCGGGGAACGCATCGGCGACGACCTCGAGTCCGAAGTAGAAGTCGGGGTCGGCGTGGCTGACGACGACCGTCGTGAGAGTCTTGCCCGCATCCAGCACCGCGGCGACGAGACGATGACCGTCGGCACGCGTGAAGCCCGCGTCGACGAGAACAGCCTCCGTGTCGCCCGTCACCAGTGTGGCGGTCTTGTTCTTCGAGCCGACCGGAAAGTCGAGATCGAGAACCATGAAATCCAGAGCCATGATGTGTTTCCTTCCTGCGAAAGCTCAGACCCTCTGAGCGACGGCCGCCCGCGCGGCACACTGACGTCAACTTAGCTGACTAGTCAGCTATTCCCGTGTACCGCAAAGAAGTTCGCCTTCCCTGCCCTACTGTGTGACGCATGGCCCACGAGCCCACCTTCACGTCACCGGCAGAGGCCGCCTACGACCACCGCATCCTCATCTTCGGCCGCCTCCTGGCCGCCGCCAAGGGGTTCGAGTACCTCCTGTCGCAGGAACTCGAGGACAGCACGGGGCTCAGCCACTCGCTGTTCGAGATGCTGCTGATCGTCGCTCGCGCGGGCGAGGACGGCGTCTCGGTGAAGGACATCGCGCAGGCGAAGGTGGTCACCTCCGGTGGCGCGACGCGCCTGGTCAGCCGCGCTGTGGAGCAGGGGCTCGTCGACAGACGCGCCTCCACCGTCGACGGGCGCGTGCAACTCGTGCGCCTGACGCCGGCGGGGACCCGCGTACTCCTGGAGGCCTCGGCGATTCACGCGCGAAACATCGAGCGCCAGCTGCTCAGCGCGCTGCCGCCGGGCAGCGAGAAGTCCTTCGAAGCCGGCGTGCGCGCCCTGAGCAAGAGCGTGTCCGCGACGCTTCCCGTCATGCCCTGACGAGTCTCGGTCCGATCCACCTGGCGATGGCCGCATCGACCAGCCGGCTCAGGACGTCGGCGGGATACGCGTCGGGATCGAGAACGGCTTGCGTCGCAAGACCGAGCATCGTCGCCTGCAGCTGCTCGGCGATCACGATCGCATCAGCCTCCTTCTGAGCACCACTGAGAGCGGCCGCGACGATGCCGGCAAGCGTGTCGCGACTGCGCCGATAGCGACCTGCGTGATCGGCGGAACGGTCGGCGCTGGGCAGCGCCGCGTCCCACGAGCTCACCCAGATGCGCGTCGCCGATCGCGATGTCGGGTCGAGTGGCAGCATCCCGAGAAGCGCTGCCCGCAGGGCCTCGACGGGTTCGTCCGGCGCGGCGCGCTCTCCCTCATCGCGCCGCTGCGCGAGCAACTCGAGCGCGTAGCCAACCAGTGCGGCCTTGGAACGGAAGTAGTGCGTGACCGTTCCGGTGGTCGCGCCCATCTCGGCCGCGACGACACGGAGCGACAGCCCGACGAAGCCGTCGCGGTCGAGCACGCGCCACACCGCCTCGGCCACCTCGGCCTGACGGTCGCTGCGCGAGCGCTCGGAGGGGGACATGGGTCTAGACTGCCTCACATAACGATCGTTATGGAAGGTGCCATGTTCCACCGAGACCTCTCCCCCACCTCCACGCTGCGACCGCTCGAGGTCTGGCATGCCGACGAGTTCGCCGCACACCTCGACCGGGCGCGTGAGCACATCCGTCCGTGGGTCGGTGCCTCCTTCGTCACCGACACCGTCGACGGCGCCCGCGCCACGCTGCAGCGGTACGCGCAGAGCGCGGCCGACGACGGAGGGCGCCTCTTCGGCATCTGGAACGACGGTCAGCTGGTCGGCGGCGTGATGTTCGTGAGCTTCAGCGCCGCCGCGGGCCAGTGCGAGATCGGATGCTGGCTCGAACCGGCCGCCGAGGGGCGGGGGCTGGTGACCTCGGCATCCCGGATGCTCGTCGACTATGCCCTCCGCGAGCGCGGCCTGAACCGGGCTGAATGGCGCTGCCGGGCCGACAACGAGCGCAGCGCCGCCGTCGCCCGCCGACTGGGGATGACCCTCGATGGCACGCTGCGCGGAGCGTGGCTCAACGGCGGCGTCTTCCACGACAAGCAGGTGTGGGCGATCGTCCGCGGCGATCTCGCGGCGGCATGAGCACGGCTCCGCTCGTAAACTGACCGTGTGAGTGCTCCGCCGTCGTCTGGTGAGACGGCGCCGCCCGCTGGCCCGACTCGTCGCCGCGGCGTCGTCCGCACGGTCGTCGTGATCGCCGTGATCTGTCTGTCGGTGCCTCTCGTCATCGCCTTGTGGATCGGCGGCATCCTCGGGGCGCGCGAGCTCGGCATCGCCGTCTCGGCCAACCAGGTGTTCGCCTGGATTCTCGCCGGCATGGTCGCGCTGGTCCTGTGGCCGCTGCTGCAGCGGCGCACCGCGCGCGAGTCGTGGCGGGCCGAGCATGGCGAACCTCTGCCCCAGAGGCGTCCGACACCGATGGATGCCGCGGCGCGGGTAGTCGTGCGCGTGATCGGCACGGTGGCGCTGATCGCGATCTGCGGTCCGCAGGACATCGCCGGCGCCCTCTCATCGCTGCGCAACGTCGCCGCCCCGGGGTACGCCTCGTCGGCCGCTCTCCTGCAGCTGGTGGCATTCGTGCTGGGCGTCGTGCTGCTCCTTCCCGCGATGCTGGTCACCGGCCGCGCGCTCGGCCGCACTCCCCGCGAAGACCCTCGCTACCTCGACCTGCAGCTGCGGCAGAACTGGTACGCCGCCGCCGCGATGTCGTGGGCGGGAGCGCTGATCATCGGCATCCTGTTTGCCTGGCTCGTTCTCGCCGTGCTCTGACGAGGGCGGCCGCTCACCGCGCGTCGAGCGCGTCGACGAGGTGCCGGTTGCGCTCGACGATCACCCTCCGCAGGTAGGGCACGAGGATCAGCCGCTCTGCGAGCGCCCCGAAGATGGGCGAGGAGAGCGTGATCGTGTCCGTCATGATCGTGCCACCGTCGCCGTCGTCGTCGAACACGTGCTCGTGCCGGAACGACCGGAACGGGCCGTGGGTCTGCTCGTCGACGAACCGCCGGGGTCGGTCGAGCTCCGCGATGCGTACGGTCATCGTGAACCAGATGCCGACGTGGCGAGCCCGCCAGGTGACCGTCTCCCCCAGCCCGATCCCGCCGGCGGTCACGCCATCGATCGCGCGCTCCTCGGATGCCGACATCGACGCCAGATGCGAATCGATGTCGAGCGACAGATCGAACAGCCGCTCACCGGGGACGCGCGCGCGGGTGGTGACCGTGAAGGAGCTCGCCATGCGTCGATCCTCGCAGCCGCGCGCGATCAGGAGCCGTCGGCGACGATCTCGGCTTTGGCGCCCGCCGAGTTCTCCAGCCAGCCGGCGTAGTGATCCGGACCGCCCGCGTGTGGATAGCGGTCGTGGTACAGCGGCGTCCACCCCTGCGCGGGCGCGGCGGCCATGATGGCGTCGACGCGCGTGCGGGTTCCTCCGTGGAAGGCCAGGTGGTTCACGCCAGGCGCCCGGCGATCGTGCGCGGCGCGGGAGAGGTTCGGCGACGTCGTGAGCGTAAAGTACGCCCCTCCGGCGCTCCACGACTCCCCCTCGGACCACGAGCTGTCGCGTTCGAAGCCGAGTTGCGCAAGCAGCCAGCCCCACTCGAGGCGAGCCTCTGACAGGTCGGCGACCCACAGCTCGACGTGATGAAATCCCGGCACGATGGCCAGTCTTGCAGGCTTGCGCGTGCGTGGACGGCGCCTCGGCGTGGTGGCGGTATCGCGTCGGTTTGCGTGTTCGCGCGTTGCGGCGGACAGTGGTGTGGTGCCCGATGTCTCGATCGATCTTCTCGCTTCCACCCTCTCCGACGACGCCGCTGCGCGGAACGCCGTGCTCGACAACGCGGCGTGGTCGTCGCTGACGGGGCCGCACGCCGCGTTCGCCATCGGCGGCGAGCTCGCCCGCCGCTACCCGGACGATGTCGCGCCCTTCGTCGCCGTGCGCACGTGGGACGACCCCGCGGTCTGGGACGCGCTGCGCGAGATCGTGGATGCCGGGGAGCAGTTCGGTCTGTCGGGCTTCGACGGCGAGCTGCCGGACGGGTGGGAGTTCGTCGGCGGCGGCGACGGTGTGCAGCTGATCGAGACGCCAGCGTTATCGACGCGCCCGGACGAAGAGGCTGTGGAGCTCGGTGCCGACGATGTGGAGGACATGCTCGCGATCGTTGCCCGCAACCAACCCGGTCCGTTCCGCCCGCGCACCCACGAACTCGGGCGCTACGTCGGCATCCGCCGGGGCGGGCGCCTCGTGGCGATGGCGGGCGAGCGCCTGCATCCCGCAGGCTGGACCGAGATCAGCGCCGTCGCGGTCGATGAGGACCACCGCCGTCAGGGGTTCGCTTCGCGGCTCGTGCTGGATGTGGCCTTCCACATCCAGCAGCGCGGCGACCGGGCGCTGATGCATGCCGCGGCATCCAACACCGGCGCGATCGCCGCCTACGAGCGTCTCGGCTTCGCGCTGCGTCGCCGCACGCGTTTCAGCTCGGTGCGCGCGCCGCAGTAGCCGCGCAGCGCCCCCTCTGCACCATGCATCCGCGGTGATCGCGACGACCAGTAGTGCGTGGCGACAGAGCGCTGCTATCCAAAGGGACGATCGACCAGGCCGACGACGACGCACGCCAAGTCGCACTGCAGCAGGTGTGGTCGGTGATTCCCCGCGGCGCCTCGCCGGTGACCCCCACGATCCGCGCCGTCGAGTCGTTGGAAGATGCCGGAGAGATGCCCGCCAGCGAGACGTTCCGTCAAGCCGTGCGCGCCATCACAGATGCGTGCGAGGAGAATAGAGCGCCCGTCATCATCGGATCGCTCGCGGCGCAGGGCGGCTGAGCGAGCCCTATCCGTATATCGGGATCCAGAACAACAGCAGGATCATCAGCAGCATCGTCAGGACGTTGAGGACAATGCCCCATGTCCTGACACAGTTGATTTCCGTGCTCAGTGCGACGGGTGAGCGGTAGCCATTCAGGCGGGCACCGACGCGGCCACCAGTCGCTGCTGTGCGGCGCCGAGCCTTTCGATGCCGACCTCCATGACGTCGCCCTCCGAGAGATAGGGAAAGCGTCCCGAAAGCGCGACACCCTGCGGCGTGCCCGTGTTGATGAGATCGCCCGGCTCGAGCACGACGTACTGGCTGAGGTGGTGGACGATCTCGGCGACGGAGAAGATCATGTCGCCGGTGTGGGAGTCCTGTCGAGGCTGCCCGTTCACGAGCGACCACAGCCGCAGGTTCTGCGGGTCGCCGACCTCGTCGGCTGTGACGAGCGCCGGCCCGAGCGGATTGAACGTCTCGGCGCTCTTGCCCTTCGACCACTGCCCGCCCGAGTGTTCGACCTGATACGCGCGTTCGGAGACGTCGTTGCTGACGACGTAGCCCGCGACGTAGTCCAAGGCCTCTGCGGGCGAAGAGAGATAGCGCGCGCGGCGCCCGATGACCACACCCAGCTCCACCTCCCAGTCGACCTTGACCGCACCGGGGGGAATGGCGACGTCGTCGAAGGGGCCGACGACCGTGTTCGGGTGCTTGTAGAACAGGATCGGCACCGTTGGCGGCGCATCGCCGGACTCGGCGGCGTGTGCAGCGTAGTTCTGCCCGATGCACAGCACCGCGGTCGGCCGAGCGATCGGTGCTCCGACACGCAACTGCGCCGCACCGTCGAGTTCGGGCAGCGTTCCGGCGGCGAGCGCGGCGCGCACGCGCTCCAGGCCACCACCGGCGAAAAACACGCCGTCGATGTCGGCGGTCAGCGCGTCGATGCGCAGGTAGCGACCGCCGTCTTCCACCACGGGGATCTCCGTGCCCTGGGGCCCGAGTCGACGCAGCTTCATGATGTGCTCTCTCTCCTCGCCGTCGGCGAGATCAGTGGATGCCGGATCTCTGGATGCCGGATCAGTGGGTGTAGGGACGGAATGTCGGGATGTCGGGGTTCAGCGACACGCCGAATCCCGGCGTCTCGGGCACCTTCAGTCGTCCGTTGACGGGCACCGGCTCACCGTCGAGGATCGGCGAGAACATGGGAACCACTTCCTCCGCAGTGGGGTGCATCATCAGGAACTCGGCGAACGGGCTGTTGGTCCGGGTGACGACGAAGTGGTACGAGTACACCGACGAGCCGTGCGGCACGACCATGACGCCGTGCGCGTCGGCGAGGGCGGAGATCTTGGCCAGCTCGGTGATTCCTCCGCACCACCCCACGTCGGGCTGGATGATGTCGGCCGCTTTCATCTCCAGCAGGTGACGGAAGCCCCAGCGCGTCGCTTCGTGCTCACCGGTCGTAACGAGCATCGTGGGCGGAACCTGGGCACGCAGCTGCGCATAACCCCAGTAGTCGTCCGGTGGCAGCGCCTCCTCGATCCACTTCAGGCCGTATTCGGCGGCTCCGTGCGCCAGCCGGGTGGCGTAGTCGAGGTCGAGTGACATCCAGCAGTCGAGCATCAGCCAGAAGTCGTCGCCGACGCGCTCACGCATGTCGCGGATCATCTCGAGGTTCTTGCGCATGCCCTCTTCACCTTCGGCCGGCCCGTGGTGCAGCGGCATCTTGCCGCCGATGAAGCCGAGCTCCTTCGCCCGATCGGGTCGCGCACCGGTGGCGTAGAAGACCAGCTCGTCGCGGACGGCGCCGCCCAGAAGCGCGAACACCGGCTCCTGACGGATCTTGCCGAGCAGGTCGTACAGCGCCAGATCGACGCCGCTGATGGCGTTCAGCACGACACCGCGACGGCCGTAGAACAGCGTCGACTTGTACATCTGGTCCCAGATGCGCTCGATGTCGGTGACGCGTGCACCTTCGCCGAACCGCGCGAGGTGGCGCTCGACGATGAACGCGCCCACTTCACCGGCGGTCGTGACCGAGAAGCCCACCGTGCCGTCTTCGGCTTCGATCTCGACGACGAGAGTTCCGAGGACGTTGATGCCGAAGCTCTGCCGCGACTGCCGGAACTCCGGATAAACCGACATCGGCGTGGCGATGTGGTCGTCGATCCAGTGCCCTTCCGGCTGGTCGTGATAATCGGCCCCGCCGCCGCGCAGCGTGTAGGCGCGCACCTGCGCGATCCGCAGCTCAGACATCGCCGTTCCCTTCGTTGAAGCGCACGAGCACCTTGCCCGGCGTGGTCGTGGAGTGCGCGAGGCGCGCGAATGCCGCGGGGGCGTCATCGAGCGACACCACCTCGCTGATGAGGGCGGAAGCCGCGGCGGGCGCCGTCGACATCCAGTGCGCCGCGTCGTCGAAGTCCTCCGACGAATACGTGAAGCTGCCGACGATCGTGCGCTCCTCGGTGCTCACTCGGAACGCCGAGAGCTCCACCGTCGGCGCCCCCATCCCGACGAGGGAGATCGAACCGCCGAACCGCGTTGCGGTGAGCGCCTGCTCGAGCGTGCGGCTGATGCCCACCGCATCGATCGTGACGTCGGCGAGCGAACCGAACACGCCTTCGACCGACGCGACCAGCGGGGAGCTCGTCGGGTCGACCGCTGTCGCGCCGAGGCGAGAGATGAGGTCGCGCCGCCCGGCATCCAGTTCGCTCACGACGATGTCGGTGACCCCGGCCATGATGAGCGCGAGCACGACGGACTGCCCGATCGGTCCGCCGCCGAGCACGAGCACCTTGTGTCCGGGTGCGATGCCGACCCGGCGCACGGCGTGCACGGCGACCGCGAGCGGCTCGATCAGCGCGCCGTAGTCGGGAGGCAGGTCGTCGGCAAGGCGGACGACATTGCGCGCCGGAACGCACAGCCGCTCGGCGAAGGCGGCGGGCAGATCCGCGCGCACACCGATGACGTATCGATCGGGGTGGTGCTGTTCGCGTCCCCGGTACTCATCCGCATCGGTGGCCGGGATGACGACCGGGTTCACGGTGACGAGGTCGCCCACCGCGAGGCCGTCGACACCTCCACCGACCTCGATGATGCGTCCGACCGTCTCATGACCCATGATCTGCCCCGGGAAGCGCCGGCCGTTCTCCCCCGTGTAACCGTGGATGTCCGAGCCGCAGATGCCGGTCGCGATGACCGCGATGACGACAGTCCCGTCCTCAGCGCGCGGGTCGGGATGCTCGACGACCGCCATACGGCCGAACTCCTGCAGAGTCAGCGCCTTCATCGTGTCGTCTCCTGTCTGGACGGGCCGAGGGGACCCATGCGGTAGATGCGTCGGGCCGTCAGCCCGAAAAGGGCGCCCCGCTCGGATGCCGAGGCATCGCGGGTCAGCTCGTCGAACGCCGTGTAGAGCTGTGCGTAGGAGGAGTAGAGCTTGTCGACCGGGAAATTGCTGGCGAACATGGCGCGCTCGGCGCCGAAGGCCTCGATCGCCTCACGGACGAAGGGACGGAGCGACGCGGCATCCCACCGGTGATCGACCATGCCGAGGCCGGAGATCTTGATCGACACGTTCGGTTCGGCGGCGAGAGCGCGCAGCTGCACCCGCCAGTGCGCGATGTCGTCGTCGCTGCGTCCGATCGGCATGCCGGTGTGGTTGAGGATGATCTGCGCCTCGGGATGCTGCCGTGCGAGCCGCGCGAGGTCGGCGTACTGATCCGGGTAGACCTGCGCGTCGAACGACAGGTCCGCCTGTACGAGCGCGGCGAAGTTCGCGAGCCACACGGGGTCGCTGATGATGTCGGCGCGTGCGGTGTAGGTGAAGCGCGGATCGGGGTGCCAGTTGAGGATGTGGCGCACGCCGACGACACCCGGGATGCCGGTGAGCGCGCGGAGACGCTCCTCGGCGTCGGCGGCGAGGAGATCGGCGCCGGCGACGATGGCCTGCGGCATCCCCTCCGACTCGCGCAGCTGCGAGATCCAGCGCGCCTCGGCGACGCCGTCGGACGCGCCCGCATCGACGTGCACCGAGCCGACCAGACGCATGCCGATCTCGCGGAGCCCCTCTGCGTCGGCGCGGAAGTCGTCGAGCTCGTAGTCGGTGCGCAGCGGCGCGTCGGGCCCGTGGAAGCGCTCGACCGGCGCGTCTTCGAGCCACGCGTAGCGCTGGCCGGGCGTGCCGAGCACCCAGAGGTGGTGGTGCGCGTCGACGACGTCGATCACGAGCCCGACTCCGCCGAGCGGGCGCGCACCGTCTCGTTCAGGAGCACCGCGCCGATGATGACGACGCCGAGCACCAGGTTCTGCCAGAAGGGTGCCACGGTCAGCACGTTGAGCCCGTTGGACAGCACGGCGAGCAGGACGACGCCGACGACCGTGCCGCCGATGCTGCCGACACCGCCGGTCAGCGAGGCGCCCCCGACGACGACGGCGGCGACGCCGGTCAGCAGCAGGTTGAACCCGGGCTGGGGCTGGGCGACCTGAAGGGTGCTGGTGTTGAGCACGCCGGCGACGGCGGCGGTCAGTCCGCAGAGGACGTAGGCGCTGAACTTGATGCGCTTGATGCGCACGCCGGCCAGGCGCGCAGCGCTCTCGTTGCCGCCCGTCGCGTACACGAAGCGTCCCCACCGGGTCTTGCGGGTCGCGACCCACAGCACCGCGACGATGAGCGCCAAGACGAACACGGCGGTCGGGATGCCGGCGACACGGAACGCGGTGAGGTCGGTGAAGTCCTCGCTCAGGCCCTGGATGGGGCCGCCACCGGAGACGGCGAGCGAGAGCGACAGCGCGATCGAGTACGTCCCGAGGGTCACGACGAACGGCTGCAGCCGTGTGATGGCAACGAGCAGCCCGTTGAGCGCGCCGAAGGCGGCCCCGACGACGAGGGCGACGATGACGGCAACGACCGCGGGCATGCCGAGCGAGACGTTGATGGCTCCCGCGGTCACGCTCGTCAGTGCCATCACCGAGGCGAACGAGAGATCGATGCCTCCGGTGAGCACGACGACGGTCAGCCCGAGCGCGAGCAGGCCGACGACGACACAGGCCTGCAGGATCGAGACGAAGTTGCCGTAGGTGAAGAACAGCGGCGACTGCAGCGAGAAGACGACGACGAGGGCGGCGAGCACGAGCAGGAGGGTGCTTCCCCGCAGCGTCGAGAGCGTGAGACGGCGGCGCGAGCCGGTCGGGCGCGGTTCCGCGGCGGTGGCGGGCAGAGTGGTGGTCACGACGACGTGGACCTTTCTGTGGAAGACGGATCAGGCCACGCGCTCGCGCGCCGGCAGGGCGGCGCGCAGCAGCACGTGCTGAGGTGTGGATGCCGGGAACTCGCCCGTCACCTGACCCTCGGCGACGACGAGGATGCGGTCGCTGAGGCGGAGGATCTCGGGAAGCTCGGACGAGACCATGACGATGGCCAGTCCGCTGTCGGCCAGCGCCTCCAGCAGCTCCCAGATCTCCTTCTTGGCGCCGATGTCGACGCCGCGCGTGGGCTCGTCGAGGATGATCACTCGCGGATCGGTCGCCAGCAGGCGTGCGAGGAGCACCTTCTGCTGGTTGCCGCCGGAGAGGCGCCCGACGGGTCCGCGCGGGTTGCCGCGCAGCGACATCCGCTGCATCGCGTCGTCGAAACGGCGGGTGTCGTCGCGGCGGCTCGTCCATCGCCGGCCGGCGCGGATGAGCCCCGACAGCGACACGTTGAAGGGCGCGGACTGTTCGAGCACGAGGCCGTCGCGCTTGCGGTCTTCGGGCAGGAACGCGATGCCGGCGGCGAGCGCTCGGGCGGGATCGAGTCGTCCGACGTCGGTGCCGTCGATGATCACCTGTCCCCCGTGCCAGGGATCGCCGATGATGTGCGAGATGAGACGCGTGCGTCCAGAGCCGGCGAGCCCGGCGATGCCGACGATCTCCCCGGCGTGCACCGCAAGGTCGAGCGTGCTCTCACGCATCGGCAGGCCCCGCAGTTCGAGCACGACGGGCCGTTCGGCCGATGCGGCCGCGGCGGCCGGCGAGCGCACGGCCGTGAGGTCGAGTTCACGGCCGGTCATCTCCTGGATGATCCGGGCGGGGTCGGTCTCGGCCACCGGCCGGTGCGACACGACGCGACCGTCGCGGAGCACGGTGACCTCGTCGGCTATCTCCATGACCTCCTCGAGACGGTGGGAGACGAACAGCACGCTCACGCCGGAGGCGGTGAGCTCCCGCACGAGCACGGCGAGGTCGTCGACCTCGTGGGGGCCGAGGGCAGCCGTGGGCTCATCGAGGATCAGCACGCGCGCTTCGGCGAGCAGGCAGCGGGCGATGACGATGCGCTGCTGCTGCGCGAGCGACAGGTCGCGCGGGTAGGCCTGCGTGTCGACGGTCGAGCCGGCTCGGGCCAGCGCGGCGGCGGCGAGGCGCGCCGAGGCGCGGTCGTCGAGGAACGGACCCCGGCGCACTTCGCGCCCCAGCATGACGTTCTGGGCGACGGTCAGCTCGTCGATGACGTCGAGCTCCTGGTAGACGGTCGCGATGCGCGCCGACGCGGCATCCGCCGGTGCGTGCAGAGTGATGGCCTCGCCGTCGAGCAGCAACTCGCCCTCGTCAGGCTGCTCCACCCCGCACAGCATCTTGATGATCGTCGACTTGCCGGCGCCGTTCTCGCCGACGAGCGCGTGCACGCGTCCGGGCAGCAGGCTCAGGTGGATGCCGTCGACCACGCGAGCGGTGCCGAAGCTCTTGGTGAGGCCGCGCGCCTCCAGCACCGGAGTGCCGGAGGCGGCGGCTGCCGTGGGGGTGTTCACCAGCCCACGCCCTCCTTGCCGATGAAGTCGGCGACGTTGTCCTTCGTGATGACGGGGTTGTCGAAGGTGGGTGCCGGGTCGTATTTCTCGCCGCGCGCGATCTTCACGGCGGTCTGCAGGCCGACGTAGCCGAGCTCGTAGGGCTTCATGAGCACCGTTGCGGCCATGTCACCGTCCTGCACGGCCTTCAGGCCCGCAGTCTGCGCGCCGAGGCCTACGACCTTCACGTCCTTGCCGGACTCCTTGACGGCGCGGATGGTGCCGAGTGCGGTGTTGTCGTCCATGACGAGCAGGTACTGCGTCTCGGGGTGACCGGTGAGCAGGTTCTGCGTCACGGTGTAGGCCTGTGCGGGGTCGAACCCGGTCTCGACCTCGCCGACATACGTGATGCCGGGGTTCTGGGAGATCACGTTCTGCCAGCCCTTGGCCCGGTTGATGACGTTGACGACACCGGCGACACCGATCTCTCCGCCGATGTTGCCCTTGCCACCCAGCTGCTTCACGGCATAGGTGGCCATGGCCTCGCCGAGCTTGACGTTGTCGTAGCCGACGTAGGCGGCCGTGTCGTCGCCTGCCTTGCGGTCGACGGCGACGACGGGGATGCCGGCGTTCTTGGCCTGGGTGGCGAGGGCCGCGCCGGCCTCGGCGGAGCCGGGCGTGAAGATCAGCGCGTTGACCTTGCGGTTGATCATCTGCTCGACGTTCGACTGCTCGGTCTGGTCACTCGCCTGGCTGTCGAGCACGACGACGTCGACGTCGCTGCCTTCGGCCTTCGCGGCGGCTTCGATGCCGGCGGCCTGGGCCTGGTAGTAGGGGTACATCGAGATACCCGTGATCACCACGCCGATGGTGATCTTCTGCCCCGCGCTCGCCGTTGCGGCGCCCGCGGAGTCTCCTGCCTTGCTGCACCCGGACAACGCCAGGCTCGCAATCACAGCGGTCGCCCCCAGCGCGACCAGCCTCTTCTTCCAGCTCACGATCACTCCTTTGTGTTCATATACGTGAACCTTGATGTACGTATATGAACATAGTGGGCGTGAATAACCCGCTTGTCAAGCAAGAGTTGACCCTCAGGGCGCAGCGATCCCGAGGCTGTCCTGGATGGCCGCGGCGGTGTCGCGAAGAGGCCCGAGAACGTCGCGGGGCCACGCCTCGGTGGTGCGGAAGGTGGGCATGGTGACCGACATCGCGGTGTAGAGGCCGGCGGCGTCCATCCGCGTCAGCGGCACGGCGACGCAGCGGCATCCTTCGGTGAATTCCTCATCGTCGACGGCGAAGCGCTGCGCTCGCGCCGCACCCAGTACCGCGAGCAGCTCGTCGGCGCCGGTCACCGTGTGCGCCGTATACGCGCGCCGTTCGATGGCGCGCAGGCGATGGCCCGCGTCGGCCGGATCGAGCATGGACAGCAGGGCCTTCCCGATTCCCGTGGCATAGGAAGGCAGGCGCATGCCGACCGACGAGGCCAGCCGCATGGGATTCGGCGAATCGCTGATGGCGATGTAGACGTTCTCGAGGCCGTCGAGTCGCGCGAGCTGGACGGTCTCCCCCAGCTGAGCCGCGAGGGCATCCATGCGCGGCTGCGCGGCCGCGACGATGTCGCGGTGACCCTCGTAACGCTGACCCACCTGCCATGCGCGGAGCCCGAGCGAGTAGAGCTTGGTCGCGGGGTCGAACACGAGCCAGCCGCTCGAGGCGAGGGTGTTGAGCAGCCCGTGTGCACTGGAGCGCGGAAGGGCGAGACCGCCGGCGATCTCGCTGAAGGTCGCGGCACTGCGCTCGGCGACGAACTCGAGGACAACGAGCGCCCGATCGGCTGACTTGACCACGGCGTCACTCATACCGCGACTCTAGTTCATATTCGTGAACGAGGTGCCAGTGTTCAGAATTTCTTCTCGGACTTACTGCGCTTCGCGAATGCGGTGGCGCGGCGTCTCCCGTGCGTTCCGCGACCGCCGCTGATAGACATCAGAGATGACGCCCTCGCGAACGACGACCCACACGACTACGTTCCTCGCCGCTCTCGTCGCTGCGACCATCGTCCTGTCGGGCTGCGCGACAACGATCGGCGCAGCACCGTCACCGAGCTCTTCCGCCAGCGACGAGGCCACAGCCACATCGACGGCGGGTGCCACCGTGACGGGAACCGGTGCGACGGGATGGCCGGGGCTGAACTCCCCCGTTCCCGCGGGCGCCCGCTCGGTGTCGATCGACTTCACCTGCGAGGGCATCGGGCACTACGTCGTCGAGTTCGGAGATGCGATGGCGGAGAACACGTCCCCGATCAGCGGAACGTGCGGCGCGCCGGCGACGCTCGCGTGGCCGGTGGATGCGAAGACCCAACCCTCCATCGCGGTGACGGTGGACGACGACGTCGCGTGGACGGCAACGCCGCTGTTCTCCACCGCGGAGTTCGTTCGGGATGCCGCGGTGACCGCGGACTGCGCCGCCTTCGTCGACATCTACAGCGCCCTCATCAACGCCGATCAGGGGTACTCCCAGTACAAGGCGTTCGATGCCGCGACCTGGACGGCGCGGGTCACCGCGGCATCATCCCAGCTCGCTGCCCTCGCAGCCGCCTCCACGTCGAGCCTGAAGGGGCCGCTCACATCGATGTCGCACACGGTGTCGACGGCCACCGAGCCCGGCACCGCACAGGCGGGCATTGCGGATGATGTGGCGCAGATCGGCGCCGCGTGCAATGCGAACCAGACGCCGTACTTCCTCAAGGCGGAGTTCGGCGGCTGAGGTGCCGGCCCGGCGGTTTCAGCTCGTCGCGTAGTGTCAGCTCGTGCGCATCGTCGTCTCGGGAACTCATGCCAGTGGCAAGAGCACGCTCATCGCCGACTTTGCGCGGCGGCATCCGGAGTACGCCGTGTTCGCCGACCCGTTCGAGCTCATCGACGAGTCGGACGATCGACCGGCCGCGGCGATGTTCGCCTCGCAGCTGCGACTCGCAGCGGGCCGGCTGATCGAGCGAGAATCGGGTGAGAACCTCATCGCCGAGCGCGGCCCGCTCGACTTCTTGGCCTATCTGCTGGCACTGGATGAGCTCGGGCGCACGGCGCTCGACCGCTCGACGCTCTCGAGTGCGATTGTCCGCACGCGCGCGGCGCTGGAGACAGTCGATCACCTCGTGGTGCTCCCGCTGACGGCTGCTCATCCGATCAACGTCGGCGACGACGAGGATGCCGCGCTGCGCGAGGCCATGAACGACGTGCTGCTGGACCTTCTGGACGACTCTGACGTCATCCCGGCGAAGCTGACGGTGACGGAGGTCACGGGATCGCCCGCAGAGCGCCTCGCCACGATCGAGACACTGATCGCTGAGCCGCGGAGTTCCGAGCGGGCCTAGGCGGAGTCGCCCAGGCCATCGAGGACGTCGGCCGACGGTACGAAGAAGGTGGAGCCGGTGAGCGGAGTGGAGAAGTCGAGCAGTCGGTCGTGGAGTCCCGGAGGGTCACCGATGAACATCCGCTCCAGCATCTTCTCGATCACCCAGAGTCGACGCGAGTAGCCGATGAAGTAAGTGCCGAACTGGGTCGCCGGGCTGCCGAACGGCATGTTGTCGCGGAGGATGTCGTGCTCGACGCCATCGTCGTCGACGATGGTCGCGAGGGTCTTGTGCGCCTTCTGGCCCGACTCCGCATCGTCCAGTTCGACGCCGTCGAACTTGCGTCGCCCGATGACTGCTTCCTGCTGCTCTGCGGAGAGCGCGTTCCACCGGTCGAGCGGGTGCACGTACTTCTGCACGACGACGTAGCTTCCGCCGCGTCCGGCGGGGTCCTCGTCGCCGACGAGGGTGGACTCGGGCAGGTCGGCGCCCACCGGGTTGGCCGTGCCGTCGATGAAACCGAGCAGGTCGCGGATGTCGAAATAGCGGAAGCCCTCGGTCTCGTCGACGACGACAGCGCTCGAGCCCAGCGCTTCGAGCAACAGCCTCTCGAACTCGAAACACAGGTCGCGGCGGTTCGCGCGGATGTGGAAGAGCAGATCTCCCGGCGTGCTCGGGGCGCGATGCACCGCGCCGTCGATAGGCCGGAAGGGGTGGAGCTCTGCCGGCATCGAGCGTCCGGTGAGCGCCGACCAGACACGCGCGCCGATGCCGACCGTGCAGGCGAGCGCGGCATCGAGGTCTCGGATGCCGACGGTCTTGAGCAGTCCCGAGAGGTCCCCCAACACCGAGCGCGCGGTGGCGATCTCGTCGGCGTCGTCGCCCACCGTCATGACCAGGAAGACCGCCGACGTCGTCAGCGGAGCATCGACACTCTGCGGCGAAATGGGCACACGGCGGTTATCACTCACGAGACCGAACCTAGCGTCGGACGGCCGGTGCAGGGTGGTGCGATCTGGGCCACCCACGTCGTCGCGGAGATGTGATTCGAGTGCGGTTGTCGAAGTCTGTGATCACCCGCCCCGCGAGCCACATGCTCGTAGGCTCAATGAGTGGAACCACAGCCACTGTCCGAACCCGAGGGCGCCCGCATCGCCTTCTGGGTGATCGCTGGTTTCGGCGTGGTCGCCTCAGCGATCGCATGGGCCTGGTACGGCCTGGCGCAGGAGGAAGCGCAGAGCGAGCAGGGCAAGGCGGTCGCGGCGGAGACCTCTATGGCGGGGTTCGCCGAAGTCGTCGGAGGGCTTCCGCTTGTCCTAGCTCACCTCATCGGTCTCGGCGTGCTATTGATCTTCGGATGGCGCGGTTACCGAAGGCGAGGCCTGGTTCTTGCGATTGCGGCGGTGGGTGTCGCCTCACTCATCGGCGTTCTCTTCGCGCAGCGCTGGCTCAGTGAGAGTGGGCGTACAGTTCGGGGTCACCGCCCAATCGCACTTTCGAGCGGGTTGACGATGGTTACGCCTAGTGGTCGGTGCGGGTCTGATCGCCGCCGGACCGAGGAACTGATCCAGGAGAGAGCTTCGTGAACGCCGCGTGCGACGGCGAGTTCGGCGAGCGCACGAAGTGACGCGGAGTTAGCGGCAGGCTTCACGCGCTCAGCGAGCTCCTCCAACTCGTATCTCAAGTGCCAGTCGATACTTTCCGTCAAGCGCAATCGAGTGGTGGCGATCCTGACCAGCAAGTCCCCGATCGGCTGCGCGACCGGTGCCTCAAGGTGATGGAATCTCGTGCGGTCGCCCATGGCACCGGGGCACGCCGCCGTGAGCGTCAGTGCGTCGGCGGTTCCGAGTTCGAGGGCGAGGTCCCCCCCAGGCCGTCTTCTCCGTCGAGGGTTGGACGCCTGGAGCAGCGGCTTGGCGCGTCTCGATCGCCTTCTTCAGCCAGGATGACCAAAGCGCCTCACGGCCAGCGTCGTCGAGCTCACCCACGGTTTCGCTTAGCGCTCGGATGAACTCCGTGAGTTGGCCCGCGCGCTCCGGCGCCGCCAGAAGATCGATCAAGGCGGGGCGATCCACGGATGTCGCGGCGGAGAACGTCGCGACGGACGCCATTGTCCTCCAGTATCGGTTGGACATATGGCCTTCACGGCTCGTGCCGGCATCCGCGGAACGAAGAAGGAGCTGCCAGAAGCCCGCGTCGAGGAGATCTGGTGGAGTTCTCGGCTCGTGGAGGAAGCTGAACCAAGCGTCAGGTGCAAACTCAGACGGGTCCGGGTCGAACAGCGGGAACACGTGCGCTGCGGTGAACACCGAGGCAGCGGCGAACAGGAAATGGAGCTTCCCGGTCAGCAGGCTGGCGGCAGCGGACTGTGCGGGCGTTGGCGAGTACAGCATAGATTTCAGCGCGGTGGCTTCGGCCGCATCAAGTCCCGCCCATCGTTCAGGTGCCGCCTGCCACCTTGACGCGATGCGATTCAGCCAATACTGCGCCACGATGCCAGGCCACGCGTTCAAGCCGCGCATGAGGGAATCGCTCCATTTCCCGGGATCGAACCCAGGCGCGTTCTTCACCCACAGCTCGGACGCAATCGTGTCGAGCCGTTCCAGCACTGGAGGATCTACTGCACCCTCCGATGGTTTCGAGACTGACTTCAGCACCTCACTCACGGCTCGAGTGAGCTCGGGTCTGGCGCTCAGCATTCCTAACGCGCCGACGAGGTCGTCGATCCGCTCCACGAGGAGCGCGCTTTGGCTCCATCCGTGCAGAATCGCCCCGAGGAGATCATGGTGCTGCGCGACGGGCCCGAGCGCGACTTCCGGCAGCAGCTCAAGACCGATTGCGGGCTGCGCCGCCGCGGCCTCTAGTATGAGTTTGCAGGTGTCATCCCACGTTGGTTCGTCGAAGTTTCGTTCCGAATAGTCGAGGTCGAGCAGCGACTGGACGCTGAAGCGTGCCCCGTTCTCACATACGCGCGCAAGAAAGTCATCGACGGTGTGCGGCATCTTTCCGCCCCACGTGCCCGATGTCATGTAGTGATCGAGGTCCGGGTGAGGACGAATCCCCATCTCTGGCTCTTCTTCGCGGATCTCAGAGATGGCGGCGTCCAGTTCCGGCCAGGGCGTGGCGTACCTGCTGAGCCACTCGGCTCGGTCGAAGATCGCTCTGCGGCGGAATCGTGATTCGACCCCCTCCACCGGGTCATCACGCGGGGGGCCAGCGAGAACGGCTGCGAGTAACTGTTGCCGGGAGTCAGGGCTCAGGTCAGGTGCGACGACCTGAAGTAGACGGAAGAGTTCGTGCTTCGCTTCAGGGTCGTAAAGTAGACCGCCGAGCACGGTCACGCACTTCTCGTCGCCGCTCAGGTGTGGAGACTCGATGGCCAGGTGCAGTCCGAGCCTTCGGAAGAGAGCGTGGGGACTCGTGAGCCATCTGGCCGATAGGTCAGCGCTGTTCGACGTGGTGAGCGCGGCGCTGTCGCGGAGCATGTCAATGACGGTGCTCTCCTCATCGCCGAACCGGTCCTGTTCATGCGGTTCGATTGCGGAGCGGCGAAAGGACCAAGGATCGAAAGTGCGCTCCGGATCGAACGCACGCAACAGTTCATAGGCGTCCGTCAGTGCCTGTTCCGCGATCTGAAGCACCCGGTCAGCGCTCTCATCCGCTTCCTCGGCGATCTGCTCCCACAACTTCTTCAGGATTTTGTCTGAGGTCGCCCACTCGATCGCTGCCGATACGCGACGCGGCTGCGTCTCGTCTTCGTCGGTTGGGAACCATGGGTGGTCTTCCTTCAGCACGAGGCGGGGTACAAGCGCGCGGCGAAGCAACGGGAGCGCATCGACTCCCGATAGCGGGTTGCCCTAGCCAACGAACCAGGTCAGGCCTGACTCTGCGGGGTCTGTTCGCAACGCGGCGATCAGAATGGTCATCCAGCGACGCGCATCTTCGGGCGCCGTGGCTCGCAACGCGCGCGCGGCGCGGGATATCTCCCACTGGAGTTCGGTCGATATGACCGGTCCGAGCCGAGCGGCAATGCCAAGCGCGAGCGCCGAACGCTCGGGAACCGAGACGTACTCATCGACGAACCACCCTGCCAGAACCCGAGACGCCTCGTTCTCGACTCGTCCCATACTGAAAAGCACCGCGAATGCCGGTTGTTCCTCAGCCCACCGGAGCCACTCGTAGCCCGTCGCCGCGGCTACAAAGCCCCGTGCCCCCGACGGTGTGTTCAGCACATCGGCGAGGTAGTCCGCTTCCTCCGGCACTGACGGAGGAGCCCCGGCCGCGAGTTCCTTCGCGCGCGCGTGGTGGTCCAAGACACCCATGTTCATCAACGACGCCCATGCGTCCAACGCCAGGGGAAGGGCCGCGTGTTCGTCGTCGCTTGGATATGCCACCGGTGTGATCCGGAGGTTCTCCCACCGGGGGCTGCTCGGCTCGTCGGTGAGCACGAACCGAGGCTGCGCGCTCGGCGGAAGCCCACGGGCCAAGTACGTCATGGCTACATCGCTGTGGCTGTAGCCGACGAAGAGCACTGTCCAGTGCTCGAAGAGATCCTGCACGAATCGTCGAGCCCACCCGTCGGTGAGATAGCCCCGCCCGAAGTCGTCGTCGGTGACCACGAGCTCCGACGCTGGACGAGACGCGGAGCCATGTAGGTGGACGAGCCCCCGAACCTCTCTCCCCAGTGGCAGAGCAGGCCCGGAGTACTCTTCGCCGAGACTCAGGGCTGTCTCGGAGGCTGCGGCTTCAATGTGTAGGTCGTAGTTCGTCGTAACGATCGGCGCACCGGCTGCGGTCGCGAGGCGAGCGAGTGCTCGGTGATTGGCGTTGAGAAGCGACTGAGCACTCCCGGTGATCGCGCGCACCTGATCCTTGACGAGCGGATGCGCCTGCATTAGCTGACCCAGGAACCGGTCCGGGGTGAGAGTAGCGTCGTACTCCTCGCCGAGAGTTTGAGCGATTGTGCGAGCCAGGCCGTCGTAGAGCGGCAGGCTAGACGGTGCGTTGATAGATACGCCCGCACCGACGAACAAGACCAGTCGGACGTTACGTGCGGCTGCCAACGGGTCGTTTGGGACGTCGATATCGTTGGTAAGCCTCACCCCGTAGAATCTCTCACGGCTTTTCCGCTCAATCCTCCTTGATGCTCCGGCCGCTGGCGCAACCGTCCGTCCCGGCGGGGCACTAGATGGGAGTGCAGGTTTCCGACATGAACGATCGGGCCGGCCCCATCTGGGCGCATAGGTCGGTCCTTGAGTTGCTACGTGGTGTCGGCGTCGAGATAGGTTGAGGCGGTGAGGAGCGCGAGGCGATGAGCGTTGCCGTGCAGGTCGCGGACTACTCAAGATTGCCGGCGTCATGGGCGGACGCACTGCCCCGGACGCTCGACCTAGATAGCCTCTATGCAGTGGTCGACGCTCTCTATTCGGCCAGGCCGGGAGCAGTCTCTCCACTGCGACGCACGGACGTGTTCCGTGCATTCCATCTCACGCCCCTCGCTTCAGTGCGTGTCGTGATCCTTGGTCAGGACCCCTATCCAGATCCGGCCCACGCGCACGGGCTTGCGTTCTCGATGCCGTCCGTTGGTCGCGTTGGCCGACCGCAGTCTCTTGGGAAGATCTTCGGATCGCTCCGTCGTGATCTGAATCTGAGCCCTCTAAGCAACGATCTGTCTCCCTGGGCTGACCGTGGAGTTCTCCTCCTGAATGCCGCATTGACCCATCGCATTGGGGCGAAGACTCCTGACACGTCGATGTGGGAGGACTTCACGCGCGCGGTCCTGGAGTTGGTCGCGGCGAAGAGCGACCGCGTGGCATGGCTCCTTTGGGGTGAGTTCGCTGTTGATCTCGCAGACAGCGTTCAAGTCTCGAATACCAGACACCGGCGATTCGAGAACGCCCACCCCCGGGCTAGTCGCGCCAACCGCCCGCTGCTCGGGCAGGATCCTCCATTCACAAAGGCCAGCATGTTCTTGGGGACGAACCCGCTCCTTGATTGGTCGAACTGACTCCGGCGTAGAGATGTCAATGGTGCTTGCAGCGGCCCGCAAGCCGGTCCCCTCGCGCGACCTGCAGGCGGATAGGTCAAGCCGGTCCGTCGTGTCATCGCGCGTTACGGTCGACATTGTGCGACGATCGCAATCCAGCGAATAGTTCGCGTGCCAGAAGCAAAGGTGACCTTCTAGGTCCGCCATTTTAGGGGGTTAGCGGTGCGCGACGAAGACGCCCGCCAGGTTGTCGACGACATCGTGCAACTCCTTCGCTCCCCAGAGATTGGGTTGAACGAGCTCGTCGAACAGCATCTCGACGCCGTAGCTAACGGTCGCGTCGTCGAGAACGTTGGGGAGAACACTCCGAAGAAGTCAGGCAGGGCAGACTCGCGAAAGCTTCTGCCGAGCGATGTCCGTCACCGGCATCTCACCGTGACGGAACAACTATCCGGCCTGATTGACCTAATCGAAGTGGCCGTCGCCGGAACAATCGACGTCGAAGAACGCACCGTAGAGATGGCTCGCGAGTTTCTGCCGGAGAACGCGGCCCTGAAGATTCTGTTCAGCAGCGACCCTGCGAACCTCGCTGAAGAAGCCAGTCCTCGTCGGTCGCATCCATTCGAGAACGAGCCGAGAGCCGTGACTGCGCCCAGCGCAGGCAGGATGGACGCGGCCAAGGGAATTCTCGACACGTTGCGACAGCTGCGCGAGGTAACTGGGGTGTCGCGCGCAGACTGGCTGGAACCACAAGAGGAAAGGCTCAACTCGACCCGACCAAACTGGAGAAACTCGTGATGGCCTCCGCGATCCCTACGGCCTCCACCCCGAGCCAACTTCTGGCTCAGCTACGCGCTCAACTGCCCCAAGCATTCCCCACAACCATGTCCGCGACCGCTACCCCTGGGAACGACCTCTACGAGGCCTACCTATTCGGACTAGTGCTCGAGGCAGCGAAGATAGCTGGCTACCTCGTCGAGCTACGAGATGGCAGCGGGGCCGCCAGCCAACTGCACCTCCGACGCAGTCCTGGACGGATCTTCAGTACGGGTGCGCCCGGCGCCCACTTCACCCACGCACGCCTAACAGTCGGAAACCGCCCTCCACTAGAGGTGCACACGGGTGTACGTTTCGTGGGGAGGTCTAGAGTGCTCCACGAAGCAGACGTATTAGTCATTCCGGAGAAGGACGCGAACCGGTGTCGCACGGTCGGTGTCGACCCCCAAAGCAAGGCGGCCTTCCTGGTCATTGAAGCCAAGTATTGGACGAAAGCGGTGAAGCTCGGCACCGGACGGGAGTTTCTCGGTCTAAGACGAGACTCGTCCGCGAAAGCGCAAGCGTTCGTCTGCACCGTCGCCAAGTCCTCGGCGATTGCACTTCTCGCTGGGTCGCCGGGGGTTGAGTACGACGACGGTGTATTGCCAGCCTTAGCGGGCGAGCAAAGTCTCCGCAGCTACGTCCATCGCTTGCTTCGCGACTACCGAGATCGTCAGTGAGCGGTCGGCCTCTGCGACACCATCCGCACCTGGCTGCGCGATGCCCCGTCGCACCGGTCTCCGTGTCGCATACCCGGCACAGATGCCCGACGCGCGGGCGCCATACGAGCTGAGCATGCGAAGCGCGTGTCCATAGAATCAGCGCGATGACAACTGAAATCCCCCCTCATCTGCCCACCGACGCTACGCACGCCTTCGGGTCGGTCGCCGCGGCGTCCGTCATGGCCGAGTGCCTCCGCGTTCAAGCAGACGTCCTCCCGCGTTCAGGATTCGCGCGGTTCCTCGGCCGATCGCCGCTCTCCGAGGATTCGCGTCCGTGGTATCTCGGCGCGCTTGGTGAGTTGGACGTGGCAGCGCGTCTTGAGTCGCTCGACGGCGGCTAGACGGTGCTTCATCCGGTGCCGGCCGGCACGCGCGGGAGCGACATCGACCACGTGGTCGTCGGCGCGGCCGGTGTGTTCACCATCAACTCGAAGTTCCACGAAGGCGCGCGCATCTGGGTCGGAAGTCGCCGGCTGCTCGTCAGTGGTCAGAAGACAGACCACTTGCGGAACACGCGCTACGATGTCGCGAGAACCCAAAAACTGCTCGAAGCCGTGATCGGCTCGAGCGTCCCTGTGCGCGGCGCGATCGTGATCGTCGGCGCCAAAGAGATCACCATTCGCGAGCAGCCGGACGACATCGCGGTGCTGACGGCGCCCCAGCTCGTGCGGTGGTTGAAGAAGCAGAAGCCGATTCTCGAGCCCACTCAGCTGGCGGTAGTGGTGGCGGCCGTTCGCGCCGAGGTGACCTGGTCGAACGAGCCGTGATTTGTCCCCTATCCAGGTATTTTTCTTGGATGCAGGTAAGTGGAGCCGGATAGCTTTAGATGCCGCCGACCATCATGGATGCCTGCGTGCATTGCTTTTGTACTTGATTGTTCGTGGGCCAGCAGTTTTCCACCGAGTCGCCTCGGTTGTTCTATTGCTGGGCGGCTCGACTAGGTCGGTCGGTCTGTACTGTGGCCGTTCCGCCATCGCATGGTGGAAGCGGCCTGGGCGGAATCTCTCGTGGGCCGATTCAACGCCTCGCCGCCTAGCATCCACACGGGTGACGCCGCGGGAAACGCCACTCGATTCACCTGGTAAGTCGGGTGGCGGCACTGAGTGTTCGGCGACGCCGCTGCCCGTTCGTCTGCGCGAGGCGGCAGGGAGAGGGCGCCCGGACTTGAGCCCGGGCCCCCTCATCGCGGCTCACTGCTCAGTCGCGATCTACACCTAATCCTCGATACCCGCCGCGCGAGCGAGGGTGTCGAAGGCGGGCATCATGAGCAGGACCGATCGCGCGACCGCCTGCCTTGCAGCCGCCGCCTGTTCGGGGTCTACGGGCTTCTTGCTCTTCTGCTGCCGCGCCTTGAGGTCCTCATGCAGCAGCAACAGACCCAGACCGGTGCCGACAGCGTAGCGGTCTGACGCCTCCTGGGCGCCGGTATCGGTGAGCTCCTTGGCGCGCATCTGGATGTAGCCCTTGTACGGTGAATAAGTGCTGTTGAGCACGATCGTCGGGATGCGCTGCTGGCCGAGCTTAGCCAGCTCCTTGTACTCCTCCCGTTCCGACGCGAGTGTTGCGGCCTCGATCTCGTCCACGCCTCCGGGAACAGAGTTATTCCAGCCGTTGCCGTATTCCTCGGGTGTCTGCCAGAGCACCGCCACTTGACCACCCTCGCCGGCGCCGCCACTGCCATGGCCGTTGCCGCCGCCAGACCTCCCAGGCATCTCGTCGACGACTACGAGAGCGGTCGTGTAGGACATCGTCGATCCGATGCCGCCGGACGCCCGGTGCCAGCCGTCAAGCGAAGCCGTCAGGGTGAACTCGCCCTCGGTGGCTCCCTCGGGCACTTGCAACTGCACACGGACGTAGCCGTCGCGAAGCCGACCGACCACGATGTGCTTCAAGGGCTTAATGTCCGGATGGTCGGTCGTGAACGACAGCGCGCCGCGCCCACTGTCGAGAAAGTCGTCGACGGCGTTCAGCATGTACTCGAGATAGCGCACCTTGCCGTCCTCCACGATGAGCTTGTCTGGGCCCTCGAGGGTGGTCGGGTCGGGGTAGGTCTCAACCTTCTTCCGGACCCGCGGGCCGCCGGTGCCCGTCGCCCCGCCTCCCGCGGATCCACCGGATCCCCCGAGATTGAAACCCTTGACCTTCAGCGCCGTGGCAATGCGTCGGCCGACGTCGAGCGCGGAGCGTCCCCCGCTCGCGGACGAGATCGCCTCCCGGACCAATTGGTTGTTGAGCTCGCGCAGCTTGTGCCAGTTATCCAGGAAGTCCGCCACCTGGTCCTCGAGTTGAAGCGCCGCCTCATTCGACAGCAACTGTGACCGGTCCGGCGTGAACAACGCCGTCCTGTGCTCGATGGGCAGGTCGTCGGTCTCGACGACTACGAAGATCCGCTCGTAGAGCTTGTTCAGCGAGGTACGCAGGCGGAAATCCGCCGGAGTCCAATGGTGGTGGACCTGACCGTTGGACGTGAAGACGAGCGCATGGCCCTTGGCGACGAACCGGCGGCGAGTCCCCTTGTCCCCAGTCGGAAAAACGCAGTACCTCACCGGCAGCTTGTAGCTGACGCCGCCGAAGGTGTAGAGCATCTCCTCGTCGTCCTCGAGTCGCTCGGGGCTAGGGTTGTCGGCGAGCCGTCTGCTGAGGCCGCGGAGGTACTCGTTCTTCCCCCGCGTAATCTCGTTAGTGAAACGAACGGGCATGATGGGCGACAACAGGCGCGTGTTGAGCACCATGTCGAACGAGCGCTCGTCACCGGACCGGGCACGGTGGAAACCCTCGACACCGTAGGACACCAGCGCCAGATGGGTGCCGGGCTCGAACTGAGGGTAGGCGCTGGCCGGCGCCGACCACGGCTGCGCCGCCGAGTTCGTTTCCCAGTCAGTGGTGACGAGGTAGGAGGCTGTCTGGCCCTTTCCATGGGCGTCCCACAACACGACCGCCACCGCGATGCGGTCGTCGGCCGGCTCCATCTCGGGCGCGCGTCGAGTCACCAGCACGACGGCCTTCGCATTCCGATAGGTGCTTGCGCCACCGATGCCGAACGCGCCTTGGTGCCACCTAGTGTCGATCTTGTGGCTCGAACCGAGAGCGAAGATAGTTCCAGGAATAGCCCCTGGCTCCATCCCACAGCCTTGATCCCTGTAGACGATCGTCAACCGCTTGGAGGAGCGCGTCGGGCTATCAGACTCCCGGAAGGCGACGGTTACCATGTCGGCTCGCTGCTGGTAATTCATGCCGCTAAGGAGGTCCTCGGCAGCCTCGGCAGGCGTCTGGTACGGGACTTTGCTGAGATCACCCCACTTGGCAGCTGCGAGCCTCTCCAGCACACCGTCCTGCTCGTTGGTGACGGGCTCGAGGGCCTTGTACTCGTATGAGCCGCTAGAGGCCATAAGCCCGTAATTGTTGTATCGGTCGCCGATGGGACGCACATAGCGCGCTCCCACAGCACTCTCAATGAGCGCCGCGACCGCGACTGCGTCGTCGTACGTCGTCGCATTGATCGCCGACTCGATGATCTTGGTCTCGACGCTTGCGATGGTGGTGCTGGTGTTGGTCACTTGAGTGTTCCTTCGCTGGTTGCGGTGATTGGGGAGGATTCGCGCCGGAGTTGCCGGCCGATATCCGTTAGCCAGTAGCGGCCCTCGATAAGGCGAGGCTCGACGAGCCCCCACTCTCGGGCGCGAGCCACGTAACCCTGCGCTACGGAGCTGGCCGTCGCCGGACTCCATTCGGGATGCGTCTCCCGGAAACGATTCACGAGCGCCAGGCGGTCGGGTCCATCCGCGGCGGCGGCGAGCAAGTGGTCGAACCCCCAGCGATCCCCGGGCGCGTGTTCGGCCAGGTAGGTCATGAACCGCTCCATGAGCGCGGGATCGTGGGGCAGCTCCAACGACAGTCCGTCCAGCTCCTTGAGCAGGCGCCAGCCCGCCGTTGTGAGCCCAGTGCCCAGGCCGTTATCGGACGAGACCTGCAAAGCCTGCCATGCGAAGAGCGGCCCGGACGCTGGGATCCCCTCACCCACACGACGCGCGAGCGTGCCGATTGCGAAGTTCTGGAAGCCTCGCTCCGCAGACGGTTGCTTCGTCGAGTTTGTCGGGAACAGCACCGTGAGCTTCCGGCCGGGATTGCTTCGCTCGAGCGCATGGAGTTGAGCGCCGTAGTACCAGGCGGCCTTCGTGATGCGGCCGAGGTAGTCCTCAAAGGGGATGGGACCGTCGGCCGTGTACCGTGCGAGCCGGTGCAGCGCCCACATAGACACATAGTCGCGGTTGTGTAATCCAAGGAGCGGCCCGTTCGCCACCGATGCCTCGCCCCTGTCCAGAATGAACGGGCGCGCTTCGGGCGCGGTAAGGGTAGTCGCGGTCAGGTCGTCCAGAGCCAGCTCCTCGCGTTCCCAGGCGGGGAGGTTCGCGAAAAGCGTGCGCGCCTCGGTGAAACCAGCCGATTGCTCAGGTTCGTTCTTGGAAACCTCCGAGTCGGCGAGCAGCAGCGGCCCGTGAGAATTGCGCTCAGGAGGAGCCTCCGGATAGTCGAGTTCGTCGAGGAGGTTCTCAACTGCCTCACGCATCAACTCCGCACGAGTGCGAAAGCCGCCGCGCTCGGCGACGATCGTCTCGTCCATCCGTCTTATCAGAGAGATCGGGAACGGCACTTTGACGATGCGTTCACTATCTGCGTCTCTTGTGGTCATAGGATGACTATACAGTAACTCTATCTTCTCCGCAAGCTCCTTTTCAGATATATTCGCCTTATGGACACGTAGCCTCGATACGCCAGACGCATCCGGGATCGGGCTCTTCTCAACGCGTAACCGTCCCGCGCGCATGATCTCGCGGCTCCTCGAAGTCGCGCCTGACACCGCGGGCGAGGCGACATGAGAGCTTCAGTGCTCGCCCGGCAGCCAGCATGTCGGGTAACGCGCTGTCACGCACGTCGCCGACACGTCTCGAATGCGGTGCTTCCGAAGTGCTGGTCGACCCACCGACGCCAGTTGCGAGCACCACCTAGTAATGCAGGCCCAGACCCTCCTTGCTCCAGGAACGATCGATGAGCCTGCTACGGCGGTGACGAGCTGGCGCTAGAGTCTCGAAATGGAAGAGCAGGGGTCGTCGCGGGCGTCGTGGGCGAGCTCAGAGCGCGTCTCAAAATCGATGCGATCCAACCGCGGTCGCGACACGAGTCCCGAGCTTGCGCTGCGTCGGATGCTGCATGCGGCGGGTTACAGGTACAGAGTCGACCATTCCCCAGGCCCGGATCGGCGACGACGCGCAGACATCGTCTTCACACGTCTCCGCATCGTGGTCTTCGTCGACGGTTGCTTCTGGCACTCATGCCCGATCCATGGAACCGTGCCCAAGACCAACGTCGACTACTGGGTGCCGAAGCTGAAGCGGAACCGGCTTCGCGACATGGAGACAACGCAAGCCCTGGAAACCAGCGGCTGGACGGTAGTCCGCATCTGGGAACACGAATCGGTTGCCGACGCCGCCGCGCGCGTCATGGCCGCTGTCAGTGGCAGGCGCAGATCACTCGGACTACCCGACTAACGTGTCTACGCTGCGCGACGAGTGCGATAGCGTCACGATCGTGAAGAAGATTGTCCCACCGCCAGGCGGCGTCTGTGTGCCGGACGAGCGGCGCGGGCACGCGTCCGTTCCGCACATTGCGCATGGCCCGGAGGACGACGCTGAGCTCAGGAAGGTGTGGTCATGGCTCGTTGCGCGTCCTTTGCCCGGACTACTCACGCGCGCCGTCGACGACGCGGTGAAGTACGTGCTCGACGGCGCGAGGACCGGACGATTCGATTTACTCAGTCCCGACGTCGACTCTGACGAGCGAGCGTCCGTCGGCACCAAACTTCAGTATCGCGTTCTGAACGAGCTGGGTTTGTACAAGGAGCCACCGCTCGACACGCGAATCCTTGGGATCCCGGTCGAGCTAAAAGGCACGGTCCGTTCGAACTGGATGATCCCGACTGAGGGCCAATGCGAGATCAGCGTGCTCATCCAGGCTGATGCTGCCGGGCGACGTCACCGCGCATTCCTGATGCGCGCTCACCGGATCTGGCTGAATGACGGAGCGAACAAGGACCGGAAACGTGGGATCGCTGCGGACGCCCTCGGACGGTTCTCGCTCCCTCTGATCGACTGGACGCCGCTTCCCGCCGAACCATTGGCCCAGCTCACCCCCGAGCAACTCGCCGTAGTTTTCGCGCCGAGGGTAGGGCAAACTGCACGACTGACCGCACTTTTCGGGTTCCTACCCGACACAGTCATCCCCAGGTCGTCGATGGAGACGGTGTGCTTCGGGAACAAGGACCCAATGCGCCGCGCGAGACAGGCGAAGGACGCAGTGCGCGCGACGTCCGGGCTTGAGGTACTGGTCGGCACATGGGTCGCCGACCGTCTACGAGCGAGGGAACTCGGATTCGAGCTGGGTGATGATGGATGGGTAGCGGTGAGTCCATCGAAAATTCAGCCCCGGGTCGACGTAACCCCGGCTCAGCTTGAAATCGAGTGGGACCTGCAGACGCCCAGGCGGGGCTAAGCGACCGCCAGCTCCAACTCCTGCTCGTCGGCAACACGCTGCGCTAGGAGGTGCGGCTTGATCTGCTGGGCGATCGCTCGGGCCAGGCCGGAGGGCACGGCATTTCCGATCTGGCGCGCGATCTGAATCTTCGTGCCGACCCAACGGTAGTCGGGCGGGAAGTCCTGGATCAGCGAGGCCTCGAAGTGGCTGATCACTCGGTCTACCGATCGGACCGGGTCGCTGCGGTACTGACCGTACTCCTCCACCCACTCACCGGGCTCCCATTGCGGGTGAAGGTATCGCCCTTTCTCCGGCTTGAAGAACTCGGTCCGGATCGTCACGGATGGTGCGTCCCAACGGAGACGGCCCATCACGTCTGTCGTTCCCGTGGGTTTGTTCGCCCAGCAGTTAGGCAGCAGGGCCCGCGGAACGTCGAATCGCCCTCCGCCCGGCGGGACGAAGCTGTATCGATCGAGACTCTTGCTGGTCGGCGTCCGTCCGATGTGAAGGTCGAGTCCGCGGAAGACGCCCGGCATGGACTCGCCGAAAACCACAGATCTACTGTCCGGGAGTTCCGTCGTTGCAGGGCGCGGCGGGATGGCAGAGATAACATCACGGACGGTCCGCCAAGGCAGCAGTCCCGATCCTTCGACAGGCTCCTTCGCGTGCGTGGGTTCGGGCAGGTCAATCCGACCGATCCGTGATCCGATGACGATCGTCCGTTTACGTCGTTGCGCCACACCGTAGTCAGCAGCGTTGAGCACCGCGTGCTGGAGCTCGTACTCGGCCAGAGCGCCATGATCCGTCTCCGCCAACAGCATCGCGAACTCCGGCGACGTCGCGAACCTGTCGACGTTCTCGATGACGAAGATTTTGGGACGCGACCGCTTCACGAACCGCATGTACTCACGCCAGAGCTGATTTCTCGGGTCATTGATGTCCTTGAGCCCGAGGTTCGAGAATCCCTGGCAGGGTGGACCGCCGATGATGATGTCGGCCTCGGGGATGGCCTCGTCAGGCACACGCGCGATGTCTCCCGCGATCACATGTTCCTCACCGAAATTTGCCGCGTACGTGGCCGCGGCCGCTCGATCCCACTCGACCGCGAGCACAGAGCGGAATCCCTCTGCTGCGAACCCGACCGTCATGCCTCCGCAACCGGCGAACAGGTCGATCATGCGAAGGGTCTTGGTCATAACATCGATCGTATGCTCGGCTTCCGACATCGCGGTCCGCCCCGCCGGAGGAAGCGGTCTCCGTCACGCGTGGTCGCTACCGCCCAGGCTCACATCGTTGTTGTCCGATGTCTCACATCGTTGTTGTTCGATGTGTTGGACACCCCGGACGTCGTAAGACGACAGAGCGAGACTGCCAACGGTGCTGGCACAATCGGCCGCTGTGCCGGCGGTGATGATCTCCAGCACCGCGACACGCCATGATGGGGCCGGGAGCCAGAAGCCATCGCACTTCGGCGAGAACACCGGAGCCGCCGACTGAGACGGATCGGCGGATTGAAGAACCGAGTGTTGTCGCGTTCTCTGATCGAGATGGCTCGAGGTGGAGATGAAGACCTTCATCTCGACTCCCGCTGTTGCAGCGCCAAGCCTATGTTGAGCGTGCGTCAATGGATCCGCCCCGCCTTCAGTTGGGCGGCCTAGCGTTCGGGCGCGGCGCAGTGCTCGTCGTCGAACGGCTGCTGAGCCTCGCCAATTGACGACGTCTTCCGCCATCTATCCACATCCGTCGCCAGTGGCGTTGACGGCGCCCGGCGAGTGTCCGACACTGGGCCGATACTGATGGCCGAGCCGGATTGAGCGGAGGTCGAGATGGGCACCATCACGCCATACGAGACGGCAAAGGGCCGCCGCTATCGCGTGCGCTACCGCAAGCCGGATCTCAGCGAGGCGCAGAAGCGCGGCTTCACGACGATGCGCGAAGCACAGCTCTACCTCTCGATGGTCACGGTGTCGAAGTCGAGGGGCGAGTACATCGACCCGAACGCCTCGCGCGTTACGGTTCGGATGTTCGCGGACAGCTGGTTGCGTTTCAAGCAGCCGCCGATGTCAAAACCCTCGTACTACATGACGCTCGAGCGGGCGTGGAACAACCACGTCGCTCCGGTCTGGGCGGACCGGGAGATCTGGTCGATCCGGCACTCTGAGGTTCAAGAGTGGGTGTCCGAGCTCTCGACACTGAGGTCGCGCACCGTCGTTCTTCGCGCCCTGGGCGTCCTTGCCGGCATCCTCGACGTCGCCATCGACGATCGTCGCCTCGCAACCAACCCTGCTCGAAACATTCGCAATCTGCCGCGGACAGGGCCTGGCAAGCGCCGCGTGTACCTCTCGCGCGACCAGGTGGCGACACTCGCGGCGTGCTCGGCGCACCCGACCATGGTCCTGACGCTGGCGTACACCGGATTGCGCTGGGGCGAGGCAACCGGGCTGCGCGTGCGCAGCGTGAACCGGCTGCGCAAGCGCTTCGTCATCGAAGAGAACGCGGTGATGACCGGCTACGAAATCCACGTCGGCACTCCGAAGACGCACGAGAAGCGCTCGGTCCCCTACCCCGATCGCCTCGCGCCCATGATCGAGCTGGCCTGCGCCGGCAAGGGCCCGGAAGGGCTGCCCTTTGGCGACGGGGTCCATCACATGCGCAACTCGGGCGCGCAGGGATGGGTTCGCGAACGCGGTGAAGCGTGCGCAGATGATCGATCCGTCCATCCCCCGGCTCACGCCTCACGACCTCGGCCATACGGCCGCATCGCTCGCGATCAGCTCCGGCGCCAACGTGAAGGCCGTGCAGCGGATGCTCGGCCACGCGTCGGCTGCGATGACGCTCGACACCTATGCCGACCTCTTCGACGACGATCTGGATGCCGTCGCATCTCGCCTCAACGACGCCATGCCGCTGCTCGCGTCGCCGACGGGTCCGCAGACCCGTTACCGCCGTCCGCAGTGACCGCCGAGCGCAGATTGCTCAGTTTCGGGCAAGGCTCGCGACGTCGAATCTGCCCGATTTCGTCGTTCTAGGACGTCGAACGAAGCCCATTGGAGGGCCTCGTTCTCAGCTCATAGGTTCCTCAAATGCGGCCAAATAGCGGCCAAAAACGAAATCTGTGAGGTCTGACATCGGAAGAAAAACCTGGTCAAGCGCAAAAAATAGATGTGCCCCTGGAGGGATTCGAACCCCCGACCCGCTCCTTAGGACGGAGTGGCTCTTCCACTGAGCTACAGAGGCTGGCGCATCGATTCTAGCCGGGCGGCGCCGGGGCGCCCGCCGCGACGGCGCCGTCCAGCGCCCACCGCAGGTACGGCGCGAGGTGCTCGGAGTACGCGACCGTGAGGTGTGTCTGGTCGTAGCGGATCGGCAGTGTCCCCGCGAACGCCGGGCAGACCTCCTGCCAACATGTGAAGGCCAGCGCACCCACCAGGCGATCGCCCGACGCCGCCGCGGCGGCCGCCGTCGCCGCCTGCATGTCGCGCCACACCGGCGTGATGCTCGTCGCGCACGCGTACGGCGACCCGACCCGCGTGTAGCAATTGCCGAGCGGCGCGCCCTCCGGCGGCGCCTCGAGGAAGACGATGCGCCCCGGCATCCCGTACCGCGCCATCTCTGCTGCCTCCGCGGCGATCAGATCTGCCGCGCTCAGGTCGCGCCCGTCCGCCGTACGGCCCAGCGTGTACGCGTTGGAGACCAGCACCTGCTCGGGGTGGTCGGCGGCGATCATCGCGGCGACGTCGTTCTTGCGCTGCGTGCACGCCTGCATCACCGCGGGGTCGTCGTTCTGCACCAGCACGTCGGTGAACCGGCATCCGTAGAGCCCGACCGTGGTGACGCGGATCGCTCCCCCGCTCTGCTCGGCGAGCGCCTTCAGGGCCGGTGCGTAGGCCATCGCGGTCGAGTCGCCCACGAGGTACAGGTGCCGCGGAGCATCGGCGCTGCCCCACGTGCACGCGGCGGCGTCCGGCTGCGGCGTCGGCGCGAAGCAGTCGTGCGCGGGATTGGCTCCCGACGACTGCGCCATCACCTCGTCGATCGACGGATGCAGATCGGGCCACGCGGTCGCCGACACCGCCGCCGCGAGATCGGCCTGCAGCGCCGCCGTGGGATCTTCGATCGCGGGCGCCGCCTGGCCCGTTCCCCCGGCCGTCGGCGGCAAGGGACGCGGCTGCTGCACCTGCACGACGAGCACGACCAGCAACGCGGCGGCGACGAGACCGGCGGCGGCCAACGCGACCTGCGTGCGAAAGCGCTCCCGCCATGCGGCCATCGGAGCCGCGATCGCCCCGGCCACACTATCCGCGATCGCGACCGACGGCACCCGCGGCGCCTCCACCGGCGGTGCAGCGCTCACAGGCTCGACGGGCGCGACCTCCGGAACGGATGCCGCTACCACCTCGACCGGCCCCGCCGCCGCACTCTGCGCCGCCGTCCGCGGACTGCCTGGGAAGTAGCGCGTGCCCGGCTGCCACCCCGCGGGACGCCGCGTCGCAATCTCGGGAGTCCGCACGACCGGCACCGCAGGCGCGACCGCGGGCGGTGTGGGCTCCGCGGCATCCGATGCCTCGACCGCCGGCTCCTCGGCATCGGCCGCCGCAATCGCCGGCACCCGCCCGCCCAGGAACGGCGCGTAGCGCAGCGGCTGCTCGATGATCGCGTACGACGCGAAGCCGACGACGGCGACGATCGCCAGGGTCAGCGGCAGCGACCACGGCGACGCGGGCAGCAGCGCGGCGGCGAACACGACCACCGGGAAGTGCCACAGATACAGCGAGTACGACGCGTTGCCCACGACCACCGCGACCGGGTTCGTCCACAGGAACAGTGTCCGCGGCGGCGCGGTCACGCCGCCGGCCAGCGCGAGCGCGGTCGCGAGCGTCGGCGCCGCCGCCCACGGCCCCGGAAAGCCCACAGCGGTCATGTCGATGAGCACCAGCGACGCCACGATGCCCGCGACCCCGATCCACGCGAGCAGCGCCCCGAGCGCCGCGGGAAGCCGACGCAGCAGCGGCACGCCTGCCGCGAGCAGCGCGCCCAGCGCGAACTCCCACGCGCGCGTCGCCGTCGAAAAGTACGCCGCCGTCGGCGCCGACGACCCCTGCAGCAGCGCCCAGCCGAAGGATGCCGCGATCACGACGACCGCCCACCCGGCGGCGACCGCGGCCGCCGCCCGACCGCGACGCGCCACGGCGGGAACGAACAGCAGCGACACGATCAGCAGCCCCGGCCAGACGAGATAGAACTGCTCCTCCACCGACAGCGACCAGAAGTTCTGCAGCGGCGACAACGCGTCGCCGGCATGGAAGTAGTCGGTGCCCTGCTGTGTGAATCGCCAGTTCGACACCAGCAGCAACGCCGAGGCACCGTCCCACATCACCTGCTCGGCCCGCGCCCGACCGAACAGAGCGAACGCGGCCCCGACCACGGCACCGACCGTGACGAGCGCCGCCGGCAGCAGCCGACGGGCACGCCGCGCGTAGAACCGCGACAGGCGGATGCGTCCCGCCTCCTGCTGCTCGCGCAGCAGCATTCCGGTGATCACGAACCCCGAGATGACGAAGAACACGTCGACACCGGCAAAGCCTCCCCGCGGCCAGCCGGCGGCGTGCGCGCCGATGACGGCCAGCACGGCGAGCGCGCGCAGACCCTGGATATCGCGACGAAGTGGCACGGGAACGCAGTCGTTCTCAAGGGGAAGGAAGAGGTCGACTCCAGCCTACGGGAGCGCTCTCAGCCCCAGGTCATCCGGGGGTCGCCCGACGCTCGCCGCCCCCCGCGACTCCGGGCGTGTTTTATAGGCTGGCAGGCAGCGACCGGCGACAGACGATCGAGGAAGAGGAACCCATGCACGCCTCCACACCCCCCGCGCCGCGACCGCGCTTCCTCGTGCCCGGCATCGCGATCGCGGCGATCATCGTCGCCGTCTGCGTGATCGTGGGGTTGGCCGTCGTCTGGAACTCCAGCGGCACGCAGGATGCCGCGGGGACGACCCCGGCCGCCGCCTCAGCGGAGCCCACCCCGACGCCGACGTCCTCGGCATCCGCACCGTCGACCGCGAGCACCGACTACCGCGAGCTCTGCGATGCCAACGGAGCCGCGGCGCAGGCGAAGCAGGGCACCGTCGCCGACGACCTCGCCGCGACGCGTCGCCAGTCGGCGGCGATCCGCGCGCTGCTTCCGATGACCGGCGTGCCCGCCGAGGTCGCCGCGGGCGCCGAGGTGTTCGCGGCGTCGACCGATGAGCTCATCGGCGTGCTCGAGGGGCTTGCTCCGCAGACGCAGATCGCCGACGTGCCGGTCGAGACCTTCACCAACACGCGAGCGATGCAGGCGGTCGGCAGCGACCCGAACTATCAGGCGTTCATCGGGTGGACGATCGAGACCTGCGGTCTCGCGCTCGCCGGCTGACCGTCGGCCGCGTCAGCGGCGATCTGCCGGATTGACCACGATCGAACGCCGACCGACGGCGAACCAGACGATGGGCCCCATCAGCGGGAACATCAGCGTGACGAGAATCCAGAGCGTCTTCTCCAGGCTCGTCGCCGCCGACGACGCGATGCTGACCACCGCACCGACGAACAGCGCGATGCCCGCAAGCACCACGATCAAGATCAGGACGTGCCAGCCGGAGAACTCCATGCCACCAGCATGCCCCGGCGGTCGTCACCGCGCGAGGTCGGCGGCGACATCCCCCAGCGCAGCCCGCACGCGGCGCACCGCCGAACGTGCCAGCGCGTCGGGGCGGGCCAGCACGTCCACGTGACGGTTGAGGGTGACCCCGGCCAGCGGTCGCAGCACCATGCCGTCGGTCGCCAGGGAGCGCGCCGTGAACCTCGGCATGACGGCGATCGCCGCCCCGGCGCGGACGATCTGCGCGGCGACGAAGAACTCGTTCACCCGGTGGGCGATGACCGGCGGCTCTCCGCTCAGCGCAGCGATCGCCTGCAGCACGCCGGTGAGCGGAAAGCCCTCGTGCGTCGAGATCCACGTCTGTCCGCGGAGGGCCGCGGGATCGATCCGATCGGCGGATGCCAGGGGGTGCGCCGCCGGCAGCGCGACGTCCAGCGGTTCGACGAACAGCGGCGTCATCACCATCCGCTCCCGCGGCCAGTCCGGGTCGTGGGCCAGCCGGTGCGCGATGACGAGGTCGTGCGCGGCCACGAGTCCGGGAAACTCCTCGCGCGCGACGTCCTCGTCGGTCAGGGCGACGGGTACGCCGTCGAGCGCGGCCAACAGGGGGCCGAACAGCGCGACGCCCGCACTGTGGAACGCCGACACGCGCACTGGCGCGGCATCGTGGGCGAGGAACGCTCCGACGCTCTCTCGGGCGAGCACGAGCGCCTCGTCGACGCGAGCGGCGGCCGCCGCGAGCGCGCGCCCGGCATCGGTCAGCACCAGCCGACGCCCCTGCTTCACGGTGAGCGGCACGGGAACGTCCGCCTGCAAAATCGCCAGCTGCTGAGACACCGCCGATGCGCTCACGTGCAGCGCCGCCGCGACCGCCGAGACGCTGCCGCGATCATCCAGCTCGCGCAGCAGCCGCAGGCGCATCGGATCCATAAGCAATCTCTAACACATCGATGAAGACATTGCCCGATGCTCTTCACGACCGTGGCTGTCACGCTGGGCGCATGACCCGCCGCTCCGACCTGCTCGTCGACCTCGCCCTCCTCGCGGTCGCCGCCGTCTGGGGGGCGAGCTTCCTCGTCGCGAAGGATCTCATCGCCCTCACGGGCGTCGCCTCGGCCAACGCGCTGCGGTTCCTTGTCGCCGCCGCCGGCGCCGGCATCCTGTGCACCCTCACCCGACAGCGCCTCCCCCGGGGGCGCGGGCTCGTGATCGCGGTGGCGCTCGGGGGCACGCAGGCCGCCGTCATCGGGCTGGAGACCTGCGGCGTGAGCCTCACCTCCGCCACCAACGCGGGCCTGCTCATCAGCCTCGCCCTCGTCATGACGCCGGCACTGGAGGGCATCGCGTCGCGCGTGTGGCTGCCGCGCTCGTACTTCGTCGCCGCGGTGGCCGCCGTCGTCGGCGTCGCGCTGCTCGTCTCCGGCGACGGCATCCGCCTGCCGACCGCCGGCGACGCCCTCGTCATCGCCGCCGCGGTGGTGCGCGCCGTGCACGTGACCGCCAGCGGCCACCTCACCCGCGGGCGCCGCGACAGCTCGCTCGGCGTGGTCTTCGTGCAGCTGACGGTCGGCAGCGTCGTGTTCAGCGCGATCGCCGGGCCTTCCCTGCCGGTCGCGGTCGCGCGACTGGATGCCGCGGCCCTCGCCGACGTGCTGTTCCTCGGACTGCTGTGCTCGGTGTTCGCCTTCGCGGTGCAGCTCTGGGCGGTGCGGCGCACGTCGGCCGCACGCGCGAGCATCCTCATGGGCACCGAACCCGTCTGGGCACTCGTGGTCGGCGTCGCCATCGGCGGCGAGGCGATCGGGCCTGTCGGCGTCGCGGGGGCGGCACTCATCGTCGGCGCGAGCTACGCCGGGCAGGCGATCGAGCGTCGCCACCGCCTGGCCCGACGTGCGACGGAGCAGGCCGCGTCAGTGGAACAGGCGACGCCAGACGTTCGTGTCGGCGAGGTCGATCAGCTCGTCGCCGCGCCCCGACAGCACGGTGCGCAGCGCCCAGAGTGAGAACCCCTTCGCCTGGGCGAGCGTGATCGACGGCGGCATCGCCAGCTCCTGACGCGCCGTGACCACGTCGACGAGCACCGGCCCGTCGGTCGCGAGCGCCTGCGCGATCGCTCCGCGCAGCTCGCTGCCCTTCTCCACCCGGATGCCGGTGATGCCCATCGCCTCGGCGATCGCCGCGAAGCTCGGATTGTCGAGCCCCGTGCCGAAGTTGACGATGCCCGCCGCCTTCATCTCGAGCTCGACGAAGTTGAGCGACGAGTTGTTGAACACGACGATCTTCACGGGCAGGTCGTTCTGGCGAATCGACAGCAGATCGCCGAGGAGCATCGCCAGCCCGCCGTCGCCGGCGAGCGCGATCACCTGGCGCGAGCGGTCGACGCCCTGCACCCCGAGCGCCTGCGGCATCGCGTTGGCCATCGACCCGTGCGCGAACGAGCCGATCAGCCGGCGCTTTCCGTTCATGTGCAGGTAGCGGGCGGCCCAGATCACGGGGCTTCCGACGTCGGCGGTGAACACGGCATCCTGGTCGGCGAGCTCGTCCAGCACGCGCGCGACGTACTCCGGCCGCACCGGAGCCTTGCCGTCGTCGACGGCCAGATCGTCGAGCCGCTCACGCGTCGTGCGGTAGTGGGCGACGCTGTCGTCCAGATGCTTCGACGAGCGGTCGCCCTGCAGCAGCGGCAGCAGCGCGTTCGCGGTCTCTTTCACACCGCCGACCAATCCCACGTCGATGGGCGTGCGCCGCCCCAGCTGCTCGCCGCGGATGTCGACCTGGATCACCGTCGCCTTCGAGGGGAAGAACTGACGGTACGGAAAATCGGTGCCGAGCATGAGCAGGGTGTCGCACGACTCCATCGCCTTGTACCCCGACGAGAAGCCCAGCAGTCCCGTCATGCCGACGTCGTAGGGGTTGTCCCACTCGATGTGCTCCTTGCCGCGCAGGGCGTGGACGATCGGCGCCTGCAGCGTCTCAGCGAGGGCGAGCACCTCATCATGCGCGCCCGCGACGCCCGACCCGGCGAGGATCGTCACCTTCTTGGCATCGTTGAGCGCGGTCGCGGCGGCGGCCAGAGCGGATGCCGACGGCAGCACCGTCGAGCCGGCCGCCCGGATCGGTGCCGTCGGCCGCCGGTCGGGCGCGTCGGCGAAGAACACGTCGCCGGGCACGACGACGACCGCGACGCCGCGCTTCTCGACCGCGGTGCGCATGGCGATCTCCAGCACCCACGGCAGCTGGGCCGGATCGCTCACCAGCTCGGTGTAGACGCTGCACTCGCGGAAGAGCTCCTGGGGGTGCGTCTCCTGGAAGTAGGTGCTGCCGATCTCGGCCGACGGGATGTGCGAGGCGATCGCCAGCAGCGGCACGCGGTTGCGGTTGGCGTCGAACAGACCGTTGATGAAGTGCAGATTGCCGGGGCCGCACGAGCCCGCGACGACGGCGAGCTCGCCCGTCAGCTCCGCCTCGGCGCCGGCGGCGAAGGCGGCGGCCTCCTCGTGCCGCATGTGCATCCAGCGGATCGCGTCGTCGCCGCTGTCGCGCCGCAGCGCATCGGTGAAGGCGTTGAGCGAGTCGCCGGGAAGACCCCAGATGCGGGTGACGCCGGCGCGCTTGAGGGTGTCGATGAAGAAGTCTGCAACGTTCGCCATGGGTTCGACGCTACGCCGCTTGTGCGCGTCACGGGGTTGGACGATCGTCGAGTCCTGTTCCGTCCCGCTCAACCCCCGGTCGTTGAGCGAGGGCCACCGGCCCGAGTCGAATCGCCCCACCCTGCGAAACCCCGTTTCGACTCGCTCGCTCCGCTCACTCGCTCAACGACCGGGGAGGTTGCGGGCGCTACGGCAGCAGCTCTGTGCGCAAGAGGTCGATGAGGCCCTGCGCGGCGGCGGTCAAGGGGCGGCGACGCGACCACGCGAGCGACACCTCGAAGGCGGGAACGGCGTCGTCGAGCGACACGATGCGCACCGGCATCCGCGGGGCGGGGTCGGCGAACGGACGCCCCGAGCCCGACGAGGCCGCCAGCGCCGCGAAACGCGGCACGATCGCCAGGCCCAGTCCCTGCGGGACGTACGCGGCGGCGGTGGAAAGATCGGCGACCTCGATGAGCACACGGCGCGACACCCCGGCGTGGGCGAAGGCATCGTCGACGATGCGCCGCGACCCGTAACCCGGCGGCAGGTCCACGAAGCTCTCCCCCTCGAGCATCGCGAGGGTGATCCCCTCGGCATCCGCGAGGGGATGCGTGCCGGGCACGACGAGCACGTAGGGCGACGCGGCGACGGCCTCTCCCCGCAGGCTCGCGGGCAGCGCATCGACGACCGCGAGCAGCGCCAGGTCGATCTCGCCGCGTTCGAGCTGCGCGACCAGGCCCGACGATCCCAGCCCCGTCGCGCGCAGCTGCACCGCGACGGCGGGGTGCCGCGCGTGATAGCGGCCCAGCAGCCCCGGCACGTCGACAAGATCGACGCCCGTCATGAGCCCCATCGTGACGGCTCCTCGCAGCTCGGTCGCCGCGGAGGCGACCGCCTCGCCGATCTCGCGCATCTGCTCGAGCACCGCCTGAGCGCGCGTCAGCAACTCCTCCCCAGCACCGGTGAGTCGAATCTGCCGATGAGAACGGTCGAACAGCTCGACGCCCAGTTCACGTTCCAACTCGCGCACGGTGGTCGACACCGCCGACTGCGCGAGCAGCAGGCTGTCGGCCGCCCGCGTGAAGCTCATCTCTCGGGCAACGGCGACGAAGACGGAGAGGTGGCGCACATCCATGCCTCGATCATGCCGCGCTCCCCGACGCGACGGAAATCATCTGCGAATCAGATGATTCGCATCGCCGACGCCGTCTTCCTCGCCGTCCTTGGGCGACGGAGCATGGAGTCATGAGTATCGCCGCCGTCGCCACCGCATCTCCGTCGCCCTCCGACACGCACGTGCCGACGCCGCCCACGGGACGTCGCGCTGCCGACCGCGTCGTCGACGTGCTCATGGCGCACGGCGTGCGGTGGGTGTTCGGCGTGCCCGGGGCGAAGATCGACCCCGTCTTCGACGCGCTCGCGGCGGTGCAGGGGGTCGCCGGGGCGCCGCAGCTGATCACGTGCCGCACCGAGCAGAACGCGGTCTTCATGGCCGCTGCGGTCGGCCGGCTCACCGGCATCCCGGGTGTCGTGCTGGTCACCAGCGGCCCCGGCACCGCGAACCTTGCGACGGGGCTGCTCACCGCGACGACCGAGGGCGACCCGGTGGTGGCGATCTGCGGCGCGGTGTCGCGCACACAGCACCTGAAGCGGGCACACCAGGCGATGGATGCCGTCGGCATGCTGCAGACCGTCACGGTCTCGGCCGCCGAGGTCACCGCCGCCGACAACGTCGCCGAGGCGATCGTGAACGCGTTCCGCGCCGCGACGCGCGAACCCCGCGGCGCCGCCGCCGTGGTGCTCCCCTACGACGTGTCGACCGCGACGACGGCGATCGGCTTCCGCGATGCGATCGTGCCCGCCGTCACCGGCGGGGCGGCCTCGGCATCCGTCGATCGCGCCGCCGCGCTGCTGCGCGAGGCCCGGTTCCCCGTGATCCTCGCCGGGGCCCGCAGCGGTGATCCCCGCACCGTCGACGCCCTTCACGCGCTGCTGCGCGCCACCGGACTGCCGGTCGTGGAGACCTTCCAGGCCGCCGGCATCATCTCGCGCGAGCTCGAACACCACTACCTCGGACGTGTGGGCTTCGCCCGCAATCAGCCCGGCGACGTGCTGCTGCACCACGCCGACCTCGTGCTCACCGTCGGCTACGACCCCGTCGAGTTCGTGCCCGCGGAATGGAACGCCGGCAAGGACCGCCGCATCGTCCACATCGACACCATCCCGGCCGACATCGACAACGACTATCGACCGACGGTCGAACTCGTCGGCGATCTCGCCACGAGCCTCGTCGACCTACTCCTCGCCGTGGACGGCGCGGGCCTTCCCCTCGAGCACGATGCCGAGACCGCCCGCATCGTCGACCGTGAGCGCACCCGCCTCGCCGAGAACACCGACCTCGGCGACCCCGACCACGACGACGCGTTCGGCCTCGACCCCGTCGCGGTCGTCGCCGGCATCCGCGCCGCCCTCCCCGACGCCGCCACCGTGCTCTGCGACGTCGGTTCGAACTACCTCTACATGGCGCGCCACTTCCGCACCTACCGACCGCGCTCGCTCCTGTTCTCCAACGGGCAGCAGACCCTCGGCGTCGCCCTGCCCTGGGCCATCGCGGCCAGCCTCGCCGACGCGGGCGCGCCAGTCGTGTCCGTGTCGGGCGACGGGGGGTTCCTCTACTCCGCCGTCGAGCTGGAGACCGCCGTGCGCGTCGGGGCGAGCTTCACGCACATCGTGTTCAACGACTCCGCCTACGACATGGTCGCCTTCCAGCAGGTCGAGAAATACGGACGCACCGCGGCGGTCGAACTCGGCGCCTACGACGTGGTCGCCTTCGCTCAGTCGTTCGGCGCCCACGGCCACCGGGTCACCCGCATCGACGACCTCGTTCCGACGATCCTCGCCGCGATCGCCGAACCCGGCCCCTCGGTGATCGACGTGCCCGTCGACTACCGCGACAACCTGCGCCGCCTGGGCGGCGACCTGCTCGCCGACGTGCTGCTGTGAGCAGACTCCGGCCTCTCGGCATCCACCTTCCCTCTTCCCGAAAGGACCGCGCATGAGCGCCGAACGTCACACCCTGTTCCAGACGAGCCTCATGGCCGCGCTGCTGGACGGCATCTACGAAGACGACATGACGGTCGGCGAACTGCTCGAGCACGGCGATTTCGGCATCGGCACGTTCAACGCCCTCGACGGCGAGATGGTCGTCGTCGACGGCGTCGCCTACCGCCTGCGCGGCGACGGCACCGCCGCCGCGGCATCCGCCGACTCGGCGACGCCGTACGCGGTGGTGACCGACTTCGTGCCCACCCTCACGCGGACGCTGCCCGACGGCGTCACGCGCGCCGAGGCCTCGGCCGCAATCGATGCGATCACCGCGTCGGCCAATTACATGTACGCGCTGCGCATCACGGGGCGCTTCCGGCGCGTGACCGCCCGAACGGTCACCCGCCAGCAGAAGCCGTACCGACCGATGACCGAGGCCACCGATGACGATGCCGTGCTGCAGTTCGACGAGGTCGACGGCACGATCGTCGCCTTCCGCACCCCGCTGTACGAGCAGGGAATCGGCGTTCCCGGATGCCACGCGCACTTCATCGACGACGGACGCACGCGCGGCGGCCACGTGCTCGACTTCGTGCTGGATCACGGCACGGTCGAGCTGTGCCTGTGCACCGACCTGCACCTGCGCCTGCCGCTGACGACGGAGTTCCGCGAGGCGGCCCTCGCCCCCGACGACCTGGCCGACCAGCTCGCCAAGACCGAGCAGCACGCCGGCCGCGCCTGACCTCCTCCCCCTCCCCCTCTCCCTCTCTCCCCCTCCCGCGAGCCGCTACGAACGCGCCGATCCGCCATGATGCTGCGCGCAAGATCATGGCGGTTCGGCGAAAAGATGGCGGCTCGGCGGGGGTGAGGTGGGGCGGTGGGGAGGGTCAGCGGAAGTCGCGGGAGCGGTGGCGCACGCCGACGCGCAGGTCTTCGAAGGCGTCGGCGACGAGGTTGGTGACGCCCTCGGGCGACCGCTCGAGCATGCCGCGGGCGATGAGAGCGGGCGCATCGCGCAGCACGCGGCGATAGCGGTCCCAGACGCCTTTCGAGCAGATGACGTTGACGAGGCCGTGCTCATCTTCGAGGTTGATGAAGGTGATGCCGGATGCCGTCGCCGGCCGCTGCCGGTGCGTGACCAGGCCCGCGACCTCGACCCGGCGGCCGACCTCGTGCGTGCGGAGCTCTCGCGAGGTGAGCACGCCGCGGGCATCCAGCGGCGCGCGGTAGTGCGTGAGGGGGTGATCGTCGGTCGAGATGCCCGTGGCCCACAGGTCCGCGGCCAGCACGTCGTACGTCGAGGGGTCGCCGAACAGCGGCGGCTGAACAGCGACGAGCGAGTCGGGCAGGAACTCGGGCAGATCCTGTGCCGCGTCGCCGGCCAACCAGATGCCCTCGCGACGGCTGATGCCCATGCTCTCGAAGGCGCCCGCCGTCGCCAACGCCTCCACCTGTGCGGCGGTGGCGCCCGTCCGCCGCACGAGGTCGCGCAGGTCACGGAACGGCCCTTCGGCGTCGCGGGTGGCGACGATGCGTTCCGCGAGCCGCTCTCCCACCCCGGTGACCGCCGCAAGTCCCAGCCGCACCGCGTGGCCGGCGTCGCGACGGTGGGCGGCCGAGACGTCGGGAGCGGTGATGTCGAACAGGGGTACGGGAGGCTGGTGACGATCGGTGCAGGAGGGGATGCCGGTGGGAGCGCCGCTGCCGTCGGCATCGAGGGGCTCGAGCCCGGCATCCACCCCGGAGGCGTGCAGGTCGGGACGACGCACGACGACACCGTGGCGGCGGGCGTCGGCGGTGAGGGTCGCCGGCGAGTAGAACCCCATCGGCTGCGCACGCAGCAGAGCCGCCAAGAACGCCCCGGGGTAGTGCAGCTTCAGCCATGACGAGGCGTAGACGAGCAGCGCGAACGACAGGGAGTGGCTCTCGGCGAAGCCGAAGTTCGCGAACGCCTGGATCTTCGCGTAGATGTCGTCGGCGACGGCTCCCACCAGACCGTTGCGCGCCATGCCGTCGTAGAGCTTCTGGCGCACCGACTCGATGCGCTCGATGCCGCGCTTGGAGCCCATGGCCCGGCGCAGCACATCGGCATCCTCTCCGGTGAGGTCGCCGACGGCCATGCCCATCTGCATCAGCTGCTCTTGGAACACCGGCACCCCGAGGGTGCGCTCCAACACCGGGATGAGCTTCTCGTGCGCATACGTCGGCTCCTCCAGCCCGAGCTTGCGCCGCACGTACGGGTGCACCGCCCCGCCCTGGATGGGTCCGGGCCGGATCAGCGCGATCTCGATCACCAGGTCGTAGAACCGCCGTGGCTGCAGTCTCGGCAACAGCCCCATCTGCGCGCGCGATTCGACCTGGAACACGCCGATCGAATCCGCGCGGCACAGCATGTCGTAGACGGCCGCCTCCTCCTTCGGAATGCTCTGCAGCGTCCAGGTCTCGCCCGTCGCCTCCGCGATGAGGTCGAAGCAGTACTGCAGCGCGGCGAGCATGCCGAGTCCGAGCAGATCGAACTTCACGAGCCCCATCCAGGCGGCGTCGTCCTTGTCCCACTGGATGACGGTGCGATTCTCCATCCGCGCGTGCTCGATGGGCACCACCTCCCCCACCGGCCGCTCGGTGAGCACCATGCCCCCGGAGTGGATGCCGAGATGGCGGGGTGCCTTCAGCAGCTCACCGGCGTACGCGAGCACCCGGTCGGGGATGTCGTGCGCGCCGGCGACGGCGCCGTCCCACCGCTCCACCTGCTTCGACCAGGCGTCCTGCTGCCCGGGCGAGTGCCCGAGCGCCTTGGCCATGTCGCGCACCGCGTTCTTCGGTCGGTACTGGATGACGTTCGCGACCTGCGCCGCGCGCTCACGTCCGTACTCGTCGAAGACCCACTGGATGATCTCCTCACGCCGATCAGAGTCGAAGTCGACGTCGATGTCGGGCTCTTCCTCCCGCATCGCCGACAGGAAGCGCTCGAAGGGCAGGTTGTAGAAGATCGAATCGATCGCGGTGATGCCGAGCAGGTAACACACCGCACTGTTGGCGGCCGATCCCCGCCCCTGGCAGAGGATGCCGCGCCGACGTGCCTCGGCCACGATGCCGTGCACGATCAGGAAGTAGCCGGGGAAGTCCTTCTGCTCGATGACGCCGAGTTCCTTCTCGATGCGGGCCCGCCCGTCGCCGTCGAGGTCGGGGTACATGTGTGGCACCGCGTCCCAGACGAGCCGGCGCAGCCACGACATCGGCGTATGCCCTTCGGGGACGGGGAGCTTCGGCAGCGCGGGCTTGGCGCGGCGCAGCGGGAAGGCGAGTTCGTCGGCGAGGGCGACCGTGCGGGCGATCGCACCGGGATAGCGCCGGAACCGCCGCGTCATCTCGGCGCCCGAGCGCAGGTGTGCGCTCGCATGCGACGGCAGCCACCCGTCGAGCTCGTCCAGCCCTCGATTCGCCCGCACCGCCGCGACCGCCGCCGCCAGATGCACACGTTCGGGAACCGCGTAGTGCACGTTGTTGCTGGCCAGCACCGGAAGGCCGCGTGCGGCGGCCAGAGCGGCCAGCACATCGTTGTCGCGGGTGTCGGTGGGGGCGCCGTGGTCGATCAGCTCGACGAAGACCGCCTCGCGGCCGAACAGGCTGACGAGCCGGTCGAGCGCCGATGCGGCCGCATCCGCACCTCCGGCGGCGAGCGCCTGCCGCACGGCGCCCTTGCGGCATCCGGTGAGCACCGCCCAGTGCCCGCCGCCGCGATCGGCGAGATCATCGAGGTCGTACCAGGGACGCCCCTTCTCACCGCCGGCGAGCTGGGCATGCGTGATCGCGGCGGCGAGACGGTGATACCCCTCTTCGCCGCGGGCCAGCACGAGCAGGTGCGATCCGAGCGGATCGGCGGCGCCCGACCGGGCGGGGCTCGGTGCACTCAGCAATCCGGCCGGCGGCGCCCCCAGGTCCGCACGGCCACCCGCACCGCCACCCGCGCCGTCGCCGAGCGTCAACTCCGCGCCGAAGACGGTCTTCAGCTGCAGCTGCTCCGCCGCCTCGGCGAAGCGGGCGATGCCGTAGAACCCGTCGTGGTCGGTGATCGCGAGGGCGTGCAGTCCCAATCGCTCCGCCTCCTCGGCGAGCTCGGCCGGCGACGACGCCCCGTCGAGAAAGGAGAACGACGAGTGCGCGTGCAACTCGGCGTAGGGAACGGCATCCGCGGGGCGTTCGATCGGGGGCGGCTCGTACTTTCCGCGCTTGCGCGAGAAAGCCGGGCCGTCGCCGCCGTCGGGTTGTTTGTCGCCGCCGATGTCGGGAGAGCCCAGCAGCCGCGCCATCTCCGACCAGCGCACCGACGGATTGTTGAAGCCCATCAGTCGTACCTCCCCTCGATCTGCCAGACGCCCTCCTCGCACACCAGCAGCCATGCCCCCTGGGCATCGTCGACCATCTGGAAGCGATGCGCTCGTCGCGCTCGGGCGGGATCCCACTCGCGTTCGATGACCGGCCACGGCCCGGCCCAGGTGCGGATGCCGCGGCGTCTGCCCCCGAGCTCGATCACGGTCGGCATCGCCGTGGGCTCGCCCCGCGCATCGACCGCGATCATGTCGCCGTCGTCGTCGAGCACCGCCACCGGCACGCCCTCGGCGAACACCGCCGAGGGCAGCGGATCGGGAAGGCTCCCCGGCCAGGGCCGCTCGCCGGCCTGCAGGTCGCCCGCGACATCGCCCCACGGCACGAGGCGCTGCCGCTCGCTCAGCCAGCGCCCTCCGCCGACCGCCGGGGTCAGCACGCCCTGATGGCCGAGCATCGCCTGTACGCGGGAGAGTGCGCGGTGCACGCGCTCCTCGGGTCCCGACCCGAACAGACGTGCGGTGTGGTGGGCGGCGGCATCCACCGCCTCGGGCTCGATCCGCACACGACCCACGGCACTACGCAGCTGTCCGGGCAGGTGATTCGGCAGCGCACCGTTCTTTCCCCCGCCCGGGCTCTGCTCGGCGAGCTGCCAGCGCACCCGGTCGACGACGGCTGCCGCATCGAAAGCCCCCGGGTGCAGCCAGACCCGTTCACTGCGCTCGCCGCGATCACCGGTCAGCACGACACGCAGCTCGGTGCAGACCAGCCCTTGCGCACCCAGACGGGAGACGAACTCCGCGGCGGGAACCCGCAGGGCGAAGGCGATCTGATCGGCGGTCTCCACGGGCGGCTCGAACGCCACCTCGCGGTGCAGTTCGGGCGGCGGTGTGCGGGCGGTGACCGGTCGGGGATCGCGGCCGGAGGACAGCGCGTACAACCACTGGCCACGGGTGCCGAAGCGCTCCACCAGACGGTCGGCGCCCAGCGCGGCGACCTCCCCCACCGTCTGCACCCCGAGCCGGCCGAACAGCGAGGCCAGCTCCTCATCGAGCACGACGACCGGCAAGGGGGCGAGGAAGTCCGCCGCGGTGCCGGCGGGCACGATCCGCACCGGATCCTCGCGGCGGGTGCCGGAGCGCGCCGCCTGTTCGGCCGTGAAGGTGCCGTCGGCGATGCCCACGCGCACGTCGTCGATGCCCAGCGCGGCGATCGCTCCGGCCAGCACGGTGGCGGCGGCCGCCTCGCCGCCGAAGTAGCGCGCCGGCCCCCGGGCGCGCAGCGCGCACAGTCCGGGCTGCATCACCTGCACGTTCGGCGCGACCTCTTCGATCGCCGCGATCAGAGGGGCGAACGCGCGGTGATCGCGCACGGCGTCGGCATCCACCACGGCCAGCTGCGGGCAGCGCGCCTGGGCATCGCGGCGGCGCATGCGCCGTCGCACACCCGCGGCGCGCGCCGCGGCCGAGCAGGCGACGACCGCCCCCTTCTCGAACACGGCGATCGGCTCCGCGGCGTCGAGGGGGTCGTCGCCGTCGCGGGTGGTCGCCACGATCGGCCAGTCGGGCACCCAGACCACCAGGCTCCGCGGCGGGGTGCCCGCAGGGAGGACAGTCATCTCATACCGCCCGTCGCATCGGCACGGGTTCGGGCAGGCGCGTGCGGGTGGGCTGCGATTCGCCGCCCAGGCGGCCCCGGTCGTCGGGCAGCATCAGGCGCCGTGAGCGCGGCACCGGCGCCCGGCGGCTGGTCACGGTGACCGTGAGCTCACGGCCCGACAGGATGCCGTGCCCTGCGCCGAGGCCCGACCACGACGGATCGGACACATCGATCATGGCCTCCGTCTGCGGCCACGGCCCCTGGACGAGCAGCACCGCCTCGCGCTCGCGCATGCGGGCGGCCAGCCGGGCCACCTCGCTGTCCTTCGCCCGCGACGGCGGGCGCACCGCGACCACCGACAGCACGTCGGCGAGGGTCGAGGTGACGGCCAACCACCGCTCTCCGGGGTCGGGCACCAGCACGAGCCGCGACAGGTCGACCCCGGCAGCGCGGGCCGCTTCGACGCCCACGTGCGGCATGCCGACGACGGCGCACCACGACCCGGCCTGCGAGGGCTCTGCGAGCAGGGCGAACAGCAGCGCCATCGACCGTCCGAGCGCGTAGGCTCCCCCTGTTCGCAGTCCGCCGCCGGGCAGCAGCTCCGCCAGCGCCGGGGCGACGGGGAGCACGGGCGTGTCGAGGCGACGCCCCTGCATACGCTCCATCTGAGCGCGCAGGGTGCTCACGGTGCCCGCGACATCCGCGGCAGCAACGGTCCCCACGATCGGCCTCACTTCGACAGATTAGAACATGTATTCGAGTACTTCAATGTGCTTTCCTCGAAGATAGGAACGGGTTCGGACATTGCGCGCCGGCGCGCACATCTGCCCGAAACATGCGGCTGATAGGACGGACGGCATGACCGGATCACTCACCCTCACCGGCGCCGCCCGCATCGTGGAACGCTTCGACGACCCCGCCCGCGACCGCGGCGGCGACCTCGTGATCCGAGGCGGACGGGTCACCACCGCGGCATCCGCACCGTCACCGGACGAAAGCGTCGACACCCTCGACGCGGACGGCGGCATCGTCACCCCCGGCCTCGTCAACGCGCATCACCACCTGCTGCAGTCGGGCTTTCGCACCCTTCCCGGCACCCGCGGCGTGCCGATGCGCGAGTGGCTGCCGGCCATGGCCGCCGCCTACGCCGACGCCCGCATCAATGCGTCCCTGGTCGGTGCGACCGCCGGGGTCGGCGTGGCCGAGTCGCTGCTGAGCGGGGTGACGACGGTCGCCGACCATCAGCTCAACTGGCCCGACCCGGCGCGCAGCGACGACCCCGTCGGCGACACCGTGGCCATCGCGCGGGCGATCGCCGATGCCGCCGCGGCACTCGGCGCCCGGCTCGTGTTCGTCCGCGGCTCGGCGCGCGACGCGCCGGATGCCGCGGCGGCGAGCGCAGACGCCATCGTGCGCGCCCTGCTCCCCGAGGGTGCGGCATCCTCTCCGGGCGGCACGAGCGCCGACGGCATGCTGCAGCTCGCCGTCGGTCCCGCCGGCGTGCACTCCGACAGCGAGGAGACCTTCCGCGCGTTGGGCGACGTCGCCCGACGCCACGGGCTGCGCCGGCGCACCCAGGCGAACGAGCAGGTCGACACCGAGATCGCCCTGGCCCGCTACGGCCGGCGCCCCCTGGACCTCCTCGAGGAATGGGGCTGGCTCGAGCCGGGGGTGACGATCGCGCACCTGTGCGACGTCACCGACGACGAGATCGTGCGACTCGCCGCCGCCGGCATCACCGCGACCCACGCTCCGGGCTGCGACGTGCCGATGGGCTGGGGCATCGCTCCGGTGCGCCGCCTGCAGGAGGCCGGCATCACGGTGGGACTGGGCACCTCCGGCGGCGGCTCCAACGACGCCGGGCACCTGCTCGCCGATGCGCGTCTGGCGATGCAGGTGTCGGGCATGGTCGGCACCGCCCTCCCGGCCCGTGACGTGCTCGCCATGGCCACCTCGGGTGGCGCGAGCGGCCTCGGACGCGCCGACCTCGGCATTCTGACTCCGGGAGCGGCGGGCGATCTCTGCGTCTGGGATGTCTCCGGGGTCGCCGACGCCGGAGTGGCCGACCCGGTCGCGGGCCTGCTCTGGGCCCATCCGGGACGCCGCCCTCGCCATGTCGTGGTCGCGGGACGCGTCGTCGTCCGCGACTACCGGCTGGTCACCGCCGACGAAGACGCCCTCACCGGGGCCCTCCGGGAGCGCGTCGGCCGGTGAGCGTCGCGGCGCCGTTCCGGCATCGCGTCAGGCGTCGAGCACGATCCGCGGGCACGCTGCGCGCGAGACGCACACCATCATGACCGCGCTCTGCTCGCGCTCGAGCGGCGTGAGCACGGAGTCGCGGTGCTCGATCTCGCCCTCCAGGACGGGCACCTCGCAGGTGCCGCACGTCCCGCGACGGCAGCTGGAGAGCACCATCGTCGTGGGGCTCTGCTCCTCGATCGCCTCCAGCACCGACTGCCCGGGCTGCACGGTCACGATGTCGCCCGACAGGGCGAGCTCGACCTCGAACGGGTCCGGCCAGACGGGCTCGCCGTACTCGATCGCCTCGAACCGCTCGACGTGCAGCGCTGCGGCGCGGCCGGCGGCTTCGAAACCGTCCTCGAGGGCGGCGATCAGCCGGGCGGGTCCGCACGCGTAGACCGGACCGCCGTCACCCGCGGCATCCACCAGCCCGGCCACATCCAGACGTGCCCCGCTGTCGGCGGGGTACAGACGCACCCGCCCCGCGCCGCCGTCGAGCGCGCGCAGCTCGTCGACGAATGCCATCGTCGACAGCGACCGTCCGGCGTAGTCGAGGGTCCACTCCGCTCCGGCCCGCGCCGCCGCCCGGACCATGCCGAGAAGCGGCGTGATCCCGATGCCCCCGGCGACGAAGCGGTGGGTGACGGCGGGAACGATCTCGTACGCGAAGTGGTTGCGCGGTCCGCGCACGCGCAGGCGCTGCCCCACCTGCACCTCCTCGTGCACCCGCACCGATCCGCCCCGTCCCTCGTCTTCGCGCAGCACCGCGACCCGCCAGGTGGAGCGGTCGGCCGCGTCGCCGCAGAGCGAGTACTGCCGTTCGACGCGCTCGGCCGCGGGCACGCGCGCGTCGGAGAAGATCAGATCGACGTGCGACCCCGGCTCCCAGACCGGCAGATCGCGACCGTTGTGCGCGACGAGGTCCAGCGCCACGATCCCATCGGCCAGCACGGTGCGGGCGGCGACCACGAGGTCGCGTTCGACGTCACTGAAGTAGCTCATGGCTCCCACTCTCTCCGCTCGCGCAACGCCCCCGTGCGCGAGGGCGGCGACCGGCCGCACTCTTCGCGCGGATTTAACACGGCCGCAATCCCGACAGGCCTGGCAGGAAACACGTCGAGCGTTTACTGATTCTCACCCGATGTTGGCCATACCAACAACACCGCACGACACCGCAGACCCCGAGGAGGACGATCAGATGGACGCCGAACTCCTGCAGCCGGGCCAGCGCATCGCCGCCCTGACCGGCCTCACTGCCTGCGGCGAGATCGGCGACCGCCTGGCCTTCTCGGGCGGCGTCGTGGTCGACGCCGATGCGTCCCAGCTCGCGGGCGGCGCCGGCGGCGAGACGGTCGATGCGACGGGCTGGATCGCCCTGCCGCCCCTGGCGGATCTGCACGCCCACCTCGACAAGGGCTACACCTGGACCTCGTTCGGCCAGCCCGAGGGATCGCTCGACGACGCGATCGCGTGCTGGATCGACCACGGCGAGCACCACTCCTCCGACGACATCAAGACCGGCGCCCGGCGGCACCTGGTGGCCGCGCTGCACGCCGGTGTCACGGCCGTGCGCTCGCACACGAACTACCACCTGGGCGACGACCCCCTCCGCGGAGTGCGCGCCCTCATCGAGCTGCGCGACGAGTTCGCCGGCATCGTCGACCTGCAGATCGTCGCCAGCCCCGGCGCGTCCGACGGCCCCGACGACCTCGGACGCGCCGCGGTGGCCCTCGGCATCGACCTCATCGGCGGTTTTCCCCACCTCGCCGAGGACCCCCGCGCCGATCTGGAGCGCAACGCCGCCTTCGCCGAAGAGTTCGGCCTCGGCATGGACCTGCACACCGACGAGACGCTCGACGCGGCATCCACGGGTCTCGCCGAGCTCGCCGCCCGCACGCGGCACTGGCCTGCCGGCGTGATCCGCTCGGCGGGGCACTGCGTGAGCCTGTCCATGCAGGATGCCGAGACCCGCGCCCGCACCCTCGCCGCCGTCGCCGAGGCCGGCGTCTCGATCATCACCAACCCGCTGACCAACCTCTACCTGCAGGGCTGGCAGCACCCGGTCGCGACGCCCCGCGGCATCCCGCCGCTGCGCGAGATCCTCGCCGCCGGCATCACGCTGGCCGCCGGCGGCGACAACGTGCAGGACCCGTTCAACCCGCTCGGCAACGCCGACATGGTCGATGTCGCCTCCGAGCTCGTCGTCGCCGGTCACCTCACGCCCGCCGAAGCCTGGCACGTCAGCTCGCACGGCGGCCGCGCCGCATTCGGACTGCCCCCGGCGCGAGGACGCGTCGGCGACGTCGCCGACGTCGTGCTCGTACGCGCCGCGCACACCGCCGAGGCCCTCGCCGAGCGCGCGCCCGACCGCATCGTCATCCGCGACGGGCGCGTGATCGCCGTCCGCCGCCGCGTGGTCAGCAGCGTGCTCGACCTGCGCGCCGTGCCGACTCCGCCCTCCGCCCCGACCTCCGAGGGAGCACTGCTATGAGCACCACCATCGACTCGACCGCCGCCCCGTCCACCGCCGCGACAGCGGTGGACGCCACCACCGCGCCGACGCTCGCCTTCACCGACGTCGCCAAGGTCTTCGCCACCGGGACGCGCGCCCTGGAGGGCGTGTCGATCGACGTCCGTCCCGGCGAGTTCGTGTCGGTGGTCGGCCCCTCCGGCTGCGGAAAGTCGACCCTGCTGCGCCTGGCCGCCGGCCTCGACGACGCCACCGAGGGCGTGGTCGACGTCCGCGCCGACACGACGAGCTTCGTCTTCCAGGAGGCGACCCTGCTCGAGTGGCGGACGGCCCAGCGCAACGTCGAGCTGGTCGGCGAGCTCGCCGGTGTCGGGGCGGCCGAGCGCCGCCGTCGCGCCGCGGAGGCCCTCGATCTGGTCGGCCTGAAGGGCTTCGAGAACCAGCACCCGCGGGCGCTGTCCGGCGGCATGCGCATGCGCGTCTCGATCGCGCGCGCGCTGGTCGCCGAGCCGCAACTCGCCCTGTTCGACGAGCCGTTCGGCGCCCTCGACGAGATCACCCGTCTGAAGATGCAGACCGAGCTGCAACGCCTGTTCCAGCTCAAAGGGTTCGCCGCGATGTTCATCACGCACTCGATCTCCGAAGCCGTCTACCTCTCCAGCCGCGTGCTCGTGATGAGCGGTCGCCCCGGCCGCATCGTCGACGACATCGAGCTGCCCTGGTCCTACCCCCGATCCCCCGAGTTGCGCTACGAACCCGAGTTCGGACGCATCGTCGGACACCTCTCGCACGCTTTGGAGGCGCACTCGTGAGCCAGAACCTCGCCCTGAAGGCCCCGGCCTCGCTCGCCGACACGTCCGCGTCCGGCTCGCCCGCTTCATCGGCGGCGGATGCCGCGGCATCCGCCGAGACGACGACCGCCTCGATGGCCGCCCGTCGCCCCCGCGCCCGCAGCGCCGGGTCGGTCGCCCGCGGCGCCTGGTCGCGGGCCATGCCGATCGTCGCGGCGCTGATCGGCATCATCGCGATCTGGTACGCGGTGTCGTACCTGCTGCTCAGCGAGAGCCGCCGCTTCCTGCTGCCACCTCCCCACCAGGTGCTGGCCGAGACGATCGGCAACGACAAGGTGATCGGCCCGATGATCGCCGCACTCGGTCAGACCATCACGGTCGCCCTCATCGGCCTCGCGATCGCCGTCCTCATCGGCATGGGGTGGGCGATCGTCATGTCGCAGTGGACCCTCGCCGAGAAGATCCTCTACCCGTACGCCGTGATCCTGCAGACGATCCCGATCCTCGCGCTCACGCCGCTGATCGGCATCTGGATGGGCTACGGGCTTCCCGCCCGCATCGTGGTCTGCGTCATCATCGCGGTGTTCCCGATGATCTCCAACACGCTGTTCGGCCTGCAGTCGGCCACGCCCGCCGCCCACGACCTGTTCACGCTGCAGAAGGCCACGAAGTGGCAGCGGATGACGAAGCTCATGCTGCCCGCGGCCATCCCGTCGATCTTCACGGGCCTGCGCCAATCGGCCGGCCTCGCCGTCATCGGCGCCATCGTCGGAGACTTCTTCTTCCAGCAGGGCAGCCAGGGCATCGGTGGGCTGCTGCGCACCTACACGCTGCGCCTGAACATGGAGCCGCTGTTCCTCGCGATCATCTTCACGGCTCTGTTCGGTGTGATCGTCTTCTCGATCTTCGCCGCGCTGGACCGCGTCGTCGTCGGTCGGCTGTTCGGCGTCGCCACGCGCTGACGCACCTCTTCTTTCCCTCCCTGCACCACGAACACGCACCACCCGTCTGTCCACACCGCACCCGAAGCCTTCCAGGAGGACACCGTGTCACAGCCCGCCTTTCTCTCCCGCCGCGTGATCGCACGCACCGTCGCGATCGGAGCGCTCGCCGCCACCGTCGCCGCCGTCGCGGGATGTTCCAGCACCGACGCCGCGGCTCCGGCGACCTCCTCGGCGGCGAACGTCGCCGAGAAGGGCGGCCCGCTCGACCTCGCCAGCGTCTGCCCGGCGACCGTCGTCATGCAGCAGGACTGGCAGCCCGAGTCCGAGCACGGCGCCATGTACAACCTCGTCGGCGACGGCTACACCGTCGACACCGACAAGAAGACGGTCACCGGCCCCCTGGTCGTCAACGGCACCGACACCGGTGTCAAGATCGAGGTGCGCTCCGGCGGCCCCGCGGTCAACTTCCAGCCCGTCCCCGCCCTGATGTACCTCGACACCGACATCCTCATCGGTGCGGTCAACACCGACGCCGCGATCGTCGCGAACGCCGACCAGCCCACCGTCGCGGTGACCTCGCAGCTGACCTTCAGCCCGCAGATCCTCATGTGGGACCCGGCGAGCCACAACGGCGCGACGACGATCAAGGAGGCCGCGTCCGGCGGCGACCCGATCGTCACCTCCGGCGACGTGATCCCGAACCTCCTGCTCTCGCAGGGCATCATCACGAAGTCGCAGATCGACACGAGCTACGAGGGCACCCCGCAGCGCTTCGTCTCCGATCCGAAGATCCTGCAGCAGGGCTTCGCGACCGCCGAGCCCTACATCTACAAGAACGAGATCTCGCAGTGGGGCAAGGACGTCGGCTACCAGCTGCTGTCCGAGCTCGGCTACAACATCTACCCCGAGCCGCTCGCGGTGCGAAAGGCCGACGTCACCGACAAGGCCGACTGCCTGAAGAAGCTCGTCCCGATCATGCAGCAGTCGCAGATCGACTTCCTCAACGCGCCCGAGCACGGCAACGCCGTGATCCTCGACCTCGTCGAGAAGTACGACACGGGCTGGACCTACTCCGAGGGCGTCGCGCAGTTCTCCGTCGAGCAGCAGAAGAAGCTGGGGCTCGTCGCCAACGACAAGGCATCGGGCGTGTTCGGCCAGTTCGACCCCGACCGTATGGCGTCGATCGTGAAGGACTTCACGCCCTTCCTCGTCACCGCCGGTAGCATCACGCAGGCCGCCGCATCGGCGATCGATCCGTCCGAGCTCTACACGAACCAGTTCATCGACACGTCGATCAAGATGAACTGACCGTCCTCACGGCCGATGCCCTGACTCCCTCCGCGGGGTCAGGGCATCGGCGTGTTCTCAGAGCGTCGCGGTCACCCGCTCTGCCACCGCGTCCAGGCGGGCAGCGGCCTGCTCCGCCCGCTCCCCCGCGGCGCGCAGTCGCTGCAGGGTCGGAGCATCGACTCCCGCACCGGCGGCGCTCGTGGTGTTCCCACGGATGTTGACGGCGGTCGAGCGGATGCCGCAGGCGAGCATTCGCGCCGCGACGGCGACATCGGGGGCCAGGCGCGCCTCGCCGAAGCGCTCCAGCCAGAGGAGGGTGCCGTCCAGGGATGCCGCGAGCGCGACCAGATCGGCACCGGCATCCGCAGCGGCGACGGTGGCGGTGCGCAGCGCCTCCTCGCGCCCGGGGTCGTCGGTCGGGCGCCGGAAGGCGTCGACGAGCAGGCCCGACATCCGCCCGTCGTGCTCCGCGGCGGCGAGCGCTTCGCCGCGCACCCGGGTCGCCGTGGCGACGAGCTCCGCCGCCGCGTCTGCCCGGACGTACCCGGCCGCCATGGCGACCAGGGCGGCACCGGTGGCGATCACGATTCCGGCAGCGGCGCCCCCACCGGGATCGGGCACGGGCGCGGACAGCTTCTCCAGCCAGTCGTCGAAGCGGGAGGCGGCAAGCTCGGACATCGGCATGGGCCTCACTCTAGGGCCCGTGCACCGCGTGATTTCGCGCCGACATCGACGCACACGCGACCGTAACACCGGCGAAACGGCGGGCTTCTACAGTGGCATTGTTGGCGACACCAACATCGTCGGACCGGCCCGCGACCGCGAGAGGAGCACCCGTGACCGCTTCTCTGCGCCTGCATGAGGCGACACGGCGCTGCCCGAAACGCATGGTCCACGGACCCTGCGGCGGTGTCACGGTCGACGGCGGCTGCGAAGTGCCCGGCATCCGATGCTCGTTCGTCGATGACGCCGCGGTGCTGCGTCATCTGGAGTTCTCCACCGCAGAGGTGGACGCTCCGGTCGCCGCCCGCGACAGCGGCGACGCACTGCCGGTCCTGCCGCGAGGAGAGGCGTCGACGGCGTTCGCGGCCCTGGTCGAGGCGGGTGCGGTCATCACGGCCGACCTTCCGGTGCGTTCCGTCGACCCGGCCGTCATCACCGAGGCGGGCGTGCGACTGCGAGAGCTGACCGCCGTCATCGCCGGTGAGCCGCCCGGGCTGCGGGAGGCGCTCAGCCCGACCCACAAGGCGCTCCTGCTCGCCGCCGCCGGATCTCGCGTGGTGGCCGGTCTCACCTGCCGCGACCGCAACCGCGTCGCGATCGAGGGTGAGCTCGCCGCCCTCGCCGACCTGGGCGTGTCCGGCGTGCTCGCCGTGACCGGCGATCACCCTGCCTCCACCGCCCTCCCGCAGGCGCAGCCGGTCTTCGACCTCGACGCGACACGTCTCGCGGCGCTCGCCCGCCGGGCCGGGCTCTTCGTGGCCGTGGCCGAACAGCCCTCCGCGCCGCCGGTCGACTACCGTCCCACCCGTCTCGCGCGCAAAGCGCACGCCGGGGCGGAACTCGGCATCCTGAACCTCTGCGGCGACCTCGCCGAGATCCGCCGCTTCACCGCCGCTCTGGCAACCACGGCGACTCCCGTGCCGGTTCTCGTGTCGGTTCCGGTGCTCACGTCGGCCGCGACGACCCGACGGCTGGCCGCGCTTCCCGGGGTCGGACTGCCGGACGAACTCGTCAGGGCGGTGGCCGGCGCCGACGACCCGGTGGAGTCGGGCATCGCCGCCGCCGTCGCCTGGGCGCACCGTGCACTCGCGATCCCCGGGGTCGTGGGCGTCCACCTGTCGGCGATCGCGGCTGGGGCCACCGAGCCGCCCGATCGGGCGGACGCCGCCGAACTCGCCGCGGTCGATGCTCTGGCGTCGGCAGCGGCGCGACTGCGGGCCGTGATCGCCGCGGATGCGATCGTCGCCGAAACGGCGGGCGACGCATGAGCGTCATGACGCCGACACCCGCGGCACTCGCCAGCCGCGTCGCCGGGTGCCCGAAGTCGATGGCCTACGGTCCCTGCGGCGGTGTGAACGCCGACGGCACGTGCGAGGTGCACCCGACCCCGTGCGTGTTCCTCGCTCGCGAGCTGCCCGTACGCTGGACGGGCGCTGCGGCGCGTGCGACGGATCCGGAGGCCGGCTCCGGTGACCCGTCGACGGCATCGACACTCGCCGGGCGCGAGCTGGTCGCGATCGCGGCGCGGCGACCACTCGTGTTCACGGGCTTTCCCGTGCGTGCCTTGCGCGCCGACGCCGTGGGCGCGACGGCCGAGGCTCTCCTCGGCAGCGTCGACGCCGTCCTGTCCGGCGACGCCGGACGCTCCCGCGTGCAGTTTCCTCCGTCCTACCGTGCGGCGCTGATCGGCGCGACCGGGCTGCGACTGTGGATGGGGTTCAACACCCGCGACCGCAACCGCACCGCTTTGGAGCGCGAACTGCTCTCGCTGCGAGCCCTGGGGGTCGCCGGGGTGCACTGCGTCACGGGCGATCACACGCAGACGGGCGACCGCCCCGACGCACGCCCCGTGTTCGACCTCGAATCGACTACGACGCTCCCGCGCGCGGCCGCCCTCGGGCTTCTCACCTCGTTCGCCGAGTCGCCCGCCGCCCCGCCCATCGCCGAACGCGGCGCACGCGTCGCCGAGAAGCAGCGCGCCGGAGGGAGGATGTGCCTCACGCAGTACGCCGGGGATGCCGAGGAGGTCGCCGCCTTCGTGGCGCTCTGCCGCGCGGCGGGCTCCGACGTGCCGGTGCTTCCCGGCGTTCCTCTCGTGGTCGATCGCGAGGGCGCTGAGCTGCTCGCCTCCTTCCACGCCGCGAAGCTGCCGTCCGGCTTCATCGATCGCCTCTTCGCCGCGCGCGACGTGCGTGCAGAGGGCATCCGCCTCGCCGTCGCTTACGGGCAGGCGCTGATCGCCACGGGCGAGGTCGGCGGCGTGGTCATCGCGGGAGGTGCCCGACCCGGGGATGAGGCCGCGTATGCCGCAGACCTCGCCACCGTCGCACGCGAGCTCGGAGGCGGGTCGTGATCCGTCTCTCAGTGCGCGCCGGCGCTGCCTTCCTTGACGGTGAGGACCTGCACGCTCTCACCCGGATCGGTGCGCCAGCGGTGACGTATGCCGCCTTGGTAATACACGGCATCCCCCGCTTCCAGAGCGAACTCCTCGGCCTCCAGCACCACCACGAGTCGTCCCTGGAGCACGTAGACGAACTCCTCCTCGTCGTGCACCCACCACAGGTCCTCGGTGAAAGTCCCCGACATCACCATCGGCACGAAGCGCGGGTGGTCGCGGGCGAGCACCCGCATCGGGCTGCCCCCGGCGTCCAGGGGGGTCGCTTCGCTCGCCCGGAAGACGTGGAAGCTGCCCGCGCCTCTCGGCGCCGCGTCGGCGTCGTCGGTCAGCAGCGCCTGCTGCGTGGTGCCCAGCGCCTGCGCGACGCGGAACAGCGACGTCATGCTCATCCGTTCCAGCCCGCGCTCGACCTGGCTCAGGAACGAGTGCGACAGCTCGGCCTGCACCGCGACCTGGGTGAGCGTCATCCCGCGACTCTGGCGCAGCGCCCGGATCCGGGCACCCAGCGCCCGCGACGCGGATGCGGGCCCGTCGTCACCCGGGGCGCCACGGCGCGAGGAGGCGGCATCCGACATGACTGAAGACTATGACACACGAAAGGAAACCGAGATGACCGGCGCGATTCCCACCGACGTCCTCGATCCCGCGGCGACTGTCGCCGCGCCGACCCCCGACTACGCCGCCCTCGAGGCGGACCTGGCCGCCGCGCTCGGACCCCGCGGCATCTCCAGCGACCCGCGTCAGCGCGAGAAGGCATCGGTCGACGGCGCGCGCATGTCGCCGATCATCGCCGAGCAGCTTCCGCTCGGCGTCGCCGACCTCGTCGCCTTCCCCGCGGATGCCGAGCAGATCGCGGAGACCGTCCGCATCGCCGTGGCGTACGGTGCGCCGGTGACGCCGCGCGGAAAGGGCACCGGCAACTACGGCCAGGCGATCCCCATGCCCGGCGGACTCGTGCTCGACACCTCCCGCGCCCGCGCGATCGTCGAGGTCGGCGACGGGTGGATCACGGCCGAGGCGGGCGCTCCGATGGCTACCCTCGAGCTCGCCGCCCGCCAGCACGGCCAGCAGCTGTGGATGTATCCCTCGACAGTGCACTCGACGCTCGGAGGGTTCCTCTCCGGCGGCTCCGGCGGCACCGGTTCGATCGCGCACGGCAGCAACCACGAGGGCTTCGTCGTGGCACTGGACGTCGTGACCCCGGCATCCGAAGGCGCGCTCGTGCACGTCGAGGGCGACGACGCGCTCGGCTACGTGCACAACTACGGCACCGCGGGCATCATCGCGCGTGCCACGGTGCGCCTCGAGCCGATGAACGACTGGCGCGGGCTCTACGCGTCTTTCGAGGACTTCGCCGGCTCGATGTCGGTTCTCCAGCGTCTGGCGGCGCTGAGCCCGACCCCGCGGCTCGTCTCCGCCGATGATCCGCACGTGTCGGCCCAGCTTCCGCCGGACCCGGCCTTCCCGGAGGGGCGCAGCTCGCTGCGCACGATCATCGACGCGAGCCTGGTCGAGGAGGCCTCGCACATCATCACGGCCGCCGGCGGCCGCATCGAAGACGTGCGCGAAGGCCCCCAGGTCTCGGCCGCGATCTCGGTGCTCAGCTACAACCACCCGATCGAATGGCTGCAGAAGTCCGAGCCCGGCGTCTACTTCCACGTCGAGGTGGGCGGCGACGCGCTCATCGATCGCCACGACGAGGTCATGGCCGTCTACCCCGGCGCGCACCTGCACATCGAGGCGACGGCGCTGCGTCCGATCGGCATGCTCGCCGGTGTCTACGAGAGCCCGGAACAGGTCGCCGACGGCATCGCCGCGCTCACCGCCCTCGGCGTGGGCGTCCACAGCCCGCACCAGTGGAACGTGGACTTCCGCCTGCCCGAGACGGTCGCACTCGCCCGCAGCACCGACCCGCGGGGCCTGCTCAACCCCGGCAAGCTCAACCCGGACTACGCCGGTCCGGTGAAGGGATCCATCCGATGACCGCCGCGTTCACGCCTCCGTTCACCCCGAGATCCCGCCACTGGGCCGACCTGTCCGGGCCTGCGCTCACGGCGGCGCTCACGGAAAGGTCGATCGCCGTCGTGCCGATCGGCGCGATCGAGCACCACGGCCCGCATCTGCCTCTGCGCACCGACGCCCTCGTCGCCGAGGCGATCGCCACCGCCGCGGTCGAACGGGTCGCCGCCGACGGCATCGACGCGTGGGTGCTGCCGACGATCAGCTACGCCAAGTCCGACGAACACCACTGGGCGCCCGGCACCGTCTGGCTCGAAGGCACGACGGTGCTGGAGACGCTGGTCGACATCGGCCGCTCCATCTCGATGACACCGGCCACGACCGTCGTGTTCGTCAACGGACACGGCGGCAACGTGATGCTGCTCGGCTGGGCCAATCGCGAACTGCGCCGGCGTTTCGGCCTGCGCACGTTCTCGATGCCGGCGACCGCCGCCGGAGCCGGCGACGGTCTCGACGGCCGGCCCGACGAGAAGGGCCAGGGCATCCACGGCGGCTTCTCGGAGACCTCGCTGGTCATGCACCTCGCCCCTCACCTCGTCGCCCCCGAGATGCCGGCGCGGAACATCCCCGAACACATCGCGGGTCTCACCCACATCGGCTTCAACCGCAAGCCGGTGATGTTCGGCTGGACGAGCGACGACTTCGGCCCGGAAGGAGTGATCGGAGACGCGACCGGCGCGAACGCCGCGCACGGCAAGGAGCTCTACGAGCGCGGGGTCGACTTCGTGTGCGAAGCGCTCGCCGAGATCGACGGGTTCGTGTTCGGGTGACGGCTTCCTACGCTCCCGGCATCCCACCCGCGCCCGTGGTGATCGATCACGACAGCGACCCGGTGCAATCCGACACGCCCCTCGCCGACCCCCTCGCCCTCGCCCGCGAATGGCTTCCGGGTCCGGGCGAGGATCGCCTGCTGATGACGGTGTCCACCATCGGCCTCGACGGACTGCCCGACGCACGCACGACGATGCTGAGCGACTTCGACGGGGAACGATTCTTCTTCCACACCGACGCCGACAGCCGCAAGGCCGCCGAACTCGCCGCCGACCCCGGCGTCGCGCTCACGATCCTGTGGCCCGGGTTCACCCGCCAGCTGGTCGTGCAGGGCACGGCGTCACGCTCCTCGCGCGCCGAGTCCGACGAGGCGTATCGGCGGCGCTCGCCCTACCTCCAGCAGCTCGCGTGGCAGAACACTCCCGCTTTCGCGCAGCTGCCGCTCGCCGAACGGCGCGCACGCTGGGACGAGTTCCTGCGGGCGCACGGCGGTGCCGGCGACCCTTCCTTCACCCCGCCCGCGTCGTGGGCCGGATTCGCCGTCACGCCGCACCGCCTGGTGTTCTGGGTCTCGAACCCACTCGCCGCCAGCCGCCGCATCGCCTACACGCGCGACGCCGACAGCTGGATTCTCGCGGCGCTGCCCGGCTGAACCCGCCGCGTGGCGGGCGGGCGTTCGCCTGTCACGCGGCGAGCGACAGGTAGGGCTCCCATGCCGGCTCCGAGCGCTCGGTGCCGCGCACCGTCCACTGCGGTCCGCGCGGCGGCTGCGGCGCCCATCGCAGCTCCCACCCCATCTCCTGCGGGGTCCGATCGCCCTTCATGTTGTTGCAGCGCAGACAGGCGGCCACCAGGTTCTCCCACGAGTCGGCACCACCGCGCGAACGCGGCAGGACGTGATCGATGGTCGTGGCGCCCTTGCCGCAGTAGGCGCAGCGGTGGGCGTCGCGGCGGAGAACCCCGCGGCGGGTGACCGGCACTCGGCGCGCCCCGGGCACGCGCACGTACCGGGTGAGGACGATCACCGCCGGCCGGTCGCACGCCCCCCGGATGCCCCAGACGGGATTGCCGTCCATGCGTTCGATGACGGTCGCCTTCTCGTTCATGACGAGCACGAGGGCTCTCTTGAACGAGACGACGGCCAGGGGTTCGTATCCGGCGTTCAGCACCAGTGTGCGCATGCGCGTTCCTCTCGAACGGCCGTCGATGGCTTCGACGGCTCTCCGTTGTCGACGTCGCACAGGCGCGGCGGCGCGGGCACGAAAAAAGGCGCTGTCATGAAGACAGCGCCTTGAACCCACGACGAATGTCGTGGCAGTCGTGCACACGATGCCGAAGGACATAGCGGCCCAGCGCATTCACGGTTCGAATGCGAGGTCCTGTGTCCATGCGGCTCCCCCTCGGCTGTGCGAGCGTCGGGATCAGGCTAACGCACGCAGAAGCCGCCAGGGCGAATCAGAGGTGAACGGATGCCGCGTGTCTCCCGAAGGGGGCGGACGGAGCGAACGGCGTCAGTGGACGTTGGCGACGAGGAAGTCCTCGGCGTTGGTCCACGACCCGTTGACGTAGATCTCGAGGTGCAGGTGGGTACCGAACGCGCGGCCCGTGTCACCGACCTGACCGATGATCTGTCCGGCGCGCACGGTGTCGCCGACGACGACGCGGCGGGTGCCGTACGACATGTGGGCGTACAGCGAGGTCACCGTGTTGCCGCCGATGTTGTGGGCGATCTTGACGTAGACGCCCCATCCGGGACCGTCCTCGCTCGACTCGACCACGACGCCGTCGGCGATCGCATAGATCGGGGTGTACCGGTCGACCATGTAGTCCGTGCCCTTGTGACCCGGGTACGGCTCACCGAAGTGGTTGAAGAACGGCAGCGGACGAACGACGGAGCCGGCCGGAGCGATGGTCTCGGCGAGCGAGCCGGAGTAGACGGAGGCATCGGCCGAGGCGGTGGATGCCGCCGCGATGCGGGCCGCCGCGGCAGCCTTCGCGGCATCCTCGTTCTTCTTGGTCTGGATCTCCTCGGGCGTCGTCGCCGAGTAGCTGTCGCGTGCCAGCGCGGCCGGCGTCGCCTCGGACGCGATGACGAGCGCCTGCGCGTTCTCCGCGGCGACCTGCTGGAGCGTGACCGCTTCGGCGGAATTAGAGCTCGAGGCGGCGAAGGCGGGAGCGATCGCGACCGTGGCGATCAGACCGCCGACGGCGGCGACCGTGATGAAGCTGCGGACGGGATGGCCTTTGCGGCGCGCTCGTCGCGGCGTCGCGGACCTGGCGACGGCCGCCTCGCGCACGGCGGGGGCGGAGCCCGCAGCGCGGGTCACGGCGGCGCGCTGCGCGCGACTGCGGCGGGTGGGTGTCGTCGCTTCGGACTCGGGAATCTCCTGCGACGGGTCGTACTGTTCAGCCAATTGTCCTCCGGCGCCTCTGCGATCCCGCTCGGGACGGCTCGCTGGTTCGTCGGCACTCGGTGTCAGGGCACAGATGTACGGGTGTCACCGCGCGAACGACGAACCGATGAGGCAATCCGTGCGGAGGTCCGTGGCGGGCTTCTCGCCACGTGGACTTTTCGAGGCTACCGGAAGGTAACGAATAAGTCACGCACAGGTGTTCATGCCCAGGCGCTTCCCGGGTGACGCTCAGGCGTGGGGCACGGCATCGACGAGGAAGATGTGCGAGGCGACCTCGACCGGCAGCTCCAGGCCATCCGCCTTGTCAGCCATCTGCACCAGCACGTAGCCCTCGCTGAAGCGGAAGTCGCCGACGCCTCCCGGCACGACGCCGGCGTCGCGGAGCTGCTCGAGGAGTTCGGGGTCGACCTGCACCGGCTCGGCAAGGCGCCGGACGGTGCCGCGCACGGGACCGCCCGTCTGGTTGAGCAGGCGCACCAGGCCCACCACGCCGTCGTCGAAGGTGCGGGCCGGAACGTCGCCCAGCTGGTCGAGCCCGGGGATCGGGTTGCCGTAGGGCGACTCGGTGGGATGACCGAGCAGCTCGATCAGGCGACGCTCGACGAGCTCGCTCATCACGTGCTCCCAGCGGCAGGCCTCTTCGTGCACGTACGCCCAGTCCAGACCGATCACGTCGCTGAGCAGACGCTCCGCCAGGCGATGCTTGCGCATGACGTCGACGGCCTTCTGCCGCCCGGGCGTCGTGAGCTCGAGCGAACGGTCGTCGGAGACCACGACGAGACCGTCGCGCTCCATCCGCCCGATCGTCTGCGACACGGTCGGACCGGAATGTCCGAGACGCTCCGAGATGCGCGCGCGCAGGGGGACGATGCCCTCCTCCTCGAGCTCGAGGATGGTACGCAGGTACATCTCGGTGGTGTCGATCAGATCGGTCATGGGCAGGCCTCGCGCACGTTCGTGGGTGTCTTCTCAGCCTATCCGTTTCTTACGGCGACGCGGCGGGGCGCCGGCGGCGCTGACCCTAGAATCGGGAGCATGGCCCACGTCACGCTGCCCCGCGAGATCCTGCCCGCCGACGGTCGCTTCGGTTGCGGCCCGTCCAAGATCCGGCCGGAGCAGCTCGCTGCCCTGGCAGGCCCCGGCGCGGTGCTGATGGGGACCTCGCACCGGCAGGCTCCGATCAAGAACCTCGTCGGCCAGGTTCGCATGGGACTCAGCGACCTGCTGCGTCTTCCCGACGGCTACGAGATCATCCTCGGCAACGGCGGCTCGACGGCGTTCTGGGACGCGGCCGCGTTCGGTCTCATCGAACGTCGAGCGCAGAACCTCGTCTTCGGCGAGTTCGGCGGCAAGTTCGCCGCGGCGGCCGCGGCCCCGTGGCTCGACGCGCCCGACGTGCGCAAGGCGGATGCCGGAACGCGCACGGTCGCCGAGGCGGTCGAGGGCGTCGACGTGTACGCCTGGCCGCACAACGAGACCTCCACCGGCGTCGCGGCACCCATCTCCCGTGTCTCCGGTGACGAGGGTGCCCTCACGGTGATCGATGCGACGAGCGCGGCCGGCGGCATCAACTTCGCCGTCTCGCAGACCGATGTCTACTACTTCGCCCCGCAGAAGAACCTCGGCTCCGACGGCGGACTGTGGTTCGCGGCGGTCTCCCCCGCCGCGATCGAGCGCATCGAGCGCGTCGCGGCATCCGGTCGCTACATCCCCGAGTTCCTCAGCCTGAAGAACGCTCTCGACAACTCGCGACTCAACCAGACGCTGAACACCCCCGCGGTCGCCACCCTCGTCCTTCTGGACAAGCAGCTCGAATGGATCAACGGCAACGGGGGCCTCGGCTGGGCCGCGGCCCGCACGGCGCAGTCCTCGCAGGCTCTCTACCAGTGGGCCGAGAGCTCGCCGGTGGCCACCCCGTTCGTCGCCGATCCCGCCGACCGCTCCCCCGTCGTTGTCACCATCGACTTCGATGAGAGCGTGGATGCCGCGGCCGTCGCCGCCAGCCTGCGCGCCAACGGCATCGTCGACACCGAGCCGTACCGCAAGCTCGGACGCAACCAGCTGCGCATCGCGACGTTCGTCTCGATCGAGCCCGACGATGTCCGCCAGCTCATCAAGGCGATCGACTACACCATCGAGCACATGCAGGCCTGAGGCCCGCAGGGCCGCGCCGCCGGCTCAGGCCAGCGGTGAGGGCCGCGGATCGAGCACGGCCGCGACGATGGCCTCGATCGCGAATTCGGATGCCGTCCCGAGATCGAGCGCATCGGGCTCGAGCAGCCACTGCACCTGCAGTCCGTCCATGACGGCGAGGATGGCGGCGGAGGCGTCGGCGATCCGGTGCGGGGCGGTCACACCGCGCTCCGCGCAGACGACGGCGAACGCGTGCGCGACCTCGGCCCGGAGCGTGCGGTAACGGCGCTCGAAGAACTCGCGACCCGGGTGATCGTCGGTGACCGATTCCGCGGAGAGCACGGCGTAGGCCTGCACGATGCCGGCACGCTGGGCGTTCAGGAACGCCGTGCGCACGAGATGGCGAAACAGCGGCATCCCATCGGGGATGTGCTGATCGTCCAGATGTGCGACATCCGAGGCGTCGCGATGCTTGAGCACTTCGAGCAGCAGCTGATCCTTCGAGCCGAAGTGGTGCAGGATGCCGGCGTGGGTCATTCCGACCTGCTCCGCGATGTCGCCGAGCGTCCCGCTCGCGAAGCCCTTGCTGCCGAAGATCTCCACCGCGGCGTCGAGGATTTCGCGACGTCGCGTCAGCGTCTCGGGGCGATTGCGCGTCTGGCGCTTGTCGACGGGCATGCGCGTCCGGTCTCCGTTCTTCCGTTATCGAACCGTAGCCTATGGGGCGTTTGCAGTTTTACTTACTGACAAGTAAGTTACCCATCGTCGACCTCGAAGGCGAGGACGTCCATCACAAGGAGAAACAATGAGGTTCAAAAAGCATGTGATCGCGGGCGCCACCGCTGTCCTCCTCGGAGCTCTCGTGCTCAGCGGCTGCGCGGGCGGGACGTCCGGCGGCAGCAGCGCGAGCACCGGTTCGCTCACGATCGCCAAGCCCGACGGCGCCGCCGTGCTGGCCACCCAGATCAACAACCCGTTCATCACCACGGGCTCCGGCATGTCGCTCGGCTACGACCGCATGATCTACGAGCCCCTCGCCTTGGTGAACCCCGTCGGCAAGAACGAGACCACACCCTGGCTCGCCGACAAGGTGGAATGGAACGCCGACTACACCCAGCTGACCGTGCACCCCCGCGCGGGCGTGAAGTGGAGCGACGGCCAGGACTTCACCGCCGACGACATCATCTTCACCTTCACGATGATCAAGAACACACCGGCTCTCGACCTCGCCGGACTCAAGCTGTCGAGCATCGCGAAGGACGGCGATAACGTCGTGCTCTCCTTCAGCGAGTCGAAGTTCGTCAAGCAGGGTGACGTCCTGCAGACCGCGATCGTTCCCGAGCACCAGTGGAAGGGCATCGCGGACCCGTCGAAGGACGCCGTCAAAGACGCGATCGGCACCGGCCCCTACACGGTCAAGAGCTTCTCGTCGCAGGGTGTCGTCCTCTCCGCCCGCACGGACTACTGGGGCGGGACCGTCCCCGTGGCCGAACTGAAGTACCTGGAGTACAACGACAACACCGGTCTGCTGCGTGCGCTGCAGACCAAGGAGGTCGACTGGGCGCAGATCTTCATCACCGACTACCAGACGAACTACGTCGACAAGGACCCGCAGCACAACGTGTTCTGGGGCGCCAACGTGCTGAGCCCCGACATGATCGTCGTCAACACGACGAAGGCCCCGTTCAACGACGTCGCCTTCCGCAAGGCCGTCAACATGGTCATCGACCGCAAGGCCCACGCCGAGAAAGCACGCAGCAATGCGGGCCCCGAACTGACGAACGTCACCGGCATCCCGCAGCCCACCGGCGACCAGTACATCGCCCCCGAGTACAAGGACCAGAACTTCACGATCGACGTCGACGGCGCGAAGAAGGTGCTGACGGACGCCGGCTACACGTGGAAGGACGGCGCCCTGATGGACCCGTCGGGCGCGCCCGTGTCCTTCACGCTGCAAGACCCGCAGGGATGGAACGACTACGTCACCGGCATCCAGCTCGTGGCGACGCAGGTCAAGAACACGCTCGGCGCGGACGCGAAAGTCGCCACCCCCGATGCCAACACCTGGTTCGGCAACCTCTCCTCGGGCAACTTCGACGCGGCACTGCACTGGAGCGGATCGGGCTCCAACCCGTGGCACATCTACGACGACGTCATGAACGGCGCGTACCTGCAGCAGGCCTCGGGCGGTCAGGTCTCGGACAACTTCGGGCGCTACGACAACCCGACGGCGACGGCGCTCCTGCAGAAGTACGCGAGCGCCTCGGATGACGCGACCCGAACCGACACGTTGAACCAGATCCAGAAGATCTTCGTCGAGGACGTGCCTGCCATCCCGATCGGAACCCACCCGACCCTCGGCGAGTACAACACGCGCAGCTTCGTCGGATGGCCGAGCGAAGACGACCAGTACGCGACGGCGGACCCGACGGCGCCGTCCGCCGTGCAGGTCGTGATGAAGCTCACACCGGCCAAGTAGGCGCGGGCTCCGATCAGCATTCCTGCCTCACGCTCGGGCGGACGGCACGCCATCGCGGCGACCGTCCGCTCGAGCCTCAGGAGAACCCGAAAGCACGAGCAGATGACAGACACCCTTCTGACCATCGACGACTTCTCGGTCGTCTACGACGTGGACCCGGCCGTCACCGCCGTCGCGAACGTGAGTCTCGAGATCCGCCGCGGCGAGATCGTGGGCCTGGCCGGCGAGAGCGGTAGCGGCAAGACGACCCTTGCCTACGGCATCCAGCGACTGCTGAAGCCGCCCGCCGTCATCACGAGCGGCCGTGTCGTCTTCCACGACGAGTCCGGAATCGACATCGACGTCAACACGCTCGACGCCGAGCAGATGCGTCGCTTCCGGTGGGACAAGATCTCGATGGTCTTCCAGGGCGCGATGAACGCGCTGAACCCGGTCAGCACTATCGGTGCGCAGCTCGACGACGTCTTCGTGGTGCACCGGCCGTCGATGAGTCGGGCCGAGCGGCGTGCCGCGGTGATCGACCTCCTCGAGACGGTCAAGGTCGGCGCCCAGCGACTGCGGTCGTACCCGCACGAGCTGTCCGGAGGCATGCGACAGCGCGTCATGATCGCCATGGCCCTCGCACTGCGCCCCCAGCTGATGGTCATGGATGAGCCCACGACGGCTCTCGACGTTCTCGTGCAGCGTGAGATCCTTCGGCAGATCTCCCAGCTGCGCCACGAGTTCGGCTTCTCCGTGATCTTCATCACCCACGACCTCCCGCTCCTGCTGGAGATCAGCGACCGGATCGCGATCATGCGGGAAGGCGAGATCGTCGAGCTCGCCACGGCAGAGCAGATCTGGTCCGATCCGCACCACGACTACACACGCACGCTGCTGCGCTCCTTCCCGCGCCTCACCGGAGACAAGGGGGTGGTGGCACGATGACGACGCTCGACGTCGCCGGTGTCACGAAGATCTACAACGTGCGCGGCGCGGGACACATCACCGCGCTCGACGATGTCAGCTTTCGCCTGAGCGCCGGCCAGACGATCGGACTCGTCGGTCAGTCCGGCAGCGGCAAGTCCACCATCGCGAAGATCCTCACCCAGCTCGAAGTGCCCACGCGCGGCGAGGTGCTGCTGGACGGGCGTCCCATCCCCCGCCGCGGCGCGGGCCTGCGCGCCTATCGGCAGAAGCTGCGGATGGTCTTCCAAGACCCCTTCGCCTCCCTGAACCCGTCGCACACGATCCGTCACCACATCGAGCGCCCGTTGCGGCTTGACCGCGTGGTGGCGCGCGGCGAGACGGATGCCGAGGTGCGCCGCCTGCTGGAGCGTGTGCGCCTCGACCCCGACGTCGTCATGGAGCGGCGTCCCCACGAGTTGTCCGGCGGCCAGCGTCAGCGCGTCGCCATCGCGCGCGCCCTGGCCTCGCGTCCGGCCCTGCTCATCGCCGATGAGCCGGTGTCGATGCTCGACGTGTCGATTCGTCTCGGTGTGCTGAACCTCCTCGCCGATCTCCAGCGCGAGGAGGGTCTGGGGGTGCTGTACATCACGCACGACCTGGCGACGGCGCGCCACTTCAGCGACGAGATCATGGTGCTCAATCAGGGCCGCGTCGTCGAGCGGGGAACCGCGGACGACGTCATCCTCCGGCCGCGCGATCCCTACACGCAGGAGTTGCGTGCGGCATCTCCCGATCCGGAGAAGTTCTTCCGCAGACGAGCGGCTGCGGCCGCCGGAGGTGAACGATGATCAGCGACATCTCGACCGTCGATCCCACGCTCGTGGGCACGACCGCGACCCGTGCCGAACGGGGACGCATGCGGGTTCCGTGGCGTTTCATCGGCGGCAGAGTGCTGTTCTACGCGTTCACGGCGTGGGCGGCCATCACGATCAACTTCTTCATCCCGCGCATGATGCGCGGCGATGCGGTCACCGCGTACATGGCGCAGGCCCGTGGACAGTTGCAGCCCGAGGCCGAGAAGGCGCTGCGGTTGATGTTCGGCCTCGACTCGTCCACGACGCTGTGGGTTCAGTACGTCAACTACTGGGGGATGCTGCTGCGGGGCGACCTGGGAATCTCCATCTCCAGCGGCATGGCTCCCGTCGGCGACGTGATCGGCTCGGCACTGCCCTGGACGCTGGGCCTGGTCGGCACGGCGACCATCCTCTCCTTCGTCGTGGGAACCGTGCTCGGCGCGGTCATCGGATGGCGACGAGGAGGACGGCTCGACGTGCTCGTGCCGATCACGACGTTCCTCGGAACGGTGCCGTACTTCTGGCTGGGCCTCATCTTCATCGCTGTGTTCTCGACGCTTCTCGGGTGGTTCCCCGCCGGGCACGCCTACGAGTTGGGCGTGGAGCCGGGCTGGAATGCGGAGTTCATCGGCCAGGTGGTCTCGCATGCTGCTCTTCCGGCGTTGACGATCGTCATCGCCTCTCTGGGCGGTTGGGTGCTCGGTATGCGCAACATGATGCTGACGGTGCTCGACGAGGACTACATCACCGTCGCCCAGGCGAAGGGCCTGCCCGACCGCCGCGTGCTCTGGCGCTACGCGGCACGCAACGCGGTACTCCCCCAGATCCAGAGCTTCGCGTTGGCGCTCGGCTTCATCGTCGGCGGCACGCTGGTGATGGAGATGGTCTTCTCCTATCCGGGTATCGGCTTGCTGCTGCTCAACGCCACCAACGCGAAGGACTACGCCCTCATGCAGGGGATCTTCCTGGTGCTGGTTCTCGCGGTGCTGATCGCGAACATCCTGGCGGACGTCGCGTACGCCATCCTCGACCCCCGCGTCCGAGAGACGGAGGCCTGACCATGTCGATCCCCGAAACCGCCGCGGTGCTCACCGCGTCGCCGTCCGCGCCGCCCAGACGCACGTTTCTGCGCCAGCTCCGAGCGTCGGTGGCGATGTTCGCGAACCCGAAGTCGGCGACCGGCCTCGTGATCCTCGCCGTCTTCGTGCTCGTCGCGATCTTCGCGCCCGTGATCGCTCCCTACGATCCGACGGCGCAGAATCTGAGTGCGACCCTGCAGCCTCCGTCCGCTCAACATCTGCTGGGCACGACGCACATCGGCGAGGACGTGTTCAGCCAGATCGTCTACGGCACCCGCGGCGTGCTGATCGTCGGCTTCCTCGCGACCATCATGGCCACGGTCGTCGCCATCCTGGTGGGGGTGACGGCGGGCTACCTCCGCGGCTGGAAGAGCGAGTCGCTCTCGGCGCTGTCGAACGTGTTCCTGGTGCTTCCGGCGCTGCCGCTGATGATCATCATCGCCTCACAGTTCCAGGACCCCCCGCTCGTGCTCATCGCCGCCGTCCTGGGATTGACCGGGTGGGCATGGGGCGCCCGCGTGCTGCGCGCGCAGACCATGTCGCTGCGCAACCGCGACTTCGTGCAGGCGGCGCGGGCGAACGGCGAACCGCTGCACCGGATCATCCTGGTCGAGATGCTGCCGAACCTCCTGGCGATCATCGCCTCCAGCTTCGTGGGCACCATGACCGCCGCGGTGCTCGGTCTGACGACGCTGGCCTTCATCGGAGTGATCCCGGTGTCGAATCTCAACTGGGGCACGATCCTGTTTTGGGCCCAGCAGAACTCGGCCTTTCCCGACTACTGGTGGTGGTACGTGCCGGCGGGTCTGTGCATCGCCCTGCTGGGGGTCGCACTCGCCCTGATCAATTTCGGGATCGACGAGTACGTCAACCCGCGACTGCGCTCGGCCGGCGAGCGTGCTCGCGCGCTGAGGAAGAAGGGCCTGAAGGCGACGAGCGCCGTCACCGCGGTCCGCACGGCGACGCCGACGACGGCAGCGCCGAATACGAAGGATGCCGAATGAGCCTCATCGACCGCGACACCGCCGCCTACCTGGACGCGTCCCTTGCCGTATCGCACCGGGTCGCCGACCTCGTCGGCCGGATGACGGTCGCCGAGAAGGTCGGCCAGATGATGCAGTGGGACGCCCGCGAGGATCTGGACCACATCATCCTCGAGCGCCATGCCGGCTCGATCCTGCACACCTCTCCCGAGAAGGTCCTGCGCGCCGCGGAGTTGACCGCCCAGACGCGTCTTCGCATCCCCCTGATCGTCGCCGAGGACTGCATCCACGGCCACTCGTTCTGGGAGGGCGCCACCATCTACCCGACGCAGCTGGGCATGGCCGCGACGTGGGACCCCGACCTCCTTGAGCGCGTCGCCCGCGCGACGGCGACGGAGGTGGCGGCGACCGGCATCCATTGGACCTTCTCACCGGTGCTCTGCATCGCACGCGATCTGCGCTGGGGGCGGGTGGGCGAGACCTTCGGTGAAGACCCGTTCCTGATCGGCGAGCTCGCCAGCGCCATGGTCCGTGGCTACCAAGGACGCGGACTGCGCGACGAGACCGCGATCCTCGCGACCGCGAAGCACTTCGCCGGCTACTCCGAGACGCAGGGCGGGCGCGATGCGAGCGAAGCGGACATCTCGCGCCGCAAGCTCCGCTCGTGGTTCCTCCCTCCGTTCGAACGCGTCGCGCGCGAGGGCTGCGCGACGTTCATGCTCGGCTACCAGACCACCGACGGGGTTCCGATCACCGTCAACGACTGGCTGCTGGACGACGTGCTGCGTGGCGAGTGGGGCTACACGGGCACACTCATCACCGACTGGGACAACGTCGGCCGCATGGTGTGGGAGCAGAAGATACAGCCCGACTACGCTCACGCCGCCGCGGCGGCCATTCGCGCCGGCAACGACATGGTCATGACCACACCGGGCTTCTTCGACGGGGCGCTGGCGGCGATCGATGCCGGCCTCCTGTCGGAAGGAGACCTCGATCGGGCCGTCCGGCGGATTCTCACCCTGAAGTTCGAGCTCGGGCTGTTCGAGAATCCACGCCTGCCCGAGGCGGTGCGCATCAGCGACAACATAGCGACCGCCGCGCACACGGCCCTCAACCTCGACGTCGCGCGCCGCTCGCTCGTCCTGCTCCGCAACGACGGCACCCTCCCGTTGGAGCGCGCCGGATCCCCGGCGCGCAGAATCGCCGTCGTCGGCCCGCTCGCCGACGACGCGCAGACGCAGCTGGGCGACTGGGCCGGCTCCTCGGGCCAGGTGGACTGGATGCCGGATGGTCAGCCGCGCTCGCAGATCACCACCGTGATCGACGGCCTGCGCGAGCTGCTGCCCTCCGACTGGGAACTCGCGCACGCGCGGGGCGCGGACATTCTGACGTGGGAGGACGACCCTGCGGGCTCCCACTTCCCCGACGGACAGCCCCGACCGCGTGTCGTCGTTGCCGCCCGGCCCGACGAGGAGCTGATCGCCGAGGCCGTCGCTGCCGCGCACGCGTCCGACGTCGTCGTGGCGGTGGTCGGCGATCGGATCGAACTGGTCGGCGAAGGTCGCTCGACCGCAACGCTCGAGCTGATCGGCGCCCAGACGGCACTTCTGGAGGCCCTTGTCGCGACCGGTACGCCGGTGGTGGTCGTCCTCATGGCCTCCAAACCGCTCGTGCTCCCCGAGGCGGTGCGCGATTGCTGCCTGCTCTGGGTCGCGAACCCCGGGATGCAAGGCGGACGCGCCATCGCGGAACTCCTGCTCGGCCGTATCGAGCCCTGCGGACGCCTGCCGATCTCGTTCGCCGAGCACGTGGGGCAGCAGCCCACCTACTACAACCAGCTCCGCGGGCAGCACGGCGATCGCTACGCCGACCTCACACAGCGCCCTGCACACGTCTTCGGCGAAGGGTTGTCGTACTCGACGGTCGAATACGGGCCTCCCGCGCTCGAGGCCTCACAGGTGGGACTGGACGACACGGTGCGTGCGCACGTGACCGTCCGCAACACAGGGATGCGACCGGTCGACGAACTCGTGCAGGTCTACGTGCGGGATGCGGTGACGTCCGCCAGCTGGGCGGACAAGGAGCTGAAGGCATATCGACGAGTGACGCTGGCGGCGGGTGAGGAGCGCACCGTCGAACTCGCCGTCGCCGTGCGCGCCTGCACCATCGTCGATGCCCGTGGTGAGCGGATCGTCGAGCCCGGCGCCTTCGACCTGCTGGTCGGTCCGTCATCGCGCGACGAGGTCCTGCAGAGCGCACGGTTCCACGTCGTGCTCTGACGCCCGGTCATTGAGCGAGCGCCCCCGGCACGAGACGAAACGCCGCTAGTCCTCCTCGTCCTCGTCCTCGTCCTCGTCGGAATCGTCGTCCAGCACGTCGATGTCGACGCCGTCGACGTCACCGGCGTGCAGGATCGGCGATCCGTCGTCGTCGAAGTCGGCGGCATCCAGATCATCCACGTCGTCGAGGTCGTCGTCGTCGAGTTCCTCGTCGGACTCATCGTCGTCGACGCCCTCGGCGTCTTCGGCCTCGACACCGCGTTCGGCGGCCAGCGCCGCCTGCGCGGCCTGATACTCCGCCAGACGAACCGCCCACGGCACCCACTCCGGAGCCAAGAGCGCACCCTCGCCCGGTAGGAGCTCGGCCTCGAGCACCGTCGGCTCGGCGTCGTCGACGACGGCCAGGCTCACCGTCCAGAACCAGCCGGGGTAGCCCTCCATCGTGGTGGCGAAGCGCAACGACACGACACCGTCCGCCTCGACCGTGTATCCGGCGGGCTCGCCGATCGTCGCCGCCGGCGTGATCTCCCGCAGCGCGGACAGTGCCAGGTCGTGGGCCGCGAGCAGGCGGTCGTCGGCGACGAGCGCCGGCGCCTCGCCCTCGGCATCCGCGCCGGAGTCGACCGACTCAGGCGTCGAGTTCATCGGCGACCTTGCGCAGGATCGCGGCGACCTTCTTGCCCTGTCCCGCGTTCGGATAGTGACCGTGACGCAGGTCGCCGCCGACCTTGTCGAGCAGCTTGACGAGATCCTCGACCACGATCGCCATGTCATCCGGCTTCATCCGGTTGCGCTTGGCGAGGCTGACGGGAGCGTCGAGCACCCGCACCGCAAGCGCCTGCAGCCCGCGCTTGCCGTCGGCGACGCCGAAATCGAGGCGCGTCCCGGCCTTCAGCCCCTCGGTGCCCGCGGGGAGGGCCGTGGCGTGCAGGAAGACGTCCTGACCGTCATCGGTGGTGATGAAGCCGAACCCCTTCTCGTCGTCGTAGAACCTGACCTTGCCGGTGGGCATCGCAAAACCTCGCTCGTCGGCGCCTTCGCGCGCGGTGACATCGTGACCCGTGCCGTGAGGGCACGAGGGTGGGCATCATGCCCACTCCAGCCTACGACACCCCCACGCCCGGCGCGGGGACGCAGTAGGGTGATCCCGATGCCCTCTTCGTCTTCTCGCACACCCGACTCGGCCGACGATCTCCCCGTCCGCCGCATCGACCGCGTCCTCGCGTTCATGTCCCTGGGTCTGCTGCTGCTGTCCGTGATCTGCTTCGTCGCGATCATGATCGGCTCGGCCGCGGGCATGAAGCACGACGACTTCGGACAGGGCGCGTGGCCGCTGGTCGGCACGCTGGTGTACATCGCGCCGATCGTCGCGTTCATCCTCCTCATGGCAGTGCTCATCATGACCTTCGTGCGGAAGGCCCGGGTCGGCAAGGGCCGCTGACGTGACCGGGTCGGACGCGCGCGCTCTCGCACAGCACCTCGTGCAGCGCAGCGACGACGCACTGGCGGCCCTGTTCGCGGCACGCCACGTATCCCCGACCGCCAGCTGGAACGACGCCTTCGACGCCGCCGAGGCGCTTCTGGAGCCCTCGTCGATCGAGCGCGCCCTGCGGGGCCTGACCTCGGGCGAGATCTCCGCCCTCGCCGACGCCGCCGTCGACACGGACGACGCTGCCCGCTCGCGGCTGCAGCAGCTGGCGCTCGTCGACGAGCAGGGAATGATGTACGAGGCGGTGTCGTCCGCACTGACGGCCCTCACCGCGGCATCCACGCCCGCGGCCGACGTCGACGAAGCCGAGGACACGGATGCCGCGGCACGGCCGGACGACGCCGCTGCCGCCGAGCGGGCGTTCTCCTCGCTCGGCTCACTCGGCGACTTCCTGCATGCTGCGCTCACGCACCCGTTCGGCCGCATCGGTTCCGGAGCGCTCGGGGCCGCCGACCGCCGCCGGCTGATGGAGGACGGGATCGTCGACGACGGCGCCACCGCCGATGACCTCGTCGAGATCGCCGAGCGGACGGGTCTGCTGTCGGGTCAGGACAAGAGCTGGCTCGTGACGCCCGCGGGTGCTCAGTGGCTGCACTCCGACACGATCGCACGGTGGAGCGCCGTCGCCACCGCGTTCCTCGAAACGCTGCCGCGCGGACTGCGGCGACCGACCGGCGGCTGGATCGCGCCCGCCGCGTGGGCGCAGGCCTACCCGTGGGACGTGCTCTGGCCGGAGACAGCGGCGGATCTTCGTGGGCTCCTGCGACGCTGGGGCGTCCTCGACGACGCTGGGCGCCCCACCTCGTGGGCGCGGGGTGCATTCCTCGACGGCGCGGGATCGCCGTTCCCAGCCGCCGCCCTCGACACCCTCGCGCGGCTGCTGCCCAGCGAGGTCGACAGGGTGTACCTGCAGAACGATCTGACCGCGATTGCGCCCGGACCTCTCTCGCCGCACCTCGACATGCGACTGCGCTCCATGGCGCGGCGGGAGTCGCGCGCACAGGCGTCGAGCTACCGCTTCACCGCCGAGAGCATCGCCGATGCACTCACGGCGGGCGAGAGCGCCGAGTCGCTGCGGGCCTTCCTCTCCGACCTGTCACTCACCGGTGTGCCCCAGCCGCTGGCGTACGAGATCGAACGCACGGCTCGCACGCACGGGATGGTTCGCGTCGGCCCCGACCAGGAGGGTCGCACCCGGGTCTCGAGCGACGACGAGGCCCTGCTGCGCACCCTCGCCGTCGACCAGGCGCTGCGTCCCCTCGGGCTGGTACCGGATGCCGACGCACTGGTGACCCGCAGCGGAGTCGACACCGCGTTCTGGATGATCGCCGACGCCCGCTACCCGGTCGTCGCGGTGGATGCCGACGGCGAGCGCCGACGACTCGACCGCCACCGCCTGGCGCCGTCGCCGTCGCAGCCCGCGCCCGCGCGCGACACGTATGCCGCGCTCCTCGCACGACTGCGCGCCGCGCCCGCTGACGATGCCGACGCGGCCTGGCTCGGCCGCGAACTGGATCACGCGGTCAAGGCGCGCGCCACCATCGTCGTCGCCGTCCGCATGCCCGACGGCACCGAGCGCGAGTTCACGATCGAGGCGACCGGCCTCGGCGGCGGACGCCTGCGGGGACTCGACCGGGCGGTCGATGTGGAGCGCACCCTGCCGGTATCCAGCATCAGCGGCATCCGCCCCCTCTGACCGTCCGCACGCGCACGCACGGCTGGTGACGCGAGCCCCCGCCGCTGCGAGGTCGGTAGACTGGGACGCTATGGCTGACGGCCCCCTCATCGTGCAAAGCGACCGCACCGTGCTGCTCGAAGTCGCGCACCCCCACGCGGAGACGGCGCGCCACGAGCTCGCCATCTTCGCCGAGCTCGAGCGCGCACCCGAGCACATCCACACCTACCGGGTCACCCGACTGGGGCTCTGGAACGCGCGCGCCGCGGGGCACAGCGCCGACGACATGCTGGCCACCCTCGACCGCTGGTCGCGCTTCCCCGTGCCCGCATCGGTGTCGATCGACATCCGTGAGACGGTGAACCGCTACGGACGTCTGGTCATCGAACGGGATGCCGAGGGCGCACTCGTGCTGCGAGGCTCCGACCCCGCGGTTCTCGCCGAGATGGCGAAGAACAAGCGCATCCAGCCCCTGCTGATCGGCCACCCCTCCCCCGACACGTACGTGATCGACGCGTGGGCGCGCGGGCACATCAAGCAGGAACTGCTGAAGATCGGCTGGCCGGCGGAGGATCACGCCGGCTACACCCCCGGCACCCCGCACGAGATCGATCTGCACGAGGACGGCTGGACCCTGCGTCCGTATCAGCGCCAGGCCGTCGACATCTTCAGCGAGGGCGGCTCGGGTGTCGTCGTGCTTCCCTGCGGCGCCGGCAAGACGCTCGTGGGGGCCGCGGCGATGGCCGAGACGAAGACGACGACCCTCATCCTCGTCACCAACACCGTCAGCGCGCGCCAGTGGCGCGACGAGCTGCTCAAGCGCACGACGCTGACCCCCGAGGAGATCGGCGAGTACTCGGGACAGACCAAGGAGATCAAGCCGGTCACCATCGCGACCTATCAGATCCTCACGGCGAAGCGAAAGGGCCAGTACGCGCACCTCGCGCTCCTGGATGCGCTGGACTGGGGCCTCATCGTCTACGACGAGGTGCATCTGCTTCCCGCACCGGTCTTCAAGCTCACCGCCGACCTGCAGGCGCGTCGCCGACTCGGACTCACCGCGACGCTCGTCCGAGAGGACGGGCGCGAAGGGGACGTCTTCAGCCTCATCGGCCCCAAGCGCTTCGATGCTCCGTGGAAGGAGATCGAGGCCCAGGGCTTCATCTCTCCGGCCGTCTGCTACGAGGTGCGCGTCGACCTCCCGCCGTCCGACCGCATGGAGTACGCGGCATCCGCCGACGACGAGCGCTACCGTCTCGCCGCCACGGCCCACGCGAAGATCGGCGTGGTGAAGGATCTCGTCGCCCGCCACGCGGGAGAGCAGATCCTCGTCATCGGCCAGTATCTCGATCAGATCGACGTGCTGTCCGAGGCTCTGGACGCACCGAAGATCACCGGAGCGACGCCCGTGGACGAGCGCGAGGAGCTGTTCGCCGCCTTCCGTGAGGCGCGCCTGCCTGTCCTCGTCGTCTCGAAGGTCGCGAACTTCTCGATCGATCTGCCCGACGCCTCGGTCGCGATCCAGGTGTCGGGATCATTCGGCTCGCGCCAGGAGGAGGCGCAGCGGCTCGGACGACTGCTGCGTCCGAAGTCGAACGGGCACACGGCGAGCTTCTACACGCTCATCGCGCGCGACACGGTCGACCAGGACTTCGCGCAGAACCGGCAGCGCTTCCTCGCCGAGCAGGGCTACAGCTACACGATCCTGGATGCCGAGGGCATCGCCGCCGCGTAGCTCACCACACGGGAGCCGGTGGCGGCAGGACGAGCGTGCGCGGCAGCGGACGACGCGCCAGCATCCACTCGACGATCGCGACGTATCCGGCGATCAGCAGGAACGACCACAGAAAACTGACCAGTCCCGTCGAACTCTCGGTGGGGCTGGAGCCGGAGGCGAGCGAGAGCAGGAACGCCGAGAGGTTGTTCACGACGTGCAGGGCGATCGCCGCCTCCAGTCCTCCGGTGCGCCACGTGAGCCAGCCGGCAGCGACGGCAAACAGGCCGACGCCGATCTGACCGAGCAGGTCGTAGCCGTGCCCGAGGACGAACAGCGGCACGGGCAGGAGGATCGCGAACGCCGGATGCCGCAGCCAGCGCCCGATGCTCTGCATGAGGTACCCGCGGAAGATGTACTCCTCCGCCGCCGCCTGCACGGGAACGAGCAGCAGCACGACCACGAGCGTGATCGGCCAGGTCGGGGCCGGGCCGCCCGTCGCGGGCTCCTCCGTGCCGCCGGGGAGGAGGAGACCGACCACGGTCAGCACGGCGGACACGCCGACGGCGAGCGCACCGCACAGCAGCATCCAGCGCCAGCGCAGCCGTCCCGCGGCCGAGGAGACGAGCCCGACCCGGCGTCCGTTCACGATCAGTGACGCGAGGATGTAGGCCGGAAGCATGAGGGCGATCGTCCCGAGCAGGATCGCGACCATGAGGGGGTCGCCCATGTCGACGCCGCCCGACTGACCGAGGCGTGCGAGGTCGTCCAGGCGCTCCGGGTCGCGGAAGAGCGCGATCCCGATGACGACCATGACGAACACGAGGAACCCGAGGTAGATCGCGAGGCCCAGGATGCCGGTCACCAGCGGGGTCCACCATCCCGACCGACGGCGCGCGAAGTTCAGCCGGTGGAAGGCGAGACCACCGATCACGGCGTCGACCGGGAGGGCGCGGGCCGTGCGGACGATCGTGGGCGGGACGGGCGGCGTCGGGGGTGCGAACAGCGGTGCCGACGGGGGGACGGGGACCTGCGGCGCGGGCGTCGTCATCCATCCATCTTCTCCGATATCCAGCAAAGGGAAGGGTTGCGATGCCAGGATGGGGCTATGACCGCACCGCGCATCCTCGTCGTGGACGACGAACCGAACATCCGGGACCTGCTGGTCACGAGCCTCAGGTTCGCCGGCTACCAGGTGCGCGCCGTCGCGAACGGCGCGCAGACCATCTCGGCCGTGCTCGAAGAGGAACCAGACCTCATCATCCTCGACGTGATGCTCCCCGACATGAACGGGTTCAGCGTCACCAAGCGCCTCCGCGGCGCGGGGTACACGGCGCCCATCCTCTTCCTCACGGCGAAGGACGAGACCGAGGACAAGATCGAAGGGCTGAACGCCGGTGGCGACGACTACGTCACCAAGCCCTTCTCCCTCGACGAGATCGTCGCGCGACTCCAGGCGATTCTCCGACGCACCATGCAGGCCGACGAGGAGTCGACCATCCGCGCCGGCGAGCTGACCATGGACCAGGACACGCACGACGTCACGGTGGGAGACGTCTCGATCGACCTGTCCCCCACCGAGTTCAAGCTCCTGCGCTATCTCATGCTCAACCCCAACCGGGTGCTCAGCAAGGCGCAGATCCTCGATCACGTCTGGGAGTACGACTTCAACGGCGACGCGGGCATCGTGGAGAGCTACATCTCGTACCTGCGCCGCAAGATCGACCCGTACTCCTCGGAGCCGCTCATCCAGACCAAGCGCGGCTTCGGCTACATGCTGAAGGCCGGCAAGACCGCCTGATCGCGGGGCGATGACGGCGGACGGCGTGTACGCGGCACACGCGAAGAAGAACGACCGCCTCACCTCGTGGTGGCGCGGCATCAGCCTGCGGGCCAAGGTCACGGGCGTCACCGTGGCCGTGCTGACCGGCGGACTGCTCGTCGCCGGGTTCGGTACAGCGGTGTTCCTGCGCAACGCCCAGATCGCCGAGCGCGACCAGTCGATCAGCCAGACGGTGACGCTCGATCAGGCCAGCAGCCTGCTCAACGTCGAGGTCGTCGACGGGGTCGCCAAATTCGAGCCCGCCGACTATCCGCCGCTGACATCCTTCTACATCGCCGTCTACGGGCCCGACGGCACGAGGCTGGCCACCGGAGGCCCGCCCTCCGACAACCCACCGGTGTTCCCGGCCACGTTCGGTCTCGACAGCACCCTCATGCAGGGCACGACTCCGTTCGATCTCACCTCGGCCGACGGCAAGACGACCTTCCATGCCGCCGTCGACATCCTGCAGATCCCGGGAGCACGCGAGAACAACGTCCAGCTGCTCGCCCTGCCGTTGACGCCCGTGAATCAGACGGTGGCGAGCTTCGTCGGCATCTACACGATTCTGGCGCTCATGACGATCCTGGTGAGCGCCCTGCTCACCCGCTGGCTCGTCACGCTGGCGTTCCGGAGCCTCGGGCAGGTGGAGCAGACGGCGATGTCCATCGCGCGGGGCGACTTCGGCCAGCGCATGGGCGACATCGCTCCCGGCACCGAAGTCGGGAAGCTCAAGACGGCGATCAACGCCATGCTCGACCGCGTGGATCAGGCGCTCGGCCAGCGCGACGCCACCGTGCTGCAGATGCGACGCTTCATCGGCGACGCCAGTCATGAACTGCGCACACCCCTGGTGACCGTGCGCGGATACGCGGAGCTGTACCGGATGGGCGCCATCTCGGGCGACGAGCAGACGGCGCAATCGATGGAACGCATCGAGAAAGAGGCCATCCGCATGGGCGGCCTCGTCGAGGACCTGCTCGCCCTCGCCCGCCTCGACGAGCGCCGTGACATCGTCGTCGCTCCCGTAGACCTGCGCCCGATCGCCCGCGACGCGGTGCTGGATGCGCGCGCGACCTCGCCGGAACGGACCGTCTCGTTCGTCGACGACGACTCACGCCCGGCGGTGCTGCGTCCGGCATCCGCGCCGCCCACGGCCAGCGCCCCGACGCGTCGACGGCCCCCGACCGCGGCGATCGGTGCACTGCTGCGACGCCGGCCGCGCGCCGACGGCGAGACGGTCACAGCACCTTCCCCCGCCCCTGCGGTGCCCCTGCCCTCCGAGCGGGAACCCATCGTCCTGGGCGACGAGAACCGCATCCGCCAGGTCGTCGCGAACCTGCTCGGCAATGCGCGCCGCTACACACCCGACGGCTCGCCGATCGAGCTCGCCGTGGGCGTCGACGAACCGGGCGGAATGGGATGGATCTCGGTCATCGATCACGGCGAGGGCATCGCTCCGCAACTGCGGGAGAAGATCTTCCAGCGGTTCTGGCGCGCAGACACCTCACGCACGCGCGAGACCGGCGGCTCTGGTCTCGGTCTGTCCATCGTGGCGTCGGTGGTCGACGCGCTGCACGGATCGATCGTGGTGAGCGAGACGCCCGGCGGGGGTGCCACCTTCCGCGTCGCCTTCCCGCTCGCGCAGAGCCGCGACGCCGCCGAGCACCTCTTCATCGAGACCCAGCCCCTGCCTCGGCTGCACATCGAGCCCTGAGACGCCGAGCCGGCGACGCCGCGCGCCGGCTCCTCCCCAGCGCCTCTCCTGAGCGCATTCTGCACGCGCGCACTCGCCGTCATCGCGCGCCCTTGCACCGCTGGGTAGCGTGGCGCCACACCGACGAAAGGAGCTCACCATGACCGCGTTCAGTGTGGATTCGGATGCCGTACTCAGCGCCACCGGGGCGATTCGCGCGACCGCCGATCGCCTGCAATCAGAGACCGCCGCGATGCTCGGCCAGCTCACCCAGCTGCAGAGTGCGTGGACGGGCAGCGCCGCCGTTGCTTTCCAGGGGTTGGTCGATCGGTGGCGGGCCGCACAGACCGAGCTGGAGAGCGCGCTCGGCGACATCGGCACCGCCCTGGGGAACGCCGGCGCCCAGTACGCGCAGACCGAGAGCTCCGCCGCGAGCATGTTCCGCTGACGCGGTCGTCATCGTGCTCCGTCACGCAGAAAGGCCCCTCCGAAGAGGGGCCTTTCTGTGGAGATCCGGACTCAGAAGTCCATGCCACCCGTGGGGTCGCCGGCCGGAGCCGCAACCTTCTCGGGCTTGTCGGCGACGACGGCCTCGGTCGTGAGGAACAGACCGGCGATCGACGCGGCGTTCTGCAGAGCCGAGCGCGTCACCTTGGCCGGGTCGATGATGCCCGCGGCGAACATGTCGACGTACTCGCCGGTCGCGGCGTTCAGGCCCTGGCCGACGGGGAGCTCCGACACCTTGTTGGCGACGACGCCCGGCTCGAGGCCGGCGTTGAGCGCGATCTGCTTCAGGGGCGCCTCGATGGCGACCTTGACGATGTTCGCACCCGTGGCCTCGTCACCGGTGAGCTCGAGCTTGGCGAACGCGTTCTTGCCGGCCTGGATGAGGGCCACGCCACCACCGGGGACGATGCCTTCCTCGACGGCCGCCTTGGCGTTGCGGACGGCATCCTCGATGCGGTGCTTGCGCTCCTTGAGCTCGACCTCGGTGGCCGCGCCCGCCTTGATGACGGCGACGCCGCCGGCGAGCTTGGCGAGACGCTCCTGGAGCTTCTCGCGGTCGTAGTCGCTGTCGGTGTTCTCGATCTCGCGCTTGATCTGCGTCACGCGACCCTCGATCTGCGCCGACTCACCGGCGCCCTCGACGATCGTGGTCTCGTCCTTGGTGACGATGACCTTGCGGGCCTTGCCGAGCAGGTCGGTGGTGGCGTTCTCGAGCTTGAGACCGACCTCCTCCGTGATGACCTGGCCGCCGGTGAGGATCGCGATGTCCTGCAGCTGGGCCTTGCGACGGTCGCCGAAGCCGGGAGCCTTGACGGCCACCGACTTGAAGATGCCGCGGATCTTGTTGAGCACGAGGGTCGCGAGAGCCTCACCCTCGACGTCCTCGGCGATGATGACGAGCTCCTTGCCCTCCTGGATCACCTTGTCGACGATCGGCAGCAGGTCCTTGATGTTGGAGATCTTCTGGTTCGCGATGAGGATGTACGGGTCCTCGAAGACGGCCTCCTGGCGCTCCGGGTCCGTGACGAAGTAGGGGTTGATGTAGCCCTTGTCGAAGCGCATGCCCTCGGTGAGCTCGAGCTCGGTGCCGAACGTGTTCGACTCCTCGACGGTGACGACGCCTTCCTTGCCGACCTTGTCGATCGCCTCGGCGATGAGCTCGCCGATCTCGGGGTCTGCGGCGGAGATGGATGCCGTGGCGGCGATCTCCTCCTTGGTCTCGACCTCCTTGGCGGACGCGAGCAGCTCGTCGGAGAGCGCCTTGACGGCCTTCTCGATGCCCTTCTTCAGGGAGATGGGGTCGGCGCCGGCTGCGACGTTGCGCAGACCTTCGCGCACGAGGGCCTGGGCGAGGACGGTGGCCGTCGTGGTGCCGTCACCGGCGACGTCGTCCGTCTTCTTGGCGACCTCCTTGACGAGCTCCGCGCCGATCTTCTCGTACGGGTCGTCGAGCTCGATCTCCTTGGCGATCGAGACACCGTCGTTCGTGATCGTGGGGGCGCCCCACTTCTTCTCGAGCACGACGTTGCGACCGCGCGGGCCCAGGGTCACCTTGACGGCGTCGGCCAGGATGTTCAGGCCACGCTCGAGGCCACGGCGGGCCTCCTCGTCGAAAGCGATGATCTTTGCCATAAGTGTGTCGTCCCTCCCGGACGTGAGGATGAGTCTTTAGCACTCGCGATGATTGAGTGCTAACTCATTCTGGCACTCTGGCATGACGAGTGCAAGCCGCGCCGAGCGGGCGCGATGGGAGGGCCGGACGGCGTCAGGCGACGACGCGGACCGACTCGGCCTGGGGGCCCTTCTGACCGGCTCCGACGGTGAACTCGACCGTCTGCCCCTCCTCCAGGACGCGGAATCCCGACATGTCGATGTTGGAGTAGTGGACGAACACGTCCTGGCCGTCGGTCACGGTGATGAAGCCGAAACCCTTCTCGGCGTTGAACCACTTGACGGTGCCTTGGGCCATGCGAATCTCCTGATGCTGCGGTGGGACGTCGCAATGCTAACCAGCGCGAGAGCGGCGAAATCGCCGTTCCGGCAACTGTTGACACGGGCGCATCGAACTGTTCACACGCGCGAAACACGCTCGGCGCTCATGACCACGCTCGTGATCACCGGGCGGTGGGGTCAGCCGGCCGGAGTGGCTCCGGCATCCGTGCGATCCGCGCCGATGACGACGACGAGGAGCTTGCTGCCGTCGCCACCCGCAAGAGAGGCGTAGGCGTCGCTGAGGGTCACCGCCGCGCCGCCGATCACCTGGGCGAGGCCGCGCGCCGCCCCTTCTTCGGCGGGGTCGGAGTAGAAGACCGTCGTGGTCGGGAAGTCCTTGGAGCTGGCGTCGCCGGCGGTGACTCTGTCGGACGCCCATCCGGCCGCGACGATGGTCTGCGCGAGGGAGCCGGCCAGACCCGACTGCGTCGTCGCATTGAGGACCGTCACCGCGTAGGACGTGTCGATGCCCGGCTCGGCGGTCGCGATGGTCGTCGGCGTGGCGCTCGGCGTGGGAAAGAGGGTGACGCGGCCAGTGGCGATCAGCGTGCCGAAGATGCCGACCGCGACCAGAACGACGATCGCGATGATCGACCACAGCACCACGACTCCGCCTCGCAGACGCGGATTCTCGGCGCGGTGAGCACCGATGCGCCCTCCCTCGAGGGCGAGATCATCGAAGCGGTCTTTCTGCGGGGGCGTACTCGGCACCCCAGAATGCTATCGGCCTGTTCCCGTGCGGACGGCGGGAACGGCCGCGCGTCCCTCGCGCTCGCTCTCGCGCGCGTCGCGGAGCCGGCGCAGACGGTGCACCAGCATGGCGTCGTGCGCCGCGGCATCCGGTTGATCGATGATGCGGGCGAGCAGCTGGTAGTACCGGGCCGGCGCCAGGTCGAGTTCGGCGCGGATGGCCTCCTCCTTCACGGCGTCGTGTGCGATCCACCGCGACTCGAAGTCGAGGAGGAGACGATCGCGGTCGGAGAGGGGCACGTCCTCACGCTAACCCCGTCAGCCGCACCCGCCGGGATGCCACTCCAGCCATCGCCCAAGAGGATCGGCACGGCCGAGGACGATGCCGTCTCGTGCGAGCGCGAAGCCCTCCGCCGCACACGTCGCCGGCGCGCCACCGCGCCAGCCCTCGTGGAGAGCGGGGGCATCGAGGGTGATCCATCGTCCTGCGGCGGATGCCGCCTCGATCAACGCGTGTCGCGCATGCCATCCGAGATGGGCCAGGACACCCGGCGTCTGAACGACGAGTGTCGTCTCCCGCGGCGCCGCCGCGGCCGCGCGGGCGAGCTGTTCGACGCCGTCTCCCGCGAACATGAGGGGCGGGTCCGCCGCCGCGATGCGCAGCGCGGAACGCACCCGATCCGCGCGTCCGGTCTCGCCCGGCCAGACGAGAGCCGTCAACCACGCCTCGGTGGCGGGGTCGGCCGGATCCAGTGGCGCGAGATCGATGCCCGCCCGCCAGACGATCTCCGGATGCCGCAACGGGGGCACGTGCTGACCGCGCAGCTCGCTCTCGAGCACGACCGACGACGCCCCGTCGGGGGGATCGAGCACGATCTCGCCGGCGACGCCTCGATACCGGTACGAGTAGCGGTCGGGGTAGAGGCACAGTCCCGCGCTCGCTCCGACCTCGAGCAGCGCGATCGGCCCGTCGATGCCCGCAAGCGCGGGCAGCAGGGCGGCGCACCGGAGGGGTTCGTTGGTCTGCAGAGAGCGCGCCCCGCATTCCGCGACCAGCTCGTCGCCGTGGGCGAGCACCCATTGCCGCCACTCGCGGTACCCGCCTTCGCCGGATCCGAGCATCCGAGCGGCGGCGAAGACGAGCGGGGGCTGACGATGAGAAGGCGCGATCCGACCGAGCACCTCCTGCGCCTCGGCATCCGCCGCGACTCCGGCGGCCCACTCGCCGTACAGCGCGGAACGTCCGGGAGCCTCCTCGCGGGCGAACCGGCCATAGCGGGCCGACACCGATTCTGGGAGGGAACTCATGGGTGACATTCTCGCGGGCCGAGCCGACCGCGGCCTGCGTCGGGTTGAATGGTGGGTGGAGTAAGGAGCCAGACATGACCTACCGCGTGACCAAGACCGACGACGAGTGGCGTTCGGAACTCACCGCCGAACAGTACGCGGTGCTCCGCCAGGCGGGTACCGAGCGCGCCTGGACCGGCGAGCTGCTCGACGAGAGCCGCGCCGGTCTCTACACGTGCGCCGCCTGCGGCGCCGAACTGTTCCAGAGTGGAACGAAGTTCGACTCGCACTGCGGGTGGCCGAGCTTCTACGAGTCGGTGCGCCCCGAGGCCGTCGAGCTGATCGAAGACCGCAGCCACGGCATGGTCCGCACCGAGGTGCGCTGCGCGAACTGCGGCTCGCATCTCGGACATGTCTTCCCCGACGGCTTCGGCACGCCCACCGGCGACCGGTACTGCATGAACTCGCTGTCACTGTCGTTCACCCCGGCCCCGGAGGCGGACGCGTCGTGATCGAGACGGTCACGGATTATCCCGCACTGGCGGCGGTGCGAAACCGTCGCTCCTGGTCGAAGGTGACGGATGCCGCGCCCGCCCGCGCCGAGCTTCTCACCCTGATCGCGGCAGCGGGGCGGGTCGCTGACCACTCCTCGCTGCGACCGTGGCGTGTGATCGAGCTGCGCGGAGATGACCGGGCGACGCTCGGCGCCGCGATCGCCAAGGCCGAGGGCGACGACAAGCCGTCGACGAAGCCTCTGCGCGCCCCGCTGCTCCTCGCCGTGGTCGCCAGCTACCGCAAGAGCGAGAAGGTTCCGCGCTGGGAGCAGGAGGCGGTTGCCTCGGGCGTCGCCCATGTGCTCAGCCTCCTGCTGGATGAGGCGGGCTGGGGCGTCATCTGGCGCACCGGTCATTACACGCGAGCCAAGGCGGTCGCCAAGGCGCACGGACTCACGAAGGACGAGGAACTGCTCGGCTGGCTGTATGTCGGCGGCAAGCCCAGCGGCGCACGTCCCGGCCGGCGCAAGAGCGTCGATCCGCGCGCACATCTGAGCCGCATGCCCGCCTCCGCGAAGGCGGCGGACAAGGACGGCGGGGCGACGACGACCGGCGCGAAGAAAGACAAGAAGAAGAGCTGACGGGCCCTGGCGGCCGATCAGTGTCGCTGTCGCCGCCAGGGGGCGAGGGCGACGATGACCGAGCTTGCGGCCACCACGACCATCAACAGTTCGGTTCCCCAGCCGGGCCCGGCATCGGCGGGCCACACGGCATCGAGGGCGAATGCAGTGGCGAGCTGGCCGACCACGACGCCGAGGCCGAGCAGCAGAACGCCGGTGTGGGCGACGAGCGCCGCCGACAGGAAGATGTAGATCACTCCGACCACGCCGCCGAGGTAGAGCCACGCCTCGGTCGGCAGTGCGCGGGGCGCGCCGACGACGGCGACGTGAACGATGGCCGCGATGGCGAGGACCACCGTTCCACCGAAGAAATTGACGAAGGTCGCGGTCAACGGCGTCCCGACGCGCTGGCGCAGCCGCCCGTTTGTCGCCTGCTGCCACGCGATGCCGACACCGGCCAGAAAGGGCAGCACCAGCATCCACAAGGGCACGCGCTCCACCACGCCGCCCTGCAACGAGATACCGACGGCGATGAGGGCCAGCGCGCCGCCCGCGATGCGTGGCATGGTGACCGCGACGACGCCCGCCGGGCCGTAGCCGACGCGGTCGAGCACCAGGCCGTTCAGTGTCTGTCCGGCCACGACCCCGACAGTGAACAGGGAAACGCCGATCACGGCGACGGCGAGGCCTTGCGTTGCGACGGTGAGCGCTCCGGCGAGGCCGCCTGCCAGCATCCACCACGGGATCGTGCGCGCCCGGATGCCGGCGACCAGAGCGCCGAAACCTCGGCGGCCCGTCGGCAGCAGCGCCGACACCACAGCCAGCACCAGGAGGCCCGACCCGAAGGAGATGACCGCGGCGACGAGCCCGTCACCGATGCGCAGACCGAGTTGCCCGTTGATGCGGGCTTGGAGCGCCGTCAGCACGCCGACCAGCACGGCACCACCGAGAGCCACACCGGCGGGAAGCCGGGGCGTCGTCGGTGCGGTCACGACTCCTCAGCCTAGCCGGGCGCGTGGGAGAGGAGCCGATCGGTCAGTCGTAGCCCAGAATGCAGATCGCTTCGGTGACGGTGTCGGGTTCGGTACGCGGCTCGTGCTCGTCCACGGAATCGAATCTAGGGGTGCGAGCCGGCGGATGCCGAGCGCATCGCCGTGGATAACGCGATGGACACGCGATGGACGCAGCGGACTCGCTACGATCACCGCATGGCCTTTCGCGACCTCCCCGCCCCCGAGCGCCGACTCGTCATCTGGCAGTTCGTCGGCGTCGGCACTCTGATGATCGGCGTGGGCGTGCTCGTCTGGGCAGCCGTCGCCTACTATCAGTCGGTCAGCCTCGGCTGAATCGAGTTCGCGCACCCGGTGCGCTCAGGCAACGCTGAGGGGCCTCGCTATCGCATCGCACGGCGGGCGATCACCATCGCCGCTACGAAGCCGACGATCGCCTACTCGAGAACCTTCTGCGCCTCTTTGCGTACCCACGTGCGGTCATCCCGGAGAAGTCCGCCGAGCACCGAAGCGGGCAACCGCACCTTTCGCTTCCGGAGCGCCGACACGGCGTGCCCATTGACGTCACGATCCGCCAACAACCCCAACAAGACCTGATTCGCCTCCGGATGCTTCGACTTGGCGAACCCGAGCACAACCATCTCTCGTCCCCGCCTATACCGCACATCCGTCGCCAGATCGACCAGCTCGTCGAAGTACGCATCGTCCCAAATGATCTCCAGAGCGCTCCCTGTAGCCCACCGTGCTCCCAGGTTGGTTGGGTCAGATGCGCGCCGGAAGAACCGAATGAGCGCCGGAATAGCGACCGGCTTCGCCCATGGCACACTCAGTGCGCGGACGATCTCCTCTGCTTCGCGATCATCCGTCTCTCGTTCCAGAGCATCCACCAACACGGGGATGGCGCTCACGTATCGGATGCCAGAACGTCGCAAATCAGCCAACGACGAGGATGCGTAGCCGAGGGTCGCGAGCTGCGAGAGGATCGACTCTTCGCTGGATGGGTGAACGACATTCATGGCGGCGTGAACCGATCGATCGTGCCGAGAAATCGACTCCTGCAGGGCCGGAACTCCCGGCCTACCCGACGCGAGCATCGGGCGGGATCGGGAGACATCGTGAAAGCCCGACGGGCACGAAGCTCGAGTTCCAATCGGCGATCCGACCGTCCGCCTCCTTTGGCGACACCTCTGTGTAGTCAGGCGGCGCAGCCGTGAGCCCTGGGACCCTGCCGAGGAAGAAGTCGGCGTCCGACGCCTCGAAGGAGAGAGATGCCCCGGGCGCCGGCCACATATCGAGCTCGAATCGCACCATCCCGGCGCGACGATGGGTGGTGGAACTCCCGACCGGCCAGGCCGACAGCCCACCGCTTCGCGCTGGGCTCGACCATGAAAGCTCTCGAACACGCCGTGCCACAAGCACACCTGTGTTCGCATCCCGGACCTGCAACGACGGGCGCATCTCGAAAAGGAGCCCGGCAACACCCGTCACGGCATCGAACCGGACGGACAAGAGCTGTGCTTCCTGTAGGGCACCTTCCTGAGCGAAGGGATCGGCCTCGGCGGCCGGCAATCCCGCTAGATCAACGCCGTGAGGGCGTAGCACGTCTGCAAGAGGAATCACTGCCAGAAACTAGCCGATCGTTCCGTCGGCGTCCACCGTGCCGAGATCCGAGAGGCCGGCCGCTTCCCAGCGTGCAATCGATGCCGCGGTCGTGGGGCCTTCGCCGGCAAGAACGACATGGAAGGGAACAGCCGGGCGGTCCCACCATTCCCCCAAGGCGATCGGTGTTCCCCACTCCAGCGCAGCGTGCTCGAGCGATGACACCAGCCACTTCAGAGACGCCGGCGACTCATCCGCCAGCACTTGATCCGGCTCAGTCAGGAGAACGACGAGCCCAACGTCACGAGAGAACTCGTCCGCTTCACTGATGCACTCGTCGAACGCATCCCTGTTCTCTCCGAAGTAGGTGGGGAACTGCAGAGCAGCCGCGAACTCGTCGAATACGCCCGCCGCGTCCCTCATCTTCCGCCCGCGCACAACGCGCACCGCAACTCCCAGCCCCGTGCTCCACTTCCACCGGGCCGTGGCGATCTCGTTTCGTCTCCCGGCAAGCAGCACAAAGGCGCTCCCCATCCCCGCCCGCAGAGGTTCCACAAGGCTTGTCACTCCATGGCCCCTCGAATAGTCACGAACGTCGAGTAATGGACGTCGGTCCAGTATGCCGACCCGTCTGACTACGTCACAAGACGCCCCCAGCTGGCGCACCGACCTCCGGAACTCCTCTGCGCGGCGTCAGTAGAGTCGGATCATGAGGGCGAACATCATCGGCGGGGTTCTGCTCGTACTCCTGGGCCTCATGCTGACGTTCCTCAGCTTGCCCTATGCCGCGCAGGGCTTCATGGGGTTTGCAGGAGTAGCGAGCGGTGTGGTTGTCGCCCTCTCCTCCATCAAGCCGTTCCTGGCTGCTCGAGCGATCCACGCGCATCGAGCACCGTAAGCGGTCACTTCCTTCAGGGGCACGCAGCCTCGCATCTCGCGGGAAACGACCATATGACGGGGGTGAGACGGGCGGCATCTACCGATACTGCTCAGGCACGCGGTGCAGACGGTCGGGCACTGCGAGATCGTCATCGACGATCCTGGGTTTGAACAGAGGCGCACCGGCGGCGAGCCACCGATCGCGGAAGCGAAGCGAGCTGGAGGGCGTTGAGTCCTCGTATCCATGTTCAACACGGCAGCAAGGACAAATATCCCAGGATGGGTCTTCTCCGCTCGTTCCCCACGGAAGGTCCGGCGGCTGGTAGCCGCAGATTCGACCATAGAGTTCCGGTTCATGGCGCATTGACGTCGTCCAGATTGCTCGAATGCAGAGTACGGACCTGACGTGTCCCAGCGGAGCCAACCGGGTACGCCTCCAGAACCTTCTGCGCCTCTCTGCGCACCCACGTGCGGTCATCGTGGAGCAGTCCGTCGAGCACAGAAGCGGGCAACCGCACCTTTCGCTTCCGAAGCGCCGACACGGCATGCCCATTGACGTCACGATCAGACAACAACCGCAGCAACACCTGATTCGCTTCCGGACGCTTGGACTTGGCGAACCCGAACACGATCATCTCTCGTCCCCGCCCATACCGCACATCCATAGCCAGATCGACCAACTCATCGAAAGCCGCGTCATCCCAGGACGTCTCCAGCGCGTTACCTGCGGCCCAACGAACACCCATATTTGACGGCACATCAGCTCGACGGAAAAACTGAATGAGCGCGCGGGTCGCCGTCGGTCGCGCCCACGGAACGCTCAGCGCACGGACGATCTCCATCGCGACACGGTCATCATCTGATCCTTCGAGCGCCTGTACAAGCACGGGGATCGCGCTGACGTACCGGAGCCCAGACCGACGCAGGTTTGCCAGCGAGTCGAAGTGGTATCCACGGCGGGCGAGCTCTTCCAGCACCACCTCTTGACCTCCTGGCGCGGTCATACTCTGCCCGTCTCGTAGAAGAGCCTGCCGTCAGCCTCCTGGGTTTGCAGATAATCGGCGACTCGGGAAGCGACCCTCTGATTCTCCGCGTCGATCGCGATCAGCTTGGGGGTCCCCCGCTCCACCGCTCCTCCAAGACCCATCACACGGTCCTGGACCTCGGCCTGCGTCTCGGCTGAGAGGTCAGAGAAGAGCACGCGGAAGACGTAACGCCCCGAATGCTCCGTCACGCGACGGACGCTGAAAGCTCCTTCCGACGTCGTCTCGGTTTCGACAACGTCTCCGAGCGCGACGTCGTAGAGGAAGAACGGTATGCAGCAGACCTCGAATGTCGATTCGGTCAGCTGCCGGCACCACAGCTGCTCATGTCGGTCCTGCTCCGGCAACGGCGCGACGACGATGAAGTTGGCACGCTCTCGCCAGATGGGCTCGTGGTGCGCCGTGTACTGCCTGGGTGTTCGATTCACTGTGGGCCTCCACGCCGCACGTCCCGAGAGCCGTCTCTCGGCGATGCCGGATAGCGATCCGCGCCCTCACGGCGTTGCAGGGCAGACAGATCCTCCGCTCCTTCTCGGATGACGGCGCGAGCATCGAGCTGCTGCTTCTGCCCTTCAGCTGTCGCCACGACCGATGCTCACGCTCCCCAGTCCAGTCCCCGGTTGCATCGCTCTCGTCGCCAGCCACAGCTGACCCGTGACTCCCCAGTAGACCGCCATGTCTGTGAGCTCCAGGTTTGTCACAGCATCCGCCCCGCCGAGGAACAACGGGACTCGGTACCCAACGCAGTAGTCATGGCTGATCGGCAGCGTAGGCCCGCACTCATTCACCCACTCCAAGAAGAAGGCTGACGCAAGCGCAGCGTCTTCGTATTCGTGCAGCGTTGAGTCATGGAAATCGTCGAACGTCGCGGGGATCGTCAGGATCTCTCCCGTCCCGGGTTCGACGAGAAGCACCGATCGGAAACGTGCATCTTCCGCAGCCGCGGCGTCGAAGCCGAACTGACGCCCGAGCCAATCGAAGGCGAAGGGGCGGATGTCCGTCGTCGGAAACATCTCTGAGATCCACTGTGCTGCGGCCGGGCCCGACTCATCGTCATGAAGTCGGTAAAGACCGCCACGAAACGATGCCCCTGCGAACTCGTCCATGAAGGACGAGTATCCGGGCACCGTAAGCAGTGCGTCATCGTGCCAGGGCAGGCCTGCACTCGACACCACGTCGCGTCGTGCGCCGAACTCGCGTCGGAACTCATCGAACATGAGGCTCCTTACCTATCGACATATTGCCATGCAGACCCACGCCTCCGCCGCTCAGGCCTTGGCCACCTCAACTCTGCCGATAACAAGACCCCCGCCACCGCGGAATCGCAGCATGGTCGACGAAGAGAGCCGGCCCGGGAACCGCGCCAAGCTCACCGCCTCCATTCAAGTAGCCGAGATGAGTCTCGCCGGCGAGAATGTGACTCTCGAGAAGAACGTCGGCGACACCGAACATCCGGATCGACCGTCGACGAGGACGTCTTTCTCGGATACAACTGCGTCAGCTTCCTCCCACGCTGCGCGGCAGTGACGCGGACCCCGGATGGCTCGGACAGCACCAGAAGCTCTACGAGCACACAGGATCTGTCGCAACGATCCAGAGGGGCGCATGCCAGTACGTCCCCGGCCTTGGACGGTTCCTCTCCGTCGATCCCGTAGAAGGCGGCGTCGAAAATGACTACATCTACCCCACCGACCCCATCAACCAGCTCGACCTGTCCGGTCAATTTGCAATGCTCGTAGCCGCGGCGCCTCTGGCGATTCTCGGCCCCATCGGGTGGGCCGTACGTGGCGTTGTGGCCGTGGCTGCCGTTGTCGCCGTCGTTGGCGTTGCGGCGGAACAGATCGCGCGTGCCGAGCCACGCGTGGTGCCCCGTCCCAGCGGACGAAACTACAGACCGGACAAGAACTACCCCGTTTACGAGATCACAAAGGCCGGGCAAACGCGGAAATACGGGATCACCAGCGCCAAGAGCGCCCAGCGTCGACCGCAAGCTCAGCTGTCCAGGTGTGGATCTGACGGCAGCTACAGATAGCGAAACGAGAACATTCTGTCGGGGTCGAAGACCTCACGCCCACGCTGCTCGACTGGCGAATCAGGAAACCGGGGATCGAAGCCCGCCTGTTAGTTCGCGATCCTGCCCCGTTGATTCCCCTCAGCCCGGGGAGCCGACCCCGGTCGATGGGACCGTTCTCGCTCGAACAGCAGCTGTACGCCGCGCGCCTACCGCCGTATGCAGGAGTATCGCTCTTCGGAGTGCGGACCATCTGGAACGAGGATTCCGACACATTGCACGACAGGTATTCCCTAGCTCTTACCGACACCAAAGAGAGCGCAGTTGCACTGGTCGGTGAGCGCTTTCGACACGACTTGCCGCACGTCGACGTTGGGACAGTGATAGTGGAGGTCGACGATACGCGGCTGGAGACGGTCTCTGGGTCCGCGACTGTCTACGCGACATCCCGACAATCCAGACTCGACCTTCCCTCATACGTGCACAGTTTCGGACTCAGCGCGATCGAAGCGTCGTAAGGCCCCTCCATAGAATTGGACGATCATCATCAGTCTCACCAAGCAGGGCCCGTGGCGATCCATGACGCCCCCCAGAGAGATGCGCTAATGCTCGGTATTGAGTTCGTCATGGCGTCATCACGCGTTGGTGCGTGGATGTACTCGTTTCTGCTTCTTTGCAGTGGCCTTGCATGCGCAACGCTCTTCTCCATCGGGGTCGTTCGCGGGGACTACCTGCAGGCGGCCTGGGCCGTCGCAGTACTTGGATTCGCTGCAACCCTCGTCTATCAGTTGCGGATCAAGCCGCGAAAGATCGTGCAGAGAGTAGCGCACAAAGCAACGGAGTCAGGGCAGCTCGCTCTCGCTCTAGCGGCCGTCGCTACCTTTCCCTATGGGCCCGATGATCGACGCGGGATGAGAGATGACGGAGCAAGTGTCCTCTATGCAGACCGATCGCGTCTGCGCATCGTCGACCGGCACGGAGCGACGCTCGTCGATTTGCCATCTGATCAGATCGTCAGCGTAGGCAGTGTGCGGTTCCTCCCCTTACCCGGGCACGCTCGAGCCGTACGAGTCGCTGATGTGCAGGGACGAACGTGGGACGCTTACCTGATCGGTGGCGGCGTCGGGCTCTTCTTCCCACCGAAGGACTGCCGCGTGGACGAGGCCACCCGTGCTGCTGCTTCGATTCTCGAGCTGGGCGACGATGGAGACATCTCGAGCGCAGAAAACTGAGTGCGGTGTGGGGGATGAACCGGCGACAAGTTCAATCCAGCCCGCGAGTGTGTGCAGAACTGAACCCTTTCCCTATCGCGACCGAAGCCCCCTTGGGTCACCTCTCGCTGCTGCGCTCAGGACAGATCGCCCTGCAGCTGCTCCATCCACTTCTCGAACGCCAGCTGCGCAGCGGCGCGATTGGCATGCTCTCCGAGTCTGACCCGGTACGGCTGCATCCCATCGATCTTCAGGTCCGCCGCGTCGACGACGATCCCCATCGCGCCGCCCATGCAAATGGGCATCACGCTCACCAGGTGATCGACGTTGACCCAAAGCTGCGGGTTCCGATCGACGTCGGGGATCGGTATCAGCTTCATCGCCCGCTCTCCATCCGCCCCTGGGTGCGCAGGCTGATCGACTCACCCTCGGCTTCCGCGATCGCGGCGAGAAAGCTCAGGAACAGCTTCGACCACGGGTCACGCGGGTCGTAGACCGTGTGGCCCATCTGGAAGATCGCTCCCCGCCCAGTGAGATCGCGAGCCATGTGCAGCGTGTCCTCGACGTTGCGGGCCAAGCGGGTCATTTTCGGCACCGCGAGGGTGTCGCCGGATTTTGCGGACGTGGAAGCCCGTGCGCACGGACAGCTCCACCTCGTCCCACATCTCGAAGGGGTCCAGATCAACACTCATATCGCTCATAGCCACCACATGCACGGCGCCGGACGAGTTGCGTCGGAGAAGCCTGGTCAGGTAGGGCGACGTATGCGCGAAGGGTCGCCGAACGCCCTCCCGCGTGATTCCACGGAAGTCAGCTGGTCAGAGTGTCAGATAGACAGTGCCGGCTACAGGACTTGAACCTGCAACCCCCGTATTACCAGAGCGGGCATCTGACGAGCTGACTTTGCCGCGAGTAGTGGCCCTACATGACCGAGCGCAACCAGTCGAGCACTCCTCCAGCCAGTGCTATTCGCCACCCATTCGCCACCCGAGAGTCCGCACCGGCGATGGCGACACCGATTCCTCAGAGCTCGGGCAAGCTCCCCAGTGGCCGCCACCTCTCGCGCCCCGCCGTTCATGCAATAAGAGCAACAAACCGGCGAAGTTCGCGCACGTGCCGTCGATCGTTCGGATCGACACCGCGATCGAGTACAGCGGACACTCGGACACGGGGCAGCTGGAAGCTGATGAATGGTCCCCGAGGAAGATCATCGTCGGGCACGAGCTCGTGATCCTCAAGATCCACTCGGTAGAGCCAGCCTCGGCCCGTTCCGGGCATCCGCGTCGTCCAATCGGCCGCGAACGCGGCAGCAAGAGCACGCTCCGTGGTGACATAGACGAGGTCTTCCGACGTCATTACGCGCGTGAATCCGGCAGCTTCGGACCTCTCGCGCATGCTCGGCATGCCCGACAGAGACGGCGGAAGAACCCAGTCGCCAGGGCGTAAATCGGGCGCACCACCATGGAAGAGTGACACGCGGCCAGCCCTCACCTGAGAATCAAGCAACCGTAGTTCAGTCGTGTCCACGCGCTCACGCTACGCCGACTGGTCTCGGCTCGGCGCAAATTAGGCCAGGAGCAAGTCGCGCACCACCGGTCGCAACCGCGCGTGATCCTTGGCGCGCCCGTCACAAGATGGCCGCACGGCACGTCGGAGGACTGCGCGAGCGTCACCGCCAGCCGGCGAGAACCGGTGTGGCTTGGGTCGGTGATCGACGGCATTTAGGCGAGTTCGCCGCGAGGATCGCCCACGGCTGCCGCTCCGCGGCGGCTACGAGCCGCAGAGCGGATGGCGATCCCGCACAGTATGACACCGGTTAGCACGCCGGCAGGTGCGGCGAGCAGGCCGAGGTAGAGGGGCACCGTGCCTAGGAAACCAGCGACGAAGCCGATAGTGAGGGCCCAGTCTCGCGTCATTCCGCCGCGCTGAAGACTCGGCGCGGTCGCGACGGCCACAGCAATGCCGATGAATGCAGCACTCAACGCGCCCACCGCCCACAGGCTCTCCACGTTTGGGATGACGCCGCCGCCATCTCGAAGAACTGCAAGGTTCAGGGCCGCCATAGCCGCGAGCGCCGCGAATGCAGACGCGACCACCGGCACAGCGGTGCGGACGCTCCATCGCCCGTCAGTAGCTGCACGAAGACTCCAGACCGAGGCGCTGAGCAGGAGTGGACCGACGAAGAGCCACAGCGGATTACCTACCGCGTTGTTACCACCCAACGCAAGGATGTACCCCACTGCGAGCGCAACCGTTCCGAGCCCAGACGCGGCAATCGGGAGGAGATGGCGAGTGCGCTCGAAGAGACCAGCAGCTCGCATCGCCGCCCGCTCTTCTTGGCTGAGCTGCGTGGAGTCGGAGTGCTCAGAACGCTCCATATGCAAATCAATGAGCGCAGCCCCGTGCGTTTCGCGCCACCTCCGCGGGTACCAGCGAAGCATCCGTTCGACATCGCGCTCGATCGTGCTCATGCCGTGACCGCCTTCCCGTTAACTTCCCGAAGTCGTCGCTGAGCTAGCTGAGCCTGAGCTGCGAGCTGGTCGGCGCGGCGCTTCAGTATCTGCATGCCGTCTGTGGACAGCACGTAGTAACGCCGCGTGCGCTTGTGCACGACTTCCTCACCGTCGGGAAGAATCCAGCCCTTACTCGCCATGGATTCCAGCGCGGCGTAAAGAGTGGCGATGGGGAGAGACTTCTCGAGCTGGTCTTCCGCATCGCGTAAAAGACCGTAGCCATGCCTGCGGCCCGAGGCCAGCGAGGACAACACAGCGAACTGCAGATCAGTGACGCTCATGTCACGCATCGTATCAGACATATATTCCGCTTGCTCAGAATATATGGCGAAGTGAAACTCTGACTGAATAGAGTTACCCCAAGCGGGCCGCCGCCCAGCGCCGAGCCATGGACGGTAGGCGCACCACAACGCGCGCGGGTAAACCGACGCGCACCGATCGAGGAGGATCGTTCGCAATGAATCGACGACTGCATGCGGGACTGTGCATGGCAGCAATTGGAGGGTTGTTGATTGCCTCGCTTGGCGCAACGGCGGCCGTCGCCGCGGATAAGCCCGGCGACGATGTCTTGAGCGCCCTCGCCGCAACCGCCCAGACCGACGAGGCTCCCGATGTCCTGTCGAGCACTGCCGACCCTGCCAGTGTCGGTGTTACCGTCCCGGGCAACTCCTCCGACCCCATTGTCATCGCATCGGGTGACGCAGCGATAGAAGTCACTCTTCCCGGCGCTGCAGCTGATGCGGTCACGATCGGGGACGGCCTTGTGGGCTTCGACGGTGGAGATGGGTCGACGTCCGTTCCAGTCGCGAAGATGGACGGTTCCGTGCAGCTGATTTCCGTTATCGACGGCCCCTCTAGCCCCACGGAATATCGATACGAGTTCGACTTGCCCGCTGGCGCGACGCTCAACCGCGTCGAGGATGGCGGCGTGGCGGTGAAAGCTGCAGACGGCAGTGTGCTCTTCGGCGTACTTGCGCCCTGGGCTGTCGACGCCAACGGCGACGCTGTAGCCACCAGTTACGCCATCGCAGGCAACGCTCTCGTCCAACACGTCGCTCACGGATCGTCGAACGTTTACCCGGTGGTTGCAGATCCGTGGCTAGGAGGCACATGGGTCGAGTCATGGTCCTGGTACAGCGGCGCTACTCGCATCGCGATGACGCCGACTCTGTTCGCGAAGGCGGCGTGCCCGGGCAACGTCGTCTGCGCCGCCACGTGGCAGGGAGTAGCGCAGTCCGAGCTCGCCAACGCGCAGGTAACTAGCGGCAACAAGGCGAAGATCAACCGCGCCACGACCGGTAACCAGATTGGCTGCCACATGGTCGGAGGCGCCTTCAAGTCTCCGTGGAACCTCGAAACTGACGCCGCCGATAAGGGCCTGCTCGGTTTCATCGCGTCCGCCTGCAACTAGACACGACTATCTCGGTGGCAGCCGGGTGTTCTCCCGGCTGCCACCTTCGCGACGAAGAAAGGCCCCTATTCGCCACCCATTCGCCACCCGTAAGCAGCTTGTCCTCCATGAACCGAGGCGCTCGCTCCATGATCGATCGCGCCCCTTCCGCGTGATTTCGCGGAAGTCAGCTGGTCAGGGTGTCAGATAAACGGTGCCGGCTACAGGACTTGAACCTGCAACCCCCGTATTACAAGTACGGTGCGCTACCAATTGCGCCAAGCCGGCGGGCCCGGAGTCCGGGCATCGGGGGTCTCCCCCGCCCATAGAGGTTACGTGATGCGGCGTACCGCACGCACATCGAAGAGCGACGGCTCCCGCGTTGTGGTCCGCGATCATGGGCACATGCCCAGAATCTGGGCACTTATTGCAGCCGGCATCCTGACCGTATCTCTGGCAGGCTGCACAGACGCCCAGCCCGCGCCCACGCCCACGCCTTCAGCCTCTCCGCGAACGGAGCCGCCGACAGCGACAACCGTCGCGCCGGTGATCGCTGCGACCCCGACACCGACGTCGAGTCCCGGACCCGGTTCGGAAGATGCCGCCCTGGTCATTTCGGCGACCGACCTCACCCTGCTCGATGAACAAGGCCGGGTTCGTCCGCACCTCAACCTCAGAGGCGAGGATCCCACTCAGTTTGCCGAATCGATCAGCACCGCAGCCGGATCGGAAGTCACCGAGACGACCAAGCCGGGCGGACCGGAGGGCGCGAAGTTCACAGCCACCTTCACGTGGGAGGGTCTGATCATCACGACCTTCTTCAGCCCTGACGAGTGCGCGGACGCCTGCCGTGGCACGTTCGTCTCGTCCACCTCGCCGCGCATCGGCGCTGTGCCGGTCCGCACTGTTTCCGGCATCTCCGTCGGCGACACGGTGACGGAAGCGAAGGCGCGGGGCGCGCACTCCACGAGCGATCATCCGCTCGCGTCCGATCCGGAGGATCCTTCCCTCTTCGATTCCACGACGGAGGCGACCCGCGTCGTCCTGTTGAGCATGGACGAGAACTCCGCAGTGGTCACCGACATCGGAGCGGGCGCCTGGTACGTCTCCTTCGGAGGCTGTGAGAAACCAGACCGCCGAGGCTATCCGGGCCGCGCCGCGCGCTACGGCGCGGCCGTCGGCGTCACGGTGGGCGTGGGCGTCGCGGTCTGCGACTTGTAGTACGCCCCGCTCGCGCTCGTGAGCACGAACTGCGAGAACTCCGCGGCATCCGTCATGTCGCCCACGTACTGCTGGCCGTTCACGACGACCATCGGCGTCCCCGTCAGGGTGAGCCCGTTCGTCCCGGGGATGCCGCTGATCGCGCGCTCGGTGGCACCCTTCACCCACGACGAGTACGACTCGGTCTCGATGCAGTCGCGAAGGCGCTTCGGATCGTCAGAGCCGTTCGCCTGGGCGATGTCGGCGAGTTCCTTGTCGGAGAAGCCGTCGGAGTCGACAGCCGGCTGACGGGTGAGGAGGTCGTTGTTGAAGCTGAAGAACTTCGACGGATCGAGAGTCGCGACGCACGCGGCTGCGCTCGCCGCGCGCAACGAGTACTTCGTTCCGTTCGACTTGGCGGTGAGCATCGAGACCGGGTGGTAGGTGAGGGTTGCCGCCCCGTCCGACACCCACGACGCCAGCTGCTTCGCGTTGGCGAGCTGCCACTGTCGCGCCGCCGGCGAGAGGTAATCGACGTAGACGTGGATGTCGACCACGGATGCCGAGGTGGACGGCGAAGGTGTCGCCTGCGGCTCGGCCGCAGCCGTGGGCGCCGAGCTCGCGCCGTCGATCGGCGTTCCCGGCGAGACCGAAGACACCGACGTCACCCGGAAGCCGTCGGCGGTGGCATCGGCCGGCTGCAGCTGCGGCCGATCGCTGTTGGAGCGCACCGCCCACGACACCGCGACCGCGACCGCGACGACGGCGGCAGCGGCGACGACGGCGAGCGCCGAGCGGCGCAACACGCGTGCCCGCGACTGCTTCGCGTGGACGAGCTGCGCCTTCTCGCGCACCGCATCGCGGCGGCCAGCAGGCGTGGGCTCGTTCGGGGCGTCGTCGTGGGACATGGGACCTTCTGTGGGAGGCAGCTCGAGGGCACATCGCGGTGCATCCCGGTCGTCACGATCCGGATCGGGTCCAGCGTCGCGGACGGAGCAAGGCGATGTGTCGATGCTAGCCAGCGAGCCTGTGAAATGCCCAGACGAGGCCTCTTCTTCGCAGAGGAGAACGTGCGATACTGAGAACGCGTCCATCGCAGGACGTGCGGGCCAAGCCCCCGCTCATTCCATCACTACGGATCGTCCGGCACGTACCTGCCGGTGAAGGAGAAGAAAACATGGCGTCCGTCACCTTTGACAACGCAACCCGTCTGTACCCGGGAGGCACCCGCCCGGCCGTCGACAAGCTCAACCTCGAGGTCGGTGACGGCGAGTTCCTCGTCCTCGTCGGCCCGTCCGGTTGCGGTAAGTCGACGTCGCTGCGCATGCTGGCCGGCCTCGAAGAGGTCAACTCCGGCCGCATCCTGATCGGCGACCGCGATGTCACCGACATCCCGCCGAAGGACCGCGACATCGCGATGGTGTTCCAGAACTACGCGCTGTACCCGCACATGACGGTCGCCGAGAACATGGGCTTCGCGCTCAAGATCGCCGGCGTCGGCAAGGAAGAGCGCGCGCAGCGCGTGCTCGAGGCCGCGAAGCTCCTCGACCTCGAGGATTACCTGACCCGCAAGCCGAAGGCCCTCTCCGGTGGTCAGCGTCAGCGCGTCGCGATGGGCCGCGCGATCGTGCGCAAGCCCCAGGTGTTCCTCATGGACGAGCCCCTGTCGAACCTCGACGCGAAGCTGCGCGTGCAGACGCGCACCCAGATCGCGTCGCTGCAGCGCAACCTCGGCGTCACGACCGTCTACGTCACCCACGACCAGACCGAGGCTCTGACCATGGGCGACCGCATCGCGGTGCTCAAGGACGGTCTGCTCCAGCAGGTCGGCACGCCGCGTGACCTGTACGAGAAGCCGAACAACGTCTTCGTCGCCGGCTTCATCGGCTCGCCCGCGATGAACCTGTTCCAGGTCGACCTCGCGAGCGCCGGCGGCATCCAGTTCGGCACCGCCGTCGTCGACGCCGACATCGACCGTCCCACCAGCGCGACCCAGGTCACCGCCGGCATCCGCCCCGAGGACATCATCGTGAACCCGGCCGACGGCCAGGGCCTCTCGGTGACCGTCGACCTCGTCGAGGAGCTCGGCGCGGACGGCTACCTCTACGGCCACACCGAGATCGCCGGAAAGCGCACCGACATCGTCGCGCGCGTCGACGGCCGCAACCACCCGAACGCGGGCGAGACCGTCGTGCTGGCCCCTGTGCCGCACCACGTGCACGCGTTCGACATCGAGTCGGGCGAGCGTCTCACCAAGAAGGCGATCGCCTCGGCCTGATCCGACCAGACGCGGCGCGGGGGCCCGGTTCCACGGACCGGACCCCCGCGCCGCGGCGTATCCCCCCACGAAAGCGAACACCCGCGTGGCCCACTCCCTCACGATCACCGCGAGCAGTGTCGACGCAGGCCTGCTGGCGCTGCCCTGGTCCACACCCCTCGACGAGTGGGGCAAGGACACCATCGTCTCGCTGCCCAAGGGCCTGTCGCGCCACCTCGTCCGCTTCGCGGATCTGTCGGGCCGCGTGGTCGCCGTCAAAGAGACGACCGGCGAGATGGCGCGCCGCGAGTACGACATGCTGGGCTCCCTCGGCCGCCTCGATGTGCCGTGCGTGGAACGGGTCGCGGTGATCGACGGTCGCCGCACGCCGAAGGGCGACCCGCTGCCGGCCGCCCTCGTGACGGCACATCTGAAGTTCTCGCTCCCCTACCGCGCCCTCTTCACCCAGGTGCTGCGACCCGACACCGCCGGCCGGCTCGTCGACGCCCTCGCCGCGCTGCTCGTGCGCCTGCACACCGTCGGCTTCTTCTGGGGTGACGTGTCGCTGTCGAACACGCTCTTCCGACGGGATGCCGGGGCCTTCGCCGCCTACCTGGTCGACGCCGAGACCGGCGAGCTGCACGAGAGCGGCCTGACGCGCGGTCAGCGCGAGCACGACCTCGACGTCGCGCGCACGAACATCGCCGGCGAGATCATGGACCTCGAAGCCGGCGGCCGCCTCGAAGGCGGCGTGGATGCCGTCGCGATCGCCGACGGCATCATGTCGTCGTATCACTCGCTCTGGGCGGCGCTGACCGACAAGGAGACCTTCGCCGCCGGTGAGGCCTGGCACATCACCGAGCGGGTCAAACGCCTGAACGATCTCGGCTTCGACATCGGCGAGATGTCGATCCGCACCACGCCGGACGGCACCACGGTGTCGATTCAGCCCAAGGTCGTCGACGCCGGCCACCACCAGCGGCGCCTTCTGCGTCTGACGGGACTGGACGTCGAGGAGAACCAGGCCCGGCGCCTGCTCAACGACATGGACGCGTTCCGTGCCCGCGTCTCACGACTCGGCTCCGACGAGGAGATGGTGGCGCACGAGTGGCTCACCCGCGTGTTCGAACCCGTCGTGAAGGCGATCCCCTGGGATCTGCGCGCCAAACTCGAACCCGCCGAGGTGTTCCACCAGGTCCTCGAACACCGCTGGTACATGTCGCAAGCGCGAGGACAGTCGGTGCCGATCGCCGAGGTCGTCTCGTCCTACATCGACGACGTGCTGCGTCACCGCCGGGACGAGGCCACGGTGATGGGTCCCCCCACCGAGACGATGGCGATTCCGGTGATCACCTCGGCGATCTCGACGATCGACGACGACGAAGACGAGGACGTCGACTGGCGCGACCTGGTCTGAACCCGGCGAGAGAGCGCGTCAGTACCCGACGGTGAAGCGCCGGCGCGAGTGCTGCGGGTTCTCGATCTCGTCGAGCACCGCCACCGCGAGATCGGCGCCGGAGATGTAGGACTGCCCCTCGGCATCGGTGACGATGACATCGCCACCGACCCGGTAGGTGCCCGTCCGCTCGCCCGGGTTGAAGCCGCCGAAGCCGCCGGCGGGGTGGACGAAGAACCAGTCGCGACCGGTCTGCTCGCCCTGAAGGTCCTCCAGAACACCGATCATCTCCAGCGCCTCGGCCTTGAAGGCGTCGGGGAAGTCGACGTCGACGACGCGAGGGCCCTCGGGAGCGACGAGGCTCCCGCCGGCGCCGCCGATGACGCCCAGCCGCACGCTCTCGGGCAGCACGGTGTTCAGCGCCTCCAGGTTGGGCCGCACGAGGCCCTCCATCGCACCGCGCGGCGCGACGGCGCTGATGACCACGTCCGCGCCCTCCAGCTGCGTCACCAGCCCGGGGATGTCCAGCAGCGTCCCCTCGACGTAGGTCGCACCGGGCACGCGGTCTGCGGCCACCGACCGTGACACCGACAGCACGGTGTGCCCGCGGTCCACAGCCTCGGAGACGATGTGGCGACCGGCGAAGCCGGTGCCTCCCAGAACGGCGATGATGGCCATCTCAGTGCTTCCTTTCGGATCGGCGTGCAGGTGGAGCGGGCGTCACTCGGACGCGGCGCGGATGGTGGAGACCTGGTAGAGCGCGACGGATGCCGCGATGCCGGCGTTGAGCGACTCTGCGGCGGAGGAGATCGGGATCGACACGATCTGGTCGCACGTCTCGGTGACCAGCCGTGACAGCCCCTTGCCCTCCGAGCCGACGACGATGACGACGGGCCGATCTGCCAGTTCGAGCTGGGGCAGCGCGACGTCGCCGCCGCCATCGAGACCGAGCACGAACACGCCCTGCTTCTTGAACTCTTTGAGCGTCGTGGTCAGATTCGGTGCCATCGCGACCGGAACCCGGGCCGCGGCGCCGGCGCTCGTCTTCCACGCGGCCGAGTTGACGCCGGCCGAACGGCGCTGGGGAATGATGAGTCCCTGACCGCCGAAGGCGGCGGTGGAGCGGATGATCGCGCCGAGGTTGCGCGGATCGGTGATGCCGTCCAACGCGACCATCAGCGGCGTCTGCCCCTTTCCGATGATCTCCTCCAGCAGGTCCTGGGGGTGCGCGTACTCGTACGGCGGCACCTTGAGCGCGACACCCTGGTGCACGCCGTCGAAGCCGGCCATACGGTCGAGCTCGGGGCGGGTGACCTCCATCACGGGGATACCGCGCTGGGTCACGATCGAGAGCATCTCCTTGACGCGATCGTCCATCTCGACGCGCTGGGCGATGTAGAACGCCGTCGCCGGGATGCGTGCACGCAGAGCTTCGAGCACGGAGTTGCGCCCGGTCACGTTCTCGGTGTCGTCACCGGCCTTGGCCTTCGGCGCGCGGGACGGCGCCGGCTTCTGACCGGGGCGTCCCTTGCCGCCGGCGGCGGCGTAGCGCTCCATGGCGGCCTTGCGCTTGCCGGCGACGTGCCAGCTGCGGTCCTCGGCCTTGGGAGTCGGCCCCTTGCCCTCGAGCGCCTTGCGTCCGTTGCCGCCCGTGCCCTTGAGCGGGCCCTTCTTCTTGCCCTTGCCCGCGGAGGGGTTGCCCGGCTTAGCCATCATTCAGACTCCAATGGGTCCCGTCGGGACCGTCCTCGAGGACGACGCCGGCCGCCGCGATCGCGTCGCGAAGACGGTCGGCGGCCGCCCAGTCCTTGTTCGCGCGCGCCTGCGCGCGCTGGGTGATCATCGCTTGCAGCAGCGCGTCCAGGGCGCGCGCCTCGGCAGCACCTGCTTCGGGCCGCCATTTCGGGTCGACCGGATTCATACCGAGAACGCCGGTCATGCGGCCCACTTCGACGAAAGCGCGGGCCGCGGCATCCCGATCGCCCGCATCCAACGCCGCGTTTCCGGCGCGCACGGTCTCGTGGACGACCGCGAGCGCCTGCGGAACGCCGAGGTCATCGTCCATCGCGGCAGCGAACGCCTCGGGGATATCGGCGGCCACCAGCGGCACCGCAGTGCCGAGCACCCGCGCGGCCCGCTGCTGGAACGTTCGGATGCGCTCGAGGGCCGCCTCGGCCTCGTCGAAGGATGCCGCGGTGAGATCGAGCGTGGACCGGTAGTGCGCCGCGCCGAGGGCGTAGCGCACGACGAGCGGGTCGCGGTCGGCCAGCACGTCCAGCGCGAGCAGATGATTGCCGAGCGACTTCGACATCTTCTGGTCGCCGACCGTGACCAGGCCGTTGTGCACCCAGTAGCGCGCGAACGCGTCACCCGCCGCACGCGACTGCGCCAACTCGTTCTCGTGGTGCGGGAAGCGCAGGTCGATGCCGCCGCCGTGGATGTCGAAGGAGGCACCCAGGTAGCGGCGGCTCATGGCAGAGCACTCGATGTGCCAGCCCGGCCTGCCCGGCCCCCAAGGACTCTCCCACACGGCATCTGTCGGCTCGTCGCTCTTGGCGCTCTTCCAGAGCGCGAAGTCGCGAGGGTCGCGCTTGCCGCGCGCGTCCGCGTCGGCCGCCGGCTCCATCGCGTCGATGCTCTGATGGGTCAACTCTCCGTAGGCGGACCACGAACGCACGTCGAAATAGACGTCACCGGCCGCGGCGTAGGCATGACCGCGTTCGATGAGGGTGGCGATCAGCTCTTGCATCTGCGGGATCGACCCGGTCGCGCGAGGCTCGTAGGTCGGCGCGAGGATGCCGATCGCGGCATACGCGTACGCGAACTCGCGCTCCACGCGATACGCGAGTGCCCACCACGGCTCATCAGCGGTGGCGTTCTGCAACACCTTGTCGTCGATGTCGGTGATGTTGCGCACGAAGGTGACGCGCCCGAAGCGCCGGGTGAGCCAGCGACGCAGCAGATCGAAGGCGAGCGCCGCGCGCAGGTGATGGATGCCGGGGCCGGACTGGACAGTCGGGCCGCACACGTACATGCTCACGTGGGTCGGATCCTGCGGCGCGAAGTCGCGCAACGCCTGCACCTGGGTGTCGTAGAGCCGGACCGTCACCGCACCAGCCTACCCGCGCGCGCGAGACGCGACAGCGGCGCGGGCGTGGGGGCTCACACGGAGTAGACGAGCGCGACGGCGAAGGCGGCGACGCCGTCGCCCGTTCCCGTATAGCCGAGCCCATCGGTCGTCGTCGCCGACACGGCGACGGGCGCACCGAGCGCCGCAGACAGGGCATGTTCGGCTTCCGCGCGGCGCGCGGCAAAGCGCGGCCGGCGCGCCTGCACCTGCACCGAGACGTTGCCGATCGAGAAGCCAGCGGCCTCCACCAGCTCCCGCGTGCGGGCCAGGAACGCCTCGGCGTGGGCGCCGGCGTACTGCGGTTGATCGGTTCCGAAATGGGTGCCGATGTCGCCGAGTCCCGCGGCGGCGAGCACGGCGTCCACGATGGCGTGCGCGACGGCATCCCCATCCGAATGACCGTGCAGCGAGGATTCACCGGGCCAGCGCAGTCCGGCCAGCCAGAGATCGCCGCTGCCGCCGACGGCATGCACGTCGGTGCCGACGCCGACGCGCGGCACCGGCGCGGTGCGCCCCACCGGCGCGACAGCCAGGAGGGCTCGCGCGCGGTCGAGATCGCCCGGAGTGGTGATCTTGAAGCTCCGCTCATCGCCGGGCACCGTCCACACCGGTGTTCCCATGCTCTGCACGAGTGCGGCGTCGTCGGTGTGCTCGGCGGATGCCGCGGCATAGGCCGCGTCGAGAATCGTGCGGCGGAATCCCTGCGGGGTCTGCGCGGCCGCCAGTTCGGAACGCTCGATCGCCTCGCGCACGCGATCGCCGGACACCCGTTTGACGGTGTCGACCACAGGAAGCACCGGAAGCACCGCATCTTTGCCGTCCGCGAGCGCATCGATGACGCGCGCGAACACCTCGGGCGGAGTCAGAGCCCGCGCGGCGTCATGGACCAGCACGCGCTCGACGTCGGGCCACACGGCCCGCAGTCCGGCAGCCACCGACTCCTGCCGGCTGAGCCCGCCGGCGACGACCGTGACCAGGTCGTGCCGTTCGCCGGCGACGGCGCGCGCCTCGGTCAGGGCGTCACCGACGCGGTCTGAGGGAGCGACGATCACGACCTGCGCGGCCGGCGCGGCGAACACACCCTCCAGCGCGTGGCGCAGAACCGTGTGGGCGTCGAGACCCACGAACGCCTTCGGAACACCCGCGCCCAACCGCTGACCGGATCCAGCCGCGACGACGATCACGGCGGTGTGGGGCACGGGAACCAACGGGTCGCTCATGTACCCGACACTACCGACGTGGCGCGCCGTCTTCCGGCGGATGCCGGGATCAGCTCGCGAGAACCTCGTCGAGGACCCCCGAGGCGTGATCCTCATCGGCCTTCAGCGCCAGAGCGATCTCGGACACGAGGATCTGACGAGCTTTGGCCAGCATGCGCTTCTCACCGGCGGACAGGCCGCGGTCCTGGTCACGACGCCACAGGTCGCGAACGACCTCGCTCACCTTGATCACGTCGCCGGACGCGAGCTTCTCGAGGTTGGCCTTGTAGCGGCGCGACCAGTTGGTGGGCTCTTCGGTGAACGGTGCGCGCAGCACGTCGAACACCTTCTCGAGACCGTCCTTGCCGATCACGTCACGAACACCGACCAGGTCGACGTTGTCGGCAGGGACCTCGATGATGAGGTCTCCCTGCGTGACGTTCAGCTTCAGGTACTTCTTGGTCTCGCCCTTGATGATCCGGTCCTTGACCTCGATGATCGTCGCGGCCCCGTGGTGCGGATAGACGACCGTCTCGCCAACCTCAAAAAGCATGCAGTTATGTCCTTTCGGCAAAGTCCAGAATACCACAGGCGACATACGCTAAGGTTCGCCGGCTGAGCATCCGCGGCGGGGACGCCGGGGTGGCGTCGCGTCGCGGCATAGAATGAGCACACACCGACTCGTCCAGGAGGATCCGTGAACACGCGCCGTCTCGCGTCCGTCGCCCTCGCCGCCGCTGTGGTCCTCTCCACCGCCGGCTGCAGCATGATCTCACCGCAGGCCACGACCATCAGCTACTCGGCCGCTGAGGGCGTCAACATCACGCACTCGGCACCCCTGAAGGTGCGCAACGCGCTCTTCGTCGCCAACGAGAAGGGCACCGAAGCCAACTTCCTCGCGGCGATCGTCAACGACACCGACACCGACGAGACGCTGCTGGTGGGCATCGAGGGCACGACCCAGCGGGTGCCGGTCGCCGCGCACTCGACCGTCAGCCTGGGCTTCGACGGCGCAGAGCCGCTGCTGTTCACCGGCCTGTCGGCCAAGCCCGGCACCGACGTGCGCACCACGTTCCAGTCCGGCACCGGCGAGGCCGTCGAAGACCGCGTTCCGGTCTTGGACGGCACCCTGTCGTACCTGAAGGACTTCGTTCCCGCGAACTGATCCCGCTCACGGATATCGGCGGCGTCCCTCTGCGCGAGGGGCGCCGCCGATGTGCGTGGCGTGGCGGACGGGACGCGTCAGGCCTCGAAACGGTACCCGAGGCCCCGCACGGTCAGCAGCATGACCGGCTCGCTGGGGTTTCGTTCGATCCGTGACCGGATGCGCTTGATGTGGACGTCGAGGGTCTTGGTGTCGCCGAAGTAATCGCTGCCCCACACCCGGTCGATCAGCTGACCACGCGTCAGCACACGCCCCGCGTTGCGCATGAGCACCTCGAGCAGCTCGAACTCCTTCAGAGGCATCGGAATGATCTCACCGTCGACGGCGACCGTGTGTCGATCGATGTCCAGGACGACTCTTCCACCGTCGACGACACTGTCATCCAGGCCCAGCTCGGGCCCTTCGCTGCGTCGCAGCACGGCGCGCATCCGCGCGAGCAACTCGCGTGACGAGTACGGCTTGGTCACGTAGTCGTCGGCGCCGAGTTCGAGGCCGACGACGATATCGACCTCGGAGTCCTTCGCGGTGAGCATGATGATGGGCACCTTGGAGGTCGAGCGCACCACGCGGCACACCTCGGTTCCCGGCATCCCGGGAAGCATGAGGTCGAGCAGCACGATGTCGGCGCCGCGCGATGCGAACGCGTCGAGCGCCGCGGGGCCGTCCTCGGCGATCTCGACCTCGAAGCCCTCGCGGCGCAGCAGATAGGCGAGCGGATCGGCCAGATCGGGCTCATCCTCGACGATCAGGACGCGGGTCATCGCTTCTTCTCTCCTTTCGCCCGCGCACCATCGCGGGCGGCCTTCTTCTTCTTGCGCTTCTTCGGAACGGGAAGGTCGTCGGGCGCCGGAACTGCAGGCAGTCGAACGGTGAACGTCGACCCGCGCCCCGGACGCGACCAGACCTCGACCTCTCCCCCGTGCCGCTGCACCGCGTGCTTGACGATCGACAGCCCGAGACCCGTGCCGCCGGTGCGGCGCGAGCGCGCCTGGTCGGCACGATAGAACCGCTCGAACACGCGTTCCTGCTCGTCCTCCGGAATGCCGATCCCCCGATCGGTGACCGCGATCTCGACGACCCCGCCGTCCAGTTTCACGCCGACGCCGACCTGGCCGCCCTGAGGTGAGTACGCGATCGCGTTGGCCACCAGGTTGGCGACGGCCTCGGTGAGCACCTGCACGTCGCCGCGGACGTACGCGTGCCTCTCGCCCCCGCGGGCGACGGTGATGGCGGCCGAGTCGGCGGCGACCGACTGGGACTCGATGGCGGCGGCGACGACCTCGTCGACGGACACGTCGCGCAGTTCCGTCAGATCGTCGGCGGACTGCAGCCGTGAAAGGTTCATGATGCGCGACGTGAGCTGGCTGAGCCGGGCGGCCTCGGCGCTGAGCCGAGCGGCGAAGTGACGCACCTGCTCGGGATCGTCGGCGGCCGACTCGACCGCCTCCGCGAGCAGGCTCACCGCACCCACCGGCGTCTTCAGCTCATGACTGGTGTTGGCGACGAAGTCGCGGCGCATCTCCTCGACGCGCTCCCGCTCCGTGATGTCGCGAATGACGATGAGGATCAACCGCGGTGTGATCACGCTCGCCCGGGCCGAGACCAGCCGCGGCTCGACGCCGCGCTTGAGCCGCATCGTCTGCGTCTCCGGCGCCTCGGTCCGACGGACGGTCCGGGCGAGGGCGCGCAGCTCATCGCCCGGCAGCGCGTAGTCCTCGTGCATGCCGAACAGCTCCGCGGGCGCCGAGACGGCAACGATCTGCAGCGACGTGTCGACGACCACCGCGACTTCGTCCATTCCCTGCAGCACAGCCGCCGTGCCGTCCGGCAGGGCCGTGGATGCCGCGACACGCGCGCGATCGCGTGCGCGCAGCGCGATCAGCACGAGCGTGGCCACTCCGCCGCCGAGGACGAGACCGAGGATCAGCGCGATCACCGGCTGCAGGGACTCCATGGGTCCCAGCGTAGGGTGGTTGGACACCGCAGATTCACGATACGGATCAACACCGGACACCCCGTCGGCAACGTTCATCGCTGCGGCACCGATCGTTAACCTTGGCCCGCGATGATCGCCGGGTCAGTGGGCGGCACCGTGCCTGCCCGCCGGAAGAGAGGCTCTCTCATGCGCGAAGTGTTCCACCAGTCGCTCGAGGACGTGCAGTCACGTCTCGTCGAGATCGCCGAGCTGGTCACGGAGGCCATCGACAAGGCCACGCGCGCCTTCGGCACCAGCGACGTCGCCCTTGCCGAAGAGGTCATCGAAGCCGACCAGACGATCGACGACAAGGCGGTCGCGCTCGACGAGCTGGCGATCCAGATCCTCGCGCGTCAGCAACCGGTCGCCCGCGATCTGCGCATCGTCGTCGCCGCGCTCCGCGTCAGCGCCTCCCTGGAGCGCATGGGCGACATCGCCGAGCACATCGCTCAGCTCACCCGCATGCGCTTCCCCGAGCGCGCCATCCCGAAGGGGCTGAAGGGCACCTTCACCAAGATGGGTGAACTCGACGTCGAGGTCGCGAAGACCCTCACCGAGCTGCTGCGCACCGAAGACCTCAGCTACCTCGAGACGCTGCGCACGCTCGACGACAAGGTAGACGACCACCACCTCGCCGTCTTCGAGAAGGTGCTGAGCGAGAACTGGCAGGGCGAGGCGGGAGCCACCGTCGATGCGACCCTCGCGAGCCGCTACCTCGAGCGCTTCGCCGACCACGCCGTCTCGGTGGCCAAGAAGGTCGCCTACCTCGCCACCGGCGACTGGACGCCCGACACCGACACGATCGCCGTCATCATCGCCGAGGGCGAATCGCTCGACGGCGCCGAGTAAGACGTCGCCTCCGCCTGGGCGGGGGTGCAACACGAAGAGGGGGATGCCGGTCGGCATCCCCCTCTCACGTTCGTCCGGTCGCGGGCCGTCAGCCCTTGCCCTGGCTCGCCACGGCGGCGGCACCGGCAGCGGCGGCCTCGGGATCGAGGTAGGCGCCCGGCTCGAGCGGCATGAGGTCCTCACCGAGGCGGTACACGAGCGGAATGCCGGTGGGGATGTTCAGCTCGGCGATGTCCGCATCGCTGATGCCGTCGAGATGCTTCACGAGTCCGCGCAGCGAGTTGCCGTGCGCCGTCACGAGAACCGTCTTCCCGGCCTTCAGATCGGGAACGATCTCGTTCTCCCAGTAGGGCAGAAGGCGGTCGATGACGATCTTCAGCGACTCGGTGCGCGGGACGTCACCGTCGATGCCGGCATAGCGCGGGTCGTTCACCTGGCTGTAGGGCGAGTCGTCGGGAAGGGCCGGCGGCGGCACATCGAAAGAGCGACGCCACAGCATGAACTGCTCCTCGCCGAACTGCTCGAGGGTCTCCGCCTTGTCCTTGCCCTGGAGGTCGCCATAGTGGCGCTCATTCAGGCGCCACGACCGCTTCACGGGGATCCACAGGCGGTCGGCGGCGTCGAGCGCGATGTTGGCGGTCTGGATCGCGCGACTGAGCAGCGAGGTGTGCAGCACATCGGGCAGGATGCCGGACTCTTTCAGCAGCTCACCGCCGCGCGCGGCCTCGCCGCGACCCTGCTCGGTGAGGCGGACGTCCACCCATCCGGTGAACTGGTTGGTCTTGTTCCACTCGCTCTGCCCGTGGCGGAGGAGGATCAGCGTGTACGGCGCGGTCATGCTCGTCATCCTACCGGCGCGCGCGCTGGCATCATGGGGGGATGCCGCCGGAGAAAGCCCCCGCTCACGGGGTGGTCGGTCAGATCACGCGCGGCACGACGAACACCAATCGACTGCGTCGCATCGACCGCTGGATCGCCCGGCATCCGGCGCTGCGGCGCACCGCCGATCCGTTCGTCGTCGACCTCGGCTACGGCGCGAGCGCGGTGACCGTGCTCGAACTCGAGCGGCGCCTGCGCCTCGCGCGCCCCGACGTCGAGGTACTCGGGCTGGAGATCGACCCCGCCCGCGTCGAGCGCGCCCGCACGCAGCTCGTCGAGGTGCGCGCGGGGCGCACGGCGTTCGCGACCGATGCTCACGTCTCGTTCGCCCGCGGTGGGTTCGAGGTACCCACGCCGCGCGGACGCCGACCTGCGGTGCTGAGGGCGTTCAACGTCCTTCGGCAGTACGACGAGCACGAGGTGAAGGACGCCTGGGGGCGCATGGCGCAGCGACTGCATCCGGACGGCATTCTCGTGGAGGGCACCTGCGACGAGCTCGGCCGGATCTGCACATGGGTCGAGGTCGGCGCCGACGGGGCACCGCGAACGCTCACTCTGTCGTTGCGGCTCGCCGAACTCGCCTCGCCGTCGATCGCCGCCGAGCGCCTGCCCAAAGCTCTCATCCACCGCAATGTGCCCGGCGAGGCGGTGCACGACTTCCTCCGCGCCCTCGACGGAGAGTGGACGCGCGCCGTCGACACCGCCTCGTTCGGCCCGGTGCAACGCTGGCGCGCCGCGCTCGACGCGATGCACGCGACGGGCTGGCCTGTGCACGGCCGGGCGCGCTGGCGTCTGGGCGAGGTCACGGTGCCGTGGAGTCTCATCGCTCCCCGCGACTGAACGCCCCGCGGCCGCTCAGACCCGCGGGATGGCAGCGCGCGCTTCGGCCGCAGGCATGCCGGCCGCGGTCATCAGGTCGACGGCCAACGGCCGCAGCGCCCCGATGAGCGTCTGATCCACGGCGGAACTGCGGTCGGCGAGGACGCGGGGGTCGAGGCGCCCGGCCACAGCGCGGATCGCCTCTCGCGCGGCGGGCTCGTAGGAGATGTCGCCCAGAGCATCGGAGATCAGCCGGGCGCCGGCGGCGAGTTCGGCGAGCAGATCGGCGGCGATCGGCCGTGGCTGTCGGTCGTCGCTGAGGTAGACGACGCGGCGCGCGATGACCCGGAGATTGCGCGTCGCGAGATCCAGGTGGTGCCGCACGCGGTCCTGCCGCTGGAACTCGGAGCGCTGGCGTCGCAGGAACGGAGAGATGCGGGCGATCTCGGAGCCCGACTCCACCCCCGCACGCCACTGGTCGACGAGGCTCTGCAGGCTGCGTGCCATGGCGAGACCGCGCTGGGCTCGCACCGGATCTCCCCGTCGCAACGCTTGGACGAGAGTCGTGACCGCGCCGTCGAACGCGGTGAGGAGCTGAGCACCCTCCCGCGTGACGGCACGCAGCGGACTGCGTGGCAGGAGAGCCGTGACCAGCAGGGCCGCCACGCCCCCGACGATCCCGTCGATCATGCGGATGAAGGGGACGCTCACGGGAATGACCATGACGATGGCCGACTGCACCGCTGCCGCGATGGCGAACGCCGGCTGCGGCGAGAGGAAGCGGGCGACGACGAGAGACGCCGCCAGTGTCAGCCCCAGTTGCCACCAGCCGATGCCGGCGACGAAGACGATGAGCTCGGCCACGAGGATGCCGACGACCATCCCGACCACGGTCTCCAGCACGCGCCGCGGGCGCGCATCGCGCACCAACCCCAGACTGGAGACCGTCACCGTCGCCGCGAGCAGGGGCGCCGCGTGTCCGAGTACGTAGTGGGCGAACGAGAACGCCGCCGTGGCCGCGACGACGATCTGGACGATGGCCGGCGCGGAGACCGCGACGCGGTCCATCCCGGCGCGGGGATGCCAGCGGGCTCGGCGACGGGTGACGATCGCCGCGGTGGACGGCCGAGAGCTCTCCGGCGATGACGCGGCGGGTGACACCGGCGTCAGCGGCGCCGGGAGAGCCGCGGCATCCGCGGGATCGATGCGGTGCGCCCGGCATCGGGGGGAACGATGACCTCCTGCGCGGCCGCGACGCGACTCTCGTCCACGGCGACCGTCAGATCGGCGTCGACCGGAACCGTGCGCTTGACGTATGCCAGCGCGATCGGCCCCTCTTCGTAGTGGCGTGCAACGGAGGTCACGGCGCCGACGACCTCGTCGTCGAGGAAGACCTCTGCGCCCCCGACGGGCAGGTCGGCATCGCTGCCATCGAGTTGCAGGGCGACGAGTCGGCGCGGCGGATGCCCCAGGTTGTGCACCTTCGCGACCGTCTCCTGGCCGCGGTAGCAGCCCTTGTCCAGGTGCACGGCGGTGCGCAACCAGTCGGCCTCGTGAGGCAGCGCGCGCCCGTCGGCCTCGGTCTCGGCGCGCGGACGCCACGCGGCGATGCGGACGGCATCGACGGCCATCCATCCCGCGATGGGCTGCTGACCCGACGCCGCGGCCTCGGCGAGGCGCGACACGGCGTCGACCGGCACGACCGCCTCCGCCCAGTCGTACGACTCCCCCGGGTGCGGCGCGGCAGCAGCGTACCCCCACCCGCCGACGGCGACCGCGGGCCACGGGTCGCGCCAGACGGCGAGGGGCTCGAGTGCAGCGACCGCTTCGGAGGTGCCGCCGATGACGCGCACCTCGTCGGAGAGATCCTGCGGCTCGACCCGCAAACGGAACCGCATGCGGCTCAGCCACGACAGGAGCGCGGCCGAACGGGAGCGGTCGACGATCAGCCACGTGCGCACACCGTCGTCCACGACGGCGGCAGCGTGTTCGACATGGCCCTGCGGGTCGAGCACGAGCAGTTCCGTGCTGGCGCCCGGAGCGAGCGCCGTCAACGCCTGGGAGGTGATGGAGTCCAGCCAGCTCAGACGGTCGACCCCGTCGATCGCGAGCACGGCGCGGTCCTCGAGCGGCGCGAGCGCGCGTCCGGCGACGAGCTCACGCTGCTCGCGCGCGGGCGCCGCCACGTGCGCCAGCCCACGCTCGTCGACGACGGCACCGGGAACGACGGTGAACGCGCTGGCGATGGGAGCAGACGGGGGCGCCTCGGACATGCTCACTCGGCCCGCGCCAGTCGTGCCGACGCGTGCGAACCGAGCTCGCCGCCGAGCGCGGCGATGTCCCACGCCCAGAGCAGGTGGCCGTCGACGAGGCCGTACATCCGTGTCGCCGCGGTGTAGACCTTCGCGCTGGCAGGGCGCACTACGGCATCCGTCGCCAGATCGATGCGCGGGCCGCGGACCTGCCCGACGTAGAGCTCGCTGATGCCGTCCGAGTGCACGATCGCGACCTCGAGATCGAAGCCGCCCTCCTGGTTGCGCAGCGACTCGACGTCGTCCGCCGTCCGCCCGGCGTCGCGCACCGCCGACGGCGGCAGCAGCGCCGGCCCGGGATCGGCCTGCCCGAGGGGGCGAGCCAGGCGCCAGTATCCGGTCTCCGCGACGAGGGGGGCGCGCGTCTCGTCGTCGGCGACGAACCATGCGCTCGCGGCGTAGTTCACGTAATCGCCGCCGTCGTGACTGAAGCTCACCCGATGGGCGAATTCGCCGCTGAAGGAGACATCGCCGGCTTCATAGTCGATGACGCCGGTGCCCTCCCAGACACCGAGCAGCCACGAGAGAGGGACGAGATCGGCCGGCAGGTCGGTCGGCAGGTCGATCATGCCGATCAGCGCTGGCCGCGGTAGAGGTTCTTGATCACGACACCCGACACGAAGACGATCGCGAGCGAGGCGAGCGCGAGCAACCCGACGAAGAAGAGTTCGAGTGCGAGCAGGTCCATACCTTCACTCTACCGTCACGCGAACATGCTGGAGAGTCCGAGACCGAGCCCGATCAGGCCCATCACCACGAACGCACCGAGAGTGCTCAGCGCCACCCGGCGCAGGAAGCCCTGCGAGTGCCCCTGCACCAGCTGCACGACGAAGGCGAGGATGAGGCAGGCGGCCATGCCCACCGGCATCCATGCGGCGCGCCACTCGCCCGGAGCGACGGCGCCGATCACGATCGCGATCACCGCGCCGGCGGCCCAGACTCCGACGATGCCGCCGTACTCGGCGCGGGGCGCCAATCCGGGAAGCGTCATCCTCCCATTGTCGCCGACACGCGCACTGCGCGCACGTCGCGCGAGCCGCCGCGCACGGCGCCCGTGCGAGCGGGTTCTAAGATGGGGGCACGGTTCGGGGGCATCCGAACCCGAAGGGACCCCCATTGGCTCAGCTTCTCGTCTTGAGTTCCGCCCCGGGCGGGGGCCCCGTCCTGCCTGCGCTCGAGCTGCTGAGCCATCGCGTCCGCCAGATTCCCGCCGAACCGGCGCAACTCGTGAACGCGCCGAGCTCGGATGTCATCTTCGTCGACGCCCGCGCCGACCTGGTCGGGGCGAAGTCGCTGTGCAAGATCCTCAACACGACGGGCCTGGACGCGCCTCTGGTACTCGTCGTGACAGAAGGCGGGCTCACCGCGGTGTCCACCGACTGGGGCATCGACGACGTGATCCTCGTCGGCGCCGGGCCCGCCGAGGTCGACGCGCGCATCCGGCTGGCGGTCGGACGTCAGTCCGCCTCTCAGGTGTCCAGTCGCATTCAGACCTCCGGCATCACGATCGATGAGTCGTCCTATTCGGCCAAGGTGCACGGCAAGCCTCTGGATCTCACCTACAAGGAGTTCCAGCTGCTGCACTTCTTCGCCACGCATCCGTCGCGCGTGTTCACGCGCGAGCAGCTGCTGAGCGAGGTGTGGGGTTACGACTACTTCGGCGGCACGCGAACCGTCGACGTGCACGTGCGACGACTGCGCGCCAAGCTCGGCGACCTGGAGCAGCTCATCGGCACGGTGCGCAACGTCGGCTATCGCTTCAACGTCTACGAGGACGATCAGATCCCCTCGTCGCACGAGGCCTCTTCGGCCTGATGACGCGGCGGCGAGCGCCGCGCGACGTCGTGGTTAACGCGTCGGTCACCTGGCCCTGACATGATGAGGGAATGATCGACACCGACGTTCTGGACACCGGACTGGGCGACGAGGACGACGACGACTTCGACGAGATGGTCGAAGACGGCGACGCCCAGCTCCCCGAGCACCGCTACATGGATCGCGAGCTCAGCTGGCTCGCCTTCAACCAGCGCGTGCTGGAGCTCGCGGAGGATCCGTCGCTGCCCGTGCTGGAGCGCAGCAACTTCCTGGCGATCTTCGCCAGCAACCTGGACGAGTTCTTCATGGTGCGCGTGGCCGGCCTCAAGCGCCGCATCGTGACCGGGCTCGCGGTGCCGACCAACGTCGGTCGCGCCCCCCAAGACGTGCTCGCCGACATCTCCGACGCTGCCCACGCCCTGCAGCTGCGTCAGGCGAACGCCTGGCTCGGGATGGTCCAGCCCGCACTCGCCGAGGCGGGCATCGAGGTCGTCTCCTGGGACGACCTGTCGGTCGATGACCGCAACGAGCTCTCCGAGTACTTCCAGTCCCAGGTGTTCCCGGTGCTGATGCCGCTCGCGGTGGACCCGGCGCATCCGTTCCCCTACATCTCCGGCCTCTCGCTGAACCTCGCGATCCGCATCCGCAACGCGAAGACGGGTCGTCAGGAGTTCGCGCGCCTGAAGGTGCCGCCCATGCTCCCGCGCTTCGTCGCCGTGCCGGGAGACGCCGGACGGGCGCGATACCTGCCGCTCGAGCAACTCATCGCCAACCATCTGGGCGACCTGTTCCCGGGTATGGAGATCCTCGAGCACCATACGTTCCGTCTCACCCGCAACGAGGACGTCGTGATCGAGGAGGACGAGACCGAGAACCTCATCCAGGCGCTCGAGGCCGAGCTGCTGCGACGCCGGTTCGGCCCGCCGATCCGTCTCGAAGTCACCGAGGACATGGACGACGTCACCCTCGACCTGCTGATCGCCGAACTCGACATCACCGAGCAGGAGGTCTACCGCCTCCCCGGCCCACTCGACCTGCGGGGTCTGTTCGACCTGTCTCGCATCGACCGTCCGGAGCTGCACTATCCGGCTCACGTGCCCACGACGGCTCCGGCCTTCCAGCCCGCCGAACAGAACGGGCGCGCCGATCTGTTCGCCGCGATCCGCAAGGGCGACGTGCTCGTGCACCACCCGTACGAGTCGTTCACCACGAGCGTCGTGAGCTTCCTCGAGCAGGCCGCGCGCGACCCGCACGTGCTCGCCATCAAGCAGACGCTCTACCGCACCTCCGGTGACAGCCCGATCGTTCAGGCGCTGATCGATGCCGCCGAACGCGGCAAGCAGGTGCTGGCTCTGGTGGAGGTCAAGGCGCGCTTCGACGAGGCGGCCAACATCGTCTGGGCGCGCAAGCTCGAGAAGGCGGGCGTGCACGTCGTCTACGGCTTGGTGGGGTTGAAGACGCACTGCAAGCTGCTGCACGTCATCCGCGAGGAGGACGGCATGCTGCGCAGCTACAGCCACATCGGCACGGGCAACTACAACCCGAAGACGAGTCGCATCTACGAGGACTTCGGCCTCTTCACCGCCGACGAGCAGGTGGGTCGCGATCTCACGCGCCTCTTCAACGAGCTCAGCGGCTACGCGATCGAGAAGAAGTTCAAGCGCCTGCTGGTGGCTCCCCTGCACCTGCGCAAGGGGCTGCTCCGTCAGATCGAGAACGAGCGACGCCACGCCCTCGAGGGAAAGCCGGCACACATCCGCATCAAGGTCAACTCGATGGTGGACGAGCAGATCATCGATGCGCTCTATCGGGCGAGCCAGGCCGGTGTCCGCGTCGATGTCTGGGTGCGCGGTATCTGCTCGCTGAAGGTCGGTCTGCCCGGCGTGAGCGACAACATCACCGTGCGCTCGATCCTGGGCCGCTACCTCGAGCACTCGCGCATCTTCGCGTTCGCCGGCGCCGGCGATCCTCAGGTGTTCATCGGCAGTGCCGACATGATGCACCGCAACCTCGACCGGCGCGTCGAAGCGCTCGTGCGCGTCGTCGCGCCGGCGCAGATCAAGGAGCTCGTCGACCTGTTCGATCTCGCGATGAGCGCTGAGACGAGTTCGTGGCACCTCGAGGACAGCGGCGAGTGGAAGCGCCACAGCACGGATGCCGACGGCAAGCCGCTCATCGATCTGCAGGACCGCACGATGGCGCAGGTGCAGCGCCGTCGTCGGGCGCGGGCGGTGCGATGACCGACACCGCCGTCTACGCGGCCGGCGGCGTCGTGTGGCGCGTGGTCGACGGCAAGCTCCGCGTGCTGGTCATCCATCGCACGGCCTATGCCGACGTCACGATCCCCAAGGGCAAGGTCGATCCCGGCGAGAGCCTCGCCGAGACCGCCGTGCGCGAGATCTTCGAGGAGACCGGAATCCGCGTGGCCCTCGGCATCCCCGTCGGCGTCTCGCGCTATCACATGCCCAACAAGCGGCAGAAGATCGTGCACTACTGGTCTGCCGAGGCGACGGATGCCGCGATCCGCACCTCCGCGTTCGTGCCCAACAAGGAGATCGCCGCCATAGAGTGGCTTTCGCCGAAGAAGGCGCTTGCGAAGCTGTCGTATCCCGTCGACGTCGAGATCATGGAGCAGTTCCTGCGCTACGTCGACGACGGTGTGCTGCAGACGTTCCCCATCGTCGTGCTGCGCCATGCCCGGGCCCTCCCCCGTGAGGACTGGGACGGCTCCGACGCGGCGCGACCGCTCACGGCTCGCGGAGCGAAGCAGGCGGCGGCCGCCGTCGGGCCGCTGCGCGCGTTCGGGGTGCGCAAGATCGTCTCCAGCGACGCCGTCCGATGCGTGACGACGGTCACCCCGCTCGCCGCGGCGATCGGCAAGGACATCCACCGCACGTCGGCGCTCGGCCAGGACGCGTGGGAGGACGGCACGTCGGACGTCCGCTCGGTCATCGGACGCCGCGTGCGCTCGCGCAAGCCCGCGGTGCTGTGCAGCCACGGCCCGGTGCTTCCCGGCATCCTGTCGGAGCTGGCGCTGGCGACGGGAACACTGCACGGTTCCTACCTCGGGAGCGCGTCCGCCCTGGAGACCGGCGCGTTCTCGGTCGTGCACCTGTCGGCGACCAACCCCGGGTCGGGCATCATCGCGATCGAGACCCACGAGCCGAAGCTGTAGGCCGGTGGAGGGGCTCCGCCTGGCGTGGGCGCGGGTGCCGGCCGCACGGCCCGATCGGCGGACGGTCGCGTGGGCTCTGTTGCGGGGGCTGCTGGCCGATGCCGGGTCGCCGCACGCGGTGCTGACCAACCCCTGCCCGCGGTGCGGGGGCCCGCACGGCCCCGTGCGGGTGAACGACGAGCAGTGGTTCGCCGCGGTGACCTACGCCGGTGCGTCGGCGATCGTCGGCATCCATCCGCGGGCCGGGGCGGCGGGCTTCGCCCTCGACGCGGAACCGTTGCACGATTCCGTGCGAGAGGCGGCGGGCGGCGCGCCCGGCGGGCTGCGGCGGTGGGTGCGTGTGGAGGCCGCCCTCAAGGCCACCGGTCTCGGCCTGCGGGTGGACCCGGCATCCGTCCACGTCGCGGCGCGGGACGACAGCACGGACTGGAGCGCCTCCGTGCCCGACGAGGCGCGACAGAGCGTCGTCACCGCCCGCGGTCAGGATCTCTCCTGCGGGCCGCCGGGCATCCTCCTCTGCGCCGCACTGGTCCCCTGAAAGCAGAGCGGGAGGCTCACTCTCAGCGCTCGTCCTCCCGCGGACGGCGCGCCAGCGTCACGGCGGAGCCGATGGTGAGCACGAGCCCGCCGATCAGCGCAGTCGCCGTGGCCGTCAGGAGCCACGGCGACGCGGGCGTACGCGATGCCGACTCGATGCCCAGCGTGACGGCGAGCGCAACGCCGACGAGACAGATCACCGACCCGATGACCGACAACAGCCGCAATACGGTTGTCGAGAACACGACCGCCCCTCTCACTGACCCCAGCAGCCGACGCCGCCGGTGACGTACACGTTCAGTCTGTGTCGCACGAGTCAAGGGCCGTCTGCCAGCCCCATCCCCAGAAGCCCGTGTAGCCGCGCGCGCCCGAACACGTCGCCGAGGCGGCAGCGAGGGCGCGCGCCTGCGGCGTCGTCTGGGCATCGACCGACGACGTCATGCCGACGACATCGTTGCCGGCGGCCGTGTAGGTCGCCGCGTAGTCTGCGACGTCGGAATCGCTCACCCCGGCCGCGAGTGCCGCCTCGGCGTCGAAGACGCCGGTCGCCGTGTCGGTCGCACTCTCCAACCGGGAAAGCACCCGTTCCTCTGCGGCCGACAGCTGCGAGACCGGGCCGTCGAGGGGGTGCTGCGCGGAGGGAGATGACGCGGGATTCTCGGCAGCCGTGGCGGGACTCGCCGTCAGGAGACCCCCTGCGAGGAGGGCGGCGGCGGCGAGAGCCGCCACCGGACGCAAGTGCAGTTTCATGATGATCTTCACTTCCGTCTCGATGTTCTTCCGTGTGCCGGTAGCGGCGGCTTCACCGTAGGCGAGGACCGCCCGGGCCTCAAGGGTGCGCTCGGAGCCGGCCACACGCCGTCGCCGGATCCGCGAAGGTCGTTTTCCATCGCTCATCGGGAGAATCCAGCGAGACTCGCGCGATGGCACGCGACCGGCTTCGTAGACGAAGGTCGGTGCTCACGTGGTCGATCGGATGCTCGCTGAGCTCCGATCGCCCCGGCCGGCGCTACGGTCGCGGAAGCGGGGGCAGCGCCGTCTGGTCGAGCCACGGCGCGAAGACGTCGTCGAGGTCGCGCCCGGCGATACGGGCGGCCAGAGCGCGGAACTCGTCGGTGGTCGCGAGGGCGTGCCGGTAGGTCTCGACCCACTCATGCAGAACGCGCGAGAAGACGGCGTCACCGACGGCGCATCGCAGGGCATACAGGGTGAGAGCACCGCGCTTGTAGACGCGGTCGTCGAACATCAGGTCGGGCCCGGGATCGGAGAGGACGAGATCTTGCGGCAGCGCGCGCAGGCGCGCGTGATGCTTCGCCGCCTTCTCGGCCACCGTCGCAGCCCCGGAACGCTCGAACCACAGCCACTCGGCGAAGCACGCGAAGCCCTCATTGAGCCAGATGTCCGACCAGCTGCTCAAACCGACGCTGTTGCCGAACCACTGGTGAGCGAGCTCGTGGGCGATCAGCCGTTGCTCGTCCGGGACGAGGTGGTTGCTGCCGAAAACGGCGAGCCCCTGCGCTTCGAGAGGGATCTCGAGCTCGTCCGGCGTCACGACGAGTGTGCACGCCTCCTGCGGGTAGGCGCCGAACGACTCCTCGAACAGAGCGAGCATGGCCGGAACGTCGGCGAAGGCCCGCGCCACCTCACGGCGGAGGGTCGCGGGGGCGAAGACCCGGACGCCGTCGGCGCCGTCCAGGGCGCTCTGCTCGTACGGGCCGACGTGCACGGCGACCAGATAGGTCGCCACCGGCACGGCGGACGCCGAGGTCACCGTGGTGCGTCCGCCGGCCGTCGACATTCCGGTGGGGCGACCGGTGAGGACCGGGAGGTACCCGGCATCCGTCGTCACCGACAGCTGCATCGGCGCGCGCGCGTCCGGGCGGTCGTTGCACGGGAACCAGGTGGGCGCGCCCGTCGGCTGCGACGCGACGAGCGCGCCGTCCTCGAGCTCCTCCCAGCCGATCGTGCCCCAGCGGGACCGACGCGGTGCCGGCGCGCCGGCGTAGACGATCTCGATCGAGAACCGCTCCCCCGGCTGCATGCGATGCGGGAGGGTGATGCGCAGCTTGCGCGGTCCCTGCGAGAAGCGGGTGCGCCGGTCTCCGTCGACGCGCACCTTCGTCGCACGCAGGCCCACGAGATCGACGCTCACGGCCGACACCGCGGTCGCCGCCACGGCGTTGATCGTCGTTCGCCCCTCGAGACGATTGGTGCGCACGCGATAGTCGATCTCCACGTCGTAGGAGTCGACGTCGAACGACGGGTCGCCGCTCTCGGGCGCGTACGGGTCATGCCCGCTCACGAGGTCGACTGGTAGGCGCGCACCTTGACCGCGTGCCAGGGTCCGATGGGGTTTCCGCTCCAGCGCGAGCCGACGGGCACCGTCTCGCCGCGCATCACCAGGGATGCCGGGCCCACGGTCGCATGCGCGCCGATGCTCGCCGCCGGCAGAATGACACTGTGGGGCCCGAGGGTGGCCCCGGCCTCGAGTTCGACGGTGTCCATGCTCATGATTCGATCATGGAACAGGTGCGTCTGCACAACGCATCCCCGGTTGACCGTCGACCCGTCGCCCAGGGTGACGAGGTCGGGCTCCGGCAACCAGTAGCTGTCGCACCAGACGCCGCGCCCGATGGTCGAGCCCAGCGACCGCAGCCAGACCGCGAGGGCCGGCGTCCCGGCGGCGGCGCGCGCGAACCAGGGAGCAGCGACCATCTCGGTGAAGGTGTCGGACACCTCGGTGCGCCAGACGAAGCTCGACCACAGCGGCTGCTCGCCGGCACGGATGGGGCCGACGATCAGCCACTTCGCCGCTGTCGAGACCCCGGCGGCGACGGCGCCCGCGGCCAGCATGACGATGCCCGAGAGCAGGATCGCACCGCCGAGACCGACGGCGTCGATCAGCGCTGCCAGGGCGAAGACGACGAGCACGCCCAACGCACAGGTGACGACGACCGGCACGACGCGTCCCAGCTCCCATAGCGCGCGAGCGACGCGCAGGCGCGCCGACGGCTGATACGTGCGCGTCTCGTCGCCCTCGGCGGTGCGTCGCCGAAGACGCACGGCGGGCGAGCCCAGCCAGGATGAGCCCGGTTTGGCCTTCGCCGGCGCAGCCGAGAGCACCGCGACCAGCCCGTCCCGGGGAACGCGGTGTCCGGGCGCGGCCATGCCGGAGTTGCCGAGGAAGGCGCGCTTGCCGATGCGCACCGGGCCGAGGCGCATCCAGCCGCCGTGCAGCTCGTACGACGCGACCATGGTGTCGTCGGCGAGGAACGCACCGTCTTCGATGCGCGTCAGCGACGGGAGTAGCAGCACGGTGGAGGCTTCGACATCGCGGCCGACCTGCGCGCCGAGCAGGCGCAGCCATACGGGCGTGAACAGGCTCGAGTACAGCGGGAACAGGATCGTTCGCGCCGAGTCCAGCAGGCGCTCGATCGTCCATGCCTGCCAGCCGACGCGGCTGCGTACCGGGTGCACGCCCTCGTCCAGCCCGATCGACAGCACGCGAACCGTCACGACGACGACACCGGCGAAGACGACACCCGCGACCAGCACACCGGGAACAAGCCACACCAGCGCCCCGCCCAGCGCCTCGAGGAGCGACGCCGCACCCTGGATGCCGCGGGCGACGACGAGCGCGCCCGCAGCGAACGCCACCAGCGGCAGGAGTGCCAGAGCGATCGCGGAGGCGGCGTATGCCCAGAGCCAGCGGGTGGGAGCGGGGGCCCGCTCGACGGGCCACTGCGCGGATGTGCCACCCACGCGCACCGCGGGAGAGCCCGCCCACGTCTGGTCGGCTCGCACCCGTCCGAACACCGCCGACCCGGGTGCGATCTCGGCGCGGCGGCCGATCCGGGTGCCGGGAGCGAGCGTGCTGCGCGAACCCACGGTGGCGCCGGCGCCGATGCGGATGGCACCGATGCGCACGACGTCACCATCGATCCAGTACCCCGACAGATCGACCTCGGGCTCGATGGCGGCGCCGTCTCCGATCTCGAGCATCCCGGTGATGGGCGGCAGGGCGTGCAGGTCGACGCCCGTGCCGATGCGCGCCCCGAGGGCGCGGGCGTAATAGCTCACCCACGGCGCTCCGGCGAGGCCCACGGCATCCACCTGGTCGGCGATCTGCTCAGCCAGCCACAACCGGATATGCACCCAACCGCCGCGCGGATAGTCGCCCGGTCGCACGCCGCGCAACAGCAGTCGGGCACATGCCGCCGCGATCGCCATGCGTCCGAACGGCGTTGCGAACACGAGCAGCCCGACCACGACGATGACGAGCGGCGCTTCGGGCAAGACGTCGAAGCCGGGAAAGAGCCGCAAGACGGCCGAGGCGATGAGCAGGTAGAGCATCCAGCGGATGCCGGAGAGGATGAACAGCGGCACGCCGAGCAACGTCTGCGCCCACTGGACCCGCCGCGGCGTCGGTTCGGGGCGGTGGAAGCCGGCAGCGGCATCCTCCTGCAGACCGGTGCCGAGGGCTTTGGCCATCGCCCCCAGCCGGGGCACGTCGTAGATGTCGGCGACGGAGAACTCGGGCACGCGCGTGCGGATGCGTGACACCAGCTGCGCCGCGGCCAACGATCCGCCGCCGAGGTCGAAGAAGTCGGCCTTGCGATCGATGACCGGCATGCCGAGCACGGCCTGCCACTGCTGGGCCAGCCATGCCTCCCCCGGCGAGAGATCGGATGCCGGAAGCTCGACGTTCGGCAACGGCCAGGGCAGGGCCGCACGGTCGACCTTGCCCGACGTGCGCACGGGCAGGTCGTCGACGACGGCCAGCAGGGGCACCATGGGAGCCGGCAGCCGCGCGGCCAGATCCGCCCGCGCCGCGAGACGATCGAAATCCGCGGGCGCCGCGAGGTAGCCGACGAGCACCGGCACCCCGGCCTCGGTGGTGCGAACGGCCGCCGCGGCGCCGGTGACGCCCGGCAGGTCCTGCAGAGCGGCCTCGACCTCGCCGAGCTCGATACGTCGCCCGCCGACCTTCACCTGGTCGTCGGCGCGGCCCTGGAACACGAGCCCCTCCGGCTCGAAGCGGACGAGGTCGCCGGAACGGTAGGCGCGGTCCCAGCCGAGCGTCGGGAACGGGGCGTACTTCTCGGCATCCTTCGCGGGATCGAGGTAACGTGCCAGCCCCACACCGCCGATGATCAGCTCGCCGACGCCCCCCTCGCCGACCGGCTGCCCGTCACCGTCGACCACCGCGAGCAGCCACCCGTCCAGCGGCAGGCCGATGCGAATCGGCAGCGCCCCGTCGAGCGGGGCGGCGCATGCCACGACCGTCGCCTCGGTCGGACCGTACGTGTTCCACACCTCGCGCCCCTCTGCGACGAGGCGGGCCGCGAGCTCGGGCGGGCAGGCCTCGCCGCCGAAGATGAGCAGGCGCACGTTCTCGATGGATTCCGCCGGCCACATCGCGGCCAGCGTGGGCACCGTGGACACGACAGTGATGCTCTGGCGCAGCAACCACGGGGCGAGATCCTCGCCGGAGCGCACCAGCGACCGCGGCGCCGGAACGAGACACGCACCGTGACGCCACGCGAGCCACATCTCCTCGCATGAGGCGTCGAAGGCCACGGACAGTCCGGCGAGCACGCGGTCCTCGGGTCCGAGCGGCGCATGGGGAACGAACAGACGAGCCTCGGCATCCACGAAGGCGGCCGCCGCGCGGTGGGTGACGGCAACGCCCTTGGGCACGCCCGTGGAGCCGGACGTGAAGATGATCCAGGCGTCGTCGTCGACGTTCGGCGGCGGCACCGCCACGACCGCCTGTGTCGCGGGGTGAGGCGCCTCACCGTCGAAGAGATCATTCGCCACGGCGGCTTCTTCGGATGCCGGGGCGTACGTGCCCGTGCCGGTGATGACGCCGCGCACGGCAGCCTCTCCGAAGACCAGCCGCGCACGCTCGTCGGGGTCATCCGCGTCGACGGGCACGTACGCCGCACCGGCGGCGAGGACGCCGAGGATCGCGATGTACAGCTCTTTCGAACCCGACGGCATCCGCACCCCGACGCGATCGCCGCGTCGAACGCCCGCTTCATGCAGGCGCGCCGCGGTCGCGCCCACCCGCGCCAGCATCTCGCGATAGCTCAGGGCGCCCGAACCGTCGTCGATCGCGGAGGCTTCGGGAAACGCGCGCGCCGTGGCACGCAACACGTCCAGCAGCGTGCGGGCCGGGGCCGCAGCCTCCGCGCGACCGAGGAGCGCCCGGGGTGAATCGTCCACGTCAGGAGAGCAGTTCGATCAGCTGCGCCTTCGTCAGGCGTGAGTAGCCCGTTCGGCCGGCGGAGCGCGCACGTTCGCGCAGCTGCACGACGGTGAGGGCGCTCAGGTCCGCGTCGTCATCCGTGGGCTGCGGCGCGCCCGTGTCCGCGGGGGCGGCGAGCTCGGCGGCGAGCGCCTCATCGGCCGCATGCGCGTCGAGCTCGGCGCGCGCGGCAGCGGCCTCCGCGCGGCGTGCGGCCTTCTTGAGCGCCTTCGCCTCGGCTGCCTCCGCCGCTGCGCGCGCAGCGGAACTCTCCGCCTCCTGGGCCGCACGGCGCGCCTCGGCACGCAGCCGCGCCTTGCGATCCGCGGCGGCGACGGCCTTGGCGACCGCTCGTTCGAGCCGCTGGAGCGCCCGCTCCGCCTGACGGGTGACCTTCCGGGGTTTGCGGCGCAGCTTCTTCTTCGATACGTCGGCGGCGTCACGCGCCTCGTCGATGTACTCCTCGAGGCCGGCGGCCAGCTTCTTCGGAAGGTTCTTCGCCGTCTTGGCCGCCGTCTTGGCCGCCGCGGAAGCGTCGGTGATGGCGCTGCGCGCGGCGCGTTCGCTCTTGCTCGTCGTACCCATGGCCGACATCGTAGGGGTGTCATGTGAACCAACGGCGAACCGTTGCCACCGCGCCGCACGCGATCGCTCGAGATCGTTAACCTCTCGTTCACCTCTGCACCGCCGGCCGGTAAGAGTGGCTGTCTAGCGTCGGGGCGTGCCCTGCACCGGGCCCGCATTTCCCACACAACGTGAAGGATTCACAGTGAAGCTCACCCGTATCTCCCAGCTGGGCGCCATCGCGGCCGTCGCCGCCCTCGCCCTCACGGGCTGCGCGTCGTCCGGCAGCAACACGCCGGCCGAGAGCGCGAGCCCGACCGCCACCAGCTCGGATGTCGCCTTCCAGATCGACCCCAGCCTCAGCGGCACCATCACCGCCGGCGGATCCAGCGCGCAGTCCAACGCCCAGCAGGCATGGACGACCGCGTACAACGCGACCGCCAAGAACGTGAAGATCAACTACGACAAGTCGCAGGGCTCCGGCGGCGGCGTGACCAACTTCCTGAGCGGCGCCTACGACTTCGCCGGTTCGGACTCGCCCCTCAACGCCGACCAGACGGCGCAGTCGAAGGCGCTGTGCACCGAGGGCGGCATCAACATCCCGATCTACCTCGACGGTGTCGCGATCATCTTCAACATCCCGGGTGTCACCTCGCTGAAGCTCAGCGGTGAGACGATCGCCAAGATCTTCGCCCTGCAGATCACCGACTGGTCCGACCCGGCCATCACCAAGGACAACGGCACGGCTCTGCCCGCCGGCGCGATCACCACGGTCGCCCGTTCGGACGGCTCCGGCACGACCCAGAACTTCACCAACTACCTCGCCGCGACCCAGTCGTCGGTGTGGACCTTCCCGGCGGGCAAGGACTGGCCGGTTCAGGGCAACGTCTCCAAGCAGAAGGGCGGCTCGGGCGTCGTCGAGGCCGTCAAGGCGGGCTCGGGCACCATCGGCTACGCCGACCACTCCGCGATCGGTTCGCTCAACGCGGCCTCGATCGTCACCAACGGCAACGCCGTCGCCTTCAGCGGCGAGGCCGTCTCGAAGACCTTCGACGTGGCCGCAGTCGACGCCTCCAACGGTGTCGCCGGTGACCTGTCGAAGAAGTTCGACTACACCAAGCTGACCGCTGACGCCTACCCGATCCCGCTGGTCTCCTACGCGGTCGTCTGCTCGACCTTCAAGGACGCCAAGCAGGCTGAGCTCGTGAAGTCGTACCTCGGCTTCGTCACCAGCTCGCTCGGCCAGTCGGTCGCCGAGAAGAACGCCGGCTCCGCGCCGCTGCCGGAGTCCGTCCTCGCCGCCGCCGCGAAGACGCTCTCCGCGATCAAGTAACACCTCGTCCCGGTCCGGTCTGCGCGGCTACGCTGCGCAGACCGGACCTGGCTGAGCAGGCTCGTCGATCCGCGATCGACGGTCCTGCTGAGTCGGACACACACCCGGACTCTGCGATCCCGACCCGAGGAGAACACATGACCCTGCCCGACCCGGGGGCTCGTCGTGGCTGACGTCAAGACCGCACCCGTGCACAAGCCGGCATCCAACATCGTCGGTAAGCGGCGCGCCGGCGACTCGGTGTTCCTGGGTCTGTCGACCACGGCCGCCGTGTCGATCATGATCATCCTCGCGGGCGTCGCGATCTTCCTCATCCTCAAGGGGCTTCCGGCCATCACGGCCAACTGGTCGCAGGGCGACCTTGCCGGATACCAGAACTCCAACTGGTCGAGCTTCTGGGACTATGTCGCACCGCTGCTGTGGGGAAGCATCTGGGCGGCGCTGATCGCCATGGTCCTCGGCACGCCTGTCGCGATCGGCATCGCCCTGTTCATCTCGCACTACGCGCCGCGACGCATCGCCGGCTTCCTCGGCTACATCATCGATCTGCTGGCCGCCGTACCCTCCATCGTCTTCGGCCTCTGGGGCATCATCGTGATGCGCCCGCTGCTGCTGCCGCTCGCCGACTTCCTCAACCAGTACTTCGGCTGGATCCCGCTGTTCCAAGGACCGGTGTCGAGCACCGGCTCGACGATGCTCGCCGGTGGCGTGGTCCTGGCCGTGATGATCCTGCCGATCGTGACATCGATCACTCGCGAGATCTTCCTGCAGACGCCGCGTCTGCACGAGGAAGCAGCCCTCGCTCTCGGTGCGACGCGCTGGGAGATGGTGCGCCTGGCGGTGCTCCCCTACGCCCGCAGCGGCATGGTTTCGGCGACGCTGCTCGGCCTCGGCCGTGCATTGGGCGAGACGATGGCGATCGCCCTGATCGTCTCGCCGAGCCTCATCTTCTCGGTGGCTCTGCTCACCGACGGCTACAACTCGCAGACGATCGCCGCGAACATCGCGCTCAACTTCCCGATCGCCACCGACCTGCAGCGCTCCGCACTGATCGGCACCGGTCTGATGCTGTTCGTGGTCTCCCTCGCCGTGAACATGCTGGCCCGCTACATCATCGCGGCCACAGGTCCCGGCGCGAAGGGCCGCAAGAGAGGAAAGCGCTCGTGAGCGAGCTCACCACCCCCGTGGCCACGTCGTCCACGCCGCCCCTGTCGCTCACCAGCGGTCAGCTGCCGCGGTTCATCGAGCCCATCGTCCTCGTCGTCTCGCTCGCCGTCATCGCCGCCCTCCAGCTCGTGCTCGGCGGCTTCAACGTCGCCACCTGGCTGATCCTCAGCGCGATCGTCTACCTGATCGCCATCGGCGTCTTCTCCGCGATCGTCGAAGGCAGGCGCAAGTCGACCGACCGCGTCGTGCGCGGCCTGGTCACCGTGGCCTTCGTCCTGGCCGTGGCACCGCTCATCTCGACGCTGTGGACCGTGTTCTCCAAGGGCATGGGCGTCATGTCGTGGGACTTCATCACCAAGGTGGGCGGGACGGCGTTCGACCCCAACACCCTGGCCGTCGTCTCGACCCCCGGCGCGCTGCAGGCCATCGTCGGAACGCTGATCATCACGGGGATCGCGGCGCTGATCTCGGTGCCGATCGGCATCCTCGCGGCGGTCTACCTCGTCGAGTACGCGCAGCCGAAGAACCCTCTGCGGCGCACGATCACGTTCCTGGTCGACGTGATGACGGGCATTCCCTCGATCGTCGCCGGTCTGTTCGCCTTCTCGCTCTTCGCCCTGATCGTCGGCCCCAAGGCGTTCAGCGGCTTCTCGGCATCCATCGCCCTGTCGGTGCTCATGATCCCGATCGTGATCCGCTCCACCGAGGAGATGCTGCGCCTGGTGCCGGCCGACCTCCGGGAGGCGTCGTTCGCTCTCGGGGTGCCGCGCTCGATCACGATCATCAAGGTCGTGCTGCGTACCGCTGCCAGCGGCATCATCACCGGCGTCGTCCTCGCCGTGGCCCGTGTCATCGGCGAGACCGCGCCGATCTTCATCGCCGCGAGCTTCACCGACAACTTCAACTCCGACCCGTTCAACGGTGCGATGCAGACCCTGCCGGTCATGGCCTACACGGCCTACAGTTTCCCGGGGCAGGACATCGACGCCTCTCAGGCCCAGGCCTGGGGCGCGGCGCTGCTGCTGGTCATCCTCGTCGTCATCTTCAACCTGATCGCCCGGATCGTCGCGATGGTCTTCGCGCCGAAGGCACGCTAAGCAAGGAAGGCCCCTGTGTCCAAGCGCATCGAAGTCGAAAACCTCAACGTCTACTACGGCGATTTCCTCGCCGTGGAGGGCGTCTCCATGGACATCGAGCCCCGCGCCGTGACGGCGTTCATCGGGCCGTCCGGCTGCGGAAAGTCCACGTTCCTCCGCACGCTCAACCGCATGCACGAGGTCATCCCGGGCGCCCACGTCGAGGGCAAGGTCCTCGTCGACGGCGACGACCTCTACGGCGCCGGTGTCGATCCGGTGCTCGTGCGTCGCCACGTGGGCATGGTGTTCCAGCGCCCCAACCCGTTCCCGACGATGTCGATCAAGGAGAACGTGCTGGCGGGCGTCAAGCTCAACAACAAGCGCATCTCCAAGAGCGACGCCGACGCCCTCGTCGAGCGCTCGCTGCAGGGCGCGAACCTGTGGAACGAGGTCAAGGACCGTCTCGACAAGCCCGGTGCGGGCCTGTCGGGCGGTCAGCAGCAGCGTCTGTGCATCGCGCGCGCGATCGCGGTCTCCCCCGACGTGCTGCTGATGGACGAGCCGTGCTCGGCCCTGGACCCGATCTCGACCTTCGCGATCGAGGAGCTCATCCAGGAGCTGAAGACCGACTACACGATCGTCATCGTCACCCACAACATGCAGCAGGCCTCGCGTGTGTCCGACAAGACGGCGTTCTTCAACATCGCCGGTACCGGCAAGCCCGGCAAGCTCATCGAGTACGACAACACCGACACCATTTTCACGGCCCCGTCCGTTCAGGCGACCGAGGACTACGTCTCCGGCCGCTTCGGCTGATCCCCCCTTCCCCGCGGAGACGCCTTGCAGTTCGGCATCGGTCCTGCCGGGGGGATGCGGCGCACGCGGCCCGTGGGCCGCGGTCAGTCGCGCGGGCTGAGCAGGTAGTCGTTCATGGATGCCGTGAGAGCGGCATCCATCTCGAGCTCGCGCTCGTCGATCGCCGTGATCGGAGCGGCGAGGCGCACGCTGGAGACCAGCCATGCCGCATCGGCCGTGTGCAGTTCGGAGACGGGAATCGTCTCGTAGGCGGTCTCGAACCCTCGCGCCTCGAGGTGTTCGAACAGGCTCAGCTGCGTGGTCCCGTGCAGGATGCCGGCGTTCGGCGCCGGCGTGACGAAGGTGGTGCCGCGGCGCAGGATCAGCGACGCGGTCGGCGCTTCGAGCACGAAGGCGTCGCTCGTCGTGAAGATCGCGTCGTCCGCGCCGCGGCGGTGCGCCTCGCGCAGAGCCGCCATGTTCACGGCGTACGACAGCGTCTTCGCCCCCAGCAGCAGCCACGGCGCTCGGGCGGGCGTGTCGAGCGCATACCCGCGATCGAGGGTCACCACGCGGATGCCGCGCGAGCGTGCGGCCGAGAAATCAGCGGCCGGCGCCGCAGTCACCCACGCGGTGGGCGTCGGACCGTGCTCGATGCCCCGACTCAGGATGAGCTTGATGACCGCCTCGCCTGCGCCGCACGCGGCGGCGGCCAGGGCGACCGCCTGACGCCACTGCTCAAGGTGGGGATGCGGCAGGTCGCACAGCCCCGCCGAATGCGCGAGACGCGACAGGTGGGCTTCGACCTCCTGGGCGTGACCGTCGACGACGCCGATCGATTCGAAGATGCCGTCGCCGCGCTGAGTGCTGAGCTCGCCGACCGTCAGTGCTGGAGCCGCCGGGTCGACTTCGGTGAACGTCGCCGCGAAATCGTTGCGGGAATCACCGCTGTCGGCGGGGTCGATCATCAACGCGAAGTGCCAGGCCATGCCCCGAGCCTAGACCGCGGGAATAGCCCGAAGGGACGGTCCGTTACACTGGAACAGCCGGGCCGCAGTAACCCCGGGCTCCATCTTTCGCCGCTCCGAGCGGCCTCGCGCCGAGAGGCGTTCTGCGGCCCGGCACTTCTCTGCCCGGCCGCACTCGCGCTGCGTTTCGACTCGTCGCTGCGCTCCTCGCTCAACGACCGGGTGACGCGCCCGCCCCCGGTCACTGCGCTCCTCGCTCGACGACCGGGGCCACGCGACCGTCCCGGTCGTTGAGCGAGCGCAGCGAGTCGAAACGCCCCGCGTCCCGCGCCCCGCGCCCGGTCAGGTCAGCGCGTCGCGCCGCCACAGCCCGGCGCACGCCGTGAGATCGCCCGCGTAGGTGTCCAGACGCAGCGCCCGGGTGGTGAAGGTACTCGCGCGCTGCGGTTCGGTCTCGTCGTAGTCGTCGGCAAGATCGGCGGCGCCGGCGGCCTCCACGCGGCAGAACGAGGCCGCGCGGTCGAGCGCGACGGCGAAGTCGCCGGTGAACACCCCGCGCAAGATCTCATCGACGAGGGTCATCAGCTCTTCCGGCCCCGCGGGTGTCGGAGCTCCCGCGACGACGTCGTCGACCGAGCGCAGCACTGCTCTCCCCCGCTCGTAGAGCAGGGCGGCGGTTGCGGCGTCATCACGCACCATCAGCTGCAGCAGGTAGAGGCGCCACAGCGTGCCCGGAAGCGACTTGGCCGGCGAGTGCGACCACAGCTCCGCAACCGTCTCGAGGCCGTGGGCGTCGGTGAATGTGATGAGCCGCTCAACGATGGCGTCCGTGGGCTCATCCCGCACCCGGGTGATCAGAGCGGATGCCGTCGCGTGCGCGATCCGCGACACGTCGGCCGGATCGGTGGAGCCGAAGCGACGGTCGAACGTGTCGGCGGGACGGTGGACGGGACGGTGGTAGTCCCGGGGCTCGTCGCTCATCCTTCCAGGCTACCGGCGGCCGACGCGGCGGGCTCAGGCGTTGGTCGGGATGGCGATGATGGGCTTCGTCGTCGGGTTGCCGTCGGGAGAGCCGCCGGCCTGCTCGATCGTCACGGCGATCGTGTCGCCGGGCTCCATCTTTCCGCTGAGCTCGGCCGTCGCCGCCGAGCCGGAGGCGTCGAAGGTTCCTGCCGCGATCGGCTGGCTGCCGCGCACGAACCATAGCTCGAAAGTGCGATCGCTCGGAAGCTCGGGCAAGCCGTCGGCGACAAGCACCACTTTGCCGACGCTGGACGACCAGTGGGCCGTGGCTTCGCCACCCTGGAAGCTCACCTGAGCCGACGAGGCGTCGGGCGCCGACTGGATCTGCTCCAGTGCGGTCACGGCGGCCGGGGTGCGCCACAGGTTCGTCACCGCTCCCGTGCCCCATCCAATCGCGACGAGCAGCGCGACCGAGGCGACGAGGGCAAAGAGGCCTCGGGTCCAGTTCCGACGCTGCACGGCCTGCACGACCTCTGTCGGCGGAGCAACCGCATCGGCCTCGGCGTGGTTCTCGCCTGTATCGGCGGATGCCGCGGCATCCGCCTCCGGCGACGGCGCCTCGGCGTCGATCGCGCGCATCAGCCGTGAGCGGAGGTCGAGCGGCGGAGCGACGGGCGGAATGCCGTCGGCCAACGCGTCGACGGTGGCGGCGTCGAGGCGGGCAATCCCATCCCACTCGGCGTGTGCGGCCAGGGCAGCCCGATAGGCGCGCTCGTCGTCGATCGACAACGCGTTCAGCGCGTGTCCTGCCGAGAGTTCGGCGAACTCGTCGGCTCCGATGTCTCGGCTCTCGCGGTCGTTCATGACGTCACCCCCATCTCCTGCCTCAGGCGCGACAAGCCGTCGCGCATCCTTGTTTTGATCGTCCCCAGGGGCGATCCCACCAGTGCGGCGATCTCGCTCTGAGAATATCCCCCGACGTATGACAGCAGCAGTGCTTCGCGCTGTGCATCCGGGAGCGCGTCCATCGCCCGGGCGACGCGCCTGCTTTCAATACGCAGGGCGACCTGGTCGTCGACGCTGTCCTGGCCGCTGTTCAGTTCGCGCAGACCCGCCTTCTCGTCGCGCTCCGTGCTGGCGCGGGTGGAACGCACCCGATCGACGGCGCGACGGTGGGCGATGGTGAGGACCCAGGACCGTCCCTGACCTTTGTTCGGAGCGAAGCCCGAAGCGGATTGCCAGACCTCGAGAAACACGTCCTGAAGCACTTCTTCGCTGAGCGCACGGTTGACCAGCACCCTCAGGATGAGTCCGAACGCGCGCGGCGCGAGCATGTCGTAGAGCTGTCCGAACGCGGCACGGTCGCCAGCGGCGATGCGCACCAGAAGCTCCCCGGCGTGATCGCGTGCCGGCGAATCCTCGGGTACGTCCACACCGTCGATGACCATCTCTCTCAGCATGCCGTATCACCGTCCTTATGTCGTGCAGCCCGCGCGCGGGTGGCGCGGAAACCCGTCGTCTGCTAAGCGCGCTGGTCCCCGCAGCGGGTGCGGACCCGCGAGCCCCTCGCCGGCCTCTGAACGTGGTTCGGGGACGGCGAAGGATCGGATTGATCTCGGAGCAGATAGGACGGATCCAAACTTTCTCCCATCCGATATCTCTCGGGCTCCGAAGGACCTGTCGAGACCGCACCACGCGGCTCGGCAGGACTAACCATTCCGCTCACATGGAGGACATCATGCTCAGCAAGACGAAGAAGATCACTGCCGCTCTGACGCTCACCCTCGCCGGCGCTTTCGCCCTGTCGGCATGTTCGATGGGTTCGTCGTCGACCTCGGCGACTACGCCCCCCGCGATGAGCGAAGAGACGCAGGCGATGACGCCGTCCCCGACCACCATGGACCCCGCCGCCAACCTCGTCGGCCCGGGTTGCGCCGCCTACGCCGAGGCCGTTCCGTCCGGCGCCGGCTCGGTCGAGGGCATGTCGCAGGCGCCGGTCGCCACGGCCGCCTCGAACAACCCGCTGCTGAAGACGCTCGTCGCCGCGGTGAGCGGCCAGCTGAACCCCGACGTCAACCTCGTCGACACGCTCAACGGCAGCCAGTTCACCGTCTTCGCGCCGGTCGATGACGCGTTCGCGAAGATCGACGCCGCCACGATCGACTCGCTGAAGACCGACAGCGCCGCGCTGACCAAGATCCTCACCTACCACGTGGTCCCCGGCCAGCTCTCGCCGTCGGAGATCGTCGGCACCCACAAGACCGTTGAGGGCGGCGACGTCACCGTCACCGGCTCGGGCGACAAGCTGATGGTCAACGGCGCCAACGTCATCTGCGGTGGCGTTCAGACCGCCAACGCCACGGTGTACCTGATCGACTCGGTGCTCATGCCCACCAACTGATCGTTTCGATCACCCCCGGTCGAGGCCGCCGGCGCACTGCGCGCCGGCGGCCTCGTCGCGTCGTCCGTGTCGTTCCGCACGCGAACGCCAGTTCTGCGGTGCCCTTTCGAGGGTGGCGATCGCGTGGCAGTTACGGCACCTCACATCGCACTTGTCGACGTCGTCCTGAATGATCCGGATACTGAATCCCTCTTTGACCAGCTGCATGACGTCCTTGCGCTTGGAGCTCTGGGGCCTGTGGTCGAAATCGAGAACCCGAATGTCGCCGATCCCGCAGTCCACGCACGGATGAGAACGCAGGTAGGCGAGCAGATGCTCTTTCGCCTCGATCCGACGCCTCGCCGTGCGAGCGACGACAACGCGCACATGTCGTTCACGATTCGCCGCGTAGTAACGCCGCGAAGACGCGCGGTTGCATTCGCGGCACGTCTCCTGAAGGCCATCCGGACGCCGCCGCTTGCGATTGAACTCCGTGAGCGACTTCGTCTCGTGACACGTGCCGCACTCTTTGGCAGTACCTGAACTGAGGACTTCTCGCGACGTCATGACGATGGTCTACAACCACCGTCGGACATCGAGTCGTGGTGCCCCCACAGGGACTCGAACCCTGGACCCACGGATTAACCTGCTGCACGAGGTTTCCCCCGCCACCGGGCGGCCGGCTTGCAGTCTGGACTATATCTTCACCTTCGGCCTGACCGGTCAGGTGCGCCGCGTGTAGTCTCTGAGGTTCCCTTGCGGTTACCTGCTGATTACCCAATCCCTCAGATTGTCACTGTCGGATGACACACATCCGACGAGTACCTCGGGCTCTCAGGGCGTCCCAGCATATAGCGGCGGTCATCCAGCGCATTTCTACGCTGGCGCTCCATTGTGTTCTGTTTGAAGTCCGTTGCTCTAACCAACTGAGCTATAGGGGCGGGATCAGCCTAGCAAGCGCGCAGCACCACGGCATCCATCGCCCGACTACCCTCGAAGCGTGGACGATCAGACAGGGGGCATCGATGCCGGGACGGTGCTCGACGACCGTTACCGCGTCGACGCGCTCATCGGCACCGGCGGTATGTCCCGCGTCTACGCGGCCCGCGACCTCCTGCTCGGCCGCACCGTGGCGATCAAGATCATCACGGCGACGGACGACGACCTCGATGCCGGGCAGCGGGTGCGCGCAGAGACCGCCGCGCTAGCCGCGCTCACCCACCCCCACCTGGTCGTTCTGCACGATGCGCGCCTGACCGGCCCCGGCCCGCGCTATCTCGTGATGGAACGCATCGACGGCCCGTCGCTGTCGGCGCGGCTGGCGGACGGTCCGATGACGGATGCCGAGGTCACCCGCATCGCCGGCGAACTCGCCGACGCGCTGAGCGCGGTGCACGCCGCCGGCATCGTCCACCGCGACATCAAACCGTCGAACATCCTGCTCGCTGCGAGCACGGCGCCCACCCGGCCGCCGCGGGCGAAGCTCGCCGACTTCGGCATCGCACACCTGCTCGGCTCCGATCGCATCACCCAGCCCGGCTCCCTCATCGGCACAGCGGCCTACCTGGCACCCGAGGTCGCGCTCGGGAACGCGCCCGCCCCGGCATCCGACGTCTACGCGCTCGGACTCGTCCTCCTCGAGGCGCTGACCGGGACACGTGCCTTCCCCTCCGCTCAGGGCGCCGCGCAGCTGCTCGCCCGGCTTGCGCAGGATCCCGCGATTCCCGATCATCTGTCCCCGCTCTGGGCGGAGCTTCTGCGGGCCATGCTCAGCCGCGACCCGGCCGCACGCCCGAGCGCCGCGGCCATCTCCGACACGCTCGCCGCTCCCCCACGCGAAACCAGCAACGACGAGACCCGTGTTCTCGCCACGCCGGAGCCGCCCACCGAGCCGGCAGCCGTCGCGGCGGCACGGTTCGATCACGCGGGAGCGACCGAGCGACAGTGGTGGCGACGGACGGGTGTCCTCGTCGGCGGGGGCGCGACGGTGATTGCGATCGTCGTCGCGCTGGCGGCGTGGTCGGGACTGTCCGGTGCACCGACCGTCGATCCCTCACCGACGGGAGTCGTGGACACGACCCCGACGCCCGCCGCGACCGATGCGAACACCGTCTCGAACCCTGAGAAGGCACCCGCGACCCCCGCGGCCCCGAAAGACAACGGAAACGGCAAAGGCGGCCCCGGCGGTAACAACGGGGGTGGCAAGGGCGGCGGGCCGGGCAAGGGCGGCGGCTGAGCGCCGCCTGCCCTGGTCCGATGCCGTGATCAGCTGCCCTGGACGGTGAAGGACACCGCCTGCACGATCTCTCCGATGACCCACACGATGAGCGAGATCGAGGCGATGAAGCCGACGACCGTCGCCGCGATCCAGGTCCACAGCGGCGCCCAGCCGCCGGCGACGGTGCGACGGCGCAGCACTACGGCGCGGCCGATCATGTAGACCGCGGATCCGAGGCCGAGCAGCACGAAGAACGACCACGCCCAGCCGAAGGGGGCGACGACGCCGCGGCGTTTCAGCTCGCGCCAGTCCAGCCAGCTGAACACGACGAACGCGGCGTAGAACACCCACCCGATCAGGGAGATGCCCAACGTGCGCGCCTCCCACGACATCAGCTCCGCCGGCACGCCGGTCATCCCCGACGAGGCCTCGCGCGACATCGCCACGACGGCTGCGATGTAGCCGTTCCAGTCGATGAGGAAGACCGACAGGATCGGCAGGACGGATGCCGCGACGGCCAACCACACCCAGACCGTGCTGGTCGGAACGTCGACGACGGGCGGGGTGGCCCCCGGGCCGGCGTAGGCGGGTGCGGCAGGATAGGCCGCAGAGCCGCCCATCGCCGGCGCGGCCTGCGGGGAGGAAGTCGGCGGCCCGACGGGCGCAGCAGGGGTGACGGGTGCGACAGGGGTGGTCGGCGCTCCGGGCGTCGGCGCGTACTCGCCGAACCGCGGCGCCGGCGCGGTCTGGGCGGTCCACTGCGTCCCGTCCCACCAACGGCGCGCCGTGGGGTCTGCGGGGTCCGGGTACCAACCGGCGGGGGCGCTCACGCTGCCGCTCCGACCAGCTCGGCGCCCGCGTGGGCGAGCTCGGCGAGCGCGGCGTCGGAGGTCTCCGGCGCGACCCCCGCGACCAGGTCGGTGAGCACGCGCACGTGAAGTCCGTGTTCGATCGCGTCGAGCGCCGAGGCGCGCACGCAGTAGTCGGTGGCGAGCCCCGCGACGTCGACCTCCGTCACGCCGTGGGCGCTCAGCAGCGCCGACACCTTCTCACCGGCATCCGTGGTTCCTTCGAACAGCGAGTAGGCGGGCATGCCCTGTCCTTTCTTCACGTGGTGGGTCACGGCATCCGTGACCAGTTCGGCGTCGTAGTCAGCGCCCGGTGTGTCTGCCACGCAGTGCACCGGCCACGTGTCGACGAAGTCGGGCTCCGCATCGGTTGCGAAGTGACCGCCGTTGTCGGTGTGGCCCTCGTGCCAGTCCCGCGAGGCGATGACGACGTCGTACTCGCTCCCGTGGGCGGACAGGTATGCCGTCAGCCCGCGCGCGACCGCGTCGCCACCGGAGACGGCGAGCGCCCCACCCTCCGTGAAGTCGTTCTGGACGTCGACGATGAACAGTGCTCTGGTCATACCACCGAGGCTAACCCTTCGACGCCGCGGCGGTCAGCGCGGCCCGTTCACAACTCCCGCGCGTCGTTCCGGTTCGACCGCCGCGAGCGGCGTGTCGCGGCCCCCTCCGACGGAATGGAGGAGTTCGGAACCGCGTCGACGTCGGCCCGCGCGAGGCGCGAGGGCCACCAGATGCGCCGCCCGAGGTCGTAGGTCGCCGCCGGCACGAGCAGCGAGCGCACCACGAAGGTGTCGAGCAGCACGCCGAAGGCGACGATGAACGCCAGCTGGGCGAGGAAGAGGATCGGGATCACACCGAGTGCGGCGAACGTCGCGGCCAGCACGAGCCCGGCAGAGGTGATGACGCCGCCGGTCGCGACGAGTCCGCGCAGGATGCCGGGGCGTGTGCCGTGCCGTTTCGACTCCTCCCGCACGCGCGACATCAGGAAGATGTTGTAATCGACGCCCAGAGCCACGAGGAAGACGAAGCCGTACAGCGGCACCGCCGGATCGGCTCCCGGGAAGTGGAACAGGTTGTCGAAGACCAACGCGCTGACTCCGAGCGCGGCACCGAACGACAGGATCACGCTCAGGATCAGGATGACCGGGGCGACGATCGCTCGCAGCAGCAGCATGAGGATGACGAGGATGACAGCCAGGATCACCGGGATGATGAGAGTGCGGTCGCGGATCGACGTGTCGTTCGTGTCGAGATCGATCGCGGTCGGTCCGCCGACGCGTGCGATATCGGCACCGAGCTCGCTGGTGAAGGTCGTCCGCAGGTCGCGTACGGTCTGCTCCGCGGCCAGCGAGTCGGCCTCGTCCGACAGCGTCGCGACCAACAGCACGTCGCCGTCGACCACCGTCGGCTGCGGCGGCGTCGCGCTCGGCGGACCGGCCAGCGTGTAGACCGCCGTACCGTCCTGCACCGAGACGCCGATCTGACCAGAGACGGTGTCTTTGGCGGTCGCTGCGACGGACTCGATGCCGGGCGCCTTCTCGAGCACGGTGACCGCATCCGCGACCCGGTCCTGGGGCACGACGATGTATGCGGGGCTCCCCGATCCCGCGGCGAAGTGCTGCGCGAGCACGTCCTGCCCGTCGCGGGCCTGCGAGGCTCCCAGCACCAGGTCGCTCTGCGGCACGCCATCGGCCTTCAGCTGCAGCACGCCGACGGATGCCGCGAGCAGCACGACCGTCGAGACGATCCATACCGGCCGCGCATGGCGCGCGACCAGACGGGCCTGGCGACCCCAGAACCCGCGAACGGGAGCGCTCGGGTCGGTGACGAGACGCTCGGCGTTGTCGCCCGGGTCGCCGTCGGCGCCCTTCGGGATGAAGGGCCAGAACGCCGCGCGCCCGAAGATCGCGAGAAGCGCGGGCAGGAAGGTGAGAGCGGACAGCACTGCGAAGGCGATGCCGATCGAGGCGATCGGTCCGAGCGCCCGGTTGCTGGCGAGGTCGCTCAGGAGCAGGCACAGCAGGCCGGCGATGACGGTGCCGCCGGACGCGATGATCGGCTCGAAGGCGCCGCGCCAGGCCATGACCGCGGCATCCCACCGTCGCGCACCCGTGCCGATCGCTTCGCGGAAACGTGCGGTGTACAGCAGGGCGTAGTCCGTGGCGGCGCCGATCACGAGGATGAAGAGGATGCCTTGGACCTGACCGTTGAGCACGAAGATGCCGGCCTTGGCCAGCCACCACACCGTCAGCAGCGCGACGCACAGAGCGAACGTCGAGGTCAGCAGCACGAGGATCGGCAGCAGCGGCGATCGGTAGACGATGACGAGGATGATGAACACGGCGCCGAGTGCGACGGCGAGCAGGATCCCGTCGATGCCCAGGAAGCCGGCCACCAGATCGGCGGTGAAGCCGGCGGGCCCGGTCACCCACGCCTCCAGGCCCGTCGGGAGGTTCTTCTCGATGCTCTCGCGGACGGCCTTGACCGTCTCACCGACGTCGCCCGAGGTCGAGATCGGCACGAAGAACTGCACCGCCTCGCCGTCGTCGGACGGGATCGCCGGGGAGACCTGCTCGACGCCCTCGACGTCGGAGATCGTGGCGGCGAGTTCGGTGATCTGGGTGAGCTGGGTGGCGCTCAGCGCTCCCTCACCGGTGACGACCACCACGGCCGGGATGCTGTCGCCGCCGGTGAACTGCGAGAGCCGCTCCTGCACCTGCGTCGACTCCGCCGACGACGGCAGGAACGAGGACTGATCGTTGGTGGCGACTTCGTCGATCTTGCCGAAGTACGGGCCACCGATCGAGCCGCCCACCAGCCAGATGAGGACGAGCAGAACGGGAATGCCGATACGCAGCCAGCGGGTGGGTGTGTCGGTGCGACGAGTCATGTCGCTAGCTTATCTAGTAATAAGCCGATCCTGCCAGCACGATGTGCGGCGGCGGCGTCACCCCCGTCAACCCCGTCACCCGCGTCACCCGCGGGCGAAGTAGAGCACCCACCCCGCGACGAGGCTGACCACGCCGAGCGCGAGCATGCCCGCCGCCGACCAGGTCAGCGCACGCAGCCCCGCCGCTCGCCGCTGCAGCCGCATCCGCCCCTGCCAGCCATGGCGGTACCAGATGGATGCCGCGGCGGCGTCGCCGATGACCGCGGCATCCGCCGCCGACAGCGGTGCACTGTTGGCGTCCCCGTCGGCGTCGAACCACCGCGCGACCGGCTGCTCACCGTCACGGTCGATGATCGCGTCGGCCGGCAGCCACGTGCCGTCCGCCGCCCACGCGATCACGACGGCGATCGCGAGGAGGAGAAAGGCGCCGAAACCGACCCAGGTGAAGATCTCGATCAGCGCGTCGATCGCGTGATCCATCGGTCTCCCCGAAGTCGGTGAAGAAGTGGAGCCGCCTAAGGGAATCGAACCCTTGACCTATTCATTACGAGTGAATCGCTCTGCCGTCTGAGCTAAGGCGGCGCAAGGAGCCGGAGCGCCATGCACGATCACCGATCTTACAGGGTCCGGAGCCCGGTCGCGAACCACGACGGCGACCGCCTCACCCGCGCGGTGTCGCCGTGTTACGGAGCGATTCCGCGACCTCGGTCGACTGTGCCTACCGTCGATCAGGCACCGCGACGAGGCGAGCGCGGGGAGCCGAGAGATCCCGCGCGACGCGGTGCCCCGATCCACAAGGAGCACCACCATGTCCCGAAAGTCCCTGGCCGCGATCCTGGCCGTTCCCCTTGCCCTTCTTCTGAGCGCCTGCGCGTCCGGCGCCGCCGCCCCCGCGGAGGGCACCGGCGGCGCGCAGGACCCCGTCCGCATCGGTGTCGTCGGCGCGGGCGACCCGTACTGGCAGACCTACAAGGATGCCGCGGCCGCCGAAGGGATCAACGTCGAGATCGTGAACTTCGACGCCTACGACCAGCCCAACCCCGCCCTGTCTGCGGGCGAGCTCGACCTCAACCAGTTCCAGCACATCATCTACCTCGCGACCTACAACGTGAAGGCAGGTGACGATCTGGTCCCGGTCGGTGCGACCGCGATCTACCCGCTGGGCCTGTACTCGACGAAGTACAAGAGCGTCGCGGACATCCCGAACGGTGGCACGATCGCCGTCCCCAACGACGAGTCCAACCAGGCACGCGCCCTGCTCGTGCTGCAGTCGGCCGGTTTGATCTCGCTCAAGGGCGGCGGATCGATCTTCTCGACCGTGGCCGACATCGAGCCCGGCTCCACGGTGAAGGTCGAGGCCGTGGCCGCCGACTTCACGGCATCCTCTCTTCCCGACTTCGCCGGCGCCGTGGTCAACAACGACTTCGTCGCAAAGTCCGGGCTCACCAAGGATCAGTTGCTCGCACAGGATGACCCCGCCGACCCGGCGGCCTTCCCGTACATCAACGTCTTCGCCGCGAAGGCCAAGGATGCCGACAACCCGACGTATCAGAAGCTCGTGAAGATCTACCAGGAGACGGCATCGGTGCAGCAAGGGGTGCTCGACGCATCCGGCGGCAGCGCCGTGCTGCTGAAGACGCCGGTCGCCGACCTCGTCAGCTCGCTGAACAAGACCGAGGACGACATCCGCGCCCAGCAGTGACCGCCGCGCATGCGGCCCCGCCTCCGGGCAGGGCCGCATGCGCGCGTTCGTCGTCCGTCCATCGACACCGAGCGAGATCTCATGAGCCTCATCCGACTGGTCTCCGCGACCAAGACCTATCCGCCGCAGACGAAGGGCGCTCCACCCGTCGTCGCCCTCGACGACGTCTCGCTTCAGATCGCTGCCGGCGAGGTGTGCGGCGTCATCGGCTACTCGGGGGCGGGCAAGTCCACCCTCCTGCGCCTGATCAATGCCCTCGAGATCCCCACGACAGGTGCGGTCGAGATCGACGGCACCGACATCACGCGACTGCCCGAACGGCAGCTGCGCAGCCTTCGCTCCGACATCGGGATGATCTTCCAGCAGTTCAACCTCTTCGACTCGCGCACCGTCGCGGGCAACATCGCCTACCCGCTCGAGGTCGCCGGCAGGCCGCGGAACGAGATCCGCCATCGCGTGGCCGAGCTGCTCGACTTCGTCGGCCTCGCCGCCCGGGCGAACGCCTACCCGGAACAGCTCTCGGGCGGGCAGAAGCAGCGCGTCGGCATCGCCCGCGCTCTCGCGACGAGCCCTCGCATCCTCCTCGCCGACGAGGCCACGAGCGCCCTCGACCCCGACACCACACAGGAGGTGCTCGCTCTCCTGCGGCGCGTGAACCGTGAACTCGGCGTGACGATCGTGCTCATCACGCACGAGATGGACGTGATCCGGGTCATCGCCGACCGCGTCGTCGTCATGGAGGGCGGTCGTGTCATCGAGTCCGGCAGCGTGTTCGACGTACTCTCCGCCCCCCAGCACCCCGCCACCGCACGCTTCGTGGCGAGCGTCATCGACGAGGTCCCCCGCGGAGCCGACCTTGCTGCACTGCGCGCGCGGCACGACGGGCGCATCGTCACCCTCGACGTCCGCGAGGGCGAGGGTTCCGCGCAGGCCGAGGTCTTCGCGATCCTTGCCGCGCACGGCGTGAGATTCGAAGTCGTCCACGGCGGTATCAACGACATCCACGGTCGAGTGTTCGGCCACCTCACCCTCGCGCTCACCGGCGAGGCGGATGCCGTGGAGCGCGCACTGGCGGCGGCATCCACCGTCGCTCGTCTGACCGAGGAGGACACTCGTGGATAGGCTCATCACTCTTCTGCCGCAGCTCTGGGACGCGACGGTCGAGACCCTCTACGTCGCCTCCGCCGGGCTGCTGCTCGGCGGCCTCGGCGGCCTGGTGCTCGGAATGGCGCTCTACGCCACGCGGGCCGGCAGCCTCTTTCCCCACCGCGTGGTGTTCGGGGTTCTCAACGTCATCGTGAACACTTTCCGTCCGATACCGTTCATCATTCTGCTCGCCGCCGTCCAACCGATCGCCCGCGGCATCGGACTTCCCGGCATCGGCGTGCCGTTCGCGATCTTCGCGATCACGATCGCGTCGCTGTTCGCGATCAGTCGCATCGTCGAACAGAACCTGCTGACGGTGCGCCCGGGAGTGGTGGAGGCGGCGCGCGCCGCGGGAGCGAGCCGCTCGAGGATCCTGTTCCGACTGATCCCGCGCGAGGCGCTCGGCCCGCTCCTGCTGGGTTACACCTTCGTCGTCGTCGCCCTCGTGGACATGACGGCGATGGCCGGCGCCATCGGCGCCGGCGGTCTCGGCGAGTTCGCCATCAACTACGGCTTCAAACAGTTCAACCCGTGGGTGACGTGGTCGGCGGTGCTCGTGATCATCGTCATCGTGCAGCTCGTGCAGTTCGTGGGCAACGCCCTCGCTCGACGCGTCCTGCGTCGTTAGCGATCAGCAGGTGAGGCCGTTCGTCGGCACGGTGCCGTCGACGAGATAGGACTCCACGGCCTTGTCGACGCAGGCGTTGCCCTTGTTGTAGCCGGTGTGGCCCTCGCCTTGGCGGGTGATCAGCACGCCCGAAGACAGCTGCTGCGCGAGCGACACCGACCACTCGTACGGGGTCGCCGGGTCGTTCGTCGTGCCGACGACGACGATCGGCGCCGCCCCGTCGGCGGTGATCTTCTCGCGCACACCGGTCGGCGGATACGGCCACACCTCGCAGACGTCGACGCCCTGCCAGTACGGGGCGATCGTCGGCGCCTTCTGCTTCACGATCGCATCGGCAGCATCCTTGTCGGCCTGCGAGGTGTCGAGCGGATAGTCCATGCAGTTGTAGGCACGGAACGCCTCGGTCGAGTTGTCCTGATAGGTGCCGTTCGAGCGCGCGTAGTAGAAGTCTGCGAGCTGGAACGCGGTGTCGGGCTTGCCGGCGAGGGCATCCGAGAGCGCGGTGGACAGATACGTCCAGCTGTCCTGCGAGTAGAGGGCGGCGATGATCGCCGTCATGAGCGTGTCAGCCCCCAGCTTGCGGCCGTCCGAGGCGGTGAGCGGTACGCGATCGACGCTGGCCAGCAGAGTGCCGAGCGCCGCCATACCCTCATCGACCGTGCCGGAGAACGGACAGCTGCGGCTCTGCAGGCAGTCCGCCATGTACGCCCGCAGCGCCGACTCGAACCCGATCGCCTGCGTCGTGCTCACGTCGAGCCCGGAAACCGACGGATCGATCGCGCCATCGAGCACGAGTCGTCCGACCCGTTCGGGGAACAGCTTGGCGTAGGTCGCGCCCAGGAAGGTGCCGTAGGAGTAGCCGAGATAGTTGAGTTTGGTGTCCCCGAGCACGGCGCGCAGCAGATCCATGTCGCGCGCCGCATTGTCGGTGGTGATGTACTTCAGGATGCCGCCACTGTTCGCCTCGCACGCAGCGACGAAGTCGCGGTTTCGCGCCGTCAGCTCATCGGTCCACCCCTGACTGCCTCGCGGATCGGTGGGAATGTCGAAGAGGTACGCGTCCATCGCCGACGGATCGAAACACCGAACGGCGGTCGAGCGCCCCACGCCGCGGGGGTCGAAGCCGATGACGTCGTAGGCATCCGACAGCGCCGAGCCCACGGCGAAAGACGAGGACTGGGCGATGAGGTCGTACCCGCTCGCCCCCGGGCCACCCGGGTTGGTCAGAAGCGAGCCGATCGGAGCCCCGTCGCTCGCGGCGCGACGGATGACGGCAAGGTCGATCGTGCCGACCGCGGGGTCGGACCAGTCCAACGGCGCCGACACGGTCGTGCAGTCGAAACGGCCGGCGTCGGTCCCGGTGCACGCCTTCCAGTCGAGTGCCTGCCCGTAGAACTGCTCGAACCCGGCCGGAACGCCCTCGACGTCCGGCTGGCGGCTCGGTGCCGGCGTGCTCGCACTCTCTGGCGGAATCGCCGCATACAGGCAGCCGGTGAGCATCGTGGATGCCGCGGCGACGGATGCGACGGCGATCAGCGCTCGGCGCATGAGGGTTCTGCGGGGACGGCGGGGTGTCTCGGTCACAGGGTCCTCCCGCTCGCGACGGTCACGAGCATGCTCTCCAGGGCCAGGGCGGGGGCGGCGTTGCCCTCCAGGTTGCTTCGGGTGGCGGCGATGGCGTCGAGCACGACCAGCGTGCGCGGAGCCGTCCACGCCGCCGCGAGGGCGGCCAGTTCATCGGCCAACTCTCGGTTGATGAGATCGTCACCGCGACCGAACTGCAGCATCAGCACGTCACGGAACATCGACTCGAGATCGGTCAGGACGCGGTCGATGCCGTCACGCAGACTCCGCGTCGCTCGGCGCTTCTGGTCGTCCTCGAGCGCGCTGAGCTGACTGCGCACGGCGGGCGGCACCGCGGCTCCCGGCGTGATGCCCAGCGTCCGCAACAACGCCTCACGCTCGGCGTCGTCGCGTTCGGCGGTCAGCGCCTTGGCGTCGTCGGTGGCGACCTGGACGATGCGCGCCGCCGTCTCGACGGCGGACCCGACGCCACGCACCGACATCACGGCACGCAGGGTCTCGTCACGGCGTGCCCGCGCGTCGGCATCCGTCGCAAGGCGCACGGCCATGCCGATGTGACGCTGCGACAGCCGCGCCGCCTGCTCGGCGGTCTGCTCGTCGACGCCCGTGCGCGCGACGATGAGCCGGGCGACGTCGGCGACGTCGGGCTCGCGCAGGCGGAGAGTGCGCACCCGCGAACGGATCGTGGGCAGGAGGTCGGCCTCGCTCGGCGCACAGAGAATCCACACGGTGCGCTCGGGCGGCTCTTCGAGCGCCTTGAGCAGCACGTTGCTGGTGCGCTCGATCATGCGATCGGCGTCTTCCATCACCATGACGCGGTACCGGCCCAGCGACGGAGAGAAATAGGAGCGTTCGACGAGGGCGCGCGCATCCTTGATGGAGATGATGACGCCCTCGGTGCGCAGCGCCGTGAGGTCGGGGTGCGTTCCCGCGAGCACCTGGCGCATCGCCGCCTCGTCGCCCGGCTCAGCGATGAGCGCGGCGGCGAAGGCCGCAGCCAGCGTCGAGCGCCCCGACCCGGCGGGCCCGGTGATCAGCCATGCGTGGGCGAGCTGACTGGGGTCGGATGCCGCGGCCTGCAGCTGCTGCAGCGCCTCATCCTGACCCCATACCTCGCCCCACGGCAACGCGGCGCGGGATCGATCTGCCGTGGCGATCGCCGAATCCGCACTCATGAGCCCAGCCTACGGGCAGGTGCCGACAGCCCACCGCCGATCGGGTCGTGCCGCGGAGGTGACACCTCAGGCCAGCAGAGGGCGGATGCGATCGCGGACAGCGGCGGCGAGCTCGTCCTCCGACCGTGCCGCGTCGAGCACGAGAAAGCGGCGTGGATCGGCCGCCGCGAGGGCGAGGAAGGCGTCGCGGACCCGCTCATGGAACGCGCTCTTCTCGGCCTCGAGACGGTCGAAGGGCTTGTCCGCCGCGTCGAGGCGCCGCCGCGCGACAGCCGGGTCGAGGTCGAGCAGCACCGTCAGATCCGGCAGCGCCCCCTCGGTGGCCCACATCGACAGATCCCGCACCTGCTCGGCATCCAGCACGCGTCCCGCGCCCTGGTAGGCCACGGAGGAATCGAGATAGCGGTCCTGAATCACCACGTCGCCGCGCGCCAGCGCCGGCCGCACGAGCGTGGCCACGTGCTGCGCGCGGTCCGCGGCGTACAACAGCGCCTCGGCCCGCGACGCGACCTCGCCGCGATGGTGCAGCACGATCTCGCGGATGAGCACACCCACCTCCGTGCCGCCGGGTTCGCGCGTGCGCACGACGGTGCGCTGCTGCTCACGCAACCAGGTCTCCAGACGCGTGGCCTGCGTGGTCTTGCCGGTGCCGTCGCCGCCTTCGAAGGTGACCCAGATCCCGCGGGTCATTTCTTCTTGGCGGCCGGCTTGCGCGTGGTCGTCGCTCGCCGGGTGGTGCGCTTGGGCGCGGGACCTTTGGCGCGCTTGTCCGCCAGCATCTGCACGGCGACCTCGAACGTGATGTCATCGGCGGTCTGGCCGCGCGGAATGGTCACATTCGTGGTGCCGTCGGTCACGTACGCGCCGAACCGGCCATCCTTGATGCGGATGGGCTTGGCCGACACGGGGTCGGCCTCGAACTCCTTCAGGAAGCTCGCGGCGCGGTTCGCGTACTTGGGCTGCGCATAGATCTCCAGCGCCTGCTCGAGCGTGATGTCGAAGATCTGGTCCTCGCTCGTGAGCGAGCGCGAGTCCGTGCCCTTCTTCAGGTACGGGCCATAGGGGCCGTTCTGGGCCGTGATCGGAGTCTGCGTCTCCGGTTCGACGCCGACGGTGCGCGGCAGCGAGAAGAGCTTCAGAGCGGTCTCGAGGTCGATGGTCTCGGGCGACATGCTCTTGAACAGCGACGCACGGCGCGGCTTGGGTGCTTCGACCTTCTTCTTGGCGACGCGCTTCTTCGGGGCGCCTTCGGTAGCGACCGGCTCGGGCTCGGACTCGGGCTCTGCGGGCAGCACCTCTTCGAGGTAGGGACCGAAGCGTCCATCCTTGACGACGATGTCCCGCCCGTTGTCCGGGTTCTGCCCGAGCACCCGGTCGCCGGCGATCGGCGCGTCGATGAGCTCACGAGCCTTGTCGGGGGTGAGCTCGTCGGGGGCCAGATCGCTCGGGACGTTGACGATGCGCGTCGTGCCGTCATCGTTGGGCACGTCGAGGTACGGCCCGTAGCGTCCGAAGCGGAGTGTGGCGACGTCGCCGATCTTGGTGGCGTTGATCTCGCGCGCGTCGATCTCGCCGAGGTTGTCGAGGATGTGGCGCAGACCGACGTGGTTCTCGGAGCCGAAGTAGAACTCGTTCAGCCACGCGACCCGCTGCTGCTCGCCGCGGGCGATCGCGTCGAGATCGTCTTCGAGCGCCGCGGTGAAGTCGTAGTCCACGAGGTCGGCGAAGTGCTCCTCGAGCAGTCGGACGACGCTGAACGCGAGCCAGCTCGGAACCAGTGCCTGGCCCCGCTTGGTGACGTACTCGCGATTGATGATGACGTCGATGATGCTCGCGAAGGTGGATGGGCGGCCGATCCCCTTCTCCTCGAGCGCCTTGACCAGCGAAGCCTCCGTGTAGCGGGGCTTCGGGCTCGTCGCGTGGCCCTTGGGCTCGACGTCGCTCAGAGAGAGCACGTCGCCGACGGCGAGCGCCGGAAGGGACTGATCGTCGGACTTGTCCGCGTCGCCGCGCTTCTCGTCCCGTCCCTCTTCGTAGGCCTCGAGGAAACCTTTGAAGGTGTAGACGGTTCCCGACGCGGTGAACGCGGCCGTCCGACCTGCGGCTTCGGTCTCGAGCGTCACCGTGGTCGTTTCGTACTTCGCATCCGACATCTGCGAGGCGACGGTGCGCTTCCAGATGAGCTCGTACAGACGCAGCTCGTCGCGGTCGAGCGAGGACGCGACGGATGCCGGGGTGCGGAACGCATCACCGGAGGGGCGGATCGCCTCGTGGGCCTCCTGCGCGTTCTTGCTGTTGTTGCGGTAGCTGCGCGGGTTGACCGGCACGGCCTTGTCGCCGTAGAGGGCGACGGCCTGGGTGCGCGCGGCGGTGACGGCCTGCGTCGACAGGGCCGTCGAGTCGGTGCGCATATAGGTGATGAAGCCCTTCTCGTAGAGCCGCTGCGCGACGCCCATGGCGTGCTTGGCGCTCATCGAGAGCTTGCGTCCGGCCTCCTGCTGCAGGGTGGAGGTGGTGAACGGGGGCTTCGGGCTGCGGGTGCCGGGCTTGGCTTCGACGGCGGTGACGGTGGCGTCGCCTCGCGTCTCGATCGCGGTGGCAAGTTCACGCGCCTGCGACTCCGTCAGCACGACGACGGCCTTCTTGAGCTGACCGGCGTCGTCGAAGTCGGTGCCGCGGGCCAGCGGCGCGCCGTCGAGGCGGGCGAGGCGCGTGGCGAAAGACTCCTGTCCGGAGGCGGCGAGTGCCTCCACATCCCAGTAGGAGGCCGAGACGAACGCCATCCGCTCACGCTCGCGATCGACGACCAGGCGGGTGGCCGCCGACTGCACGCGCCCGGCGGAGGTGCCCTGACCGACCTTGCGCCGGGTGACGTCGGACACGTCCCACCCGTACAGGCGGTCGAGGATGCGGCGTGTCTCCTGAGCGTCGACCAGCGCGAGATCGAGCTCGCGGGTGTTGTCGACGGCGGCGCGGATGGCGTCCTTGGTGATCTCGTGGAACACCATGCGCTTGACGGGGACCTTGGGCTTGAGTGCCTCCAGGAGGTGCCACGCGATGGCTTCGCCTTCGCGGTCTTCATCGGTTGCGAGCAGGAGCTCGTCGGCGTTCTTCAGGGCGCGCTTGAGTTCGGCGACGGTCTTCTTGCCGCGCTCGCTCTCCACGTACAGCGGAGTGAAGCCGTTCTCGATGTCGATCGAGTACTTCCCGACCGAGGTCTTCTTCAGTTCGGCGGGAATGTCCTTCTTGTCCGCAAGGTCACGAATGTGACCGACCGAGCTGAGCACCTCGTATCCGTCGCCCAGGTATCCCTGGATCGACTTCATCTTCGTCGGCGACTCGACGATGACGAGCTTCTTGCCCCCAGCACTCTTGACAGCTGCCACGTGGCGTCCTTTCTCCGATGCACACCATACACACCGCCCCATGGGGAAGACGCTGGGAGCGGGCCGGTCATTCCCTCCCCGACGGCGGTCCGGCACGCGCGCGGGCTTCGGCGCCGAGCAGGCCGCCGCCGACGCGAACGCGAACGGTGGCGGTCATCTCGACGACCGCGCACGCGATGAGTTCCGCCCCCACGGAGGCGGCCACCTCGGCCGCGCGATCGCACGGCACGCCGATCGCAGCTCCGGTCACGGCATCCGCGGCGGCGAGAGCCGCGGCGTCGGCCGCTCCCGCCGCGCGAGCGGAGTGGACCGAGGCGGCGCCGACCGCGCCGACTCCCACCGCTGCCGCCGCGGCGACGGCGAGAGCGCCGAGCGCGGCGGCGGACCCGGCCATCAGACGGACTCCCCACCGCGCGCGTCGAACGTATCCGCCGACACCATGCTCACCGCCCGCCGTCGAGAGCGCAGGAGCGCGCGCTCAGCTCGGGAAGGGGCAACGGCACGCGGACGCCGGCGGAGGCCGTCACGCAGACGAGGTCGCCGTCCGCGGCGATCGCATCGAGACGCGCATCGGCGATGGTCGCAACGAGCTCGGCGACCCGATCGGGCTCGCCGCGAGCGGCGAGTCGCGCGGCCTGTGCAACCGCCTGCTCGAGACGCACGAGGCGACCGACGGCGCTCAGAGAGCCCGCGGTCAGGGCGATGAGAAGGACCACCGCGGGCACGATGACGGCGAATTCGGCAGTCGCGGATCCGCCGTCATCGCACCGGCGGATCATGCGACCGTCAGGGCGCGGCGGACGAGGTCGGTGAGGATGCCGCGGACCTCATCGCTGCGCATGATCATGACGAGCAGCCCGGCGAAGGCCACGGCGGCCATGGTGGCCACGGCGTACTCCGCGGTGGCCGCCCCCGACTCGTCGGCGTAGAGCTCGCGCGCACGTCGCAGCGTGAGCGGCGGCAGAGCGGTGGCCCCGCCGCTCGTGAGCGTGATGGGCGAAGGATGGAACATGCAGAGTCCTACTTTCTCTCGGTGTGGAAGGGGGCACGTCAGGCCGCCGGCGATCCCGCGGACGTGAGGAGGGGCGTCGAACCGCTGAGGACCGAGATCAGCAGGGGCGCGACGCCGAGCAGAAGGAAGGCGGGCAGGGTGCAGACACCCATCGGCAGGAGCAGCCGAGAGCTGAGGCGAGCGGCGCGCAGCCGGCCGTCCGTGCGCGCCCTGCGACGCTGCTCTGCCGCGTCCGCACGCAGCAACTCCACCGCGCGCGCACCGGCACGTCGTGAGAGCCGAAGCATCGCGTGGACGTCGGCTTCGATCTCGCCCGCGCCCGCAGCGGTGGTCACGGCGAGGGCGCGCTCGACCGACACGCCCCCGCTGAGAGCGATCGCCACGATCTCGCTCTGTAGCCCCGCCAGCCCCCTGTCGGGCTCCGCCCGAGCGACGAGGCGCGCCGTCCAGAGGCGCGCTGCGAGCATGAGCGCGGCGCCGGTGGCGATGCAGCCGATTCCGACCGGGTGCACCAGCACCGCGGCCACGTCGAATCCGAGGGCGACCCCGAGAAGGATCGCGACGGCAGGCAACCACGCGACGAGGCGCGCCGTGGCCCGAGGGTCGGCAAGGGCCACAGCGACGTCATCGCGCATCTCGGCAGCTGATCGCAGCGCGCCGGCGAACTGGCGAAGACTCGGCGCCAGCGGAGCTCCGACCGTCTGGGCGACGCGCCAGGCCACCGCGACGTCGGTCCACGCCCCTCCCAGCCGATCCATGTTCTCCGTCGGATCGAGCAGCGGGTGGTGCTGCGGAGGGGGAACGCCCTCCGCCTCCCCTCCGCCGTCGTCGGGCGCAGCGTCGCCGAGGAGGCGCAGCGCCGTGGCATCGCCGTCCTCCGCCAACAGTGACCACGCCTGCGCCGGCGCGACACCGGCCTCCAGCAGGACGGCGAGCCTCTGCAACGTCTCGGCGGCCTCCGTGGCCTCAGCCGGGGCAGCCTTCATGGCACGGCCGCCATTTCCAACCGACCATGGCAGTCGAGCCCGGGCCGGGCGAAACCGACCACGCGACGAATGCCGTCCGGACCGCGCTCGACGTGCACCACGACACCGATCGCGCTGACGACGTGGCGCGCGAGCGCCCGATCGTCCATTCCGGCGAGAGCGCCCAGCGCTTCGAGCCGAGCGGGCAGATCGGCGATACGGCCGACGTGCACCGTGCCCGCGCCGCCCTCGTGACCCGTGTTCAGGGCGGTCAGCAGTTCGCGGACCTCCTCGCCACGGCACTCTCCGACGACCAGCCGATCGGGCCGCATCCGCAGGGCTTCGCGGACGAGACGCGACAGCGGAACCGCGCCGGCGCCTTCGAGATTCGGTTGGCGCGCTTCGAGACGCACGTGGTGCGGATGGTCCACCCGCAACTCGGCGACGTCCTCGATCGTGACGATTCGCTCGTGCGGCGGTACCCGGCCCAACAGCGCCGACAGCAGCGTGGTCTTGCCCGCACCCGTCGCGCCCGACACCAGGATGTTGCGACGCGCCGCCACGAGCTTCTCGAGCCGCCTGTGGGTCTCGGCATCGCAGAGGCCGCGACGGGCGAGCTCATCGAGATCGGGGACGTCGACCTGCGGCAGACGGATCGATATGGCCGTGCCCGTGCACGCGACGGGGGGAAGCACGGCGTGCACGCGCGCGCCGTGCTCCCACCGCACGTCGACCACGGGCGAGGCGTCGTCGAGGTGGCGCCCGCCGATTCCGACGAGCGCGACGGCCAGCGCGCGCAGCTCATCGGCATCCGCCCGCCACTCGACGACCGGCACGGCCCCGGCGCCGCGGTCGACGAACAGGCCGTCTGTGCCGTTGATGAACACGTCCGTCACCTCGGGATCGCTCAGGAGGTGACGAAGGGGCTCGAGGGCCGGGTGATCGGGAAGGCGCCGGCGTCGCGCACGACGCAGCGGAACCGGCCCCGACGCCATCGCGGGCTCCGCCGCGTCGGCGCGGACACGCGCGACGGACTCGACGCCACGCTCATCGACGACGAACCGGCGTACCGCCTCCGGAACGCGACGTGTGCCGCGGCGGTGGGCGACGAAAGGCTCGGACATACCCCGACGCTACGTGCGCGGCGCGCGGCGACGGCCGGGCGCGACCTCACCCGTGAGGAACGCAGCGATCGCCCTCCCTGGGGAGGAGCCGACGGGGCGGAAAGAGAGAAGGCGGCATCCCATAGGGGGAGATGGGATGCCGCCACGCGACATCCCGGAATCGGGGGTGGTCGGGAGTCGCGCTGCCTGAATCGAAGTTCGGCCGGATCGAGCATACGCAGACGTCCAGCCCCGCTCCACTCGAAAACGCGTGTCGACGCTGATATATCGGTGAAACCACGGACCCGCGCCGCAGGGCTCGCCCCCTCCTTCCGGAGGTAGTGCCGTGTCGGTCGCGGTCGCTAGATTTCGTGAGTCGTCCGGGACCCGATCCCGCCACCGCCGCAAAGGAGCGCGCAGATGAGCAGCCAGATCGACCACCTGCTGAATGAAACCCGCCGGTTCGCCCCCTCCCCCGAGTTCGCCGCGGATGCCGTCGCCACCGCCGGTCTGTACACGCAGGCGGATGCCGACCGCGACGGCTTCTGGGCGGAGCAGGCCCGGAGCCTGCACTGGCACACCCCGTTCACCCAGGTCCTCGATTGGACGAACCCGCCGTTCGCCCAGTGGTTCGCCGACGGCGAGCTGAACGTGGCGTACAACTGCCTCGACCGCCATGTCGCGGCCGGCAACGGCGACCGCGTCGCGCTGCTGTGGGAAGGCGAGCCCGGCGATGAGCGCCGCATCACCTACGCCGAGCTGACCGAGGAGGTCAAGCGGACGGCGAACGTGCTGGAGCAGCTCGGCATCGGAGCCGGCGACCGCGTCGCCATCTACCTGCCGATGATCCCCGAAGCGATCGTCGCGATGCTCGCGGTCGCCCGCATCGGCGCCATCCACTCCGTGATCTTCGGCGGGTTCTCGGCCGACAGCCTGCGCTCGCGCATCGACGACGCGGGAGCGAAACTCGTTATCACCGCCGACGGCGGATACCGCAAGGGACGTGTCTCGCCCCTCAAGCCGGCCGTGGACCAGGCCCTGGGCGACCGCGGCGAGGGGCTGCAGGAGAGCGTGGAGCACGTGCTGGTGGTGCGCCGCACGGACAACGAGATCTCCTGGACCGAGGGCCGAGACATCTGGTGGCACGAAGCGGTTCCCGCGGCATCCGCCGAGCACGAGGCGCAGCCGTTCCCGGCGGAGAACCCGCTGTTCATCCTCTACACCTCGGGCACGACCGGAAAGCCCAAAGGCATTCTGCACACCTCGGGCGGCTATCTGACGCAGGCGGCGTTCACCAACCGGGTCGTGCACGACCTGCACCCGGCCTCGGACGTCTTCTGGTGCACGGCCGACATCGGCTGGATCACCGGGCACTCCTACGTCACGTACGGTCCGCTCGCCAACGGCGCCACCCAGGTGCTCTACGAGGGCACGCCCGACGCGCCGCATCCGGGCCGGTGGTGGGAACTGGTGGAGAAGTACGGCGTGACCATCCTGTACACCGCGCCGACGGCGATCCGTTCGTTCATGAAGCTCGGCCGCGAGATCCCGCAGAAGTTCGATCTGTCCTCGCTGCGTCTCCTCGGCTCTGTGGGCGAGCCCATCAACCCCGAGGCATGGATGTGGTACCGATCGATCATCGGCGGTGATGCGGCCCCCATCGTCGACACGTGGTGGCAGACCGAGACGGGCGCGATCATGGTGTCGGCACTGCCCGGAGTCACCGAGACCAAGCCGGGATCGGCTCAGGTGCCGCTTCCCGGAATCGGCATCGACGTCGTCGACGACGAAGGCACGCACGTCGGCAACGGCAACGGGGGCCTGCTGGTCATCACGAAGCCGTGGCCCTCGATGCTGCGCGGCATCTGGGGCGACCCGGAACGGTTTGTCGAGACCTATTGGGAGAAGTTCCAAGACAAGGGCTTCTACTTCGCGGGCGACGGCGCGCGCCTGGACGATGACGGCGACGTCTGGTTCCTCGGCCGGGTCGACGACGTGATGAACGTGTCCGGGCACCGTCTGTCGACGACAGAGATCGAGTCGGCGCTCGTGGGCAACGAAGCGGTGGCCGAGGCCGCGGTGGTCGGTGCCGCCGACGACACGACGGGCCAGGCGGTGGTCGCGTTCTGCGTGCTGAAGGAGTCGTTCCTCAAGGCGCACGACGTCGACGGCATCGTGGACGTCCTCCGCCGGTGGGTCGGCGAGCAGATCGGCCCCATCGCACGCCCGCGTGATGTGTACATCGTCACCGAGCTGCCGAAGACCCGCTCCGGAAAGATCATGCGTCGGCTCCTGCGCGACGTGGCCGAGGGACGCGAGGTCGGCGACACCACGACGCTGGCCGACACCATGGTCATGTCGACGATCCAGTCGAAGGTCACGAAGAAGTAGGGCCCCATCGGCCGCCGCGGCCGATCGGAGGGCGGCGCGTCAGTTCGCGCCGTCCTCCTGTGCCGACCGGCGCCGCCGGATCTCCGCCTCGAGGCGCGCAGCACGCTCCTCCCGCGCGAGATCGGCCAGCTGCTGCTCGGTCGTGCGGGTATCGCGCATCGGGGATGCCGCGGCCGGCGGCTCCGCCTCACGTGACCACCGTCGAGGGTCGCCGAAGCTCATCGGTTCGGACGCCCTGCCCCATTCGCGACCGAGCGCGAACCAGAGGACCGATCCCACGAGGGGCAGCAGGATGATGAAGATGATCCAGGCGAACTTCGGCAGGTGGCGCACCTGATCGTCGCGCCTCGTGATCGCATCGACGAGCGCGGCGACCATGATGACGAAGACCAGCAGAGCGAGGAACGGCATACCTCCACCCTGGCGGCGTCATCGCCTCCGCGCAACGGGTGGGTGCACGAGGATCAGGCGATGGAGAAGACGACCTCGACCTCGACGGGGCTGTCCAGCGGCAGCACCGGCACGCCGACGGCGGAACGGGCATGGCGTCCGGCGTCACCGAAGATGTCGCCGAGCACATCGCTGGCGCCGTTGATGACACCGGGCTGACCGGTGAACTCCGGCACGGACGCGACGAACCCGGTCACCTTGACGACGCCCACCAGCCGATCGATGTCGCCCACGACGGCTGCCGCCGCCGCGAGGGCGTTCAGCGCGCTCTGGCGCGCCAGGTTCTTGGCGTCGGATGCCGCAACCAGCCCGTCTCCCTCGCCGACCTTGCCTGTGGCCGGCAGCGCACCCGAGACCATCGGCAACTGGCCCGAGGTGTAGACGAGATCGCCGTGAACGACGGCGGGGACGTACGACGCGACCGGAGGAACCACGGAGGGGAGCTCGATGCCGAGCTCATTCAGACGGGCGGCGATGCTCATGCGTCCTCCCCGAACTGCTGGGCGGCGACCGCCGCCGCGCCGAGGCCCGCGTTCGCGGTGCCCGCGCCGACGGGGCGCTTGAAGTACGCGACGAGTCCACCTTCGGGTCCGGGGACGACCTGAACCAGTTCCCACCCCTGCTTGCCCCAGTTGTTGAGGATCGCGGCGGTGTTGTGGATCAGCAGAGGGGTCGTGAGGTACTCCCACGTGGTCATGCGGACTCCCGGATTCGGTGTAGCCAGTGGTGGCGCGCCCGCGCGCACCGAGGGATCCCCCAGGGTTCTCCCTTACGATCAAGCCTATGCCCCAACTCAAACGGACGGCCACCGGTGTGCTCGGTGGCATTGCGGGACTCGTCGGTCTGAGCGCCATCGCCGGCATCCTCGTCACGGCCACCGTGACACCGGCGATCGCGGTCTCCGGCTACGCCGCTTCCAGCGCACTCGACACGTTCGAGAACATGCCGGGCTTCCTCCAGATCGATCCGCTCATGCTGCCGACCGAGATGTACCGCAAGGACGCGAACGGCAACGACGCACTGATGGCGGAGTTCTACGACCAGAACCGCATCCCGGTGACGTTCGACCAGGTCAACCCGGTGATGTACGACGCAATCACCTCCAGCGAGGACAAGAACTTCTACACGCACGGCGGCGTCGACCTCGTCGGCACCCTGAGCGCGCTCGTGGGCAACGCCTCCAACGGTTCCAACCGCGGAGGCTCGTCGATCACCCAGCAGTACGTCAAGAACGTGCTGCAGCAGAACTGTGAGAGCAAGGCGCAGAACTCCGACGAAGTCGCCGCATGCTACGCCACGACGACGGCCAACCAGGGGTCCGAGGGCTACCAGCGCAAGCTGCAGGAGATGCGATACGCGATCCAGCTCGAGAAGCAGTACTCCAAGGATGAGATCCTGCTGGGCTACCTCAACATCACCAACTTCGGCGGCCTCGTCTACGGCATCGGCGCGGCGGCCGAACACTACTTCGGCGTGTCGGCAGCAGACCTGACGATCGCACAGGCGGCCACGATCGCCGGCATGGTGCAGGCTCCCAACGTCTACCGCATCGATATGCCGGAAGGGTCGACGACCGACAAGGCCGGTAACCCGATCAACAGCCAGGCCGACGGGTACTCCCTCACCCTCGACCGACGCAACTACGTGCTGGGCCGCATGCTGGCCAACGGCAAGATCTCGCAGCAGGAGTACGACGACGCGATGGCCTCGCCCATCACACCCAACATCACGAACCGCAGCCAGGGCTGCCAGAACGCGACGGGCGCCGAGTTCTTCTGCGAGTACGTGCGCACCATTCTGCTCAACGACCCCGCCTTCGGCGCCGACGAAGACACGCGCGCGGCGAACCTGCGTCGCGGCGGGATGAAGATCTACACGACGCTCGACCCGACGCTGCAGGACGAGGGCCTGAAGGCCATCTCCATCGTGCCCGCCCATGTCGACTACATGAACCTGGGCGCGTCCGCCGTGCAGGTGGAGGTCGGCACGGGGCGCATTCTCTCCATGGTGCAGAACCGCCCGTTCTCGACGGACGATGCCGCCGTCAACGGACCCACCACACAGGTCAACTACAACGTGCGCGCCGACAACGGTGGCGGCGGCGGTCACTCGGCGGGTTCGACCTACAAGATCTTCAGTCTGCTCAACTGGCTCGAGCAGGGACACTCGGTCAACGAGACCCTGAACGGGCGCATCGGCCCGAAGAAGGTCGACCAGTGCGACGGGACGATCCAGAACGTCGTCGCGGGCAACAACGGCAACGGACAGATCGGAAACTTCGAGAACAACTCGGGCTACGTGGGTACCGTGTACAACTTCACGCGCGACTCCCTGAACTCCGGATTCCTCACGATGGCGGAGAAGATCTCCGTCTGCAGCACGAACCGGCTGGCGATGAAGATGGGCGTGATGACGGGCAGCGGCGGAGCGCTGGACACCACGAACTACGCCTACAACGTGCTCGGCGATCAGGCCGTTGCTCCGATCGACATGGCCCAGGTCTACGCCTCGGTGGCCGCCAAGGGCACGCTGTGCCCCTCGAAGGCGATCGACAAGGCGCTCGATGCGCAAGGCAAGGACATCACCCCGCAGATCACCTGCCAGCCCGCGATGAGCGAGGCGGTCGCGGCGACGGCGGCGTACACGCTGCAGGGCGTCATGACGGGCACCGGCTCCGGCGCCCAGATCGGCGACGGCGTCCCCGTGTTCGGCAAGACCGGTATCCACGAGTACCTGCACACCTGGATGGACGGCTCGTCGACCAAGGTCGCGACCGTCGTCTGGGTCGGAAACGTCGAAGGCACCGACCTCCTCAGCGATCACTACGAGAACGGCTACGTACTCTCCAAGATCCGCAACTCCATCTGGCCGGCGATGCAGGGGGCCGCGAACGCCAAGTACGGCGGCGATCGCTTCCCCGACCCGGATGCCGCGCTGACCAAGCGCCAGCTGACAGATCTGCCGTCGGTGATCGGCATGACCATCGACCAGGCGCAGCAGACGCTGAGCACGGCCGGATTCTCGGTGACGGTGGGCGACCCGGTCGACGGAACCGAAGCCGCGGGCACCATCGTCCAGCAGGACCCCGGTGCGGGCAAGGTCGCCGGCGGCACGACCGTCACGATCCGTCCCAGCAACGGGCAGGGGATCGCCGTTCCGGCCGTGAGCGGCAAGCCCGCGGATGCCGTGAACACACTGAAGGCGCAGGGCTTCAGCAATGTCGCCCAGCAGTGCACCGCCTCGCCGACCGCCGATGACAACGGCACCGTGACCGGCACGAATCCCGCCGCGGGAACGGTCGTCAACCGCAGCACGCAGATCACCGTGCAGTACCAGGCCAAGAACTGCGGCGGACGTCCGTGACGCCCGCGCGCACCGCCCTCGCCGCCCTCTCGGCGGCGGGGGCGGTGGCCGTCGGAGCTGCCGTCTGGGGCACCTGCATCGAACGCTTCCTCTTCACGGTCCGTCGGCATGAGCTCGACATCCTTCCGGTCGGTTCTCCGTCGCTGACGGTGCTCCATCTTTCGGATGCCCATATGGCTCCGTGGCAGCATCGCAAGCAGCAGTGGATCGCCCTGCTCGCCGACGCGGTCCGACCCGATCTCGTCGTGAACACCGGAGACAATCTCGGCCATGCCGAGGGGTTGAAGGGCATCCGTGCCGCGTTCGCGCCCCTGCGCAGTGTGCCGGGACTCTTCGTCCATGGCTCGAACGACGTGAGCGGACCGTCGGCCCGGAATCCTCTCAACTACTTCCGCGGGCCGTCGGCCGGTCCGCGCAACGTCGTGGGGCTGGACACGGCAGCCATGGACGCCTACTTCACCGATGAGCTCGGCTGGACGAACCTGAACAACACCGCGGCTGTTGTCGAGGCCGGCGGCCTGCGGCTGGAGACCTTCGGAGTCAGCGACGCGCACCGCGAGTGGGACGATCTGCCGGCTCTGCCTGCCGCGATAGAGGGCGCCCGACGCGGTCGGCTCTTGCGTTCTGCACGGGATGCGGACCTCGTGATCGGTGTGACGCACGCGCCGTACCGACGCGTCTTGGACCGATTCGTCGAACTGGGCGCCCAGGCGATCTTCGCCGGACACACGCACGGCGGTCAGGTGCGCATCCCCTTCTCCCCCTCCGCCCTGGTGGCCAACTGCGACATCCCCCTCGACCAGGCCCGCGGTCTGAGCACTTGGGCGGCTGCCGGACGCCGCGTGCCGCTGAACGTCTCGGCCGGGCTCGGACACTCGATCTACGCTCCGGTGCGCTTCGGATGCCGTCCCGAAGCGTCGGTGCTCACGCTGCGCGCGCGTCGCGAGGACGACAGCCTGCTCGATTCGTCACGGGAGGCATCGACGGGGTAGACTCGGAGGGTTGCCACGGGGTGTGGCGCAGCTTGGTAGCGCGCTTCGTTCGGGACGAAGAGGCCGCAGGTTCAAATCCTGTCACCCCGACAGCAGAGAGGCTCCGCCTGGAGAGATCCGGCGGGGCCTTTCCTTGCTCATTCACCGGATGGGAGCACCCGATGACCACCCCCCGCCTGATCGCGTTCGATCTCGACGACACGCTGGCTCCTTCCAAGAGCGCCATCGATCCCCGCATCGGAGAGCTCTTACTCGAGCTCGCGACGCGCGTCGAGGTGGCCATCATCTCGGGCGGCCAGCTGCAGCAGTTCCAGTCGCAGGTCGTCGAGCGGCTTCCGGCGGCGGATGCCGCGACCCTCGACCGCTTCCACCTCATGCCCACGTGCGGGACGCAGTACTACCGACTCGAGGAGGGTGGCGTCCGCACGGTCTACGCGCACGCCCTCACCGACGACGAGAAGTCGCGCGCCCTCACCGCCGTCGAGGAAGAGGCCCGTCGCCTGGGCCTGTGGGAGGCCGAGCCGTGGGGAGACATCCTGGAGGATCGCGGCTCGCAGGTCACTTTCTCCGCGCTCGGGCAGACAGCTCCCCTCGAGGCGAAGATGGCCTGGGACCCGACGGGCGAGAAGAAGAACGCGCTGCGCGACGCGGTCGCCGCGCGCATTCCCGATCTCGAGGTCCGCTCCGGCGGCTCGACGTCGGTCGACATCACCCACCGCGGCATCGACAAGGCGTACGGCATGCGCAAGCTCGCCGAGGTCACCGGCATCTCGCTCGATGACATGCTGTTCGTCGGCGATCGCCTCGACGAGCACGGCAACGACTACCCCGTCCTCGCGATGGGTGTGACCTGCCAGGCCGTGGAGGGGTGGGAGCACACCTCCGCTTATCTCACCGAGCTGATCCCGACGCTCCCCCGTCGCTGACGTCAGCCGTCGACGGCCACCACGGCGGTCGAGGGTGCCGGCAACCCGGCATCCGCATAGTAGGCGGTGATGTGGGCGCGCACGAGCTCGCGCGCACGCTCCGCGTCGCCGGACTCGATCGCGGCGAGGATATCGCCGTGCTCGCGGTGCAGCCGCTGGACGGTCGTGTCCCAGTCGGAGATCCGGCGCGCACCGGCACGGATATAGCTCTCGATCGTCGTGCGAAGACCGGCCATCGTCGCGGCGACCACGAGATTTCCGGCGGCATCCGTCAAGCGCAGGTGGAACTGGGCGTCGAGCGCGAGGAAGTCGTCAGCAGTCAGCTGTTCGTCCTCCATGGCGGTGAAAGTGGCCCGCGCCTCCGTGAGGTCGGGCTCGTCGATGTCTGCCAGGTGGGCGACGGCCCACTCCTCCAGCAGAAGTCGCGTCTCGTACACGTCCGGGATGGGAAAGCCATGGGCAGCGACCTGCAGACGCAGGAGTTGCGCCAGCCCGCCGTGCGGCGTCGCCGTCACGATCGCGCCCGCCGTCGGCCCGGATCCCGTTGCGGTGCGGATGAGCCCCATCACCTCCAGGACCCGAAGAGCCTCGCGCACGCTGGAACGGCCGACACCGAGTGTGGCCGCCAACTCGCGCTCGGGCTGCAGACGATCGCCCGGTCCGAGCGCACCGCTGAGCAGGTCGGCCTCGATCTTCTCGAGCACGACCCGCCAGGCGCGTGCCGGTGCGTTCTCGGTCATCCTGGTCTCCCCGTCGCTTAATGGTCAGGCCACAGTAGCGTACGCCGTTCGGACCGGCAAAAAGCCGCGCCGGTCGCACCGGCGGGCCTACGCTCAGACCATGGATCCGCTCTTCGTGGTCGTCGTCATCGCCGCCGCCGTTTCGGCGCTGTGCTGGATCGCCTCACTGGTCACCAAGGACACGTCGTGGGTGGATCGCGCGTGGTCCGTGGTCCCGGTGGTCTACGTGTGGGTCTTCGCGGCGAGCGCACTCGCCGACGGCGACGACGCCGGGCGCCTGGTTCTGATGGCGGCGCTCGTGACGGCGTGGGGTGCGCGGCTGACCTTCAACTTCGCGCGGAAGGGCGGCTACTCCGGGGTGGAGGATTACCGGTGGGCGATCCTGCGCGGCAGGATGTCGCCCGCACGGTTCCAGGTCTTCAACCTGGTGTTCATCGTGCTGTACCAGATGACGCTGCTCGTCCTGATCACACTCCCCGCGGAGTGGGCGAGGACTCATCCGGCTCCGCTCACGGCGGCCGATGCGCTCATCGCCGCGCTCTTCGTCGGATTCCTCATCGGTGAGACGGTCGCCGATCAGCAGCAGTGGGACTTCCATCAGGCAAAAGCGCGCGGAAGCGCCGACGGCTTCCTCACGACGGGGCTCTTCGCCTACAGCCGGCATCCGAACTTCTTCTTCGAGCAGGCCCAGTGGTGGGCTTTCTACGCGTTCGGCGCGACGGCCGCGGTCGCGTCCGGAGCCGGCGTGTGGGGCGGCGTGCTCAACCCGACGATCGTCGGGGCCATCCTGCTGACGCTCCTGTTCGTCGGGTCGACCGTGTTCACCGAGTCGATCTCCGCTGCGAAGTACCCCGCATACGCCCAGTACCGGAGGACGACCTCGATGCTGGTCCCGCTGCCGCGCCGCCGCGACGGGGCGCGCGTCAGCTGAGCCGGCCGCCCGACTCGCGCAGGTAGCACTCCGCGCACATCGACTCGTAGGTGACCTTCTCGTGCGACAGCTCGTCGATGGCGACCTGGTCGCCGTCGAAGACGAACCGACCACCGACCAGTCGCGCGTTGAACAGCGCCTTGCGCCCGCAGCGACAGATGGTCTTCAGCTCTTCGAGGCTGTGGGCGAGCTCCAGAAGCCGGGCCGAGCCGGGGAAGGCGCGCGTCTGGAAGTCGGTACGGATGCCGTAGGCAAGGGCGGGGATGCCGTCGTCGACGACGATCCGTAACAGGTCGTCGACCTGGGCCGGGGTGAGGAACTGCGCCTCGTCGATGAGAAGACACGCCACCCGTCCGTCGTAGCGGGCGGCGTGCTGGGCGACGAGGGCGCGCAGATCGGCATCCGCACCGATGAGGAAGTCGACCTGACGCTCCACGCCGAGTCGGCTGGAGATCTGATCGGCACCCTTCGTGTCGATCTCGGGCTTGGCCAGCAGCACGTGCTGTCCGCGTTCCTCGTAGTTGAATGCCGCCTGCAGCAGGGCCGTCGACTTGCCGGAGTTCATCGCCCCGTAGCGGAAGTACAGCTTCGCCATGCCCGTGCCGCCCCGACCCGGATCAGCGGTTGATGCCGAGCACGCCGGCGGTAGCGTCGAGCGACGCCTCCGCGGCGGCCGGGTCGCCGTTGAGAGTCGACCCGTAGCTCGGGATCAGCGCCTTCAGTTCCGGCTCCCACGCGGAGATGTGGTCGGGGAAGCATGTCTTCAGCAGGCCGAGCATGATGGATACCGCGGTCGACGCTCCCGGAGAGGCTCCCAGCAGACCGGCGATCGACCCGTCGGCCGAGGTGACGACCTCGGTGCCGAACTGCAGCACGCCGCCCTTCTGCGGATCCTTCTTCATGACCTGGGCGCGCTGGCCGGCCTGCAGCAGCTCCCAGTCCTCGGCCTTCGCGGTCGGCATGAACTCGCGGAGCGAATCGACCTTGCGCTTGTGGCTCTTGAGCAGTTCGCTGACCAGGTACTTGATCAGGCCCGGATTGTCGATGGCGACCTTCAACATCGGACCGATGTTGCCGGGACGCACCTGCGCGACGATGTCGGTGATGCGGCCGTTCTTCAGGAACTTCGGGCTGAAGGTCGCGAACGGCCCGAACAACAGCGACGTCTCACCGTCGACGACGCGGGTGTCCAGATGCGGCACCGACATGGGGGGCGCCCCCACGGAGGCCTGCGAGTACACCTTGGCTTTGTGCTGCGCAACGATCGACGGGTTGGACGTCTTGAGCCACTGCCCCCCGATGGGGAAGACGCCGTAGCCGGAGATCTCCGGAATGCGCGAGGACTGCAGCAGCTTGATCGCCCACCCACCCGCACCCACGAACACGAACCGCGCCGACAGGCTCCCCGGCGTACGCCCGAGCGTGTGACGGTACGACACGTTCCACGTGCCGTCCGCGTTCTTGCGGAGCTTTCGCACCTCGCGATTGGTGACGACGTCGACGCCCTGGTCGGCGAGGTGGGAGAAGAGCTGACGGGTCAGTGAACCGAAGTCGACGTCGGTGCCGGCCGGAACGCGCGTGGCCGCGAAAGGCTCGTCGGCCTTCTTGCGCTTGTGCATCAGCAGCGGCGCCCACTGATTGATGACGCGGGAGTCCTCGGAGTATTCGATGCCCTCGAACAGCGGCTGCGTGCGCAGCGCCTCGTAACGCTTCTTGAGGTACGCGACATCCTTCTCGCCGCGCACGAAAGTCATGTGGGGGGTCGCGTTGATGAAGGTGGACGGCGCATCGAGGATGCCGCGCTCCACCAGGCTCGCCCACAGCTGCCGACTCTGCTGGAACTGCTCGTTGATCGAGATCGCCTTGGCAGGGTCGACCGATCCGTCCTTGGCCTCGGGCATGTAGTTGAGCTCGCAGAGCGCCGCGTGTCCCGTGCCGGCATTGTTCCAGGCGTTGGAGGACTCCTCGGCGACGTCGCTGAGGCGCTCGAGCACCACGATCTTCCAGTCCGGCTGCAGCTGCTTCAGGAGGGTTCCGAGGGTGGCACTCATGATGCCACCGCCGATCAGGACGACGTCGACGGGTTCACTCACAATGATCCAGTCTAGGCGCCGTTTTCCACGGCCTCCGCGAGGCGCGGCATCCACCGCCGTCAACTCTTGCGGTTCTTTCGCACCGCTGAATTCCGCGAGAAACGAGTTCCGCACCGAGACACGCGCCGTCCGGCGGTGTTTCGGTGCGCGGACCGTGTCTCGCAGTCAGACGGTCTCGCGGTGAGCGGTGCTCGGACCGCCGTCAGGCGGCGGCGGCCAGTCGCGCGGCGACGATCTCGGCGATCTGCACGGCGTTGAGCGCGGCGCCCTTGCGGAGGTTGTCGTTGCTGATGAAGAGCACCAGCCCCTTGCCCTCGGGCGCGGACTGGTCGGCACGGATGCGGCCGACGTAGCTGGGGTCGTTGCCGGCGGCCTGCAGCGGGGTGGGCACCTCTTCGAGAACGACACCGGGAGCGGATGCCAGGATCTCGCGCGCCCGCTCGGGCGTGATGTCGTCGCGGAACTCCGCGTGGATCGACAGCGAGTGCCCGGTGAAGACCGGAACGCGCACGCACGTGCCGGCAACGCGGAGGTCGGGCAGCTCGAGGATCTTTCGGCTCTCGTTGCGGAGCTTCTTCTCCTCGTCGGTCTCGTTGTCGCCGTCGTCGACGAGGTTGCCGGCGAAGGGGATCACATCGAACGCGATGGGCGCGACGTACTTCTCCGGCTGCGGGAAGTCGAGTGCGCTGCCGTCGTGCACGAGATCGAGCGTGTGCCCCTGGGCAAGAACGCCCTCGACCTGACCGAGCAGCTCCTGCGCGCCGGCGAGGCCCGAGCCCGACACGGCCTGGTAGGTGCTGACGACCAGTCGCTCCAGCCCGGCCGCGGCGTCGAGCGGCTTCAACACCGGCATGGCCGCCATCGTCGTGCAGTTCGGATTGGCGATGATGCCCTTCGGCGGGTTCACCGTCGCGTGGGGATTGACCTCGCTGACGACGAGCGGCACCTCGGGGTCCATGCGCCAGGCGCTCGAGTTGTCGATGACGACTGCGCCGGCCTCGGCGAAACGCGGGGCATGCGCACGCGAGCCGGTCGCACCGGCGCTGAACAGCGCGACGTCGATGCCGGTGGGATCGGCGGTGGCGACGTCCTCGATGATGATGGTCTCGCCGCCGAACTCGACAGCCGTGCCGGCCGAGCGCGCCGTGGCGAACAGGCGGAGCTCACGGATCGGGAAGGCCCGTTCGGCGAGAATCTCGCGCATGACCGTGCCGACCTGTCCGGTGGCGCCGACGACGGCGACAGAGAGTCCTGAGTCAGAGATGCGGGTCATGAGGGATCCTTGCAGCGATGCCGTGAACGGAGAGAACGTGCCCGAACGGGCGGATGCCGCGATTCTACCGGCCGCGCCGCATGGGCCGACGCCGTATGACGGCGGCATCCGGTCGCGCAGGCGCGCATTCCTGCCACTGTGCGCACGCCCGGTGGTCAGCGCCCGTCGAACGTCTCGTCGAGCGCGGCGGCGATGTCGGCCAACAGGTCCGCGGTGTCTTCCAGGCCCACCGACAGTCGCAGGTGACCCCAGCGGCGGAATTCCTCGGGGTACGCGGCGACGCGCCCACCCCCGGTGCCCGTGTGAACGATCAGTGAGTCGTCGTGGCCGAGCGAGAACCCCGACGTGATCAGCCGCAGCCGCGACACGAACCGGTTCTGCGTATCGGGATCGCCGTCGACGGCGAAGGCCATCATGCCGCCGAACCCAGCCGTGAACTGCCGCGTCGCGAGCGCGTGGTCCGGATGAGTGCGAAGGCCCGGGTACCGGATGAAGGCGACCCGCGGGTCATCCTCCAAGAAGGCGGCGATCGCGGCCGCGGATGCCGTGTGCTGGCGCATCCGCAACGGAAGCGTGACCGAGCCGCGCTGGATCTGCCACGCATTGAAGGGCGAGATGACACCGCCGACATCGACCATGGCGTCGGCCTTGATCGGCTCGATCAGCTCGCGGCGGCCGATGACGGCCCCGCCCATCGCATCGCCGTGACCGTTGATGTACTTCGTGAGGGAGTGGACCACGAGGTCGGCGCCATCGTGCAGCGGGCGATACAGCGGCGGGGGCGTGAACGTCGAGTCGACCATGAGCAGGGCATCGCTCGCGTGCGCGATCTCGGCGAGCGCGGCCACGTCGGCGACCTTCGTGGTGGGGTTCGCGATGGCCTCGATGCACACCAGCCGGGTCTGCGGCCGCATCGCGGCGCGGACGGCGTCGAGGTCGCTGATGTCGACGAACGTCGCTTCGATCCCGTAGCGCCCCGGCAGCAGTTCGGTCCAGAGCCGCCACGTCGCCTCATACGTCTCGTCACTGACGACGACGTGATCGCCGACGCGCACGTGAGTGAAGAAGACGGCATGCAGGGCGGCGACGCCGGAGGCGAGAGCCACGGCATCCTCCCCGCCCTCGAGCGCCGCGAGCTTGTCCTGCAACGCCTGCTGATTGACGCCGGTGTTGCGCGTGTAGAGCCCGGGCGCGGTCGCCGACCAGCTGATCTCGCTGGGGTCCTCCGGAAGGGCATATGAGTTCGCCATCACGAGCGGAGTGCGCAGGGCGCGCGTCGAATCCACATGGATGCCGCCGTGGACGGCGAGGCTGAGATCGGACAGGCTCTCGCCGCGTCGACGGTCGGGGCGTGCACTCATGAGGTCCTCCTGAAAGCCGATCGGCGTCTGTCACGTCCGCGGCGCGATCCCGCTTCCGCCGTACGCACCTCCACGCTAGTGTGCCTTATTAACATTCACAATTGCTTTTAATGCACGGAGTCAGCATGATCAGCGGCGCCCTCGACGACATCGACCGCGAGATCCTCGCGGCTCTCACGGCCGACGCGCGCGTGCCCCTCGTCGCCATCGCAGCGCGCGTGCACCTTTCGCGCAACGCCGTCAAGCAGCGGATGGAACGCATGGAGCGCGACGGCGTGATCGCCGGGTACACGGTCGTGCCGGGAGCGGCGGCGGCGCGAGGAGTGACGGCGCTCGTCATGGTGTACCGCTCCGACCGCATGCGCGATGACCGCGTCATCGCTACCCTGCGCGGCATCCCCGAGGTGGTCCGCTGCGATGTGCTGTCGGGCGAGTACGACCTGTTCGTCACGCTCCACGCCGCCACGATGGATCGCATCGGGCAGATCTGGGAACAGGTCGCCGCGATTCCGGGCGTCGCCAACACCGTCACTGCCGTCTCCCTCACGCGCGCGATCGACCGCAGCTGAACCGGCCGCGCGTCACCGCGCCGCGGCCAGAAGCTGCGCGACCTCGTCCCGGTCGATGCCCGCGTGCGCGACCACGGCGTCGACCAGCGACTCCCCCGTCGCCAGGCTCTGGTGCGCGGCCCGGGCCGCCGCCTCGTACCCGATGGCCGGAACGAGCGCCGTCACGGCCCCGACGGCGACGCTGATATTGCGTTCGAGCGTCTCCTCCCGCGCGCGGATACCGTCGACGCAACGCTCCCGCAGCATCCGCACACCGTTCGTCAGCCACTCGATCGCCTGCAGCAGACTGTGCGCGATCACCGGCTCGAACGCATTGAGCTGCAGCTGCCCGGACTCGGCGGCGATGCCGATCGTGACGTCGGCACCCATGACCGCGAACGCGACCTGGTTCATCGCCTCCGGGATGACGGGGTTGACCTTTCCCGGCATGATCGAGGACCCGGCCTGCTGCGCGGGCAAGCGGATCTCACCCAGCCCCGTCTGCGGTCCGCTGGAAAGCAGTCGCAGGTCGCTGCTGATCTTTGACAGCTTGACCGCGATCCGCCGCAACAGACTCGAGGTCTGCAGGAAGGCGCTGGTGTCCCAGCTCGCTTCGAACAGGTGCGCCGCGGGGGTGACGGGCAGATCGGATGCCGCCGCGAGCGCGGCGACGATGTCGCCCCGGTACGCCGCGTCAGCGGTGACCCCGGTGCCGATCGCGGTACCGCCGAGGGAACACTCCAACAGGAGCGGCACCGTCTCCTCGAGACGGCGCAGATCCTCTGAGATCGCCGCCGCGAACGCGGTGAACTCATCGCCGAGCGACATCGGCACGGCGTCCTGCAGCTGAGTGCGCCCGATCTTGCGGATTCCGGCGAACGCGTCGCCGCGGTCCTCGAACGATGCCGCGAGCGCCGTCAGCTCGGGGGCGAGTCGCCGCAGGGCGCGGACGGTCGCGAGCCGGATCGCGGTCGGATACACGTCATTGGTCGACTGACTGCGGTTGACGTGGTCGATGGGATGGACGACGTCGTAGCGGCCGCGCGCGATTCCGAGTGCTTCGAGCGCTGCGTTGGCGATGACCTCGTTCGCGTTCATGTTGGAGCTCGTGCCGGCGCCGCCCTGAATCACGTCGACGACGAAATGGTCGTGCAGCTCACCCGCGATGATGCGTCGACACGCGGCGACGATCGCCCTGCCGATGAGCGGGTCGATGAGTCCGTGGGCGGCGTTGACCGTCGCGGCAGCGAGCTTGACCTCGGCGAGCGCAGCGACCAGAGCGGGATGCCGGGAGATCGGCGTCCCGCTGATCTCGAAGTTCCGCCGCGCACGTGCCGTGTGGATACCCCAGTACGCGTCAGCGGGGACCTCGCACTGACCGAGCGCGTCGCGCTCCACCCGCACGGCGCTCATGCGTTGATGCAGATGACTTTGGGCTGCGTCATCTCCTCGTAGGCGAACCGGACGCCCTCACGGCCCATGCTGCCGTATTTGGCTCCGCCGAAGGGCATGCTGTCGACACGGTAGTCGGAGGAGTCGTTGATCATGACCCCGCCGGCCTCGAGCCGATCGGCGACACGCAGGGCGCGCGCGATGTCGGACGTGAACGCGGCGGCATGGAGCGCATACTCCGGCTCTTCTGCGAGCGCGATCGCTTCGTCTTCCGTATCGAAGGCGACCAGCGTCACGACGGGGGCGAACGCCTCGTCGGCCCAGAGTTCGCACGAAGTGGGGACGTTCTCGACGACGGTCGGTGTGTAGACCGATCCGGTGCGACGATGGCCGACGAGCACGCGTGCCCCCGCGGCGACGGCGTCGGCCACGAGTCGCTCGGCCCGCCGCGCGGCATCCTCCGTGATCATCGGGCCGACATCGGTGGCCTCGTCCGTCGGATCTCCGGCACGAAGAGCCGCGGTGCGAGCGACGACGCGTTCGCGGAAGGCGTCGTACACCGATCGCTGGACGAGCAGACGCTGCGCACCCACGCAGTTCTGTCCCGCTGCCCAGAACGCGCCCGAGACGCACGCCTCTGCGGCGGCGTCGAGGTCGGCGTCGGCGAACACGAGCACGGGCGCGTTCCCGCCCAGTTCCATCGCGAGCTTCTTCAGTCCCGCGTGTCGCGCGATCGCTTCACCCGTCGCGAAGCCGCCGGTGAAGGAGACCATGCGCACCTCGCGGGCGGCGACGAGCGCCTGCGCGAGATGCCGGTCGCCGTGCACGACGGTGACGATCTCGTCGGGAAGTCCGGCCTCGATCAGCAGGTCGACCAGGAACCGCGCCGTCAGCGGCGTGAACTGCGACGGCTTGAGGATCACGCCATTGCCGCCGGCGATGGCAGGCCCCAGCTTGTGCGCGACGAGGTTCAACGCGTCGTTGTACGGGGTGATCGCCACAATGATGCCGAGCGGTTCGCGCGTGAACCAGCCGCGCCGGCTCTCCGAGCCCTCGAAGGCATCGAAGGCGATCACCTCGCCGGGGTGCGAGCGCGCGGCATCCGCCGAGAGCGAGAGCGTCATCGTGGCCCGCCGCACCTCCTTGCGCGCTTGACGGATGGTCTTGCCCGCCTCGGCGACGATGAGCGCAGCGGCCTCGTCCGCCCGCTCCCGCAGGAGCGCCGCGGCGCGCTCGAGGACCTCGTGCCGTGCGAAGCGGGAGAGATCGCGGGAGATCGCCGCGCCCGTGCGCGCACGATCGAGGACGCCGTCGATCTCGTCCGGTCCGCTCTGCACGACGGTGCCGATGATCACGCCGTCGAAGGGCGACGTCACGATCAGGTCGTTCTCGATCACCGGCGCGCTCACGACCCCACCTCGATCGGGGCGTGCTGCGCGGCGTCGATCGCGATGATGTCCGACAGCAGTGCGTAGGCCGTCTCGACGCGCCCAGCGCCGGGTCCGGACACCGTGACGGTGCCGAGCAGGTCGGTGTCGAATGAGACGGCGTTGGTCGCCCCGGACACGCCGGCGAGGGGGTGGGTGGCGGCCAGCGCCACGGGGCGAACGCTCGCGACGACCGCTCCCGTCTCATCACGGCGCGCCGAGCCGATGAGCTTCCACCGCGCACCCTCGGCAGCGGCGCGTGCGATGTCTTCGGGTGTCACACCGACGATGCCCTCGCATGTGACATCGGCGGGCGTGATGTCGGCGCCGAGGATCTCGTTCGCCAGGATCACGACCTTCAGCTGCACGTCCGAGCCGGCGATGTCGGCAGTCGGGTCTGCTTCGGCGTAACCGAGCTGCTGCGCCTCGGCGACGGCGGCGTCGAGGGACAGACCGTTCTCCATCCGGCCGAGAACGTAGTTGCTCGTGCCGTTGAGAATCCCCTGCACCTCGGTGACCCGCAGCCCCTTCAGCGTCTCGGCGGCGAAGCGGAGTACCGGGGTCCCGCTCATCACCGAGCCCTCGTACGCGAAGAAGACGCCGTGCGTCGCGGCGATCCGATTCAGCTCGCCCGACGCCAGCGCGACCGGACCCTTGTTCGTGGTCACGACGCTCTTGCCGGACTCCAGCGCGGTGCGGACATGGGAGATGCCGGGCTCTCCGTCGAGCGGATTGGTGAAGGTCGCCTCGACGACGATGTCCGCCGTCGTGTGGCGGATGACGTAGTCGTTCTGGGGCACCGCGGCGCCGCCGCGCCAGCCGGCGAACGTGTCGTCAGCCTGCATCGCGAAGACGGCGGCGAGATCGATGCCGTCGGACTGCATCACCGAGCCCAGGCGCAGATCGGTGATCGCGACGATGCGCAGCGCGAAGCCGAGCTCATCGGCCAATCGCTCGCCGCGATCATGGACGATCTGGGCGAACGCGCGGTTGACGCCGCCGAATCCGATCAGTGCGATGTCATGTCGGTCCACGTCGATCTCCTTCAGGTCGGGGACGGGTGCGATCAGTCTGCGCAGCCGACGCGTCCGTGCGCGCCTGCCGGTGTGCTCCTGCCCACTGACATGTCGTCCGCGCCGCTGACACATCGCCCGTCTGCGAGAATGCGCTGTTCGATCGACCCCGAAACCTTGTGCCGGGGCGCAAGCATCAGTAATCTCCCGGAAACACATGGTGTGCATCATCATCACAACGATGTGAAAATGCAGCACTTCTCATTCCCACGACCTCGACTCGATTGAGAGACCGACATGCGCTCCACTCCCGCGCAGGACCTCCCGAACGTCCTGCCCCACACGACGGCGACGCAGGTGCCCCTGCGCCGTCTGCAGCGCTCCATGGACGCCCGCCACCTGATCATGATCGCTCTCGGCGGCGTGATCGGATCGGGGCTGTTCCTGAGCTCCGGCTACACCATCAACCAGGCCGGCCCCCTGGGAGCGATCATCGCCTACCTCGTCGGCGCGGTCGTGGTCTATCTGGTGATGGCGTGCCTCGGTGAGCTGGCGATCGCCTACCCGGTCTCGGGCGCCTTCCACATCTACGCGGCACGCTCGATCGGCCCGGCGACCGGTTTCACGACCGCATGGCTCTACTGGCTGTGCTGGGTGGTCGCGCTCGGCTCCGAGTTCACGGCCGCCGGCATCCTGATGCAGCGCTGGTTTCCCGCGGTGCCCGTCTGGCTCTGGTGCCTCATCTTCGCCGCGACCCTGTTCACCATCAACGCCATCTCGGCGCGCGTGTTCGGCGAGACCGAGTTCTGGCTTTCACTGGTGAAGGTGCTCGCGATCGTCGCCCTGATCGTGCTCGGCGGCGCCGCGATCTTCGGCTTCACCCCGCTGTCGACGGAGCACCCCGCCGCTGTCCTCTTCAGCAACTTCCAGACGCCGGCCGGCCTGTTCCCGGGCGGCGTGGGTGGTGTCGTCGTGACCTCGCTCGCGGTGTTCTACGCCTTCAGCGGCTCGGAGCTCATCGGCGTCGCGGCCGGAGAGACCAAGGACCCGGCGAAGAACATCCCCCGCGCACTGCGATCGACCGTGCTGCGGCTGCTCGTGCTCTTCGTCGGCTCGATCACCGTCATCGCCGCCATCCTCCCCTACGATCAGGCAGGCCTGACGAGCAGCCCCTTCGTGGATGTGTTCCAGTACGTGGGCGTGCCCTTCGCCGCCGACATCATGAACTTCGTGATCATCACGGCCCTGCTCTCGGCCGGAAACAGCGGCCTCTTCTCGTGCGCGCGGATGCTCTTCTCACTCGCGGAAGAGGGACACGCCCCGAAGGCGCTCCTGCGTCTGACGCCCCGCGGCATCCCGATCGTCGCCCTGAGCGTGAGCCTCGCTCTGGCACTGGTCTCGCTGCTGTCGAGCATCATCGCGGCAGAGACCGTCTACCTCGTGCTCGTCTCGGTGGCCGGCTTCGCCGTCGTGGCCGTATGGATGTCGATCGTCGCGTCGCTGTACTTCCACCGGCGACGTTTCGTCCGCGACGGCGGCGACATCGGCACGCTCGCCTACCGCACGCCGCTGTTCCCGGTCGTTCCCATCGTGGCATTCGCCCTGCTGCTGATCTCGATCGTCGCGATCGCGTTCGACCCGAATCAGGTCGCGGCGCTGTACTTCGGCGTCCCCTTCGTCGCCGCGTGCTACCTGTTCTTCTGGTGGCGTTACGGACGCCGCGGGGCGACCCATCGCGTCGCGGTGTCGGAGGAGGCCCCGGTCACCGCGAACGACGCCCCGCAGGCGTGAGCGCCAGCGCTGCCTGGGTCGAGGTCGACACCGGCGCCGTCGCCCACAACCTCGGGGCGGTGCGGGACGCTCTCGGCCCGGGCGCGCACGTCTGCGCCGTGGTCAAGGCCGACGCCTACGGCCACGGTGTCGACCTCGTCGCGCCGACCCTCATCGCTCGCGGCGTCGAGAGCTTCGGTGTGACATCCAACGAGGAAGCCCGCACGGTGCGGGCCACCGGATTCACCGGACGCATCCTGCGGCTTCGCGCCGCCCTGCGCGAGGAGGTGGAGGATGCCGCCGGCCTCGGCGTCGAGGAGTGGATCGGCGGTGCCGCACATGCTGCCGTCGTCGCCGCGGCGGGGGCGGCGACCGGGCGGCGGGTGCGCGCGCACGTCTCGATCAACGCGACCGGGATCAGCCGTGACGGCATCGACCTCGACGACGCGAATGCGGCGGCGCAGCTGAGGCAGATCGGCGCCGACGCGCGACTGGACGTGGTCGGCGTCGCGTCGCACTTCCCGTGCGAAGACGCCGATGACGTCCACGACGGCGCCGCCGCGTTCGCGATCCAGGCGCGCCACGCGGGCGCACTGCTGGCTCGGGGGCCGCTCGAGCGCCACTGCGCGACCTCCTATGCGGCCCTGACCGTTCCCGCCTCGCGCTTCGACCTCGTGCGGATCGGTGCAGCACTGTACGGCGACACCTCGGCATCCCTCGCCGAACTTCGGCCCGCAATGCGCCTGGTGTCGCGGATCGCCGCGATCTCTGCGTATCCGGCCGGGCGCACGGTGGGCTACGACCGGACGCATCGACTCGATGCCCCCGCCCGCCTCGCCGCCGTTCCGCTCGGCTACGCCGACGGATATCAGCGCACGCTCGGAGGGCGGGCCGAGGTACTCGTCCGCGGACGGAGGATGCCGGTCGTCGATCGGCTCGCGATGAACACCCTGCTGGTCGACGTCACCTGCGCCGAAGATGCCGTGATCGGCGACGAGGTCGTCCTCTACGGTGCACAGGGGGCCGAACGCATCAGCGGCGCCGATCTGGAACACGCGAGCGGACAGATCGCGGCTAACCTCTATACATCCTGGGGTCGCCTCCTGCCGCGGCGAGCGATCTCTCTGTCCGCCTGACCGACGCGAGATCACGACATGGCTTCCCCCTCGTCATTCCTTCAGGGCCTCGCCCTCGTGGACGAGGCCGTGCGTCGCGAGAGGTCGGGTCGGCTCGCGCACAACGCGTCACGACTGGCCGAGTCGACCGGTATCGAGCGCAGCCGCGTGTCGCGGTTGACGCAGGAGCTGCGCGAGCTGGGTTACCTGGAGCGCGACGGGGCCACGCTCTTCGGTGCGGGGCCCCGCTATCTGCGCACCGGCGCGTCTCTCGCCCACCCGTGGCTGCGCGCCGCGCGCGGCGAGCTGCGCCGACTCGCCGTCGCCCACGACGTCAGCGCGGTCATCGCCGCCGCCGACGGCCCTGCGGCCGTGCTCTTGCGCGTGGAGCATCCGTCCGGGCGCGACGACGGCTACCTGCATCCCGGCGCACGCCTGCCGATCTGGTGCACCGGCGCGGGACGGGCCCTGCTCTGGGACCACTCAGACGCCGAGATCTCGGCTCTTCTGGAGGCGGTGCAGTTCGTGGGCGTCGGCGGTCCCGCCGCAGCGCACTCCCCCGAAGAGGTGATCGCCCGTCAGGCGCGCGATCGGACGAGCGGGCGGATCACCGCGGCGCAGGAGTACGTCGAAGGCGCGCACGAGCACGCCCTGCCCCTGCGGCGAGGGGGACGAATCGTGGCTGCGGTCGCGGTGACGGCTCCTGCTCGGGGGCAGCGCCGCGTTCGGGAGGCGCTCACCGCGCTGGCGTCCGCCGTCGACAGACTCAGCCTCGTCGCGGACCAGCCCGCCTAACGTCTGTCGGCGGCGCCGAGCGCTGCCGACAGGACCGCGGCGGCAGACACGCACGCGGCCCCGAGCTCGTCGACACGGGGCGCCAGCGCATCCTTCTCGCCGACGATCTGCAGACCGGCGACGACCTCGCCCTGGAAATCCCACACCGGCGCCGATACGGAGAACAGCTGCGGCTCGGCTTCCTCGTCGACGATCGCGAAGCCCTGCGCGCGGCTCACCTCCATGCGGGCGAGGAACTCATCGACGTCGCGCGGAGCGCGGGGCCCGCCGCGGGAGAAGTCCGTGTCGGCGAAGACACCACGGATCTCCTCCTCGTCGGCATCCCACAGCACGGCGCGTCCGGCGTCGCTGCAGAACGCGGGGTAGGCGCGTCCCACCCACGAGCCGATCATTCGTGTCGCCGGCGGCATGCTCTCGACGATCGTGACGGTGGCATCGCCGGAGAGAACACTGAGGAAGCAGGCTTCGCCGCTCGCAGCCGCCAGGTCGTCGAGCACGGCGAGCCCGGCGCTGCGCAGCCGCCGATGCACGAGTTCCTGCGCCGTGGCGTACCAGTCCCACGACAGGCGATAACGTCCCTCGCTGTCGCGAACGGCGAGCCCCTCATCATGCACGGCGGCGAGCGTACGCGACACCTGCGACCGATCGCGTCCGAGTTGCTGAGCCACCTGCTGCACACTCACCCCGTCCGCGTGCATCGGAGACAGGGCGACCATGGCGGCCACCACGTCGAAGCCCCGACCCATGCTCGAACGCGAGGGCACGGCGGTGACCTGATCCTCGGGAACGGAACGCGGCGACATGGAACGAGGATATGCGGCCGTTCGGCCGCTCGGCGTCAGCGGCCGGTGCCGGCGTAGACGGTCGCCTCGGTGTCGCTGTCGAGACCGAAGGCGGTGTGCACGACGCGGGCGGCCTGGGCGAGCTCGTCACCGCGGAGCACGACCGAGATGCGGATCTCCGAGGTCGAGATCATCTCGATGTTCACGCCCGCGGTCGACAGCGCCTCGAACAGCGTCGCGGACACACCGGAGTGGGTGCGCATACCGGCGCCGACGACGGAGAGCTTGCCGATCTGGTCGTCGTGCACGAGGCTCTCGAAACCGATGCCCGCCTGCTCGGCGGCGAGCGCCCGCAGCGCCGTCGCGGCATCCGACTTGGGCAGCGTGAACGAGATGTCGGTGCGACCGGTCGCAGCCGCCGACACGTTCTGGACGATCATGTCGACGTTGGCCCCCGACTTGGCGATGACGGTGAAGATCTCCGCCGCCTTGCCGGGAACGTCGGGCACGCCGATGACGGTGATCTTGGCCTGGCTGAGATCGGTGGCGACGCCGGCGACGATGGGCTCTTCCATGGGGGACTCCTCTGTGCTGTCGGGAGCAAGGCTTTCGGGAACGCTCATGCCCGGGCCGAGCACGAACGTGCCGCGTCCGGAGCTGAACGTCGAGCGGGCATTGATCATCACGCCGTGGCGACGCGCGTACTCGACGGCGCGGATGTACAGCACCTTGGCGCCGTTGGCGGCGAGCTCGAGCATCTCCTCGGCAGACACGACGTCGAGCTTGCGGGCCTTCGGCACGACGCGCGGGTCGGCGGTGAAGATGCCGTCGACGTCGCTGTAGATCTCGCAGACGTCGGCGTCGAGCGCGGCGGCGAGCGCAACGGCAGTGGTGTCGGAGCCGCCACGACCGAGAGTCGTGATGTCGCGGGTATCCCGATTGAAGCCCTGAAAGCCGGCGACGATGACGATCGCACCTTCGTCGAGCGCCTCACGCAGGCGCACGGGGGTGACGTCGACGATGCGCGCCGAGCCGTGGTCGGCGGTGGTGATCATTCCGGCTTGGCTGCCGGTGAACGATCGGGCTTCGAACCCCATCGAGTGGATGGCCATCGCCAGCAACGCCATCGAGATGCGCTCGCCGGAGCTCAGCAGGATGTCCAGTTCGCGAGGCGCCGGGATGGGGGCGACCTGCGCGGCGAGGTCGATCAGCTCATCGGTCGTGTCGCCCATCGCGCTCACCGCGACGACCACGTCGTGCCCGGCGCGGCGCGCATCGACGATGCGCTTGGCGACCCGCTTGATGCTCTCGGCGTCGGCGACGGACGAGCCGCCGTACTTCTGGACGATCAGCGCCACGTGTGGAACTCCTGAAGACATGTCGACGGGCACTCGGATGCCGCGCCCACCTCCCCATCCTAGGGATCGGCGCATACCGCCGACGCCATGTGACGGGCGACCGACGAGGCACCTCGCCAGGTCCGCAGGATGCGACGACGTCCGCACCCGATCGGCATCCCGGGTGCGGAGTTCATGACATTCTGCGGAGTTCGTGCGGACTCAGCCCGCCGCGGCAGCGGCATAGCGATTCGCGGCGGCGGCCACATCGTCGACGTAGGCGTCGAGGTGGTTGTAGGCGAACACCGCGGCACGCCAGCCCGCGGCATCCGTCATCGCCGACGCCCCGCACAGGTAGCGCGCCGTCGCGAGGGCCGCGTCGTCGATCTGGTTGGGGTCGGCGGCCCCGTCGCCGTTGCCGTCGGCACCCCAGCGTGACCACGTGTCGGGAATGAACTGCATCGGCCCGACGGCGCGATCCCAGAGCGTGTCGCCGTCCCAGCGGCCGCCGTCGGTGTCGGCGATCGCGGCGACGCCGTCGCCGTCGAGAGCCGGCCCGCGGATGGCGGGAGTGGGGTACCCGTTCTCGCCGAGCACCGCACCGCCGTGGCGGCCGTGATCGGACTCGATCGCTCCGATCGCAGCGACGGTGCTCCAGCCGAGCTTGCAGGAGGGCTGTTCGATCGCGATGCGCAGCTGCGCGTTTGCGTACGCCTGCAGCGCGCGCGCGGGGATGCCGGTGGCCGCAGAGACGCGCGAGAGCCAGACCGGGTCGACCGACGCAACGGGCGCGAGCGGGGCCGACGACGCGGCCACCGCATCACCGGTGACGGACGCGACGGCCTCGGCATCCTGTTTCTCGGGCATCTCCACGAACGCACCGACGGGCCGCTCCGCGGGTGATGCCGGCGAGACGGACGGCGCCGCCTCGACGTGTGTGAGGACGCCCCCGAGGAACACGGCCAGCAGTGCGACGGCACCGAGCGCGAGTGCGATCTCGCGCCACGACCACCGCGCACCCATCCGTGTCCGTCTCCCTGTCAGCCGAAACGGCCGTTGACATAGTCGAAGGTGCGCGGATCGATCGGCGACGAGAACATCGCGTCGGTGTCGCCGTGCTCGACGATGTGACCGGGCTGGCCCTGCGAGGCGAGGAAGAACGCGCACTGCTGGGACACCCGCTGCGCCTGCTGCATGTTGTGGGTGACGATGACGATCGTGACCTCGTGAGCAAGCTCGGTCATCGTCTCCTCGATGACGCGCGTGGAGGTCGGGTCCAGCGCCGAACACGGCTCGTCCATCAGGAGCACCCGCGGCCGCACCGCAAGGGATCGGGCGATGCACAGGCGCTGCTGCTGTCCGCCGGAAAGCCCGCCGCCGGGCGCGCGCAGCCGGTCCTTCAGCTCCCGCCACAGTCCCGCTTTCGTGAGGCAGGTCTCGACGAGCATGTCCTTCTCACCGCGACTGGCACGGATGCCGGCGAGCTTCAGGCCCGCGACGACGTTGTCGTAGATGGACATCGCCGGGAAGGGATTCGGCTTCTGGAAGACCATGCCGATCTTCTTGCGGGCGTCGACGAGACGATGGCCGGCGTCGTAGATGTCGTCGTGGTCGAGCAGCACCTCGCCGGCGAGAGATGCCGAGGGCACCAGTTCGTGCATGCGGTTGAGGATGCGCAGGAACGTCGACTTTCCGCAGCCGGACGGGCCGATGAGGGCCGTCACCTGGCCCGCGGGCATCTGCAACGACACGTCGTGGAGCACCTGGTGGTCGCCGAACCACGCGGAGATGGAGCGCGCCTCGAGCTGCGACGGCGACAGCGGGACCGCGCTCGCGCCGACGGCATCCGTGTGCGTCCCCGGGGCACCGCCGACAACGACGGCTCCGCTCGGCGCGGGAGAAAGGGTCGATTTGCCACCGGCCATCACCAGCGCGGCGGAGACCGGCGCGCGCCCGCTCGCGCGTCCGAGGAAGCGCGGGCGGAGCGCACGCTCGGCGCGGTGGGCTGCGCGGGACGGTTCGATGTCGTCAGACATGGGGCTCCGAGTCAGAGAAGGTTGGGAAGCAGGCGGACGAGTTGATCGCAGACGAAGACGCTGGCCAGCAGCAGGATCGGCACGAAGACGATCCAGGTCTTCTGCGCGCCGACCCGGCGAAACGCCCAGGCGGCGGCGATCTCGGAGGCGACGAGGAACTGGAGCGCGAAGACGAGTGCCCACACGGTCGTCGTGTCCGTCGCAAGCGCCGCATGCGACGGCGGCAGCGTGATCGGGGTGGTCTGACGCGCACCCGCGGGTTGGCCTTTGTCGACGAGTCGAGCGTCGACGTACGCGATCCCGGTCGGCACGTACGGCGCCCCGCGCGCGGTGAGCAGGATGAGACGGCTCTCTCCGCGGGTGGGTGCGGGCGGCGTCGGGTCGCCCGCGTAGCGGACTCCCAGCACTTCGAAGGTGTGCAGCCCTTGCCCGGTGCGCACCTCGAACCGCTCCCCCGGCTGCAACGACTGCAGACGCCCGAACGGCCCACCGAAGGCGGCGGCGCGGCCCATCACGACGCTGACGCCGACCTGGCCCGGCAGCACCGTGTCGCGGCGGTGGCCGGGGCCGCCGGCGAGGACACCCGATGACGTTCCCTCGGCGATCACCTCGTGCACCCCGAGGCGGGGGATGTCGATGATGCCGACGGGCGCGCCGTCGGCGAGGAGCACGTCGTTGAAGTCCCCCTCGCTGACCGGCGCCGTGCCCGCAGCGAGCTGCGCGCGGTAGGTGTCGGAGAGCTGCTGCTGTGCGGCGAAGTGCAGCACGTGACTGAGCACCAGCAGATGGAACACGAAGGCCAGGGTGAGGGCGGCGACGAGAGACACGATGCCGCGTACGAGAGCCTGTCCGGCCGACAGGGGCGCGTATTGAGGAGCGGGTCGCGGCATCCGGCGGGGCCGGCGCGGCGGCGGAGGCGGAGCGGATGCCGGGGGCACCGCGACCGGGGCGACGACCTGAGTCGCATCGTCGAGCACGGTCATGCCGTGGCCTCCGAGGTCTTCGCGGCGAGGGCGAGCGCGACGGCGCGCCACGCGAGCAGGGCGATCACGAGCGTCGCCGCCAGCAAGATGCTCAACCACGGAAAGACGACGACCAGCGCGTCGCGGGTCACGGGGGTCAAGGCCGTGCCGTCGACGGTGGCGGGCGGCGTGATCTTCACGTGGGTGTTGACCAGGCCCCACTGGCCGGCGCCGTGCAGACGTGTCGAGATGAGGCGCGTCTCGCCCGGCTGCAGCCCCGTGACGGGCACCGCGGATGCCGAATCCAGTGCCGTGCCGAACAGCACGCTCTCCATCCAGAAGTCGGCGGTCAGGTCGATCACGCTCGAGGAGGCGTTTCGCACCGACAGCCACAGAGTGACATCCGCCTCCGCAGGATCGGGCGACAGGGCCACCGACGAATTGACACCGCTCACGTAGACCATCCCCGCGATGCTGACCGTGCCGCCCGTGCCCGTGCCCGTGCCCGTCCCGCTGCCGGCGCCCACTCCACCGCCGCCGGCCGCTCCGCCACGTCCACCCGTCGCCCCCGTACCCGGGCCCGATCTGCCTGACGAGGGAGAGGGGACGGGTGCGGCGGACGATGAAGTGGGGCGCGGCGTGGGGCTGGGGGTCGACCCGTCGGTGACGGTGACGGTGAGGTTGGCGCTGTCATTGCCGTCGTCGTCGGCGGCGTGGACCAGCGTGGAGGGCACCAGCAGCAGTCCGAGCCCGAGTGCCGCCGCGACCAGCGCCCGCCCGATCCCGGTCATGAATCCGCCGGGGCGGTCGCCGCGGCGGCACGCACCCTCGCCTCGGCCGCGATGGCCGCCTGCTGCTCGGTGTAGGCGATCCATTCCCGGGCGCGCGCCTCGTCGCGCCGGCGCCGCCAGCGCAGCAGCAGAACCACGGCCGCGGCGACAGCGGCGGCGATCAGCAGCATCCACGGGACGGCGACGACAACCGTGTCGCGGCTCACCGGTGCGACCGCGACCTGCATCGCGGCATCCGGGGCGTCGACGAACGGCGTCAGCTTCGCCGCCGGATTCAGGTAACCCCACTGACCCACTCCGACGAGATCGAACTCGTAGGTCGCGGAGTTGCCCGGAAGGAGCACGGGGATCGCTCCGCCCTGCGTCTCGGCGGCGGGGATGCCGAACCACGTCACGGCGCCCATGGAGACGTTCGCCGCGAGCGCGACGTTGCCGGGGTTGTCGACCGTATAGAGCACCTTGAGCGTGCCGCCGAAGGGGTTCCACCAGTCGCCCTGATACGTCGCATCGAAGCTCGCCAGAGTCAGACGCGGCTGCAGGTCGCCGGACACGCGCGCGAACAGCGCCGTCGCGACGCGGCGGTCGAGACTGACCTGTTGCCCCTCCTCCGTGACCGAGGCGACGATCCCGCCCGCGTGGTCTCCGGGGGTCGCGTCCGCGGGGAAGGCGACGGTGAAGCTGAGCAGACGCACTTCCTGCGGCTCGAGGGAGAACTGGATGCGGTCCTGGCCGTTCTCGAAACGCACCCAGGTGCCCAGGGCTTGCGGGGTCTCGGCGGTGGCGAGCAGCGAGAACTCACCGCTGGTCGCGTTGTACGCGTCGGTCGCGTAGACGGTGAAGTCCTGTCGCTGCGTGCCCGTGTTGCCGACCAGCACCTGGTCGGTCACGCTCTGGCCGGGATCCGCTGCATACGCGAATCGGGTGCGCCCGTCGGGGCGGCCGTCCGTTCCTGCGGGACGCGTCGCGACACCGACCGAGGCCGCCGACGCGCCGGGGTCGGGAGCGGTGTCGTCGGCACGAGCGGGCAACGCGCTCGCGGCGACGGGGAGCGCGAGGGCGAGCGCGAAGAAGAACGCACCGAACGTGTGCCGGATGCGCCTTCCCGATCGGGTGGTCGAGAACTGCACGGTCAATCTCCGCAGATATGGGCGACGAGGGGTGGTCGCGGGGATGAACGAGGGGTGATCGGGACGGCTCCGGAAGATGACGGATGCCGCGTCGGCCCGATCGCATCGTGAACGCACCGTGTGGGGAGGTCGCGAACGACCTCCCCACACGGCTCAGCGTCGGGCCGCAGGGCTCACTTGGAGGTGAGCGTCAGCGTCAGCGTGGAGTGGTACTGACCGGCCGCGGCATCCTTCGGCGCCACGAACTTCAGGTCGGCATCGAGCAGCGCACCGTCGGTGAGCGTCGACACCGCCGTGCTCTCGGCGATCTTGGTGCCGTTGGTGCCGAGCGTGACGCCCGGCAGCAGCGAACCGTTGTCGAACGCCTTCGGCGTGATCGTCAGCGCGGAGGCCGGGATCTCGTCGGAGCCCGCCGTGAACTTCGACCACGCGGCGTCGAGGGTCCAGCCCTTGAGCACCTTGCGGTCGTCGATGACGGTGACCTTGCCGAGCGACTTCGTCGACGACGCGTTGCGTGCCACGTTGCCGAAGTCGATCGCCGTCTGCGCCGCGTTCAGCGACCACAGGTCGCTGGCCGTGACCGCCGCCTGCAGGTCGACCGTGTCGGTCTTGGCGGGGTAGCTCGGCACGGGGACCGTGAAGGTGCCCCACACGACGACCGTCGAGCTGCCCGGCTGGGTCAGCGCGATGGTGTGCGCACCGGGAGCAAGCGTGGCGATGTTCACGACGACGTCACCGGAGGTGGCGTCAGCGGTGACCTGACCGAGGTTGGTCGCGGTGGACCAGCCCCAGGCGGTCAGCGTCTGAGCCTTGAGGCCGACACCGGCGGGGACCGTCACCGTGGTGGCACCGTCGGCGGGGTCGGCGATCGTGACCTTGCCCGCGTCCGAACCGGTCGGCTCGGTGGGCACCACGTTGGTGACCGTGAGGGTCGCCGCGGAGGTCGTCGCCGTGCCGGCCGAGTTGGTGTAGACGGCCTGGTACTTCGTACCCGACTGTGCCAGCTGCACGTTGGACACCGTGAGGGTGTCGGAGGTGGCGCCCGCCACGTCCGACCACGTGGTGCCGTCGGTCGACGACTGCCACTTCACCGTCGGCGCCGGCGAGCCCGAGGCCGCGGCCGTGAAAACGGCCGACTGGCCCGGCAGCACCGTCTTGTCGGCCGGCTGCGTCGTGATCGCCGGGGCGGTCGTCGACACCGGAGCCGTCCAGCTGAGGCTGCCGCCCGTGGTCGCCGTACCGGCACCCAGCACCACGGTCGTGAAGACGACCTGCACGGCGTGGTTGCTGCCGTCGAGCCACGCCTGACCGAGGCTGAACGTGCCGCCCGCGTTGAGGAGGTCGTGGAAGTCGCCGGCGACGGCGGGATTGTCGGTGAGGGTGTCGGGTGTCACGTACGGACCCCAGCCACCCCCGCCTCCCGTGCCGAGATACCCGGCGGGGTTGTCTTCGGTGCCCGGGTTCGCGATGAAGGTGATGACGCCGACGAAGCTGCTCGGGTCGGAGAACTTCGACGCGGCACTGGGGTCGCTCGCGACCGGCGACAGCAGAACGTCAGTGCTCTTCCAGTTGCTTCCCGTCGCGGGGAGGGGGAGCGCATTGCCGTCGAGCAGGTAGACCGTCTGGTTGCTGACGGGCGCCGCCGCGTACGCAGGCGCGGCCGCCAGTGCGCCGACTGCCGTGACTGCCGCGGCGGTCACGAACAATGCGACGCCGCGCTGAATGGTTTTCTTCATGATGATGCGGTGTCCTTTTCTGAGGATCGGCAGATCAGTAGGTGTCGGAGGACAGGGCGTAGACGATGTTCGTCGTCGACGGCGCGAGGAAGCCGAACTTCGTCTTCACGGCTCCCGGGGTGGACGGAAGCGTCCCGTAGCCAGCGAGGCTGGTCGCGCCGGTCTTGGTCGGGTCGAGCAGCGCGGCGACCTTGGCATCGTTCGCGAGCGCGGACAGCGCGGTGACGAGGTAGGTGTTGCGTCCCCACGTGGTGCTTGCGTAGTAGGCGGCGGTGGGCGTCAGCGAGGACGTGCCGGTGTAGACCGTCGTCGAGGAGGACAGCGGGTTGCCCAGCTTGACGCTGCCGGCGGAGCCGAGAGCGGTGTTGGCGGCAGCGATCGAGTTGAACGGAACGGCACCGTTGGACTGGGCGATCCAGCCGGCGGCCGAGAAGGGGATGACCGCGCCGACGCCGACGGCGCTCAGCTCGGTCGCCACGTTCTCCTGCTTGGCGTCGTCACCGGTCGCGACGCCCGCGGGCTTGTTGTTGTTCGAGTAGCCGAGGCCCGTTCCGCCGCCGTTGCCGAGGAAGAACTTGCGGGTGCCCGAAGAGGACTGCGGCAGCAGCGGGCGCAGGGTGACACCGGCGACCGGCTGGGTGCCGTCGTAGAGGTTCTTCAGGTCCGCGCCGCTGAGGGCCGCGACCGCGTCCTTCTGCGACTGGCTCCACGAGGCATCCTCGACGTACGCGTACGAGACGGCGTCGCGGGCGAAGGGGACGAAGGCGATGTCGCTGGCAGCCGGGCTGGACTGGTTCGAGTCGAGCGTCTTCGGGCCGCCCGAGGAGCGCGCGATGTCGACGTAGCCCTGCAGGCTCTGCGAGCCGGTCTTGGACCACTGGTAGCCGTTGTTCTTGAGGTTGAACGACGCGATCATCGAGTTGATGCCGTCGCCCGAGCCGGAAGGACGCAGGAAGTACTTGAACTGGCTGCCGGACTTGGTCTGGATGAAGCTGCCCGAGCCGGTGTTCGGGAACGCGTCGAAGGACGCGTTCGGCACACCGGATGCCTTCACCTGCACGAACGAGCCCGTGACGCTGGTGCCGTTCACGAGGGCGTTGACGACGTCCTGGATGGTGTCGGAACCGGCGAGTGTGTAGCCGCCGGTGGGAGTGGTCGGCTCGGCGTTGGCCGGCGCCGCCACGAACGCGACGCCGGCGAGGGCGAGCGCGACAACCGCGCCGAACGACGCAGTCTTCTTGAACTTCATGGTTTGCCTTTCGAAGGTGAAGGGTCCGACGCGAGTGTGCGTCGTCTTGGTCCCGGTGAGCGGGCTCAAGTCTGTGAGGGCATCCGTCGCCGGCGGCCCGTGAGGGCGCTGACGATGACGGCTGCGACGGCCGCGAGAAGAGCGATGGGAACCACCGCGCCGGTCGCGGCGACGGGATCGGCGGGCGTCGTGCTGGCGCTGAGCGACATCGCGGCGCCTGTCGCCGCCGGCTGGGGCGGCAACGTCCCCGACGAGTCGCTGGAGCTCACCGGCGCGGCCGCGGCGGGGGCCGGTGCTCTGACGACCGTCGCGGAACTCGGAGCCGAGGGCTGCGGCGAGGGCGCGACCGGCCCCGCAGCGATGCGGTCGGCGACCTCGGTGGCCGCCCCCACCCACGCCGTCGGAATCGGTGCGTAGCCCTCGGGGAGCTGTCCGTCGGCGGATCCGGGTCGCTGGCCGGCGCCCACCGCGTAGCGGATGAAAGACGCGTAGCTGGAGCGCAGCTCGGCATCCTTCCCGTCCGTGCGGGCCGCCGCGTAGACCGGCATGGCCAGCGGATACGCGTCTGTCGCCGCCGCCGCTTGCGGTGAGGCCGGGTCGAAGGCCACCATCCCGGACGAGCCGGCCACGGGCGTCATGGCGGCAGCGGCAGCAGTGAGGCTCGACGTCGTCGGAGCGACGAACGTGCCGGCGGGGTTCAGGAGCGCCGCGGTGTGGACGCCGTACCGTTCCGATGCGCCGAGGTCGGTCACGCTCATGACCGCCTGATATCCGGGGAGACGCCGGACCGTCTTGCTGAACTTGGGTGGGCTCGCCTGCGGATCCCATGACCCCAGCAGCAGCGCATCGCCCTGAAGCGTCAGTTTTCCGCCCGAGTCGTAATCGTTGGTGTACGGCCGCCAGGTCACCAGGTTGATCGGAGGAGTTCCTTCCGTCTTGTCCGCGGGGCTCTCGATGGGGTCGGCCTTGGGATAGTTGTCCATCGGGATACCGAGAGCCGTTCCCGTGGGGTTGATCCGCGGATTGGTGGAGAACCAGGGATTGACCTTCATCCCCCACGGGTCAGGATCGCCGTTGAGGAAGGCGCGGGCATCCGCGTCGGCCAGGATGTACTTCCAGATCGCGACGGCGCCGTCGGATCGGCCCTGCGGAACGAGGAGCCCGGCGAAGACCAGACCGCGAAGACCCTGGTACTGCCAGTCCGCGTCGTTGATGGACCGGAAGTCCGGATCTTCCGCGAGGTTGTAGGCGTTGCTCCCGGGGTTTGCGTTGTCCTTATAGCCGATCTCCGTCTTGTCGGCCCCATACGGCAAGGACTCGACATAGGACGACGTCAGCAGCTTGGCGATCAGCCGCGGAGTGAGCTTCATCTGCGTGAACGGCAGATTGGTGCGTTCCGCCACACCACCCGGCGCCGTGGAGCTGTTCGGCGCGGTGCGGTCGACGGCGAATGCGACCGACAGTCCCGTCAGGGCGATGGGCGCGTAGGCGAGCGGATCCTTCTGGCCGTCGGCGACGGGCAGGGGCTGGGACGTCAGGGCGAGTGGCGCCGAGGGGTCGGCGGCTGCCGCCACCACGGCGTTCGACTCGACGCTGGTCAGGTGCGAGTAGATGGCTCCCCCGGCCTGCCCGCAGAGCGTCGGCTGCCAGGACTGGATCGCGTTCGCCACGAGCTCGCTGCCCTGCAGCTGGCGCTCCGCGGCGCCGATCGCACAGTGCGCGCCGATGGGTCGGAACTGCAGACGGACGGCGAGCGCGTGCTTCCAGTTGTCCCAGAAGAGTCCCGACGAGGAGTTCTGAGTCTCGCCCACGTCGTTCACGCCGCGGGGCACAACGACGAGCCAGCACGGCGCGCCGGTCGCGCTCGCGCCGGCGCCGACGGCGGCTCCGCATCCGAGTCCGATCGACTGCAGCGCGGTGTGCGTTTCGAACGCGACCGAGCCGGCGCCGTCGCGGCCGCTGCCGGCCCAGGGGATCTCGTTCGTCGTGTAGCTGGTCTGGAACTCGTTGACGTTCACGCTCACGGCATCCGGCACCTTCTTGCCGTCGACGACGGTCGCGATGACCTTTCCGGTCGCGGATCGGAAAGGAATCGCCGTAATGGTGGGGGTGAAGAAGTTCGTTCCCGGCGCGGTGTACTGCTGGTCCTGCGCGGCCACGCTGCCGGGCGTCCGTGCCCCGTCTCGGGTCTGGCCGGCCCTGTTGAACGCGCCGTACTCGCACGTGGTGCGATCGGGACGGGTGGGGTCGGTCGGATCGTCGCCCCAGCACTGGAAGATCTGCAGGAAGTTGGTGCCCCCGCTACCCGGCACGGGGGGCTGCGACTGCTTGGCGCCGGTCCAGCTGACCGTGATCCCCTGGTTGACGAGGTCCGTCGTCTGCGACACGGTCACCGCCAGATCGGGCATCGGCGCCGAGGCGAGATCCCGGTCCTGGGCCTTGGCAGTCACCGTCATCTGACTCGAGTCCGCGGCACGAGCTCCGGTCGGCGCGATCGTCACGCCCAGCCCCGCCACGAGGGCGAAGACGGCACCGGCGGTGAGCACTCCGGTGAGTCCGGAAGCGAACCAGGTGCGGCGTCGGGTACGCGGCAACACGTTCAAGATTTCTCCAGGGATTCGCGGCGACCTACGCCGGATGCGATCAAGGTATGGGCGGGTTGTGGACATCAGATGAATCGCCTGGGAACGAGCCTGCTCCAGCCCGTACTCAACATGAGAACGCTTTAATGTCCAGATCAGACGGAAAAAATAGGCACGCCGAATAGGCGCCCCGTCACGCGCAGGGGCGCGGGGTGACCGACGTGCTCAGCGCTTCGAGCCGCGCAGGCGTCGCGACAGCAGCGGCGGCAGCACGATGGCGGCGAGCAGGAACGCGCACGCGACGAGCATCGTGATCTGCGGCACTCCCCAGCCGTCGGAGGCGAGGGTGAACGGCGACGACACCGCCTTCGCACCACCGGCGCTCGCTCCGGAGACGAGATTGCCGTTCGCATCGTAGACCGGGTCGGACCCGCCCGCCGCGGCGCCGGCGGCGGCCGCCGGCGCGGCGGCGTCGGCGGCGCCGGAGCCGCTCGTCGCCTGCCCCGATCCGCCGGTACCCGTCACGGGCGTGTCGACGGTCGCTCCCCCCGTGCCGGTGGCACATTGCGTCGTTCCCTGCTTGTCGCAGTCGGCCGGCATCGGAGCGGTGGCGGCGAGCTGATTGTTCGACGGTGAGTCGCCCGGCTTGAAGGTCGGGTTGTTGCAGCTGTTGAAGTCCACGCCGCCGACGGTTCCGGGGATCGTCTTGATGACGTCGGAGGCCGCCTGCACGAGGTTCATCGGCAGCGGCGAGTACCCCAGCGCGGATGCCTGCTGCTGCCCCTCGCAGATCATGTAGTCCGCGAACTTGCTCAGCGTCTTCCCCTTCTCCGCGGTGAAGACCTTCGTCGGCTGGGTGGGAACGATCATGTACGAGTAGCTCGACATGGGGTACGTGCGAGGGTCGGCGTTGTTGTAGACACCGTCGAGGTTCTGTGTGAGATCGGAGTTGATCGCCGCGCCCATGAGCGCGACCGCGACCGATTGGTAGGTCGGCTCGACGTAGTACCCCGACTTGTTCAGGACTTTGGCGACCGGGAAGCCCGACTTCAGCGCGTACGAGTACTCGACGTAGGTGATCGCACCCTCACCGTAGTTCTGACTGACGTAGCCGGCGACGCCGAGCGATCCGCTCTGCGCCTTGAAGGCTCCGCTCAGCGACGGGAACTGCGACGTCATGCCGCGCGTCCAGATGCTCGGGAACTGGGACGACATCCACAGTGTGAACTGGGCGCTCGTGCCCGACCCGTCCGAGCGCACGACCGGCGTGATCGACTTGTCGGGCATCGCGAGCGCGGGGTTGTCGGCCTGGATGGCCGGATCGTTCCAGTTGGTGATGGCCCCGGTGAAGATCTTCGCGATGACCTCGCCCGACAGTCGCAGGTTCGTCACCTGCTTGCCGGCGATCTTGAGGTTGTACATCAGCGAGGTACCTCCGGCGACGATCGGCATGTACGAGTAGGTCGTGGCCGGAATCTCGGGCGCCGATCCGTCTTCCGGGTGGGCCTGGAACGGGATCTCACTGATCGCGAAGTCGACGGTCTGGTTGATGAAGTCCTGTCGACCGGCCGAGGAGCCGGTTCCGGAGTAGTTCACCGTCATGCCGTAGTTGCCCGCGACGTTCTTGCGCCACTGGTCGAGTGCGTTCTGCGACCAGGTCGATCCTGAGCCCGAGATGGGGACATACGACTCGGCCGCCTGCGCAGGCAGCGGGATCAGCGCGATCAGCGCGGCGACGACGGTCGCGGCGGCGAAACGGTACCAGCGGGCTCGCGCGATCACGACGGGTTCTCCTCGTTCGAATGGGTGGGTTCTGGCGAAGCGGATGCCGTGGGCTGCGCACGCGGCGTGCGCGCGGCGGCATCCTCGATGCGCCCGAGGTCTCGCGCGGATGCCGCGGCGACCGCGCGACGCTGCCGGTCGCTCAGCTGCCCGGGCCCCCGCCCGCCGATGAGGCGTGCGATGAGGAACAGGGCGAGCACGAGCAGCACGAGTGTGGCGGCCGCGCCGAAACCTCGGGCGATCATGTTCGGCTCGGGCGACTTGACGAAGTCGAACACCTGCAGGGGCAGCGAGATCATCGGGCCGCTGAACGGGTTGAGGTTCATCTCGGCCGTCACGCCCGAGGTCAACAGCACGGGCGAGGTCTCGCCGATGCCGCGCGCGGTGCCGAGGATGACTGCGGTGACCAGACCCGAGCGCGAGGTCGGAAGCACGACGTGCCAGACCGTCCGCCACCGGGTCGTGCCGAGGGCGTACGATGCCTCCCGCAGATTGTTCGGCACGAGGCGGAGGACGACGTCGGAGGCGCGGATGATGATCGGCAGCATCATGACGCTGATCGCGAGCGCCGCCGCGAACCCGGACCGCTGGTGCGTGACGAGGGTGACGATTGCGGCGTAGATGAACAAGCCGGCGACGATCGACGGCAACGCGGTCATGGCGTCGGAGATCGTCCGCACGAACCGGGCGAAGCGACCGCCGATCTCGTTGAGGAACACCGCCGTCGTGATTCCGAGCGGGATCGTGATGACGAGGGCGATCGAGATCTGGATGAGCGTACCGACGATCGCGTGCGCAATGCCCCCGACGCTGAGCGGTTCGAGCGGTCCGGCGAGCTTCATCGTCTCGACGAAGAAGTTCGGGTTGATCAGCGCCGGGACACCGCGCACGACCGTATACCCGAGCACGAACACCAAGGCGCCGAGCAGAATCGCTCCCGCCGAGTAGAAGAGGGCCGTCATGATCCGCTCACTGACGGTGAGGCGATCGGCACGCAGCGACGAGAGCACCGCGTAGATGCCGAGGAAGGCGATGAACGAGATGATCAGCCATCCGATGAACCCCGTCATGGGTGTCAGCCAGCCGAACAGCAGCGTCGCGACCGCAATGCCCGCTGCCACCGCGCCGATCACGTTGAACGCGTCGTCGAGCGGCACGCTGCGCAGGTCTCGCCGCTGTCCCACCTCGTCGTGACGGACGGGGATCGCGGTGCGGACCTTCGGCGACTGCTCGTGCGCGGCCGGCGACCGCGGGACTGTTTCGATGATCGCCATCAGTTGCTCTCCGCACCCGACCGGCTGCGGGCGACGATGGTGGATGCCGTGAAGTTGACGATCAGTGTGATGATGAACAGCACGAGGCCTGCGGCCATGAGCGCGGACAGACCGAACTGGCTGGCCTCGCCGTAGCGAAGAGCGATCAGCGCCGACACGGAGTTGGTTCCCGTCTTCAGCACCTGCCAGTTGATGGTGAAGATGGGCGAGATGATCATGACGACGGCGATGGTCTCCCCCAGCGCCCGTCCGAGCGCGAGCATGGTGCCGCCGATGATGCCGCCGCGTCCGAACGGCAGCACGACCGTGCGGATCATCCCCCACCGCGTCGATCCCAGGGCCAGCGCGCCCTCCCGCTCACCCAGCGGCGCTTGCGAGAAGGCCTCGCGCATGACGGAGGTCTGCGTCGGGACGATCATGAGCGAGACGACGATGCCGGCGATGAAGGCCGAGGACGTGAAGGCGCCGGCATCCGTCACGCGGGCGCCCGAAGGGTCGGTGACGGCGAAGAGGGGAATCCACGCGAAGTAGGTGGAGATCCACTGCGAGACCGGAATGACATTCGCCTGCAGGAAGAACACACCCCACAGGCCGAAGACGACGCTGGGCACGGCAGCCATCAGATCCACGAGGGAGATGAGCGTGGATCTGATGCGCCCGGGCACCACTTCGCTGATCAGCAGCGCCGTGGCCAGCGACAGCGGCAACGCGATCGACAGAGCGATGAACGCGATCGTGACGGTGCCGAAGAGCACGGCGGCGATGCCGAACTGGCCGTCTCCGCCCTCCGGCGACCACGCCTGGGTCCACAGGAACGCCGGCCCCGAGCGGGCGAGCGCCTCGCCGGCACGGCCGGAGAGGAACACCCCGACGGCGAGCATGATCGCCACGGTGATGCCTCCGGCCGCGTAGCAGACGGCACGGAAGACCCGGTCCGCCTGTACGGGACGCGAGACCAGCGACCGCGGCCGAGGGGTCGGGGATGCCGGGATGACCTCCGTCACGGAGTCAGTGGTCATGGCGCCTCCCTGGCGTGCGGAACGGGTGGGCGGATCTCGAGGCCGAGCGACGCTGGTCGTTCCGCAACGCGCGCGCGGCGGAGCCCTCGGGAGGGGCTTCGCGGAGCCAGGATGACGCGGGAGGGTGAACGACGACCGCTGCAATCGTGTCGCACGCATGACCGCTGTGCGTGCGAGAGGTGTCCGTCATGGTCGGGGAGGCTCCGTCGCCGGGGGCGTGTCCGTCGGGGTCGCCGACGGCAGGGGCGTCGGCGACGGGCTCGCCGACGCGCGCGGCGTCGCGGACGCCTCGGGGGGAACCCGCAGCACCACGACCGCGCCCACCGCAGCGACCTGCCCCGGCCCCGGTGCGGTCTCGGCGACGACGCCCGGGACACCCGAGCCGCCGACGGCCACACGAGAGGAGAAGCCGGCGGCAGACAGCACGCCCTGTGCCTCCGCCGGCACCATCCCCGTCACGACGGGAACAGTATTGAGGCCTGACGCCGCGCGCAGCGCGATCACGGCGCCCGCACGGACCTCGTCGCCGGCGGCGGGCACCGAGGCGAGCACGGTGTCGCGCACCGCGGGTCCGTCGTCGCGGCCGATGTCACCGACCGTCAGTCCCGCCCGCTCCACCGTGCTCACCGCCTCGTCGACCGTGAGCCCTCGGACATCCGGGACCACGCGGCGCGCGCTCACCGCCGCAGTGTCGGCCGGTGATGCGCTCGGGGCCGACGTCGCCGTCGCCGTCGCGGCGGCGCCCGCTGTCGCGATCGGGTTCTCCGGCGTCGAGGCGGCCATGGCCGACCAGCCGGCAGCGGCGGTCACGGCGGCGATGAGTCCGGCGGCGATGAGAGGCGCCCTCCACGCCCCGCGCGTGTGCGAGAGAGGTGCGGGCGGGGGCCCCGGTGTGGAGGCGAGGGGCAGCCCGCTGCCGCCGGTGGGGACATCGCCGCCCGGCAGCCGCGTGCGATACACACGTGTCGCCACCGTGGGCGATGCGGCCATCGCCTCGCCCGGCCCCACGTCGACGACGGCGTCGAGAGCGGCGCGCATCGCGGCGGCATCGGGGTATCGATCCTGCGGGCGCTTCAGCATGGCGGTCGTGACGAGCCGGTCGAGAGCCGGCGGGATGCCGCGACGACGCGCCGACGGCACCGGTGGGGGCGCCGACAGGTGCGCGCGGACGACTGCCGCAGTCTCGCCCTCGAACGGCGAACGTCCCGTCAGCGCGAAGAAGAGCGTGGCACCGATCTGGTAGATGTCGCTCGCTTCTCCGACCGCCTCACCCGAGAGCTGTTCCGGCGAGGCATAGGGAACGCTGGCGACGACGCCCGCGTCCGCCCCTTCGGATGCCGCACCGCTCAGCAGCGGGTCCGCGCCGCGCGTCGTGCGCCCCGGCACATCGGCCAGACCGAAGTCGAGGAGCCGGATGCCGCTCACCGTGCCGTCCGCGTCGGCGCTCGCGCGGGAGGTGAGCATGATGTTCGATGGCGTGATGTCGCGGTGGACGACACCGCCGGCGTGCGCGGCGCCGGTCGCGTCGAGGACGGCGGCGAAGACGGCCACGGCATCCACGATGGTCAATGGCCCGCGCTCTCGTACGTGGTCGGCGAGAGTGACGCCCTCGACGAGCTCCATCGCGATCCATGCAACGGGTGGATCACCCGGCGCGAGACCCGCGTCGTAGACCTCGGCGATGTTCGGATGCGCGATCGCCTGCGCAGCCCGCACTTCTTCGAAGAACGCCTCCCAGGCGACCGGCCCGACGGCCAGATGCGGGTGCAGCAGCTTCACGGCCACGCGGCGCCCGTGCCGTGTGTCATCGGCTTCGAAGACGGCGGCCGTGCCGCCGCTTCCCCGGAGCTTCCGGAGACGGAACCGTTCGGCGATGAGGCCGTCGCTCATTGCAGGATCAGCGGGTCCACCGGTGCCGGCCGGCCGCGCCCGGGGTCGGTGCCGCGCGACGCGGTGGCGGCCAGCTCCTGCATGAGGCGCACCGCGAGAGCCGCAGCGCTCTCGGCGGCCGAGCGCTTCTCGTAGCGACGAGCGCCCATCATCACGAGCGATCCGCGCGCGCTGACGAACCACCCGGTGCTGCGCAACCGGGGCGCCGGACTGGTGTGGATCTCGAACGTCGATGCCGCGCGCAACAGCTGCGCCAGATCGATGCGGGCCGCCCCCTCATCGGTGAACACACGGCATCCCCGTGCGATCTCACGCCGGTTCTCGCTCACCAAACGCCATGCGACGGCGGGCTCGAGGGCCGGCAACGGCTCCTGACCACTCGCGAAGGGTCCGACGCCCGGATGCCCGGATGCGATCTCGGCGACGACGCGCATCCATTCGAGGGCGCTCTTGTGCGAAGCCGCGGGAAAATGCGCGTAGAGAAGACGCGCGGACATGATTCTCCCTTTCGCGACACCGGAGGTCGTGCACACGGCCGCGAGGGAAGAGTGGCGGTCCGAGGCGACGGCGACCGGACGAACCGGTGAACGCCGGGCGTCGATCCGGCGGACGAGGGGTAGCGCGTCGAGCCGGAGACGTGCACGACCCTAGCGCGCGAACGGCGGCGCCTGACGTCGCAGACGCAGCCGACCTCCCGTCGCGGCGAACCAGCAGCCGATGAGCACGAGCGGAAAGCCGAGCAGCAGCCCCGGCGACAACGGCTCGCCGAGCAGCAGCACGCCCAGCAGGATCGCGACGACCGGGTTGACGTAGGTGAACAGCGGCGCACGCACGGGACCGACCTCGCCGATGAGCGCGAAGAAGCCCAGGAAGGCCAGCGCGGTGCACAGGATGCCGAGCGCGACGAGCGACAGTCCGCTGCGGACGGTGGGAAGCTCGTGCTGGGTCAGCAGCGCGAACGGCAGGTAGGCGAGGCCGACCGCGAGCAGGGACAGGGTGATGGTGCCGAGCGCGGGGACGTGAGCGAGCTTGGTGGCGATGATGAACGGCGCGATCGCGTAGAGCAGGGCGACGAGCAGGACCTGAGCGATGGCCCCCAGCGCCTGCGCCGGCTCGGCGACGGCGAGGCCGGGGCCGGCGACGATGACCACCAGGCCGGCGAAGCCGACGACGAGTCCGACGGCGCGGGCCGGACTCAGAGCGGACCGGTCGCCGCGCACGAGGGCGATCCCGGTGGCGAACAGCGGGACCGTCGCCACCAGCAGACCGGTGAGCCCGGACGGCAGCGTCTGCTCCGCGTGCCCCAGCAAGAGGAAAGGCCCGGCCATCTCGGTGGCCCCGAAGGCCAGCACCCACGGCCAGAGCGCCAGCGCCGGCCGAAGGGCTCGGCGTCGCAGCGCGATGGGCAGCAGCACCGCCGCGCCGAGAAGGGTGCGGCCCGCGACGACGGCGGCCGGTGTCAGCGAGTCGACCGCCTCTTTGATGAACAGGTACGGGATGCCCCACAGCACCGCCATCAGCGCGTACAGCGCCCAGGCACGACCGGAGACGGCCGGCGCCATCAGACGGCCCGGCGCCCCTCGAAGGCGCGCCCGAGGGTGACCTCGTCGGCGTACTCGAGGTCGCCACCCACCGGAAGACCGGACGCCAAGCGGGTCACGCGGATCTCGAGGGTGTGCAGCAGCCGGCTGAGGTAGGTCGCGGTGGCCTCTCCTTCGAGGTTCGGGTTCGTCGCGAGGATGACCTCCTGCACCGTGCCGTCGGCGAGGCGCTGCATCAACTGTGTGATGCGCAGGTCGTCGGGTCCGATGCCGGCGATCGGGCTGATGGCGCCGCCGAGCACGTGGTAGAGCCCACGGAACTCGCGCGTGCGCTCGATGGCCGAAACGTCCTTCGCATCCTCGACCACGCAGATGAAGGTCTGATCACGACGGGGATCGCGGCAGATCGCACAGCGTTCCTGCTCACTCACGTTGCCGCAGATCTCGCAGAAGCGCACGCGTTCGCGAAGCTCACCGAGCAGGTGCGACAGACGCGCGACGTCGAACGTCGGAGTCTGAAGGATATGGAACGCGATCCGCTGCGCCGACTTCGGCCCGATGCCGGGAAGGCGGCCGAACTCGTCGATGAGGTCTTGGACGATGCCGTCGTACATGGCTTAGCTGAACCTCGTCGGCGGTGTGTACGGCTCTTCGCGCACGAACGTCGCCCCCAGCACCTGGCGGACGACCGCCTCACCGACGCGTTCGATGCCGCCGGAACGGGGTGCGCGGGGCGGGGCGGTGCGTTCGACGGCGACGGGCGCGCGCGGCGGCAGCGGAGCGTCGTCCAACGGCGGCGGGAACTCGTCCTCGTCGGGGGCGTCGTCGTCGGTGTGCGTGTACTCCGTCGTCGTCGGCAGCACGGTGCCGTCCCGCGGGATCGTCAATGTACGCACCGGCTCGGCGGTGGCGTCCTCGGGCTCTTCGTCGACTGCCAGCCCGACCGCGGCAGGAGCAGCGGTGGCCAGAGCGGACGCCGCCGTACCACCCGCGGACTCGCTCGGCGCCGAAGCCTGTGGCGCGGGGTCGCTCGGAATCCGCGCCACTGCCCACTCCGTCACCGGCGCGGCAGCGGACGATGCGATGGTCGGCGTCGATCGAGGCCGCTCGCCGCCGTCGGAGCGGGTCGCCCCAGAGGAGCCGCCGTCGGCGCGAGGCCCGTCGGCCGGTGGAGTCGGAGAACCCGAGGCGGGCGGCTCGGCGGTCGCCTCGGCGTCGAACCGCGCCACGTACTTCACGCGGATGCCGAGAACCTCACGGATCGCACCGCGCAGGTCTTCGCTGGGGCCCTTGCCCGCCGCGAGCTTCTTGAACGCGGCGACATCCGCCTGGGTGCGGAAGCTCAGCGTCAGCACGTCGTCGGCGAACGCGACCGGGGTGGCGTCGACGGCGATCATCCACGACGATCGGCTCACGGGCTCCAGACGCTGCAAGATCTCGGGCCACGCGTCACGTACCTGCGCGACGGTGATCGGACCGCTCGGCACGACCGGGGCGGGCGCGGGCTCGGGCTCGGGGCGCTTCGACTCGCTCGCTGCGCTCGCTCGCTCAACGACCGGAACCACCGGGGTCTCGGGGGCGGCAACCGGCGCGGGCGCTGCCGGCGCCGCGGCTACAGTGGTCGCCGCCGCGAGGGCGCCCGACACCGCGGGAGGCACGGCGGGCGTCGCGGGAGGCGCAGCGGGCACCGCGGCGGCGGCATCGGCGGTGTGAGCCAGCACCCGGGCCACGAGCAGCTCGAGCTGCAGGCGCGGAGACGTCGCCCCGCTCATGTCATCGAGGGCGCCGACGACGAGATCGGCGATGCGCGAGAGACGATCGGTGCCGAAGGCAGAGGCCTGACGCCCCATCCGCTCGAGCTCGTCGGCGGGGATGCCGCGCAGCACCGCCCCGGCGCCCTCTCCCGTGGCGGCCACGATGATGAGGTCGCGCAGCCGCTCGAGCAGATCGTCGACGAACCGGCGCGGATCCTGCCCGGTCTGCACGACCCGATCGATGGCAGCGAAGGCGGCGGCCGCGTCGTGCGCAGCGAACGCGGTGACGACCTCGTCGAGCAGCGCGCCGTGGGTGTACCCCAGCAGCGCGACGGCGCGCTCGTACCGCACCGTCGCCCCGTTCTCGCCGTCCACGGGGTCGGAGCCGGCGATGAGCTGATCGAGCAGCGACAGGGTGTCGCGTGGCGAGCCGCCGCCGGCCCGCACCACCAGCGGAAGCACGCCGGCTTCGGTCTGCACCCCTTCCTGGACGCAGAGCTGTTCGACGTACTCGAGCATCGCCGCGGGAGCGACCAGGCGGAAGGGATAGTGGTGGGTGCGCGAGCGGATCGTGCCGATGACCTTTTCGGGCTCGGTGGTGGCGAAGATGAACTTGACGTGCTCCGGCGGCTCCTCGACGAGCTTGAGCAGGGCGTTGAAGCCCTGCGCGGTCACCATGTGCGCCTCGTCGAGGATGAAGATCTTGAAGCGGTCGCGCGCGGGGGCGAAGATCGCGCGCTCGCGCAGATCGCGGGCGTCGTCGACACCGTTGTGTGATGCCGCGTCGATCTCGACCACATCGAGTGAACCTCCGCCGCCGCGGCTGAGCTCGACACAGCTGTCGCAGACACCACAGGGCGTGTCGGTCGGGCCGGCCGCGCAGTTCAAGCAGCGCGCGAGGATGCGGGCCGACGTCGTCTTGCCGCAGCCGCGCGGACCGCTGAAGAGGTAGGCGTGGCCGACGCGGTCGCTGCGCAGCGCCGTCATGAGCGGTTCGGTGACCTGCGCCTGCCCGATCATCTCGCCGAACGTTTCCGGTCGGTAGCGGCGGTACAGGGCGGTGGTCACCAGAACAGACTACGGTGTGCTCCCGACATCCAGGTCGGGAACATCGCCGGGTGCGGAGCGTTGAAGCGGACATGAGCATCGACGTCCCCACCGCGACGGTGGACGTCATCGTCATCGGTGCCGGCCAGGCGGGCCTGTCGGCCGCATACCATCTGCGTCGCCGCGGCTTCGTCCCCGCACCCAGCGACGGCGACGGCGACGGCGACGCCCGCACCTTCGCGGTGCTCGACGCCGACGCCGCTCCCGGCGGGGCGTGGCAGCATCGCTGGCGGTCACTGCGGATGGGAACGGTCAACGGCATCTACGAGCTTCCGGGCGCACCCGTGCCGCCCGCCGATCCGATGGCGCCGAGCGCGGACGTGCTGCCCGCGTACTTCGCGGACTACGAGCGTCGCTTCGATCTGCGCGTGCACCGTCCGGTGATCGTGCGCGCGGTTCGCCGGGTCGACGACGACCCGAACGGTCTCCTGCGCATCGAGACCGACCGAGGCGCATGGTTCGCGCGGTACGTCATCAACGCGACCGGCACGTGGCGACGCCCGTTCTGGCCCCACTACCCCGGCCAGGAGGATTTCGCCGGTCGTCAACTGCACGTGCACGACTACGTGTCGGCCGATGAGTTCGCCGGGCAGCGCGTCGTCATCGTCGGCGCGGGGATCTCGGCCGTGCAGCTGCTGGAGGAGATCTCCCACGTCGCCGACACGTTCTGGGTCACGCGCGCAGACGTGCGATGGGATGCCGCGGAGTTCGACACCGCCGCGCGCGTCGCCGCGATCGCCGGCGTCGAGGAGCGCGTGCGCCGCGGCGACCCGCCGGGAAGCGTCATCTCCGTCACGGGCCAGCACTGGACACCGTGGGCGCGAGCCGCTGAGAAACGCGGAGTGCTGGTGCGCCACCCCATGTTCGAGCGCATCGAAGAGCACGGCGTGCGCATGCCGGACGGCACGTTCGAACCCGCCGACGCGATCCTGTGGGCCACGGGCTTCCGCGCCGACATCGCCCACCTCTCCCCCCTGGGCCTGCGGACCGCGGCGGGCGGAGTCCGCGTGGCGAACGGTCGCGCGCTCGACGATGGGCGCCTGTTCCTCATCGGCTACGGCCCTTCGCAGTCCACGGTGGGCGCCAACCGCGCGGGGCGCGACGCGGCGCGCGCCATCGCCGCCGAGACGGATGCGCACCGCAGCCCTGGTGCGGGCCCATCGGTGTCGCGCGCCGTCGCCTCCGCGACGGTGTGACGGGACTCAGGAGTCGATGCCGAGGTTCGCGTCGTCGCCCGGCATCGCCCCGACGATCGGGATGCTGCCGGTGATCACCGGAATCGAGGTCGTCATCGTCGGCACGGAAGCCGACAGCAACGTGCCGTCTTCGCGCAGGGCGTCGCCGATGTCGCTGATCGTGGGACGACCCGACAGCTCAGGCCCCTGACCGCGCAGCGGCACCGTCAGCGTCGAGTCCGGTCCGACGACGAACGTCTCGCCGCGCACCGAGAAGGAGACCGGCTCGCCGGCACCGGCATCCACGCGCAGCTGCTCCGCGGTGATCTCGATCTTCAGCGGCGTGCCCTGCCAGTGCAGGGTGAACGACAGTGACGGCCAGGCCTTGGGCAGGCGCGGATCGAAGCTCAGCTCGCCGTAGTGATCCCGCATGCCGCCGAAGCCGGCGACCAGCGCGGTCCAGACGCCGCCGGCGGAGGCCACGTGCACCCCGTCGGACGCGTTGTGGTGCAGGTCGCCGAGGTCGACGAAGATCGACTGCGAGAAGTACTCCAGAGCCAGATCCTGATACCCGACCTCGGCCGCAAGGATCGCCTGGACGACCGCCGACAGCGTCGAATCTCCCGTCGTCAGCGGGTCGTAGTACTCGAAATCGGCCAGCTTCTCCTCGTCGGTGAAGTGATTGCCCTGCAGGTACAGCGCCAGCACGACATCGGCCTGCTTGAGCACCTGGTACCGGTAGATCACGAGCGGGTGGAAGTGCAGCAGCAGCGGACGCTGCTCGGGCGGCGTGTTCTCCAGATCCCATACCTCGCGCTCGAGGAACACCTCGTCCTGAGGATGGATGCCGAGGCCCTCGCTGTACGGGATGTGCATCGCCTCCGCGGCGGCATCCCACGCGTCCGCCTCCGCCGGGTCGAACGAGAGCCGCTCCACCATCTGCGCGTAGTGCTCCGGCGCATCCTGCGCCATCTCGCGCACGACACGCGCCGCGAAACGCAGGTTGAAGCGCGCCATCACGTTCGTGAAGAGGTTGTCGTTGACGACCGTCGTGTACTCGTCGGGACCGGTGACGCCGTGGATGTGGAACACCTCGGGCTGGCCGTCCTCGGTGAAGCGCCAGAACCCGAGCGTGGCCCAGAGCCGCGCCGTCTCGACGGCGATGTCCACGCCCTCGCGGTAGAGGAACTCGTCGTCACCCGTGGCACGCACGTACTTGGCGAGCGCGAAGCTGACGTCGGCGTTGATGTGGTACTGCGCGGTGCCGGCGGCGTAGTAGGCCGACGCCTCCTCACCGCTGATCGTGCGCCACGGGAAGAGGGCCCCCGCCTCGTTGAGCTGCACGGCACGACGACGCGCGGCCGGCAGCATGAGGTAGCGCATCCGCAACGCGTTGCGAGCCCAGAGCGGGGTCGTGTACATGAGGAACGGGAGCACGTAGATCTCGGTGTCCCAGAAGTAGTGACCGCTGTACCCCGAGCCCGACACGCCCTTGGCGGGAACGCCCTGACCGTCGGCGCGGGCCGCTGCCTGCGCGAGCTGGAACAGACACCAGCGTGTCGCCTGCTGCAGGTCGTCGTGACCGCCGATGGCGACGTCGGAGCGGTCCCAGAACGCGTCCATCCAGGCCCGCTGGCGCTCGAACTGCCGAGAGACGCCCTCGGCACCCACGCGATCGAGCGCGCGGCGACCCCGATCGACGAGCTCGCGCGCGGGGACGCCGCGCGACGTGTGATAGCTGACGAGCTTCGTGACCGTCACCGGCACGCCCGCCTTCGCCTGTACGCGATAGACGTTCTTCGCGATGTCGGGTTCGATGAGCGTGCGCGAGGAGTACTCGTTCTCGGTGTCGACGATGTGGTCGGCGACGACCGCCATCGTCATCCCCGACGCGTTCACCCGGTACGACAGGGCGACGCGATCGCCGTCCTGCCAGTACTCCTCGGGGTGCAGGACGCGGTCTTCGATCTTCTCCGCCTTGCGCGGGTCGAAGCCCTTCTTCGCAGCGCCGCCGGGCGCCGATCCACCGTAGACGTCTTGCCCGTCCTGGCGGTTGACGATCTGGCAGCTGATCGTCACCGGCGCATCGCTGTTGAGCACCGTCACGGTGACGCGCATGACGGCGAGATGACGTTCCTCGAAGGAGACCATCCGCTCGAAGTCGATCACGACGTCCTTGCCGCTGGGCGTCATCCACCGGATGTGACGCGTGAGCGTGCCCGCGCGCATGTCCAACGCGCGCTCGTACTCGCGGATGTCGGCGACGTCGAACGACAGGGGCTCATCGTCGACGTAGACGCGCATGACCTTGGCGTCCGGAGCGTTGATGATCGTCTGCCCGACCTCGGCGAAGCCGTAGGCCTGCTCGGCGTGACGGATCGGGAAGATCTCGTGGAAGCCGTTGATGAACGTGCCGTGCTCGTGGGCGTGGCGGCCCTCGGGCTGATTGCCGCGCAGGCCCAGATAGCCGTTGCCGAGCGCGAACAGCGTCTCGGTGACCCCGACGTCGTCCAGGGAGAAGCGCGTCTCCACGAGGCGCCACGGGTCGATCGGAAAACGGTCGCGATCCATCCTGTCCATCCTTTCGTCGGAAGGGCCGGTCATCGGGTGACGAAAGCCGAGAGATCGTCGACGACGAGCGTCGCGCCGAGATCGAGCAGCGCCTGCGCCCCGGCGCCGCGGTCGACGCCCACGACGAGGCCGAAGCCGGCGGCCGCCGCCGACGCGACGCCGGAGTGGGCGTCTTCGACCGCGGCGCTGCGGGCGGGATCGACGCCGAGCATGCGGGCACCGGCCGCGAACATGTCGGGGGCGGGCTTGGAGCGCAGCCCCTCTCGCGCCGAGACCACCCCATCGACGACGACGGGGAAGAACTCACGGATGCCGGCGATCGTCAGCACCTCTTCGGCGTTCTTCGAGCTCGACACGACGCCGATCGGAGTCCCCGCGGCGCGCAGCTGCTCGATCAGCGCGAGAGAGCCCGGATACGGGGCGATGCCGTCGGTGCGCAGCACGCGGGCGAACACCTCGTTCTTGCGGTTGCCGATGCCGCAGACCGTGTCGGCGGTGATCGGGTCGGACGGGTCCCCCCACGGCACTTCCACGTCGCGCGAGCGCAGGAGGCTCGCGACGCCGTCGTAGCGCTGCTTTCCGTCGAGGTAGCGGAAGTAGTCGTCCTGCGTGTACGGCGGCTCGATCCCCCACGAGGTGAACAGCTCGGTGAACATCGACTGCCACGCGTGCATGTGCACGTCGGCCGTCGGCGTCAGCACGCCGTCCAGGTCGAAGAGCACGCCGTCGAGTGCGCGCAGGTCGGGAAGCTCGGGAAGCTCGGCTGTCACGGGTTCAGCGTAGTGGCCCGGTGCGCCGTGCGCGTCACGAAGCGACCACCGCGAGGGTCTGCCGCGCGATCTCCAGCTCCTCGTTGGTGGGAACGACGAGCACGGTGACGGCGGAGTCGTCGGTGGAGATGGTGCGGATGCCGCGTTCGCGGGCCTCGTTGCGCGTCGGATCGATGCGGATGCCGAGGAATCCCAGCGTTGCCATCGCCTCCGCCCGCACGAGAGGGGAGTTCTCCCCCACCCCGGCGGTGAACGAGATGACATCCACGCCGCCGAGCTGTGCGATGTAGGCGCCGATATAGGCACGCAGTCGGTGGATGTAGACGTCGAAGGCGAGCATGGCCGCCCCCGCACCCTCGGCGCGGCGCTCCTCGATGTCACGCATGTCCGACACGCCGGCCAGCCCCAGCACACCGCTGCGCTTGTTGAGGAACTCGTCCAGCTCCCCGGGGCTCATGTCCTCGCGACGGGCGAGCACGAGCAGCACCGAGGGGTCGAGGTCGCCGGAGCGGGTGCCCATGACCAGGCCTTCCAGGGGGGTGAGGCCCATTGAGGTGTCGACCGAGTGCCCACCATCGATCGCGGTGATGGAGGCGCCGTTGCCCAGGTGCAGCACGAGCTGCTTGAGCTCTCGCAGAGGCCGCTCCACATACGCCGCGGCGGCCTCGCTGACGAACTTGTGACTGGTGCCGTGGAAGCCGTAGCGGCGGATGCGGTGCTTGCGCGCGATCGTCTGGTCGATCGCATAGGTGTACGCCGCCGGCGGGAGCGTCTGGTGAAAGGCCGTGTCGAACACGGCGACGTGCGGCAGGGCAGGGAACGCGGCGCGCGCGGCGCGGACGCCCTGCAGCGCCCCGGGGTTGTGTAGGGGGGCGAGCACCGACAGCTCGTCGATGTTGATCTCGACCAGATCGTCGATCAGCGTCGGGCGGAAGAAGCGGGCGCCGCCCTGGACGACGCGGTGCCCCACCGCCGACGGCGGGGTCTCGACCAGCGACGGACCGTACTCCTCGAACGCGTCGAGCATCACGCGGAAGCCGGCGGTGTGGTCGGGGATCGGCAGTTCGCGCGAGTGATCGGCATCCCCCACCTTGTGGCGGGCCGAGCCGGTCTCCTGTCCGATGCGCTCGACGAGACCCGACGCGAGCGCCGTCTGGGACTCGACGTCGACGAGCTGATACTTGAACGACGAGGAGCCGCTGTTGATGACGAGGACGACGGTCATGCGTTGTTTCCCTGCTGCTGGTTCTGCGCCTGGATCGCGGTGATGGCGATCGTGTTGACGATGTCTTCGACCAGCGCGCCGCGCGACAGGTCGTTGATGGGCTTGTTGAGTCCCTGGAGCACCGGTCCCATGGCGATCGCACCCGCCGAGCGCTGCACCGCCTTGTACGTGTTGTTTCCGGTGTTGAGGTCGGGGAAGACGAACACGGTCGCCCGTCCCGCGACGGCGGAGTCGGGCATCTTCGCCTTGGCGACGGCAGCGTCGGCCGCGGCGTCGTACTGGATCGGGCCCTCGACGAGCAGCTCGGGCGCACGCTCGCGGACGAAGGCGGTCGCCTCGCGGACCTTGTCGACGTCCTCCCCCGACCCGGACTCCCCGGTGGAGTAGGAGAGCATCGCGATGCGCGGCTCGATGCCGAACTGACGTGCCGTGGCGGCCGACGAGATGGCGATGTCCGACAGCTGCGCGGCGGTCGGGTCGGGGATCACGGCGCAGTCACCGTAGACGAGCACGCGGTCGGCGAGCGCCATGAGGAACACACTGGAGACGACTGAGACGCCCGGGCGCGTCTTGATGATCTCGAACGCGGGTCGGATGGTGTGCGCCGTCGTGTGGGCGGCACCCGACACCATGCCGTCGGCCAGCCCCAGGTGCACCATCATCGTGCCGAAGTACGACACGTCGGTGATGGTGTCGGCCGCCTTCTCGTACGTGATGCCCTTGTGCTTGCGCAGCTCGGCGTACTCCTCGGCGAAGCGGTGCACGATCTGCGGGTCGAACGGGCTCAGCACCTGCGCGGCGCTCAGGTCGAGGCCGAGCTCCACCGCGCGACCACGCACCTCCGCCTCGTCGCCGAGGATCGTCAGGTCGGCGATGCCACGGGCGAGCACGGTGGCCGCCGCCCTCAGCACGCGGTCGTCGCCGCCTTCCGGCAGCACGATGCGCTTACGGCCGGTGCGGGCGCGCTCCAGGAGCTGGTACTCGAACATCAGCGGCGTCACGACGGTGGAGTGGGCGAGCCCGAGGGCACGCGTGAACTCGTCGGTGTCGACGTGCTGCTCGAACAGGGCCAGCGCCGTGTCGTAGCGGCGCTGCGAGCCGGCGGCGAGGCGGCCGCGGGTGCTCATGACCCGGACGGCGGTGTCGTACGTGTCCAGGTCGGTCTGGATGATCGGAAGCGGCGAGTCCAGGCCCACCATGAGGTCCTGCACGGCCGGTGGCAGCGGGAACGGACCGTTGAGGATGATGCCCGCGATCGAGGGGAAGGTGCCCGACGAGTTCGCCAGCAGCAGTCCGAGCAGCACCTCGGTGCGATCGGCCGGCACGATGACGATGGCACCCTCGGTGAGGCGCGGGAGGATGTTGTTGAGCGACATACCCGCGACGACCACGTCCAGCACTTCGCGCACGAGCAGCGCCTCGTCACCACGAAGAAGCGTGCCGCCGAGGGCGAGCATGATGTCGCGGACGGCCGGGGCGACGAGGAACACGTCTTCGGGGATGGACCACACCGCGACCTCGGCCTCACGATTGCCGTCGACCGCGGGCACGCCGCGCACGACGTCGCCGATCGCCGCGTTGATCTCGTCGAGGTGCGCGGGGTCGGCGCGGTTGGTGATGACCGCGAACAGCTCGGCGCGCTGGTGCGTGATGTCGGTGAGGGCGAGTTCGGTGAGCTGCGCCAGCTGCTGCGGCGTGCGCGGAACGCTCACCCCGAGGCGGTCGCCCTGGTCTGCCCGACCGTTGAGCACGACCAGCACGGGAGCGCCGAGGTTCGCCGCGATGCGGGCGTTGTAGCCGAGCTCGCTGGTCGAGCCGACGTCCGTGAAGTCACTGCCGACCACGACGACCGCGTCGCACTTCGCCTCGACGGCCTTGAACCGCTCGACGATGCGCGAGAGCGCGGCATCCGGGTCTCGTCGCACGTCGTCGTAGGTGACGCCCACGGCCTCCTCGTAGTCGAGGTCGACGCCGATGTGATCGAGGAGCATCTCGAGCACGTAGTCGCGTTCGTCGATCGAACGGGCGATGGCCCGGAACACGCCCACACGGGGAGTGGAACGGGTCAGTGCGTCGAGCACTCCGAGGACGATGGTCGATTTGCCGGACAGCCCCTCGGTGGAGGTGATGTAGATGCTCTGCGCCACGGGTTCCAGCCTAGGTGGGGGGCGCTGCGGCCCGGCAGGGATCTGCCGGAGAAAACCTTCCGGCGGGACGGAAGCATCGCGCGCCTCACACGCAAACCACGAAAGTCGCGCCCGCGAGGGCGAGGACTGCTGCGGCGCTCGACAGCAGCAGCACGATGCGTGTCGGTGCACGGCGAGAGGATCGCGGAGGGCGCGGCGACAGCGAGAACGCGACGCCGAATGCCAGGCACAGACCCGCGGCGAAGATGACAATCGCCCCGATGAAGGCCAATGCGCCATCTCTGGCCGTTTCCACCGCAAGCGATCCGATGTTGATGCCGATGATGGCGCACAGGACGGCGCCGATCACCCCCTGAATCTGCACGGTTCCCGGAGTCATGCGCTGGATCGCGTTGTCCCTGCTCTTCGTCATCGAAGTGAGGACATTGCCGTTCTCCATCAGGGTGCGAAACCAGTTCGCCGAAGCGGTGGGCCTGATCGCGAAGACGAGGGTGAAGCCGAGAATCGCCGACACGAAGTACAGGCCTACGCAGGCGCCGATGTGGTGCGACGCGTCGTAGGTCATGTTCGGCATCCTTCTCGGAGGTCCGCATTCATCGGCTTCGAGCACATCACCGATCGCACAACAGCAAGGTAGTCCGAAGACGACGTCCCGAACCACGCGCCATTTCACCCACAGCCGAGATCGCTGGAAGCGCCCCCGCGCGTCGATGGGACAACCACGCCGCTGCCGTGCCCCGGGCAAAAGAAAGACTCTCCGCGAACCCGGCAGAGCCTGGTTACCCTTGCTACGTTTCCGTCCTGGGGGAGTTGGCCTGGGTGCCGCCTCGCGGAGAGCTGTATGCGAGTTTACCCGACGACGGGCTCCCCCCTCGCCAGCCGGGTTAGCATCGAGCAAGCACCGCCGCTGAGACAGGGAGACGCATGCCCGACCACCCGCTCACCGCCGAATCGTTCGCTCGCGCGGCCGAGGCCATCGAATCCTCGATCACGCGCGTCATCGACGGCAAACCGGATGCCGTGCGCGCCGCGCTCGTCTGCCTCCTCGCCGAAGGACACCTCCTCATCGAGGATGTGCCCGGGGTCGGTAAGACGATGCTGGCGCGGGCGCTCGCGGCATCCGTCGACGCGAGCGTGCGTCGCATCCAGTTCACGCCCGACCTTCTCCCCGGCGACGTGACGGGGGTGAGTGTCTACAACCCCGTCGATCGCGAGTTCGAATTCAAGCCGGGTGCCGTCTTCGCTCAGATCGTCATCGCCGACGAGATCAACCGGGCCTCACCGAAGACGCAGTCGGCTCTTCTGGAGGCGATGGAGGAGCATCAGGTCACCGTTGACGGCACCAGCCACCCGCTCGCCGACCCGTTCCTCGTCGTCGCGACGCAGAACCCGCTCGAGATGGAGGGCACGTATGCCCTGCCCGAGGCGCAGCGCGACCGCTTCATGATGCGCATCTCCATGGGCTACCCGGATGCCGAGAGCGAAGTCCTGATGCTGCGTCAGCGCGAGCGCATCAACCCTCTCGACGCGCTCACTCCCGTGCTCGGCGCCGGCGACGTCAGGGACCTCATCGCCTGGGTGCGCGGTGTGCACGTCTCCCCCGCCGTCGAAGAGTACGCCGTCGGGCTGTCGCGGGCGACACGCGAGCACCCCGACCTGCGCCTCGGGGCGAGCCCCCGTGCGACCTTGCAGCTCGTGCGGGCCGCCAAGGTGCGCGCGGCTCTGGACGGACGCGAGTTCGTCATTCCGGATGACGTGGCGGCGCTCGTCGAGCCGGTGTTCGCTCATCGACTGATCGCGTCGCGTGGCACCGCGTCGGCTCGAGGCCGCTCCAGCACGGAGACGATCGGCGCCGTGCTGCGCGCGATCGTCGGCGCGGTGCGCGTGCCGCTCGCGACCCGCTGATCGAGAGCGCCCGATGCCCCGCTGGCCCCTGCTGTCTCGCCTGCCGCTGACCCTGCGCGGCCTGGGCGCACTGGTGCTCGCCGCGGCGTGCGGCGTGCTGGCCCAGCGCTTCGGCATCGCGGAGCTCGCCTACGTGGGCGCACTGTTGGCGGCAGCCGTGGTCGTCAGCGCCGCCACCCTGTACCTGCTCCCGAGCTCCGCGCGGGTGACCCGCGCCTTCTCCCCCGACGTCGCCGCCGCCGGCAGCGAGGTGCGGGTACGCCTCACCGTCGAGATCCGTTCCTCTCTGCCCACCAGCGAGGCGCGGTGGCGCGACGCCGTGCCCGACGGCGTGGTCGCGGCATCCACGGCCGGCGCCGCGCCGGACGGCGTGCTGCCGCCGACCGGGTCGGCGATCGCCGGCCCGTCGCAGGTCGAGGTCGACTACGCCGTGCGCGCCGAACGCCGTGGACTTCGCCGCGTGGGGCCCTTGGCGCTCGTGACGACCGATCCGTTCGGCTTCACACGGCGACGCCGGACGGTCGGCGACACCTCGCCGCTGGTGATCGTGCCCGAGATCGTCGATCTCGACGAGCTGCACGACCTCCCCGGCGACGCCGGGGGCAGCACCCGCAGCGTGACGGATCGGATGGGTCAGGGCGCCGACAACCTGATCCCGCGCACGTATGCACCCGGCGACTCGATGCGACGCATCCACTGGCGTGCCAGCGCTCATCGCGACGAGCTGATGGTGCGTCAGGAGGAGCAGGAGACGACCCCCGAAGCCGTCGTCGTGCTCGATCGCGGCGCGGCACGCTGGTCGCCGGCCGCGGGGCGTGCCGCGGGGGCCGACCCCGCCTTCGAGACGGCGGTCTCCGCCTGCGTCTCGACGACGGCGCGATTGGTGCGCGAAGGCTACCTCGTCACCGTGATCGACGCCGACGGCGCCGTGCTGTGCGATCCGATCGAGGGGGGCGACACGGCGGGCGTCGAGCATCTCGCCGTCGCCCTCGCCACGATCACCGCACGGCGCGATCTTCCCCTCGAGGCGCTCGCCCGATTGTTCACGGGAATCGCGGCCGGTCCCGTGATCGTCGTGACCGGTGGCCTCACGACCGCGGACGTCGTCGCGCTCGCCCCCGTGCCGCACCACAGCACCATGCCGATCCTTCTTCCCGTATCAGAGTCACGCGAGGCGCTGGCCGCCGCCGTGGACACCGGCTGGCGCGTCGGCGCGCTGACCGCGGGCGGCGACGTCGCCGCCGCCTGGAGCGACGCGCTGGCGTCACGCGAGACGCGGAGCGTGCACCATGCCGCCTCGTGAGCGCCGCCGCCGCGGAGAGCTGCGCCTCGCGGTGGCGCTGTGGCTCGGCATCCTCAGCACGCTCGTCCCCCTGACCCGCGTCGTGCAGAGCGGCTCATGGCTGTGGGGCGCGATCGCCCTTCCGTTCGCACTGCTCGCCCTCGGTTACGGGCTGCGCCGCCTGCGTCTGCCGGTGATCGTCGTCACGCTCGTCGAGCTCGCCGTGTGGACCGGGGCGGTCACCGCTGTCTTCTTCCCGGCGAACGCCCTCCTGGGCGTGATCCCGACCGGCGGGCTCGTCGAGGCGCTGCCCCGCACGATCGCTGCGGCATCCACATTCATCGCGGACGGCGTCGCTCCCCTGACGCCGACGCAGCCGTTGGTGTTCCTCATCGTCGCATCGCTGGGGCTCTTGACCGTCGCCCTCGATCACGTCGTCGTCACCGCACGGATGCCGCTGCTGGCCAGCGTCGCCCTGGTCGCCGTCTGGCTCATCCCGGCCATCGCCGTACCGGCCGGGGTGGACGTCGTGGCGTTCGTCCTGCTCGCGGCATCCGTGCTGCTGCTCATCCGCGCCGAGACCCGCACCCGCGAGACACCCAGCGCCGCCGCGTCCCCACGCGCCGTCACCGCGCGCGCCGGCGGCGTCGCGGCCGTCGCCACCTCGATCGGCGCCGTCGCGATCATCGCGGCGCTCGCGGTCGGACCCACGCTGCAAGCGTCGGTTCCCGCGGCGGGGTTCGGGACCTCCACGATGATCGATCCGTCGCTGGATCTCGGCAAAGACCTGCGGCGCCAGGACGGCGCGACGGTGCTCACCCTGCGCACCGACGGCACCAGCGTGCCCTACCTGCGCGTGGCGACGCTGTCGCTGTTCGATGGCACGGTGTGGCAGCCCGATCGCACGAGCACGGTCGATCTGAGCGCAGCGCCGCTCGAGCCCGTCGAGCTCTCGGCGGACATCGCCGTCGTACAGACCCGCACGACCGTCGCGATCAAGAACCTCGCGTCGGCGTACGCGCCCGTCCCCTACCCGGCCACCGAGGTCGACGGATTGACCGGGGCGTGGCAGTTCGCCCCGTACAACCGCACCGTCGCCGGCGCGGCCGGAGCGACGCAGGGACAGCAGTACACGGTCGTCTCCGACATCGCCCAGCCGACGCTCGAGCAGATCCGCGCCTCGTCGGCAGGAGGTGCGGGTCTGCGCATCGACGTGGACTCCATCCCGGCAGGCAGCCCGCCGATCATCGCGCGCCTCGCTCGCCAGGTCACCGCGCAGGCCGCCACCGACTACGACAAGCTCATCGCTCTGCAGGACTGGTTCCGCGGTCCGGAGTTCACGTACTCGCTCGACGCGCCGGTGCAGGACGGCTTCGACGGACAGGGCGTCGACGCCGTGGCCGCCTTCCTCCAAGCCAAGACCGGATACTGCGTGCACTTCGCGGGCGCCTTCGCCCTCATGGCTCGCAGCCTCGGCATGCCGACGCGGATCGTGGTCGGGTTCCTTCCCGGCTCGTTCACGGGCCAGGTCATCGACGGCCAGCGCGTCATCGATGTGACGGGGCGCCAACTGCACGCGTGGCCCGAGGTGTACTTCCGCGGCATCGGATGGGTCCCGTTCGAGCCGACCAAAGGCCTCGGCACCGAGACGCGGTTCGACAGCGCCGCCTCGACCGCGACCACGCCGCCGACGACCTCGGCCACTCCGGAGGCGACGACCGCTCCGACGACCGCTCCGACGGCCGACGTGAACGATCCGCAGCAGGGCGCGCAGACGGATGCCGCAGGCTCGGGCCCGACGCTGATCGATCTGCGTCCGCTGCTGAGCATCCTCGGCGCCGTCATCGTGGTCGCCGCGCTGCCGGGGGTGGCGGGGGCGGTGCGGCGGCTCATGCTGCGCCGGCGCGGAACGGTGACCGCCGCGTGGCGCCTCGTGCAGGACACCGCGATCGACGCGGGGTTGCCGGTGCCGTCGTCGCGCTCGCCACGCGCCTTCGGCGCCTTCCTCGTCAGCGCCGGGGGTGCCCCCGCGACGCCGATGTCTCAGCTCGTGGCCGCCGTCGAGCGGGCGAACTACGCGGCGGACGCGGCCGGCGCGGGCCCGGATACCGCCGCGATGAGCGCCGCTGTCGGCATCCGATCGGCCATGCTGGCGGCACTGCCCGCAGCGCGGCGCGCGCGCGTCGTGGCGCTGCCGTGGTCGCTCGTCGTGCGGCCGGGCTCCGGCCTGGCCGATCGCGACGCGCCGGCCTGAACCGGCGCGTCGCGATCAGTCATCAGCTGCGCGCGAGTGCCGGGGCCTGCTCGTCGGCGTCGTCGGCCGAGTCGTCGGCGAACGGCTCGCCGTCGCGCGGCGCGTCGTACAGCTCGCGGTCGAGGATGCCCTCGCGCTTCGCGACGATCGTGGGCACCAGGGCCTGGCCTGCGACGTTGACCGCGGTGCGGCCCATGTCGAGGATCGGGTCGATCGCGAGGAGCAGACCGACACCCTCCAGCGGCAGGCCGAGGGTGGAGAGGGTCAGCGTGAGCATGACCGTCGCGCCGGTGGTGCCGGCCGTGGCCGCCGAGCCCACGACCGAGACGAGCGCGATCAGCAGGTACGACACGATGTTCAGCTCGATGCCGAAGAACTGGGCGACGAAGATCGCGGCGATCGCCGGGTAGATCGCGGCGCAGCCGTCCATCTTGGTCGTAGCGCCCAGCGGCACCGCGAACGACGCGTACTCGCGCGGCACGCCGAGGTTGCGCTCGGTCACGCGCTGGGTCAGCGGGAGTGTGCCGATCGAGGAGCGCGAGACGAACCCGAGCTGCACGGCCGGCCAGACGCCGGAGAAGTACTGCTTGATCGACAGGCCGTGGCTCTTGACGAGGATCGGGTAGACGACGAACAGCACGAGCACGAGTCCGACGTAGACGGCCACGACGAACCAGACCAGCGTGAGCAGCTTGTCGGTGCCGTACTGCACGACCGCCGAGGCGATGAGGCCGAGCGTGCCGAGGGGCGCGATGCGGATGATCCACCAGAGCACTCGCTGCACGATCTTCAGCGACGACTGCGTGAACGCGACGAACGGCTCGGCACGCTTGCCGACCTTGAGCGCGGCGATGCCGACGGCGACCGAGACCACGATGACCTGGAGCACGTTGAATCCGACCGTCGAGGTGATCGCACCGGAGTCGCTTGCGGAGCTCGAGACGGTCAGACCCAGGACGTTCTGCGGAATGAGGCCCTTGAGGAAGTTCCACCACGTGCCGACCGTGTAGGGGGCGCCGGTCGTGAGCTGGTCGTGGGCGACGCGGTTACCGGGCTGGATCGTGATGCCCAGGACGATGCCGATGGTGACGGCGATGAGCGCCGTGATCCCGAACCACAGCAGGGTCTGACCCGCCAGCCGCGCGGCGTTGGTCACGTTGCGCAGCTGCGTGATGCTGGCGACGACCGCGAGGAAGATGAGCGGGACGACGGCAGCCTTCAGCAGCGTCACGTAGGACGAACCGATGGTCGACAGGGTCGCGGACAGGCCGTTGGGGTTGCCCGCGGCATCCGGACCGAGGTTCAGGGCGAGGATGCCGAGCAGGATGCCGGCGATCAGCGCGACCGTGATCTGGAAGCCGAACGAGCGGTAGAACGGCTTCTTCGGCTTGGGCGGACGCGCGGCGGGCGCGGTGGTGCTGGTGGAACTCATGAGGGGGGATATCTCCTGTTTCGGCGGATGCCGGGTGGAACTTCGCAGGGTGTCGACGTTACGTCGCGGCCGGTGCACTCGCGAGTCACGATGACGCACGATGACGCGGGTGAGACGCGAACGCGGACCGCCCGTCACTCCAACGGCGGCGATGACCGGCGCATTCCCGGCGGTCGGGATTCGTTTCCCGCCCCCTCGAGCCGCAGCCGGTCAGCTCAGGCTGGCGATGAGTTCCTGCACCCGGCCCTTGATGTCGTCACGCACCCCGCGGACGACCTCGACGGGCTGGCCCGCCGGGTCGGTCAGCTGCCAATCCTCGTAGCGCTTTCCGGGGAAGATGGGGCATGCATCCCCGCATCCCATCGTGATGACGACGTCGGCCTTGCGCACGGCGTCCGTGGTCAGAATCTGCGGGGTGGCCGAGGACAGGTCGATGCCTTCTTCGGCCATCACGGCCACGGCTGCCGGGTTGACCGCGTTGCCCGGCTCGCTGCCGGCCGAGAACACATCGATGCGGTCGCCGGCGAGCGCACGGAGGTATCCGGCGGCCATCTGAGAGCGGCCGGCGTTGTGCACGCAGACGAAGAGGACGGCGGGCTTGGTGGAGTCGGTCATGGCATTCCTCGTTCGGGTGTCAGGAGAGGGCGGGCGCGGTCGGGATGATCGAGACGGGCTGAGGCGGCGGTGCGCAGCAGGCGCCGCCACGCGAAGCGCCCGAGGCGTCGAAGAGCCCGGCACCGCCGCACACGCCAGTATCGGGCAAGACCAGCTCGACACGCCGTGCGGCCTCGTGATCGCCCGCCACTTCGGCCACGACGCTGCGCACCTGCTCGTACCCGGTGAGCGCGAGAAAGGTCGGCGCGCGGCCGTACGACTTCGCGCCGACGATGAAGAAACCCGGTTCGGGGTGGGCGAGGTCGGCGGCGCCGGTGGCGGCGACCGAGCCGCACGAGTGCACGTTCGGGTCAACCTCGGCGGCGATGCGAACGGGAGCCTGCAAGGTGGAGTCGAGCTCCAGACGCAGCGCCGACAGGAACGACAAGTCGGGGCGGAACCCGGTGAGCACGACGGCCCTGTCGGCAGCGAGGTGACGACCGTCCTCCGCCACGAGGACCACGCCATCACCGGCATCCGTGACGCGTTCCACGCGGAACCCCGTCACGAGCGAGACGAGACCGGCATCCACGAACTCCTTCGCCCGGATGCCGAGGGCTCCGCGCGCGGGCAGCTCGTCTGCTTCACCCCCGCCGAACGCCTTCCGCGCGCTCGCACGACGCAGCGCCCAGGTCACCGTCGTGGACGGGTCGCGGCGCGCCAATCGTGCCAGGGCCAAGACCGCGGTGAGGGCGGAATGCCCGGAACCGACGACGACGGTGTGTCTGCCCTCGAACCCGGAGCGATCTCGGAAATCAGGGATGCGGTAGCTGAGCCGGTCGGCCGCCGCGCGCTCGCCGAGAGCCGGCAGACCGTCCGCACCCGCGGGGTTGGGGGTCTCCCACGTACCGGAGGCGTCGATGACGGCGCGTGCCGCGAGGCGGTAGTCGTCGCCGCCGGTCGGTCGGACGTGCACCGTGAAGGGCTGATCGCCGCGACCGGCATCGACGAGGCGGTCGCGTCCCGACCGCGAGACGCCGACGACGCGCGCGCCGTAACGAACACGATCGCCGAGTGCGTCGGCCAGCGGTGCGAGATAGCGACCGATCCACTGCGCGCCGGTGGGGTAGCCGCTCGGCGGCGGTGTCCAGCCCGTCGCGTCAAGGAGGCGAGCGCTGGCGGCATCGACGAGCTCGGACCAGTCGGAGAACAGGCGCACATGGCCCCACTCGGCCACCGCAGCGGCCGGAGTGTCTCCCGCTTCGAGCACGACGACCGGCATCCGGCGTTCGATCAGGTGAGCGGCGGCGGCGAGCCCCTGGGGGCCGGCGCCGATCACGACGACGGGCAGTGCGTCATCCACCGGAGTCCTCCTTCGTATCGACATCTGTCGATGGGTCAAGATTCCGGCATGCATCGACAGATGTCAATACGAGGTGCACAATCGAAAGATGCCGACGCTGCTGCCCCTCCTGACGAACACCGCCGACGGGTGCCGCTCGACCGCGCCCGCGAATGCACTGACGACGGACGATGCAGAGATGCTCGCCCGCACCTTCAAGGCGCTTGGCGACCCCACGCGGGTGCGCCTGCTGTCGCTGATCGCCGCATCGCCGGGCGGTGAAGCCTGCATCTGCGACCTCACCGCACCGGTCGGCCTGTCCCAGCCGACCGTGTCCCACCACATGAAGCTTCTCGTGGATGCCGGGCTCGCCACGCGTGAGCAGCGTGGGCGCTGGGCGTACTTCCGCGTCGTCACCGATGCCCTCGACCAGGCCGCGAACGCGCTCCGCCCGTGAAGGCGGTCGCGATCCGCGCGATGCGGCCCGAAGATTGGCCGGAGGTCGAGGCGATCTATCGCGAAGGCCTCGCCACGGGAAACGCCAGCTTCGAGGCTGAGCCGCCCGCGTGGGAGGCCTTCGACACCGGCAAGCTCGGCGTCGGCCGGTTGGTCGCCGTCGACGCCGACGGCGGCGTCACCGGCTGGGTCGCCGCGTCGGCCGTCTCCACCCGCGAGGTGTACCGCGGCGTCGTCGAACACTCGGTGTACGTCGCCGCCCGCGTTCGCGGGGGCGGTATGGGACGGGCGCTGCTTGCCGCTTTCGTCGAGGCGGTGGATGCCGCCGGGGTATGGACCGTGCAGTCGAGCATCTTCCCGGACAACCATGCGAGCCTCGCCCTTCACGAGCGAGCGGGGTTCCGCCGCGTCGGTCACCGGGAGCGCATCGCGCTCATGACCTACGGACCGTGGGCGGGTCAGTGGCGCGACACGATCCTGGTCGAACGTCGCCGCCCCGACGCAGCGCCGTAACGCGAGAAGCCCGCCCAGGCTTTCGCGTGGACGGGGTTCTCGACTGAGCGGAAGTGACAGGATTTGAACCTGCGAGGCGAGTTACCCCGCCTACATGGATTCCAGCCATGCTCCTTAGGCCGCTCGGACACACTTCCGTCGACGATCCTATCAGCCGCCGCGACGGCCGTTGTCGCTCACGCGGTCGCGAGAAGGTCCCCGGCGAGCAGCAGCTGCGGCACCTGCGTGAATCGCCACGCCCCGGCATCCGCGGGGCTGAGGCACCACACCAGGTCGAATCGATCCCCCGGCCACGCGGCGGGCGGGGGCGGGTCGATCGATCCGAGGTGGCTCAGGATGTCGGGGATCAGCTCGTGCTCCCAGGCGACGAGCGTGCACCCCGTCGTCGTACGCAGCGCCGCGGCAAGCGCGGCCGTGTCGTCCTTCTTCCACGTCGTCTCCAGAGTGAGCCCCAGCCGCGCGGCCAACGGGGTCACCGTCTGCGCGGGGCGTTTGCTCCCCTTCTCCGGATCGGCCGCGATGAGGCGCGTCGGGCGCCCGAGACTCGCACGCACGGGCACCGGGCCCTGCGACGTGCGCGGGTCGAGCAGTCCCACGAGCGCACCAGCACGCTGCCATCCGGCGACGGTGAGCGACTCGGCATCCTGCGAGCCGTCGGGCTCCACACCGTACGGCACCCCGGATGCCGCCGGTTTCTCCGCATGCCGGATGAGCATGATCAGCGGCGCGTCGTTCGCAGAAGGGGATGCCGACGCCGCGTGGACGGTCGTCGGCGGAGCGCCCGTCGCCACCGCGGAGCACGCCGAGAGCGCCAGCGCCGCCGCAGACCCCACACCCGCGGTCAGGAGGGTCCGTCGCGAGAGTGCGTCGCGCGCCTGCCGACGTTCGTCCATGTGTTCCTTCTCCGATCGTGCTCGCCGATCGTCACACGCCGGTCCGCGCCAACTCCACGGACCGAGCATGTTCATCGGGCGTGCTGGCGAAACGCCCAGCAGCCACACGGAACGCGGGGTCGCAAACGGTGCTCACGACGTCGCGCACACCGCAGATCGGGTCCCCGTTTCGGACCCGCGCCGCCGCGGGCACAGGGCGCCCGGCAGCCTAGATCGGCAGCGGTATGCGCCGGGTCTGGGCGCCCAGGTCCCACGGCTCGGTCCAGCCGAGCCGGTCGAACAGCGCGTCGATCACCATCGCGGTGAAACCCCAGACGAGATGACCCTGCACCTCGAAGGCGGGCCCGCGCCACGTCTGCCCTTCGCGCTCGATCACCGTCACCCCGCGGTTGCTCGGGTCAAGCAGGTCGGCCACCGGTGCGCGGAACACGGCGGCGGACTCCGCATCGTCGACGACACGCACGGGCGACGGATGCCGCCACCACCCCAACACGGGCGTGACGAGGTGCCCGGAGAAATCCAACGGCACCGGCGGCAGTGCGCCCAGCACCTCGACGCCGGCCGGATCGACCCCCGTCTCCTCCTCGGCTTCGCGCAGTGCGGCGGCGATCGGTCCGGAGTCGCCGGGATCGAGCCGTCCTCCAGGAAAGGCGACCTGCCCCGGGTGAGCACGAAGCGTGGTCGCCCGTTCGAGCAGCAGGACGTCGAGATCGCGCGAGACCGCAGCATCCTGCGCCGCGCGCGCACTCGGCACGGCATCGAGCACGCCGAACAGGATCAGCACGGCGGCGGCGCGTGGCGAGACCGCTGCAGGCAGTCTCTGCCGTGGCACTCCCCAGTCCCGGCCATCGCGAGCCACAGCGGCCAACTCGGCGCGTGCCCCGGCGGCGGAAGCGGTGGAGTCGGAGGGCACCCGTTCAGGCTACGACGCGTCGGTCGCTACGGGGTCATACGCAACTCGCCGGACGCGAAGGGGAACGGGAAAGCGATCGCGTACGGCTCGCCGGGGTCCGGCACCGGCACCAGGGCGAGCCACGTCAGCGACACGACCGTCGCGACGACGAAGAGCACGACGACACCGGTGGCCGCGCGCCCGAGAATCCGCCGCGCATCGTCATCGGATGCCGCGTGATGAACAACACGCTTGAGCGAGAGCAGCACGATGACGGCGGCCGCGACGAAGACCAGAGGGCTCGGACTCAGAACGAGTTCCGCGCACGCGCCAGGTCCCGAGGCCTGCCCGATGCACGACTGCTTCTGACCGCGCACGAACATGCCGTAGCCGCACGCGAGCAGCACCGACAGCAGGACGAGTCGACGCACGCGCTCGACGAGAATGACGCCGGGGAGCGTACTGCTCTCGACGAGGGGAACGGCCGTAGCTGCCATGACACCTCCGTGGTCTTCCCGCCAGCCTGCCGCCCGGGAGGGGCCCGGTCAAGGAGAACGCCCTCGGTAGGGTGGTCTCTCGTGACCTCGCCTGCATCACGGATCGGCATCGTCGTCACCGACGCCGCCTTCTACTCCGACGAAGACCCCGACCACGACACCCCGGTGCTCCTGGATGCACTCCGCGCTCGCGGCGCGGCGGCCGAGGCCGTCGTCTGGCACGACGACACCGTCGATCTCGCCGCCTTCGACCTGCTCGCGATCCGCTCCCCGTGGGATTACCCCGAGCGTCCCGATGAGTTCCAGGCCTGGCTCGAGCGCGCGGCGGCATCCACCCGCGTCGTCAACGCCCCGGCGACGATGCGCTGGAACCTCGACAAGCACTACCTCGCCGACCTCGAGGGCGCCGGCATCCGCGTGGTACCCACCACGTACGCGGACAGCGTCGACGACGTCCGCGCGGCGCTGGCCGCGCACGACCGCGTCGTCGTGAAGCCGGCGGTGTCGGCGGGGGCGCGCGACACCGGCCTTTTCGACGCCGCCGACGAGCGGGCCCTCGACCTGGCGACACGGATCATCGAGGCCGGCGACACCGCGATGATCCAGCCCGAGGTGCCCGAACTGTCCCGCGGGTGGGAGAAGGCCCTCTACCTCGTCGACGGACGATTCACGCACGCCATCTCCAAGGGCGCCCTGCTCGAAGTGGGCGGCGGACTCATCGGCGGCGTCTACGAGGAACATCCCGAACAGGTACCCGCCTACGACGACGAGATCGCCTTCGCCACCGCCGTCGTGCGGGCGGTGCAGGCCGTCACCGGCGGTCCGCTCCCCCTCTACGCCCGCGTCGACACCGTGCGCTCGCGGGCCTACGGCCTGGCGCTGCTGGAGGTCGAGCTCGTCGAGCCCGCCCTCAACCTGCACGTCGCGCCACACGTCACCGATGCCGTCGTCGATGCGCTTCTCACGGCGGCGCGAGGCGGAGCGTCCTAGCGGCGCCGGCGCCGACCGCGCGGCAGGAGGCTGACGACGAGCGGGACGAGTGACGCGATCATCATCGCGACACCGAAGACCTCGTCGGTCACCCGCAGCAGGATGCCGCCGATGAGCAGGATGCCGAAGACCACCGCAGCAAGGCCACGCTGAGCGATCCGCTCCAGGCGATCGAGTCGGCGTTCGAGGCGCGACATGTCGACCGACACCGTGCCCTCCTCGAAACCCGTGATGAGCCCGTCGAGGCGTCCGGGCAGACGCCACGCGGTCGTGGCGACCTCCGCGACCTGCGCGAGCGCGTCCTTCACGACGTTGCCGCCCTCATCACGCAGCACCTGACCGGCGAACGGCTCGATGCTCTCCCAGATGTTGTACTCGGGCTCCAGCGTGCTGCAGACGCCCGAGGTTAGCGAGATGGCGCGCACGATCAGCAGGAAGTTCTCCGGCAGCTGGAACGGCAGGCTCCGCACGACATCGCCGAACTCCTCCGCGAAGTCGCGAAACTCGCGGGGATCGACCTCGCGCAGTTGCGCGAATCCCATGCCGCCGAAGCGGGCGAACAGTTTCGCGTAGGCACGCTCGAGCTCACGGGTGTCGGCGCCGGGCAAGAGCGCGCCGACATCGAGAATGCCCTGCACCAGTCTCTTGCTGTCGCGAGCCGCGACGGCCAGCAGCACGGTACGAAGCCCTGAGCGCAGCCGGTCGTCGACGGTGCCCATCATGCCGAAGTCGATGAAGGTCAGTGTCCACGCCGGCGCCGCGGCATCCGCGCCGGCTGGGCGGGGCGTCACGAAGACGTTGCCCGGGTGCGGATCGGCGTGGAAGAAACCCGTGCGGAACAGCTGCGTGAACATGGTCGTCGCGAAGGCCTCGGCCACCTCCACGGGATCGATGCCGGCCGCGCGCAGACCCGCGACGTCGGAGATCTTGATCGCCGTCACATCCTGCAGCGTCAGAACCTTGCGCGTCGAGCGCTCCCAGACGACCTTCGGCACGGCGACGGCGGGATCATCCGCCACGTCCGCGGCGAATCGCTCCGCGTTCTGCGCCTCGTGCAGGTAGTCGATCTCCTCGCGCGACGTCGCCGCGAACTCCTCGGTCAGCGCGGGCGCATCGACGCGGTCCGAGACCAGTCGCACGCGACTCAGCCACCCTGCGACTCGGCGCAGCGCCGCCAGGTCGACGTCGACGATCTCGTCGATCCCCGGGCGCTGCACCTTCACGACGACGGCGCCGAATCCGCTCAGCGTCGCATCTGCCGGCGTCAGTCGGGCGCGGTGCGCCTGCCCCAGGGATGCCGCGGCCACCGGAGTCTCGTCGAACCAGGCATACGCGCGCTCCAGCGGCATCCCGAGCTGCGCCTCCGCTGCGGCGCGGATATCGGCGAAGGGCACGGGCGGCACCTCGTCCTGCAGCCCCTCGAGTTCTTTCGTGATCTCCGGCGGCAGCACGTCCAGGCGCGACGACATGAACTGGCCGACCTTGATCATGAGACCGCCGAGGTCGACGGCGAGCGCGTGGAAGCGGCGGGCGATGCGCTGCATCCGCGCGCTGCGCGAGCGCGCGGCGAGGCGCGCGAGGCCCACGCGCGGCAGGAACAGGTCGTACCACCAGGTCTGCGCCAGCGACAGTGCGGCGAAGCGGAGGATGCGCCGGTACCGCGCGCGTGAGCCGGACTGCACCGCCGATCAGCCCTGTGCGAGCAGCGCGTACACGCGGCGACGGGCCTCGTCGAGGAGCTCGACGGCGCTCTGCACCTGCTCCGGCGTGCCGGTGCGCCCCACCTGCCCGACCGCCTGCGCGAGCGCGAAGCCGGCCTTCGGCAGCGCGCTCATGCGGCCGCCGTCGCGCTGACCCGGTGTCTCCCAGGGCGCCGGACGGTCCGCGGAGGCTTCTGCCTCGGCGCGACCGGCGTCGGTGAGCGCATACGTCTTTCGGCCGTTCGCCTCCTCGGCGACGATCAGGCCCTCGTCGGCCAGCATCTGCAGCGTCGGGTACACCGAGCCGGCGCTGGGCTTCCACGCGCCGTCGCTGCGCTGTTCGATCTCCTGGATGATCTGGTAGCCGTGCATCGGCTGCTCGGACAGCAGGGCCAGCACCGCCGCGCGCACGTCACCTCGTCCCATGCGGGGGCCGGTGCGCTGCTCGAAGGACGCGCGGAGATTCTCCATCGCCTCCCACATGCCCGCCGAACCGGCCGCGAAGGACCCGGAGCCGAACCCGCGTCCGCCGAAGCTCGGACCGGAGAATGAACCGTTCATGATGCCTCCCGAAATCGCGCCGATCATTCGGCGATAGTGAACGATATATCGTTCACCTATGTTCGCGCCGTGAGTTCTTGCGCGCTCAGCCGAGGAACTGGAGCGGGTCGAACTCTTCGATGGGGATCACGCGCACGCGCGGCAGCTGGGCGTCGAAAGCATGCACGTCGTATTCGAGATCGAAGAACTCGATACCCGGGACGGCGGCGAACTCGCTGCTGCGGAACTCGTGGAATCCGATCAGCCCGACACGTCGGTCGTCGTCGACGAGTGCTGCGAGGTCATCGACGAAGTCACGGTCGTGGCTGACGAGAACGACGTCGCCGCTGCGGTCCTCCAGCGCCCGCAGCGTCCGCTGGATGGCGAGGTCGACGACCTTCGCGTCGGCGGGGCCCGACAGCGGCACCGGAGTGTAGCCCAGCGCCAGCAGCGCCTGCACGAATGGCATCGGCAGATGCGTCGACGCATTCAGGAAGAAGAGGCCGCGCACCGGCTGCTGCCAGCGCTCCTCGAGGAAGCCCAGGAGGCGATCCCACCGGGGACGCTCGTCAGGCTGCGGGCGACGGCCGAGGATCGATCCGCCGAGCGTGGCATCGATGTTCTCGCCGTCCACGAGGATCCAGCTGGTGCGGTCCGTCACGTTGCCTCCCTCGGCATCCGCGCGCACCCGCCCGGGCCGCGCCCTTCGACGCTAGCAGGGGCGCACGAGCTCACTCGTCGCCGCGGGAGAACATCCGGCGCAGCACGAAGAAGACGATCACCGCGACGACCAGCACCACGACGAGCTTGGCCACGAACCACAGCACGCTGAAGATCACGTTGACGATCACCCAGGCGATCGCGATCGCCACGATCACGCCGACGACGCTCCAGAGAGTGCTCCTGCTCATGCGTCCAGCGTAGGGGCGTGCGCCGTCACGCCGCGCGTCAAGCGGCCGCCAGCGCGGCGGCGATCGGCGTCGAGCCGGTGTTGAAGCTCACGGTGCGCCCTCGCGTCGCCGGCTCGTCGACCGCGGCCGCGAGCACCGCGGCGACGTCGGCGCGCGACACCGAGGTGCCCGACTCGGCATCCGTCTCGATCAGACCGGTGGCTGCGTCGTCGGTCAGGCTGGACGGCGCCAGGATCGTGAAGTCGACGCCGCTCGCGCGCAGATGATCATCGGCAGCGGCCTTCGCCTCGGCGTAGGCGAAGAAGCCGTTGTCGGGGTCGACGCCATGGTCTGCTCCAGCACCGAAATAGGACACCATGATGAACCGGTCGACGCCCGCCGCCACGGCGGCATCGATCGTGCGGATCGCGGCGTCACGGTCGACGGCGTAGGTGCGGGCCGCGTCACCGCCGCCGGCGCCCGCCGACCAGATCACGACGTCGGAGCCGCGGACGAGGTCGGTCAGCTGCGCGATGTCGAGACCCGCGACGTCGGCCACCTCGGGATGTGCCCCGGCAGCCGCCACATCGTCGGCGTGATCCGCATTGCGGATCACCGCCCTCACGTCGTGTCCGGCCCGAACCAGCAGCGGCTCGGCCTGCAGCGCGACCTTGCCGTGCCCGCCGATGATCAGGATGCGTGCCATGGTTCCAGCCTACGCGCGGCCGCCTACGCTGGAACCATGACCGCCACGACCGCTCTCGTTCTCGTCGCCAACGCCGCAGACGGCTCCCTGACCACCTTCCGCCTCGCCGACGGCACCCTCGAGCGCCTCGCCGTGACCGAGGGGCTGACGGGATGCTCCACCTTCGCCGTGGATGCCGCGCGCGACCTCGTCTACGCGGCGGTCAAGGGGGATCCTGCCGGCATCGTCACCCTCTCGCTCGACCGTACGAGCGGCATCCTCACTCCGCTGTCGCGCCGCGATCTCCCCGCCGGCGGCATGAACTACCTCGCGCTCACGCGCGACGGCACGGCCCTTCTCGGCGCGAGCTACGGCGGTGGCTACGGCATCCTCTCCCCCATCGTCGACGGCGTCGTCGGCGAGCCGGTATCGACGATCTCCTACCCCAACCTGCACTCGGTGCTGCCGAGCGCTGACGGCCGGTTCGCCTACTTCGTCTCGCTCGGCGCCGACCTCGTCGCCCAGTACGCGATCGCCGACGAGCTCGCCCTCGTCCCGCTGGAACCCGCGACCGTGGCGGCTCCCGCCGGCAGCGGACCGCGCCATCTGCTGGTGAACGACGCGCAGGATGCCGTCTACGTCATGACCGAGTTCTCCGGCGAGGTGCTGCATTACGCCCGCGATACGGCGACCAGCACGCTGGAGCTGGTGGGCGCGGCATCCGCCTTCGACCGTTCGAAGGGTCTCGGCCACAGCGAGTTCGGCGCCGATCCCCTCGCCCACCACTTCATCTGGGGCGCCGACCTGCACGCCGGCGCGGACGGCCGCGTGCTGTGGGCGTCGGAGCGCACCGAGAGCACGCTCGCCGCGGTTCCGGTGGCCGCCGACGGCAGCCTCTCGGATGCCGCGACCTTCACCGTCACCGAGCAGCAGCCCCGCGGCTTCGCCACGAGCGCCGACGGTCGCTACCTCGTGGCCGCCGGCGAGAAGTCGACGTCGGTGTCGCTGTACGCCGTGGACGGCGAGCGCCTCGAGCTGCTCCAGCGCGCCGAGACCGGCAACGGCGCCAACTGGGTGCGCTTCATCGACTGACGCCCGTCGTCCGTCCCGCCTCGCCGCATCCGCCGCCCGATGACGACGAGAGCGGACGGATGAACCGCCTCAGAGGCCGACCATCTCCGCGCTGCGCTCCCACAGGCGCGCGGCGATGACCGGATCGGCGGCAACCGGCGAGGTGCGCGCCCGGCGGTTGGCGACGTAGTAGCCGCCGTGCTCCCAGTCCAGACCCGGCTTGCCCAGCGCGAGCCAGGCCAGCCGCGCCCCGCCGACATCGGTCGAGGTCAGCAGCCGGCTCGTCACGGGATTGGTGTACATGAAGCGCCACGGACCCTTGGCCGTGGCCGCGAAGCTGCTGCCGATCACGCCCGGGTGGAATGCGGCCGCCGCCACGCCGTCGTCGCCCCAGCGCCGCTCGATCTCCTTCGTGAACAGGATGTTCGCGAGCTTCGCGTTGCCGTATGCCGAGCTCGCAGAATATCGCCGCTCGGCGTTGAGGTCGTCGATGTCGAAGCGCGAGAAACGTCGCGCGGCGACGCTCGAGGTCTGGATGACCGCGGCTCCCGCGTCGACGAGGCGATCGCGCAGCAGATTGGTGAGCAGGAACGCCGCCAGATGGTTCGTCTGGAAGGTCGCCTCGAATCCGTCGACCGTGACGGTGCGATCGCCGAAGATGCCGCCCGCGTTGTTCGCGAGCACGTCGATGCGCGGATAGCTCGCCCGCAGTTCATCGGCGAGCGCGCGCACCTGCGCGAGGACGGCGAAGTCGGCGACGTGGAACGGCATGCCGATCCCCTCGGCCACCTGCCGGGTCCGCCGCGGGTCGCGCCCGACGACCACCACCCGCTGCCCGGCCAGGGCGAGCTGTCGGGCCGCGGCGGCACCGATGCCGCTGCTGGCTCCCGTGATCACGATCGTGCGGGGGTCGTTCTCGTTCATGCCGGGAGGGGTCATGCGGCGAGTCTACGTCCGCCGACAGAGGGTCCTGCCGGGCCGCCCCCTGCATGACCGCGACCCGACAGGAGTGCAGGGGTCAGGGCGAGGGGATGCCGCCGTTGACGTTCAGCGTTTCGCCGATGACATAGCTGGACTCGGCCGATGCGAGGAACACGTAGGCGGGGGCGAGTTCGGCGGGCTGGCCCATTCGCCCGAGTGCGGTGTCCTCGCCGAAGCTGTCGAGCTTGTCCTGCGGCTGGCCGTCGGTGGGCTGCAGCGCCGTCCAGATCGGCCCGGGCGCGACCGCGTTGACGCGGATGCCGCGCGGCGCGACCTGTTGGGCGAGCGCCTTCGTGAACGCATTGATCGTGGCCTTCGTCGACGCGTAGTCGACGAGCACATCAGAGGGCTTGTACGCCTGGATGGAGGTCGTGTTGATGATCGACGAGCCCGGTTCGAGGTGCGCGAGGGCGGCCTTGGTGATCCAGAACATCGCGTACACGTTGGTCTTGAACGTGTCGTCGAACTGCTCGTCGCTCAGGGTCTCGAGATCTTCGTTGAAGATCTGCTTGCCCCCGTTGTTGACGAGGATGTCGAGTCCGCCGAGGCCGTCGACGGTCTTCTCGACCAGGTCGCGGCAGTAGGCGGCATCCTTCAGATCCCCCGGAAAGGTGAGCGCCGTGACGCCGGCGTCGCGGATGAGCCCGGCGATGCGCTGCGCGTCCTCCTCCTCTTCGGGCAGATAGGAGATCGCGACGTCGGCGCCTTCGCGCGCGAACGCGATCGCGGTGGCGGCACCGATGCCCGAGTCGCCGCCGGTGATGAGGGCGCGGCGGCCGCGCAGACGCCCGGTTCCGCGGTAGGTGTCCTCGCCGAGATCCGGACGGGGCGTCAGTTCGGCCTCGAGGCCGGGTTCCGGCATCCGCTGCTTCTGCGGCTCGATGTCGGCGTAGAGGGCGGCCGGGTCGGTGAACGTGTACTGGTCGCGGGTCATTCCGGCAGTCTCGGCGACCGGGCGCCGCCGCGCAGGTGGATTGACAGTGCCGTCGGGCGGTGTTAGCGCGCGCGGGCGCGCTCGTCCGTCCCGTCGCGCCGCCATGCCTCGTCCACAGCGACATCTGCGGCCGGACGGGCGGGGGCGGTGCGGCCTCGGCGTGCGATCGCGACGTTCACGACACCCAGCGACAGGACGATCGCCGCGGCCAGGGCGGGCACGACCATCGCGACGCTCAGCGAAAACTCTTCGGCGATCCAGCCGGTGGCCGCCGCGGCGAGCGCCTGCGCGAGCGTGAGGGCGGAGCTGAGCAGCGTCATGGTCGTCGCCGATCGTCCGCGCGGGGCGCGCTCACCGGCGAGCGAGAACAGCGTCACCAGCGTCGGCCCGACGCCGAGCCCCATGACGAGCAGCCAGCCGGCGACCATGCCGAGGCTCGACGAGGTCGCATACCCGACGGATGCCGCCGTCAGCACTCCCGCGAAGGCGAGCCAACGGTGGCGCAGGGCGAAGCGCGCGGGCAGCAGCACGACGCCGAGGGCCAGCACCGCGGAGCCGATGCCCATGAGCCCGTAGAGCAGGCCCGCCTGCGCCTCGTCGCCCGCAGCCCGCGCGAAGGCCGTCAGTGACGTCAGCGCCGCGCCGAAGAACATTCCCACCCCGAACGTCGCCGCCACCAGCACGAGCATCGAGGGCGTCAGCACCGCGCGGAAGGCGGCGCGCTCCGCCGCGGTGTCGGCGCGACTCTGCAGCAGGCGCGCGGTGGGGTGCAGCGCGAACGCGAGCACGAAGCCGAAGCTGAGCGCTGCGGCCACCGCGATCGGAGCCCACGGTGCGATGAGGGCTGCGAGGATGCCGACCAGGAACGGGCCGATGACGAAGGCCGTCTCGTCGGCAGCCGACTCGTACGACATCAGCCGCGAGGTCGTCTTCGTGCGCCGCTCGGGAGCGATGCGCGCGGCGACGATGGCCAGCAGCCGGCTGCGCGACATGGCCGCCGCCTGCGGTCCGGTCAGCCCGATCGCCAGAGCCGCCGCAAGGATCACGCCCGGGGGCGCCTCCGCCGTCGCCACCAGCGGGAACAGCGCGAGCAGGATGCCGTTGGCGAGCCCCACCGGGACGAGCACGCGCCGCTGTCCGTGTCTGTCCACGAGATCGCCCATGATGGGGCCCGCGATGACGACGCCGATGCCGACGGCGGCCGAGGTGAGCCCGCCGAAGCCGACCGAATCGGTCGCGTGGACGACGAGCATGAGCACGCCGACGGTCATCATCGCGAAGGGCAGACGTGCAACGAACGCGATCGGCCAGTACGCCCATCCGGTGTGCGCGATCAGCGATGAACGACCGCTGGCGGTCGAGGGGTGGTGCACGGGGTTCCTCCGGGACATGGGCTCGTTGTTCACGTGCCGCCTTGCCCTCCGAACGAATCCGGGGCCGGGTGCCGTCCGCGACGTCGCGGTCGGATGGCTGGGTGGAGCAGGTAGATGCACTTCGCGCTCCGCGAAGGAGCACGACACTCGAGTGTACCGGATGGATATCTCCGGTGGTCTGACCACACGGCGAAATCGGAGTAGCATCGAACGGTCCCCGACCGCCAGCGACAACGGTGCCGCCTCCTCACAGATGGGCACCCGCGCATGTCAGTCGCCACCTCCTCCCTGCCGATTCCGGTCGCAGGGGCCAGACGCCGTGCACGCGTGGCGCCCTGGCTGCGCGTGAGCGCCGCGGTGTTCGCCGTGGCATGGGGCGGCAATGAGTTCACTCCCCTGCTGGTCACCTACCGGCTGGAGCAGCACCTCAGCGCTCTGACCGTGAACCTCCTCCTCGGCGCGTATGTCCTCGGCATCGTGCCGGCCCTGCTCATCGGCGGCCCCCTCTCGGATCGGTTCGGCCGCCGGGCCCTCGCCTTGCCCGCGCCCGTCCTCGCACTCACCGGCTCCGCCGTTCTCGCCGCCGGCGGCGGATCGGCCGCGCAACTCTTCACCGGCCGGGTCTTCTCGGGCCTCGCGCTCGGTCTCGTGATGGCCGTGGGCACGGCCTGGATCAAAGAGCTCTCGGCAGCTCCGTTCGACGCCGACGCCGACGCCGGCGCCGGTGCGCGCCGCGCGGCGCTCGTGCTGACGGTCGGGTTCGCCCTGGGAGCCGCGGTGGCAGCCGCCATCGCGCAATCGGGGACGGCTCCGGAAGTGCTGCCGTATCTCGTCAACGTCCTGCTGTGCGCGCTCGCTCTCGCGCTCATGTGGTCGGCCCCCGAGACGCGCACGCGCAGCGCGCACCCCGGTCGACTGCGCGACGACCTCCGCATCCCGGCGGCGACTCACCGCCGGTTCGTGTTCGTCGTCGCCCCACTCGCCCCGTGGGTGTTCGGCACGGCGGCGAGCGCCTATGCGATCCTGCCCGTGCTCTTCTCCGCCCAGGTGCCCGGCTTCGAAGTCGGGTTCGCGGGTCTGCTGTGTCTCATCGCGCTCGGATGCGGTGTGGCAGCCCAGAGCCTCGTGCGGCGCATCGATCGGGCCGGCAGCGCGCGGACGATCATCGCGTCCTTCGCGGCAACGGCGATCGGGCTGGCCCTCGCGGCAGCGGCGGCGCTGAGCATGTCACTGGCCGTCGCGATCATCGCCGCGGCAGCTCTGGGCACGGCCTACGGCTTTCTGCTGGTCACCGGCTTGCAGGAAGTGCAACGGATCGCCGGCCCCGACGATCTGGCCGGTCTGACCGCCGTCTACTACTCCCTCAGCTACCTCGGCTTCTTCGTTCCGGCCGTACTCGCCTCGCTGAGCCCTGTGATCGGGTACCCCCTGCTGTTCGGCGCAGGCGCCCTCTTCGCCCTCGTCAACCTGGTGGCGACGTCGGCGGCGCACCGCCGCTGCTGAGGTCGGCGGCGCTCAGGCGGAGAAGAACGCTTCTGCCGCGCGGCTGAGGGCGAACAGGTCGGCCGTGCCGGCGAGCTCGCGGGCGGAGTGCATCGAGAGGATGGGAATGCCGACGTCGACGGTGCGGATGCCGAGTCGCGTCGCCGTGATCGGCCCGATCGTCGACCCGCAGGGCACGGCGTTGTTCGAGACGAACTCCTGCGAGACGACGCCCGCGGCGTCGCACCAGCCGTGCCACGCGGCCGCACCGGCGGCATCCGTCGCGTAGCGCTGATTCGCGTTGATCTTCAGGATCGGACCGCTGCCGAGAACGGGCTGGACGATGGGGTCGTGCTTTTCGGGGTAGTTCGGGTGCACGGAGTGGCCGACATCGCTGGAGACACACCAGGATGCCGCGAGTGCCCGCAGCTGCTCGTCGCGATCGGCCCCGAGTCCGCGCTGCACCCGCTCGATCACGTCCGACAGGAACGGGCCGGCGGCGCCGGAGCGCGTCGCCGAGCCGACTTCCTCGTGGTCGAAGACCGCGAGCATCGGGATGTGCGCGGTGTCGGACGGCGCGGCGACGAGGGCGGTGACACCGGCGTGCACCGACGCGAGGTCATCGAGACGGCCGCTGGCGAAGAAGACGTCCTCCTTGCCGAAGACAGCGCCGCGCGCGGCGTCGGCGGTCACGATGTCGTAGCCACGAATGCGTGCGGCGTCGATGCCGGCGGCGGCCGCGAGCTCACCGAGCAGGTCGGCCGACGCGGCGTCGCCGAGCCCCCAGACGGGCTGGGTCTGGGTCTGCTTGTTCAGAGCGAGGTGGTCGTTGGCCTCACGGTCGAGGTGGATCGCGAGCTGCGGCAGACGCAGCAACGGCCCGGTTGCGGTCAACACGGCGGAGCCGTCATCGAGTACCAGACGGCCGGCGAGGCGCAGCTCGCGATCGAGCCAGGAGTTCAGCAGCGGGCCGCCGTAGATCTCGACTCCCGCCTGCAGCCAGCCGAAGCGCCCGGTGGTCGGCTTCGGCTTGAGCTTCAGCGCCGGGGAGTCGCTGTGGGCGCCGAAGACGTGGATGCCGGTGCGCGCATCGGCCGCACGCGGCACCACCCAGGCGATGACGGCGCCGTCGCGCACGACGACGTACCGCCCGCCCGCAGCGAGCGACCACGCCTCTGCCTCGACGAGGGAGGTGAATCCGGCATCCTCCAGCCGTCGCGCGACTTCCGCAGCCGCGTGGAAGCTCGAAGGAGACGCGGCGACGAAATCGGCGAGATCGTCGGCGTGGGCGCGGGCGGCAGCGGAAGCGGGCATCTCCTCAGCGTAGTTCGGGGTCCGGGCTCATGCCGCGCGGCGTCGTGCCGCCGCGCGCTGAACGATCAGCGCGATCAGCCGCCACCCCAGCAGGAAGACGGCGAGCACGATGCCCGCGACGATCACGAACGACACGGCGATGCCCTGGCCCGACACGACGCGCAGCAGCATGCCGCCCGCGAGCGTCATCGCCCACACCGGCAGCCCGGTGCGAGCGAGCGCGCGCGGCGCCCGCCACGCCTGCGCAATCAGCCACCCGAGCACGAGAGCCGCCAGAAACGGCCACGCCGTGATGGCGAGCCCCGTCCACACGTCGGAATCGTGGCTGGCGCGGCCCACGGCCGCGAAGGTGACGACCAGCGCCGCGTCGAGGGCGAAGAAGAGGAGGACGGAGGCGGATCGTGACATGCCTCCATCCTCCTCCTGTCGCGCGGTGGGTCAGTTGAGCGCGCGGGTGCCCGCGGGGATCACACCGTCGGCGTAGAGGCTGCGGGTGACGTCCTGGAACGCGGTCAGCGCGACCCGCTGCGTCAGCGGACCGTACGAGATGCGGGCGACGCCGAGCCGCTCGTATTCCCCCGCGGCGAGGGCACCGGGAAGGCCGATCACACTCACCGACCGCTCACCGATGCCCGCGACGAGCTGCGCGGTCGCTTCGGCATCGAGCACCCCCGGGACGAACACCGAGGTCGCGCCGGCATCGAGGAAGGCCCGTCCGCGTGCGATGGCGTCGTCGATCGAATCGGCCAGCGGGCGCTCGCCTCCGCGGACGACCGCGTCGGTGCGGGCGTTGAGCGCGAACGGGACGCCCTCGGCATCCGCGGCGGCGACGGCGGCCGCGACCCGAGCGACGGACTCGTCGAACGGGCGCAGGCGATCCTCCATGTTCGCACCGACGACGCCGACCGCGATCGCGCGGCGGATCGTGTCGGCGGGGTCGTCGTACCCGTCGTCGAGATCGGCACTGACCGGAATCTCACCGGCGACGGCGACGATGCGCCCGATCATGTCGAGCGTCGTCTCCAGCGGAATCGTCCCATCCTCGTAGCCGAAGGATGCGGCGATGGAGTGCCCCGCGGTCGCCAGGGCGCGCGTCTCGGGCAGCGCGAGGACGGCTTTCGCGGAGACCACGTCCCACACGTTGGCGACGCGGAGGATCTCGGGGGCGGCGTACAGGTCGCGCAGGCGCTGAGCGCGGGCGGCGAGGGAGGCATCTGTCATGTCTCCAGCCTGACCACCGGATGCCGCGGGCACCACCTCTTGACACGGTCTTCTCAGCAGCCTCGTGGGAATGCGGGGGCGCGGCCGGTGTTGGAACCCGCATGACCACTGTGGGAATCATCGGAGCAGGACACATCGGCAGCGCGCTCGCGGAGGGCCTCGTCGGACGTGGGTATGACGTCGTCATCAGCAACTCGCGAGGACCTGAGACGCTCGAAGGGCTGGTGGCCCGCTTGGGCGCGAACGCGCGCGCGGCGACGCCCGCCGAAGCAGCGGAAGCCGCGGACTGGGCGATCGTCACCGTTCCCTTGAAGGCGATCGCCGACATTCCGGCCGCGCCGTTGGCCGGCAAGGTCGTGCTCGACACGAACAACTACTACTGGGAGCGCGACGGGCGCATCGACGCACTCGAGGCCAAGGAGACGACCACGACGCAGATGGTTCAGGACCACCTCGCCGACGCGCGCGTCGTGAAGGCGTTCAACCACATCCCCGCCGCCGCCATCCTCACCGACGGCGCCCCGGCCGGCACCCCCGGTCGTCGCGCGCTCGCGATCGCGAGCGACCACGCGGATGCCGCGGCCCTCGCGACCGCCGTCTACGACGAGTTCGGCTTCGACACCGTCGACATCGGCTCGGTCGCCGAGAGTTGGCGGGTCGAGCGCGACCAGCCCGCCTACGTCGTCCGTCAGGACGCCGACGAGCTCCGCGCGAACCTGGCCCGAGCGACCCGCTGAGACACGCCGTCAGCGCGCGACGATCTCGTCCGCGTTGTCGGCGATCCAGCCCATCAGCGGGAGCACTCGCTGCATGAGCTCGTCGCCGCGGGCGGTGAGCGCATACTCGACGCGCGGCGGCACCTCGGGGTAGGCGGTACGCACGACCAGGCCGTCGGCCTCGAGGGTGCGCAGCGTCGACGCGAGCATCTTCTCGCTGATGCCGTCGACCGCTCGCCGCAGTTGACCCCACCGGGCCGTGCCCTCGCTGAGCGCCAGCAGCACGAGAATGCCCCACTTGCTCATCACGTGGTCGAGCACGGTGCGCGTGGGGCAGTTCTCGGTGAAGACCTGGTCGTGCTGTGTCCGGATTTCCGCGAGACTTACCGCCATGTGGGTACCTTACCAAAAAGTGGGTACCCGATCGACGGAATGCATCGAAGGCCCCGCAGGGTTCTTCTCCTCGGACCCCAAGGAAAGGACCTCCCATGACCATCCTCGTCACCGGTGCCAGCGGGCACCTCGGCCGCCTCGTCATCGACGCACTGCTGTCTCGCGGCGCCACGGCATCCGACATCGTCGCCGGCGCGCGCACCCTCTCCGCGATCGATGACCTCGCCGCGCGCGGCGTGCGCACCGTGCACCTCGACTACAACGACCCCGCGACGATCGCGGCGGCGCTCGACGGCGTCGACACCGTGCTGCTGGTCTCGGGCTCGGAGGCGGGCCGCCGCTATGCCGGCCACAAGAACGTCATCGACGCAGCCGTCGCCGCCGGCGTTGCGAAGTTCGTCTACACGAGCGTGTCGAAGGCCACGAGCTTCGACTGGCCGCTGGGTGCCGAGCACAAGGCCACGGAGCACGCCCTGTCCGCGAGCGGGCTGCCCACCGTGATCCTGCGCAACGACTGGTACACCGAGAACTACGTCGGCGACGTGCAGCGCGCCGCCGAGTCCGGCGTCATCGCAGCCTCGGTCGCCGACGGCCGGGTCGCCCCCGCGGCCCGCGCCGACTATGCCGAAGCCGCCGCGGTGGTGCTCCTGGAAGACGGACACATCGGTGAGGTCTACGAGCTCGCGGGCGATGCGAGCCTCGGCTACGCCGACCTCGCCGCCGCCGCCGCCGAGGCCCTCGGGCGAGAGGTCGCCTACGTGCCGGTTTCGCGCGACGACTTCGTCGCCGCGCTGCAGGGATCGGGACTCGACGCCGGAACCGCCGAGTTCGTGGCGAGCATGGAGGACGGCATCCGCGGTGGCGTCCTCGCCGACACCGACGGCACGCTGTCGCGCCTCATCGGCCGCCCGACGACTCCCGTCGTCGACACGTTCCGCGCCGCGCTGGCGGGCTGAATCGACGGCTCGAGGCGGTCGGCGCGGCGCTCACTCCGGGCGCCCGATCGCCTCGAGCCACCGCAGCCACACCTCACTCAGGGTGGGGTAGGCCGGCACGGCGTGCCACAGCCGCGCGAGCGGAACCTCGCCGACGATCGCGATCGTCGCCGCCTGCAGAAGCTCTGCCGTATCCGCACCGACGAGGGTCGCTCCCACCAGCACGCCCCGATGGGTGTCGATGACCGCCCGCGCGTGCCCGTGATAGTCGGCGGAGCGCGTGCTCGCCCCCGCGATGTTCGCGAGGTCGTAGTCCACGACCCGGACGGCGAGCCCTTCCTTCTGCGCCTGCGCGGCCGTCCGGCCGACGGCGGCGACCTCGGGCGAGGTGAACACGACCTGCGGGACGGCGACGTGGTCCGCCGTCGCGACGTGGGTGCCCCACTCCTGGTCGTCGACGGCGCGGCCGCCGGCGCGGGCCGCGATGACGTCACCGGCCGCCCGCGCCTGGTACTTGCCCTGATGGGTCAGCAGTGCCCGGTGGTTGACGTCGCCGACGGCGTACAGCCAGTCGCTGCCGCGAACCCGCATCGTGTCGTCGACATCCAGCCACGAGCCGGGCGTGAGCCCTGCCGTCTCCAGGCCCACGTCCCCCGTCCGAGGCACGCGCCCCGTCGCGACGAGGATCTCGGATGCCGTGATCTCGCCGTCGGCCAGCGTCACCGTGACCGCGCCGGTCGCGGCATCCCGCGATACCGCCTGGACCTCGGCGCCGGTGCGCACCTCGACGTCCGCCGCGCGCAGGGCTGTCGCCACCGCTTCGCCGGCGAACGGCTCCATCCCCCCCAGAAGGCCGGAACGGGCGAGCACGGTGACGTGGCAGCCGAAGGAGGCGTACGCGGTCGCCATCTCGCACGCCACGACTCCGCCGCCGAGAATGACGAGAGAGTCGGGCACCCGATGTGCGCCCGTCGCTTCGCGCGAGGTCCACGGTGCGCAATCGGCGAGCCCGGCGATGTCCGGCAGCAACGCCGCCGATCCGGTGCAGACGGCGACGGCGTGCCGGGCGCGCAGCACGACGGCATCCGTCCCCTCCTGGCGCACCGTGACCTCCCGCGGGGCGCTCAGACGCCCGTGGCCACGGACGAGGGCGATGCCGGCACCGTCGAGCCACTCGACCTGTCCGGAATCGTTCCAGTCGTGCACGATCTCGTCGCGCCGGCGAAGCACCGCCGCGACGTCGACGGGCCCGGACGGGGCGGCTGCCAGGGCGCCGGGGGCATCGGCGGCGTCGGCGCGGGCGGCGCCGGCGCGCAGCAGCACCTTCGACGGCATGCACGCCCAGTAGCTGCATTCGCCCCCGACGAGCTCGGACTCGACGATCGCCACCGTCAGCCCTCCCTGCACGGCACGGTCGGCGACGTTCTCGCCCACGGGCCCGGCACCGATCACGATGAGGTCGTACTCTGCGGATTCCATCCCTCACGCATACCCGACTGTGACGCCAGATTCCAGCCCCTGTCACGGTGTCGGAGGGATGTGGTTGGGTGGATCATCCGACCCCGGAGGACGTATGGCGATCGAGTTCCGCTCCGTCACGAAGCGCTTCGCTGACGGCACCGCCGCTGTGGACGACTTCAGCCTCGTCCTGCCCGCGCACAAGACCACCGTGTTCGTGGGCTCCTCGGGCTGCGGCAAGACGACACTGCTGCGGATGATCAACCGCCTCATCGAGCCGACCAGTGGCGAGATCACGATCGACGGAGAACCCATCCGCGACCGCAACCCCGTGCAGCTGCGCCGTGGCATCGGCTACGTGCTGCAGAACGCAGGACTGCTCCCCCACTTCAGCGTCGTCGACAACGTCGCCACGGTTCCGGTCCTGAACGGCACTCCGAAGAAGCAGGCTCGAGCGCGCGCCCTCGAGCTGCTGGACATCGTCGGTCTCGATCGGTCTCTGGCCGATCGCTACCCCCGTCAGCTCTCCGGCGGACAGCAGCAACGCGTCGGCGTCGCGCGCGGCCTCGCCGCCGACCCCAACATCCTGCTGATGGACGAGCCGTTCGGCGCCGTCGACCCGATCGTCCGCAAGGAACTGCAGGCCGAGACCATCCGCCTGCAGCGCGACCTCGACAAGACGGTCGTCTTCGTCACCCACGACATCGACGAGGCCTTCCTGCTGGGCGACCAGGTCGTCATCCTCGAAAAGGGCGCCCACATCGCCCAGGTCGGCACCCCCGACGAGATCATCGCCGCGCCTGCCAGCGAGTTCGTCGCCGAATTCGTCGGCGTCGAGCGGGGCTCACGCGCCCTCACCGCGAAGAAGACCGCGCACGGCACCGTGCTCGTGGATGCCGCGGGTCGCGCGCAGGGCGTGCTGGTCGACGGAGCGCCATGAACTGGGTCGTCAACAACCTCGATCTGATCGGCGGGCTGACCCTCGCGCATCTGCGCCAGAGCGCGATCGCGATCGTCGCGGCCTTCGTCATCGCGCTTCCCCTCGGCTGGGTCGCCTGGCGCTACACGGCTCTGCGGGGGTCGGTTCTCACCACGATCGGCCTGCTGTACACGATCCCCTCCCTGGGGCTCTTCGCGCTGCTCTGGGCGGTCTTCGGCATCCCCTACCTGTCGGAGAACAACCTCATCATCGCGCTGACGGTCTACGGCGTCGCGATCATGACACGGTCGGTCGCCGACGGCCTCGACGCGGTCGACGCCGCGACCCGCGACGCCGCCATCGCGGTCGGCTACGGGCCCTGGCGACGTTTCTGGACCGTCGACCTCCCGCTGGCCGGTCCGGTGCTGCTCGCGGGGCTTCGCGTGACGGCCACGTCCACGATCGCGCTGGCGACGGTCGGCATCCTCATCGGCGTGGAGAACCTCGGCTACCTGTTCACCAACGGCCTGCAACGGCGGATCATCCCCGAAGTGCTCGCGGGCGTGGTGATCGTGGTGCTGATCGCGCTCCTCTTCGATCTGCTGCTCGTTCTCGCGGGACGCCTGCTCATGCCGTGGGTGCCTCGCCGCGACGGCAGTCGCGCCGAGCGACGTGCCCTGCGCCGCTTTGCGGCCGAGGGGGCGGCATGAACCTCTTCGCCGACGCCTTCGCGTGGATCTTCTCCCCCGACCGCCTCACCGGCTCGCTCCCGCTGCCCGAGGCGATCGCTCAGCACCTGGCGTTCACCTTCGGCTCGGTTCTCGTCGCAGCGCTCATCGCCATCCCCGCCGGTTGGGCGATCGGCCACACCGGCCGCGGACGGGAATTCGCGGTCGCCCTCTCCGGGGCGGCGCGGGCCATCCCCACGCTCGGTCTGGTCGTGCTGCTGTATCTGCTGGTCGGCGTCGTCTACAAGAGCCAGGCCGCCGTCGTGGCCTTCGTCATCCTCGCGATTCCCTCCATCCTCGCCGGCGCCTACGCCGGCTTCGAGGCGATCGACCGGTCCACGATCTCCGCGGCGCGCGCGGTCGGCATGACCGGCCGCCAGATCCTCTGGAAGGTCGAGGTGCCGCTCGGCCTGCCACTGCTGATCGGCGGCGTCCGTTCCGCGACCCTGCAGGTCGTCGCCACCGTGACGATCGCCACCTATGTCGGTCTCGGCGGCCTGGGCTTCTACATCATCCAGGGCATCCAGCTGCGCGACACCGCCCAGATCCTCGGCGCCTCCCTCCTCGTCGTCGCCCTGGCACTCGTCATCGACGGAATCTTCGCGCTGCTGCAGCGCATCGTCGTGCCGCGCGGCGTCGCCGGTCGCGCCGCGCGTGCACGGCCGGCGAACCGGCCCGCCACGGCATCCTGACTCCCTCCTCACAGCACCCAACGAAAGGCACCCCTCATGTCCGCACTGCGCACCTCCCGCGTAGGAGCGCGCCTGGCCCTGGCGGCCACGGCGCTCACCGTCACCGCCCTCGCCCTCACCGGCTGCGGCTCCAGCGGCTCCCTCGAGCAGCCGGCCGCCACCGGCGGCGCGACCGGCTCGTCCGAGACGATCACCATCGGCTCGCAGGCCTACTACTCGAACGAGATCATCGCCGAGATCTACGCTCAGGCGCTCGAAGGCGCCGGCTTCACGGTGGACCGCAAGTTCAACATCGGACAGCGCGACGCGATCGTGCCGTCACTGCAGAACGGCACGATCTCGCTGACCCCGGAGTACACCGGAAACCTTCTGCAGTACTTCGACAAGAGCACCACCGCCACGACCACCGAGGACGTGTACGCGGCCCTCAAGAAGGCACTGCCCGAAGGACTGAGCGTGCTCGACCAGGCGTCGGCGACCGACCAGGACTCCTACAACGTGACGGCGGCCTTCGCAGCGCAGCACAACCTCAAGAGCATCGCTGACCTGGCGAACGTGCCGAACCTCGTCCTCGGCGGCGCGCCCGAGCTCGAACAGCGCCCCTACGGTCCGACCGGACTGAAGGACAAGTACGGCGTCACGGTGACTTTCAGCGCCACGGCCGACACGACCGTCGACGAGCTCGTCGCCGGCGGCATCCAGCTGGCCGACGTGTACAGCGCCGACCCGAGCATCAAGACGAAGAACCTCGTGACGCTGGAAGACCCGAAGGGTCTGTTCCTCGCGTCGCACGTCGTGCCGCTCGTGGGAAGCTCGTTCCCGGCCGACGCGGCGGACGTCATCAACGCGGTGGACGCGAAGCTCACCCCCGAGGGCCTCGTCGCGCTGAACGTCGAGTCCAAGGTCGACCAGAAGTCCACGAAGGACATCGCCGCCGCCTGGCTGAAGTCCAACGGCCTGGGCTGACCTCGCCCCCGCTTCGCTCGTCTGCGTTTCGACTCGTCTGCGTTTCGACTCGTCGCTGCGCTCCTCGCTCAACGACCGGGCTACAAACCCCCCGGTCGTTGAGCGAGCGCAGCGCGTCGAAACGCCGCGCCCTCGGTCGCGGCGTCAGAACGACTGCAGGCTCGCGCGCAGGCCGCCGTCCGACAGCTCGTCGCGCAGGATGCCGCGGCGACGCAGCACCGGTACGAGCTCGTCGAGCGTGCGGTGGATCGTCACGGGGTGCAGGTCGCCCCACAGCAGCACCCCGTCGTTGCCCCACTCGCCGAGTTCCTCGACGAGATCGGCGAACTCCTCCGCCGTGCCCACGAAGCCGGTGCGGTCCGAGATGCGACCCGCCCGTGACAGCGCGGTGAGGTGGGTCCGCAGTGGCGCGGTCGCGGCATCCCGGTCGCCGATGAGCCGACGGATGGATCCTTGCGAGACGTGTTCAGCGAAAATGCCTTCCGGCAGCGGAGCATCCAGATCGAGGACGGTGAGGTCGGTCTCGAGGTCGCTCGACTGCCGTTGGGCGATCACACGCAGAGCGGCGTCGTCGGGGTGCGCGGAGGCGGCGACGACCCGGTCCGCCTCCTCCGCCGACGAGACGATCACCGGCTGCAGCGCGAACAGGATCTTGACGTCGGACGGCGCCCGCCCGCGCTCCGCGGCGGCGGCGTGGATCTTCGCGCGGTAGGCGCGCACGCTCTGCTCCGTCAGCGGCGCGAGCGCCAGTTGGATGTCGGAGTTCGCGCCCGCGAAGCCGAGCCCACGCCCCGACCCTCCGGGTGAGGCGATGACGGGTTCGCCGCGCCGGAACGGCACGGCATTGAGCGGGCCGTCGAAAGCGAAGTACTCGCCGCGGTGTCGCACCGGATCCAGTTTCGTGCCGTCGGCGTAGACGCCGGTGGCCGCATCGCGCACCAGCGACCCCTCACCCCACGAGTTCCAGAGGGCGCGGATGCCGTCGAGCCACTCCTCGGCGCGATCGTAGGCCGCGTCATGACTCAGCTGTGGAGCGCCACCGAAGTGGCGGGCGCTTCCGGTGTCGGTCACGACGTTCAATCCGAGCCGGTCGCCGCTGAGATGCTGCAGCGTCGCGAACTGGCGGGCGGCCGTGTAGGGAAGGTACGCGGCCGGGTTGACCGTCGGGATCACACCCAGGCGGGTCGTCGCTTGGAAGAGGTACGGGGCCAGCAGCAGCGGGTCGAGCTTCGGACCGCCGAAGGCGTGCCGTACGCGCAGGTCGATGGTCTCGGGCGAGCCGAGCGAGGGCGCGTCCTCGATGAGCACGAACTCGAAGCCGGCACGTTCGAGCTCTCGTGCGGACTGCTGGTAGAGATCGGGACGCGTCCAGTCCCAGTTCCAGTCCAGGTACGGATGCCCCCAGCCATGCGGCCCGAACCCGCGCGCCAGGAACCAGCCGAAGTGCTGCAGCCGGCTCACGCGAGCACCGCGACGGGAACGTCGCTGGCGACCGACAACGCCTGGGCGAGGTCGTCGATCAAGTCGTGGACGTCTTCGATGCCGATCGAGACCCGCAGCGTTCCGGGGTGCACGCCGACCGCGGCGCGCTCGGCGTCGGTCAGCGCCGCGTGGGAGGTGGATGCCGGGTGCAGCACGAGCGAGCGCACATCGCCGAGGTGCGTCATGTGGGTGAAGACGTCGAGGGCCTCGACGAACCGGCGCGCCGTCTGGGCGTCACCGTGGAGTGTGAAGCTGAACACGGATCCGAACCCGTCGGCGAGATCGCGCTGGGCGAGTTGATGATCGCGATGCGAAGCGAGACCGACGTAGTCGACCGCGGCCACTTCGGGGCGCGCTTCCAGCCATTGCGCGAGTGCCCACGCGTTGGCGCTCTGGCGCTCGACCCGCAAGCTGAGAGTCTCGATGCCCTGTCCGATCAGAAACGCGTTCAGCGGCGAGGGCGTGGGGCCGAATCGCGGAGCAACCGACTCACGGGCATACGCGATGCGCGCGTCTGCGCCCGTCCGCTCGAAGATGCTCGGCGCGCCGCCCCGACCCGGCGCCACCAGATGCGGGTAGGTCTGCGCGATCGTCGCGGCGTCGATACGGCCACTGTCGACGATGGCGCCGCCGAGCACGCTGCCGTGGCCGGCGAGGAACTTGCTCGCAGAGTGGACCACGATGTCGGCGCCGAGCTCGAGCGGTCGGACGAGGTACGGAGTGGCGAAGGTGTTGTCGATGACCAGAACGATCCCGTGCCGATGCGCGAGCGCCGCAAGCGCCGGAATGTCGACGAGTCGGTTGCTCGCGTTGGAGATCGATTCTGCGAACAGCGCACGGGTCGTCGGGAGGATGGCGGCCTCCCAGGCGGAGAGGTCGTCGATCTCGCTGACGAAATCGGTCGTCACGCCCAAACGTGGCAGGTTTTCGCGCAACAGGCCGCGGGTTCCCTCGTAGATGTGGGTCGATGCCACAATGTGCTGCCCCGCTTCGAGCAGCGAAAGCAAAGCGACCGTCGTCGCCGCCTGGCCGCTGGCCAGCAGCAGTGCCTGCGAGCCGCCTTCCAGGGCGGCCAGGGTGTGCTCGACCGCGTCGATCGTCGGATTGCCGATGCGCGTGTAGGCGTAGCCCTCTCCCCGACCGAAATGCGCGGCGGCGTCGTCGTACTCGCCGAACTCGAAGCCGGCGGTGAGATAGATCGGTGTCGCACGGGCCGCCGCGATCGCGCCGTGGTCTCGCCGCGGCCGGTCGTGCAGCTGCCGTGTGCTGAATGCTCGCCTGCTCACGGGTCCTCCTGTCGACATCGACGGATCGGGCGTCGATGACCGACCCATCGTCGCGGTCGAGCGCGGTCGAGGACCAATCGCGTTTCGTCGTGTGACGGCCCACTCAGGCCGACGCCGCTCCCGCCCGCGACAGCGCGCGCAGTGCGAGGAACGTCACCCATCTGGAGGGCTCACCGACCTCGACATCCAGGGGGAACCACACCTCGCCGGGAAAGTGAAACCCCTGTAGCCAGCGACCGTCGCTCTGACAGCCGGCACGCACGATCTCGAGAGTGTCCGCGGCACGCGGATCGAGCGGGATGCCGTCGCGCACGGCCGCCGCCGTGACGTGGTCGGCGGCCTTCAGCGCACTGAACGGCGCTCGGTAGGGATACACGAGCAGATCCGTCCAGGGTCCGACCTGTTCGCCGGTCGACAGGCGGGTGCGCAGACGCCGGGCGAGCAGGTACTCCTCGCCTCGTCGCCGCGAGGCCGTCACAGAGCTGTCACCGGTCAGCTCCTCATACGCGAGCAGGCCGCGCACGGCATTGATCGTCGAGTGGAACGATGAGCGCACCGACCCGTCGACCCACTCGCAGTTCCAGCCGCCGTCCGGCAGCTGATGAGCGTCAAACCACGCGGCGAGCGGCGACATGTCGCGACCCAGCCACGCCCCGTTCGCCAGCGTCATCGCGTTGATGCAGACATCGACCTCACCGTCCCAATAGGGCAGATCGTCGTACTCCCAACGGGCGCTCACGGCCAGCCGGTCGGCCGTGTCGCCGAGCGCGGCGGCATCCATCCCCCACTCGCGCAGGGTCGTCAGTGTCCAGGTCGTCGCGGTGTACGGCTGACCGGGAATCTCATCCTGGGTGGCGACATCGAAGCCGTCCGGAAAGAAGGCGCCGCCCGCCCACTGCCCGTCGGGATCCTGATACGAAAGCAGACGCGCGCCGTCGCCCTCGAGAGGGATTCGGGCGCGCGTCGCGCGCCACACCTCGGCGGGTTCGTCCAGGAGGTCGCGCTCGACCTGCCATCGCAGCGTGGGGTCCGAATCGAGCAGCCAGTCCCGAACCGTCTCGTCGATCATGCGCACACCCCTCCCTCGCCAGACCCGCGCGCCTCACCGCGCCCGTTGAACGGGAACACTGAGCCAGTCGGCCAGATCACCGATCTCGGCCTCCACCATCTCGCGCTCCTCGGGTTCGAGCTCGATGAACTCGTGCACGGCGGTCACCACGAGGTTCTCCTTCTTCTTGTCCAGCTCGGCATCCAGGAGACCGACGAAGCGATCACCCACGAGGATGGGGTGTGCGAAGTATCCGTAGCGACGTTGGGCCTTGGGCTTGAACTGCTCGAGCACGAAGGAGAACTCGAAGAGCTCGGTCAACCGTGGACGGTCGAAGAGCATGCCGTCGTACGGATTGAGGATCGCCACCCGACCTCCGGCGTCGTCGTCGAGCGCGGCGAGTGCTGCCGGATCGACCCGCCATGACCATGACGATCCCTCGACCGTTGCCGGCTCCCCCACGGTGCCCACCGGCGTCCATCGCGAGTTCTGCCGCGCGATGCCGGCGGCCTGCAGCCGGCGCTCTTGCAGCACGCGCGCCGCCTCGTCGGGATCGATCACGGGCACGTCGGCGTACACCCGCTCACCCAGGTCCCACACGCGCTGGCGGCCCTCGCGGCCGACGACCGCCGCCTCGCCGACGGAGGACAGCAGGTCGAGCATCCGCGGCACCTGGTTCGAGCCGTACCAGCCGGCCTCGTCCTTGTGCGCGACCTGGCTCGTATCGTCGATCTGGCCCGCCAGCAACGGGCCGTCGGCGCGCAGGCGCGCGAGAACGTCTGCGCGAAAACGCGCATTCGCCTCCAACCAGCCCGCCGCCTGCGCTCGGAACACCCGCGCACGCATGCCTGCGAGCAGTGCAGGTCGCAGGGATGCCGCGTGGAACTGCCCGTCGAACTCGAACAGCGTCCGATCGTCCTCGACCGCCTTGGTGAGCTGGCCGGGTTCGTACCCCCAGCCGATCCGGGTGAACGGGATGGTCTGCTCAGCGGGCGCGATCGTGGCCGTGGGATCGATCTTGATCGACCCGAGCTGTTCGCCGACTTCGACGACATCTCCGGGGCGGTCGGCGTCGAGCAGCTGAGCGCGCACGGCGATGCGTCGCGCCTGCTCCCGACTCAGGTGATGCATGCCGCGAGCCTACTCGCCGTCACGGACACGCACCGCTGCCCGTGCCGCCCTCAGCCCGCCGTGGCCGGTGCGAGTGCACTGTCGACGGCGACGCGCTCATCGAACACGAAGCAGTCGCCGCGGTAGTGCGCCTGCCCCTGCGCAGCGAACCACCCCAGGATGCCGCCATCGAGCTGCCAGGCCTCGACGCCCTCCTCGCGAAGGACGAGCGCAGCCTTCTCGCACCGGATGCCGCCGGTGCAGTAGCTGACGACCGTCTTGTTGCGCAGCTCGCCACGATGTGCGGCGACGGCATCCGGAAACTGCGTGAAACGCTCCAGCCGCCAGTCCAGGGCCCCTTCGAAGGCACCGTCGTCGACCTCGAAGGCGTTGCGGGTGTCGAGCATGACGACCTCGCGGCCCGCGTCGTCGTGCCCCTGATCGAGCCAGCGGCGCAGCGTCTCCGGCGAGACCGCCGGAGCGCGCCCCTCTGCCGGGCGGATCGTCGGGCGGTCCATCCGGATGATCTCCCGCTTGAGCTTCACCAGCATCTTGCGAAACGGCTGCGCGGAAGACCAGCTCTCGGTAGCCCGCAGCGGGGCGAAGCGAGGGTCGGCGCGAAGCTCGTCGAGGTAGGCGCGCAACGGCTCCGCCGCACCCGCCAGGAAGAGATTGATCCCTTCCTCGGCGAGGATGATCGTCCCCTTCAGCCCCGCAGCGACCGCCCGCTCCCGCATCGGCCCGCGCAGTTGCGCGGCATCCGTGAGCGCGGTGAACAGGTAAGCGGACACGTTGAGCACGGCAGGAGCGGCAGACACCGTTCGAGCCTACGGCGCGCTCACATGTCGGTCGGAGTCCACTCCGAGACCTCGTCGAGCTCGGCCACCTCGTCGGCCGTCAGCTCGACGCGGCCGCCGTCGAGAAGGTCGGCGACCTGCGACAGCTTCGAGGCCGACGCGATCGGGGCGACCACGGTCGGCTTCGCGCGCAGCCAGCCGAGGGCGGTCGCGGCGATCGACACGTCGTGCGCGGCGCCGATCCGCTCGAGCACCTGGATGATCTGAAGCCCCTGGGGGGTGGCATACACGGCCGCTCCCTGCGCGCGGGGGGTGTCGTGCGCGGCGGCATCCGTGGAACGGTACTTGCCCGTCAGGAAGCCCTTCGCGAGCGAGAAGTACGGCACCAGAGACAGGCCGAACTCCTCGGCGACCGGCACGATGTCGTTCTCGGTCTCGCGGTGCACGAGGTTGTAGTGGGGCTGGATGGCGACGGGTTCGGCGACGCCCAGCTCGCGGGCGATGCGCACCCACTCGCGAATGCGGTCGGCGGAGTAGTTCGACACGGCGGTGTAGCGGACGAGACCGTCGGACACGAGCTGGCCGAAGGCCGCGACCGTCTCCTCCAGGGGCGTGTCGGCGTCGTCGAAGTGCGCGTAGTACAGGTCGATCGACTCGACGCCCAGCCGCTCCAGCGAAGCCTCGGCGGCGGCACGGACGGTGGATGCCGCGAGGCCCTTGAACTGCGGGTGCTGGCTGACCTTGGTGGCCACCGTGACGTCGGTGTGGCCGCGCTCGGCGAGCCATGCGCCGATGATCGTCTCGCTTTCGCCTCCGGTGTGTCCCGGCGCCCAGGCGCTGTAGGAGTCGGCGGTGTCGATGAAGGTGCCGCCGCCGGCGTGGAATGCGTCGAGGATCCGGAAGGACTCCTCGCGGTCGGCCGTCCAGCCGAACACGTTGCCGCCGAGGGCGAGGGGGAAGACGTCGATGTCGGTGTGCGCGATGCGGGTCATACCTCGATCCAACCACCGCCGTGGCGGAGGTGTTCCCCGGGTCTTACGCTGACGTCATGATCGGGGCTGCCGTGATGTGGTTCTTCCTGGTGATCCTCAGCGCGGCACCATTGTGGTTCTGCTGGTACGCGTGGGACACGGCGCACCGACGCCGGCGAGGCGAGGCCGTCTCTCGGCCGTCCGGCGGCTCCTTCGGGTTCGACGAGGTCTGGCGTCCGAGCGTGGCAGAGGCGCAGGCGGTGTGGGAAGCCGAGCAGATCACTCCCGCCCCCGCCCCGATTCCCGGTGACGGCCCGGGCGTGATCACGGACGGTCGCATCGTGATCGAGACCGGCCTTCGACCCCCGCGCGCCACCACCGCAGACCAGAGGCGTAGCCTGGAGGGGTGAGTATCGGGAACGGCCCCCGACGTGCGGGCCAGAGGGAGGTCATCGGCGAGCTCTTCGCCGATGAGAGGTGAGTCCGCCTCGGCGCCGTGAGCCGCGTGTCAGACGCGCCCGGCGCCGAACGTCGACCTCGCTTCACGGATGCCGCCAGGGCATCCGCTCTTACGACCTCACGAAAGGCATGCTCATGCACGCACTCACCGAAGCGCAGATCCGCGCATCGCTCATCAACGTCACCCAGTCCGAGCGCCGCAGCCTCACCCTCCCGAACGGCGTCTCCGACACACCCTGGGACGCGCTGCAGTTCTACGGCGCACGCGACCGCAAGCTCGCGCTGGTGGGCTACGTCGTCGTCGAACTCGACGGGGAACCGACCGGGCTGTTGCTGCGACAGGCCGACGCTCGACCGAAGAGTCGCGCGCAGTGCTCGTGGTGCAACGACATCCATCTGCCCAACGACGTGCTGCTGTTCACGGCCAAGCGCGTCGGCGATGCCGGACGGCGCGGCGACACAGTCGGCACGCTCGCCTGCGACCGCTTCCAATGCAATGAGAACGTGCGACGCCGCCCGGCGTCGGCATACATCGGGTTCGACGTCGAGGCCGCGCGCGCGACGCGCATCGCCGCGCTGCGCGAGAACGTCGAGGCCTTCGTGCGCAGCGTCCGCGACGGCCGTTGACCCATTCAGCGGAATGGATATCGGAAGCGTAGCGTTGTCATCATCATGCAACGTTTCGGAACTCTCTCGTTCGGCCACTACGGCCCGCTCGGCGGCGGTCGCGAGCTGACCGCCGGCGACATGCTGCACCAGGCGATCGATCTCGCGCAGGGCATGGACGATCTCGGTGTCAACGGTGTCGCGGTGCGGGTGCACCACTTCGCCCGCCAGCAAGCAGCTCCGATGCCGCTACTGGCGGCGATGGCCGCGAAGACGAAGCGGATCGAGGTCGGCACCGGCGTCATCGACATGCGCTACGAGAACCCGCTGTACCTCGCCGAGGAGGCGGCCGCAGTCGACCTCATCTCCGACGGTCGGCTGGCTCTCGGCGTCAGCCGTGGGTCACCCGAGACGGTCGTGCGCGGCTACGAGAAGTTCGGCTACACGGCATCCGACCCGCGCGGCGCCGACCTCGCCCGCGAGCACATGGACCTGTTCCTGCGCGCGATCGACGGCGAGGGCCTGGCCGAGCGCGACGCCAACTCGCCTTTCGGCGGCGGTCACGGACTGCAGCGCATCGAGCCGCACGCGCCGGGTCTGCGCTCGCGCGTCTGGTGGGGCGCGGGCTCGCGCGACACGGCCGAGTGGGCGGGACGCACGGGACTGAACCTGATGTCCTCGACCCTCGTCACCGAGGCCGACGGACGCCCGTTCGATATTCTGCAGGCCGAGCAGATCGACCGCTTCCGCGCCGCGTGGGCCGAGGCGGGCCACGCCGGCACGCCGCGGGTCTCGGTGAGCCGCTCGGTGTTCCCGATCACGACCGCCGAGGACGAGCTGTACTTCGGCCACAGCCAGGAGGGCGACGGCATCGGCTACATCGACGGCTTCCGCTCGACGTTCGGCAAGACGTATGCCGCCGCGCCCGACGTGCTCGTCGAGCAGCTGCTCCAGGATGCCGCGGTCATGTCCGCCGACACCCTGATGCTCACCATCCCCAGCCAGTTGGGCGTGGAGTTCAACCTCCGCATCATCGAGTCGTTCGCGACGCACGTCGCGCCCGCCCTCGGCTGGCAGTCCACCCTCGCGTCGGCCTGACCCGTCGCTCGCGGGGGTTTCGCACGCGCAGATTCGGAGATGCGCACCGGATGCGGACCGTGGATGCCGCGGCATCCGCATCCGGTGCGCAGATCCGAATCCGATGCGCGCGGGGCGAGCGCCGGGGCGACCTTGCGCGCAGGCTGACGATGACCGACGCTGGTCGTCATGAGCCGTGTGCGCCTGGACCTGAACATCTCCCTCGACGGATTCGCGACGACGACCGATCAGACCCCGGAGAACCCTTTCGGTGACGATTGGGGGCGCCTGACCCGCGACTACACCGCGACGCGAACGTTCCGGGAGCGCGTGCTGCACGACGACACGGGCGCAGGGACCACCGGCGTCGACGACGAGTATGCGCAGCGCTACTTCGCCGACCTCGGCGCCGAGATCATGGGCGCGGGCATGTTCGGCCTGCACGACCACGGCGACGACCCCGACTGGCGGGGATGGTGGGGGGACGAGCCGCCGTTCCGCGTGCCCGTGTTCGTGCTCACCCACACGCCGCGGCCGTCCATCGAGATGGCCAACGGCACGAGCTTCCGCTTCATCGATGCGTCAGCCGAGGATACCCTCGCCCAGGCGCGCGCCGTCGCCGCCGGGGGTGACATCCGTATCGGCGGGGGCGCCAGGACGGCGCGCTCCTTCCTCGATGCCGGCCTGGTCGACGAGCTGCACGTCGCTGTCGTGCCCATCATCCTGGGGCGCGGCATCCGCCTCTGGGACGACCTGCGCGGCCTGGAGAACGGGTACGAGGTGCGCGCCGAGGCAGCCGAAAGCGGCGTGACCCACCTCACGTTCCGCCGCTGAGGCATCGGGAAGACAGCCGCGGATGCGCCGGGCGATCGCCGTCATCGCACTGCTCGCGATCATGGCGAGCCTCACCGCGTGCGCCGGCTCTCGGTTCGACCCGCCTGCGCTCTCCACGGCCGGCGTCAGCGCCCCCGGAAGCTCGGAGCATCGCCTCACCGTCGGCGGCCACGACCGGTCGTATCGGCTGTACGTGCCCGCTCACCTCTCCGCGCCGGCGGCACTCGTCGTGATGCTGCACGGTGGCTACGGGTCGGCGCAGCAGGCCGAGGCGTCGTACGGGTGGGACCGGATCGCCGACGAGCACGGCGTCGTCATCCTCTACCCGGACGGCGATGGGCGGGCCTGGAACGCAGGTGGGGGATGCTGCGGGCGGCCCGCCCGCGACGGCACCGACGACGTGGCGTTCATCGCTGCGGCCGTCACCGACGTGCAGAAGCGGGTTTCGATCGATACCGGGGCCGTCTTCGGCGCCGGCATGTCCAACGGCGCAATGATGGCCTACCGACTCGCGTGCCAGACGACGCTGTTCGCCGCGATCGGCCCCGTGTCGGGAACGATGCCGGTCGGGCTGGAATGCGCGGCTCCCGCCCCGATCTCGGTGATCGCCGTTCACGGCGTGGACGACACCCGTGTGCTCTACGAGGGCGGTGCGTCCACCGTCGGCACCGCCCGGATCGACGCCACCGCACAGCAGGATGTGCACACGCTCTGGGCGCGCGCGGCGTCGTGCGACGAGGACGTCACCACCTCGGCACCGCCGCTGCGCACCGAGACGGCGGCCTGCCCCGATTCCCGCGCGGTGCAGCTGGTCAGCATCGCCGGGTACGGCCACGAATGGCCCTCGCCCGACGGCGGATCCACGCCGCAGGGCGAGCAGGTGTACCGCGGATGGGACGCCACCGCGCAGCTGTGGTCGTTCTTCGACGCGCACCGGCGAGCGGCATCCGGCTGAGCGGGCAGGACGATGAAGGCGACCGTCGCATCCCCCCAGACCGACGATCGCCTTCATCGTGTCGCTGTCCGGCTTCGGGCGCCGGATCGCGTACTCACGACGCTACGTCCCCGAGCCGCGCACGCCCAGCGAATACAGCCAATCTTGCGCTGACCTCCACATTCGAGTGAATGGAACGCTTCGGACGGGCGTGCCGACCACTCGGAACGCATGGATCTTGCGCAAATCTTGAGGAAGTCAGTCTTGACAAGAAGTCAACAGCTCGCTAAAGCTTGGTGCCGACCGAGAGGCCGAGGACGGGATAGAGCACGGTGAATCCCTCGACCAGGCCGAGCTTCAACGCGTCTCCCGTGTGCCCGACCCCCGGGATGTCGTACCGGGTGACGGTCATCCCCGCCTTTCGCGCGGCCTCCGCCACGGTGTCGGCGTGCGCCATGTAGGCAGGGTCGGCCGATCCCGCCGTGAACACCGCGGTCATCCCGGCATACGTCCCGGCCGGAGCAGCCGCCAGGATGTTGACGGGCTTGGAAGCCTCGAACGCCGCGCCGCTGCCGCCGTACACGGTCTTGGTGATGTTGGCGACCTGCTCTGATCCCGGAAAGGGCTCCCCCGAGATGTCGAGGATGTTCTTCCACATCGTCGGATAGTCGGCCCCGAACGAGATCGCACACCCTCCTCCGTTGGAATATCCGGCGATGGTCCAGAAGGCGGGGTCGTCGATGATGTGCAGGTGCGTCTTGGCCCATGCGACGACGTCCTGCGTCACATAGGTGCGCGCCCGACCGAGCGCCGCGGAATCAGCGCACGCAGTGTCGGCGTTGGCGGATCCGACCTGGTCGGCGACGATCACGATCGGCGCCAGGCCGTGATTGCGCGCAGCGAACTCGTCGAGCACGTCACTGATCGCGGTCGGGTCGGGGTTTCCGGGATGGCCCATCATCATGATGACCAACGGGAGGGCCGGGGCGTTGGCGACGAGCGCCGCCGGGGGAAGATAGAGACCCGCGGGGCGCGCCGCGAACCCGGATGCCGTCGCAGGGATGATCTGGGTGCCGCGCGACCCCTTGGCCGGCATCCCGGCAGGCGGCACGAAGGATTGAGCCAGCGGAACGGTCGGAACCCCGGAGGTCGGCCCGACATCGGGCAGATCGAGCCGGTCGTAGCCTGATACGCCGAACAGCGTCGCCAAGGTGGGGTTCAGGCCGAAGCCGGCGTTGATGCCGATCGTCGCGGCGAGCAGGAACGCCACCACGGCGAGGGCGGAAACGATCCGCCGCCACCACCGCGCGCCGACCATCGCGGCGAGGGCCCCTCCCGAGGCGGCCAGGGCGCCGGCGGCCCACTGCACGACGAAGACCGGCAGAGGCGCCGTCCCGAACAGCTGCATCCGGTCGACGATGTGCACGAGCGCCACGCCGAGCCCGGCCCCGACGATCGCGCCGCCCGCGGCCCACAGGATGCTGCGCCTGTTCCAGCGGCGCACGAGCACGACCAGGAGGAACGCTCCCGCGATCGTGTAGACGATGATCGGGACAGCGCCATCGATGATCGGCAACTGCCAGATCTGCATGCACCGACTCTAGGGCGACACACCTTGGCCATCGCTGAGCGCCGCGGGAGAGATCTCCCCGACTCGTCGCCGGCGGCTGCGCCTGTGCAGCGCGCCGAGACCCGCGAGCAGCGCGATCAGCGCGAACGTGACGAGCGTCGGAAGCGACTGCGCGTCGGAGCCCGTGCTCGCCAGCGCGGATGCGCTCACCGTGATCTCCGTCCAGCCGAGTACTGCTCCGGCGGCATCGGTCACGACCAGGCGGTGGACACCCGCCGACGCCGTCAGCGGCAGGGCCGCCGACACCGTGTGCGCCGCCGTGACGGTCGCCGCACCGAGGTGGACGGGGGTCGAGAACATCCAGATGTCCACCGTCTGGCCGGGCAGCGCCGCCGGAACGGTGATCGTGACCGTCTGGCCGGGCAGCGCGGACGCCGGACCACTCAGCCCGCCCCGGTTCGCACCGGTCAGCGCGGATGCGGCGGGAGGGACGGGCGTCGTCGCGCCGGCGGTCGGGGCGAGGGTCGGCGACGGCAGCGGCGTGGGCGCGGATGTCGGTGTGACGGTCGGGGTCGGCTGCGGGGTCGGCTGCGGTGTGGGCGTGGAAGAGCCGGCGGTGCAGGCGATCGTGCCGCTGCGCAGCGAGAAGCCGTCGGTACGCGCATCGTCGGCGTAGAAGGTCTCCGCGACGCCGTCGACGCAAGTATCACCGATGGCGAACCCTTCGTTCGCGACGTTCGCGGTCTGCGCCGGGCGTGCGTACAGATGCGTCTGGCGGAATGTGCCGCCCGCCGTGCCGGCAGACGGCGGGGTGATCTCGAAGGTCGCGATGCGGCCGTCGCACGCGTCGTCGCAGACGATCCAGAGGCGATCGTCGGAGAACTGCACCTCCGCGACGATCGGGAACGGCGAGGGGATCGTGGCGATGCGTGAGAATCCGCCGTCGGCGGCCAGGGCATAGGCATAGACCGCCGCCGTCCCCTCGACGCCGACGAAGAACAGACCGTCACCGTGGCCGGGGTAGCGCGTCGGGACGTACGCGGCGCCCGTCGTCGCATCGACGAACCCGCGAGCGGTCAGCCATGCGTCCGAAATCCAGGTCAGACCCTCGATGCCCGCGTTGGCTCCGAGTCCCGGCAGATCGGCGGCGAGGTTCCACTCGGCCGTCGCGACGAGCTCGCTCGCCGACGTCGAGGGCTGATAGCGCAGCACCGCGGGGCGGCTGACCTTGTTGTTGTCGTTGTCGCGTTCGCTGCCCACGTACACGGCGTCGCCGACCGCGGTGACCGCCTCGGCATCCACCCGTCCCGACCCGTTCGGGTAGTGCAGCGCCTTGCCGTCGGCCCAGCCCGCGGCCTGCACCCACCCATCGCCCTGCGGGACGATGCGGTGAAGCCGGCCGCGGCCGTTCTCCACCGCCCACAGTGCGCCGTCCGCGACATCGAGCCCGCTGAGGTTCGCGTCGGGGTACTCGTTCTTGGCATCGAGCACCCGCACGCTCGCACCGCCCGGCCACACCTCGGCGGTGGGTGCATCTGCGGTGCAGGCGTTCACAGAGCCCGGGGTGGATTCCACGGTCTCACCGAACGAGCCCGTGGCGTCGGGGCAGCGCCCCCAGGTGGTGGCGGCGTGTGCGGTCCACGATGTCGCATCGAGTTCGGTGACACCGTCGCTGTCGAAGAGGTGGACCGCGTCGGCCCCGCCCAGACCGAAACCGAACGCCGCCTTCTCGAGGACGAGGTGGCCCTTGGCCGCAATCGTCGTGCCCGACGGGATCGTGTAGCGGTTCTTCGTGATCTCGGAGTCGGTGACGACCAGGCCCGCGACCGAGATCTCGGCGTTGGAGCGGTTGACGAGCTCGATCCAGTCATCGGGGCTGCCGCCGTTGGACTCGACCTCGTTGATCGCCACGGGCACACCGCACGCGTTGGCCGCCCCCTTGGTCGCCGCGGCCGTCTCCCGCAGCTCGCCGGTGCCGTCGGGGCAGCGACCGAGCGTCGTCGCAGCGTGAGCCGCCCATGCCGCCTCGGCGACGAGCGTCGTGCGATCCGGCGCGAACAGGCGCACCTTGTCGGCACTGCCGAGCCCGAACGGGAACCCGGGGGCGGAGCCGACGCTCTTCTGCACGACCAGGAAGCCCCGCGCGGGCAGGATCGAGCCCGACGGCAGGTCATAGCGGTGGTCCGAGGCGTCGCCGTCATCGCGCACCTCGAAGCCGGTGAGATCGATCGCGGCGTTCGTCGTGTTGAAGAGCTCGAACCAGTCGTCGGGGTCACCGCCGTTGGACTCGACCTCGTTCACGACCACGGCGCCGGACGGCGGCACCGCGCTCGTCGGCGAGGGGGTCGGGGTGGGAGTCGGGGTCGCCGCGCCGCAGGCATTGGACGCGCCCCGCGTCGCCGTCGTGGTCTGCGAGAACCCACCGACGCCGTCCGGGCACCGGCCGTAGGTCACCGTCGCGTGAGCCGTCCACGTGTACGAGTCGACGAGTGTTGTGCCATCGGGACGGAACAGACGTGCCGCATCTGCTTTGCCGAGTCCGAACGACATCGCCAGGGCGGTGAACACGTAGAAGGCGCCGGGCGCGAGCGTGGTTCCCGCCGGAACCGCATCGGTGCGACTGTCGTCGTCGTCCTTGAGGATCCAGCCGGAGATGTCCACCGGGGCGCTCGAGGTGTTGACCAGTTCGATCCAGTCGGGGTTCTTGCCGTCGTCGGACTCGATCTCGTTGATCACGACCCCCGCGGGCGTCGGCACGGCGGCAGCGGGGAGGGCGACGGCGATGCCCACTGACAGACAGGCGAGTCCGGCGGTCAGCAGCGCGATCAGGCGCAGACGCGAAGACGAGGAGGACAAGTCGGCTCCAGACTCGAGACGAACGCTCGATGAGAGGGTCGGCGGGGCCGCCGCGACGGCGACTCTGCCGACGCTTGCGGGTGCGGGAGAACGCCGCATCGACGGCAGGTGAACGGATGCCGACGTCCGCGTTTCCACCCATCGGACCGCCTTCCGCCCCGCCGGAAGAAACCCCCTGCAGATCGGGGGTGGCGCACACGAGCGACACCGTGAATAATGTGAGGTATGACCACAGGTCGCCCGGTTGGGTACAGCGCCATTTCCAGCTATTCACGTGTCGAGATCCTGCACCTCGTCCAGGAGCAGCCGCGTCGCACGATCACCGAGATCGTCGAGGCGACGGGCCTGCACCCGAACACCGTGCGCGAGCATCTGCAGCGCCTGATCGACGAGGGCTACGTCGTGTCGGCGGCGGAGCACCGCACCACTCGCGGCCGCCCCCGAGTCCTCTACAGTGCGGCCGACGGCATCCTCGCCTCCAGCCCCATCCAGCGCCGCAAGGTGCGCGCCGCCGCAGAGCGGGGCGATCTGATGCGTCGCGTGCTGCCGGGGGCCACCCCCGAGCTGGACACCGAAGCCCTCCACCAGGTCGACGCCCTCGTGGAAGACCTGATCGACGCCGGCTTCGATCCCCTCGTCGATGAGCGCGAGCTCACGGTCGACCTCACCCCCTGCGCACACGCGTCTTCGCAGGCCGAGCATCGCGAAGTGCTCTGCCGCGTGCACCTGGGGCTCATGCAGAGCGTGCTCAGCGCCGCCGGTGGGCCGCTCGCCGTTGACGACATGCGCCCCTCGTGCGACCCGCGCGAGTGCGTCGTCCAGCTGATGTTCGCCGGCGCCACGGCCTGATCAGAACGCCTTTCTTTTTCACGGCCCAGGGCGCCTGCGGCTGGGAAATCCCTGTGTAGCTTCAGTCTCGAAGAAGACTCCCGCCCTCGGAAGGATGACGATGGACTTCCTGGACCCGCTACTGCTGGCACGCTGGCAGTTCGGCCTCACGACCCTGTACCACTTCATCTTCGTGCCGCTCACGCTCGGCATGTCGCTGTTCGTCGCCATCTTCCAGACGGTGTGGCACCGCACCGGTGACGTGAAGTGGCTGCACCTGACGCGCTTCTTCGGGAAGATCTTCCTGATCAACTTCGCGATGGGCATCGTCACCGGCATCGTGCAGGAGTTCCAGTTCGGCATGAACTGGTCGAGCTACTCCCGCTTCGTCGGCGACGTCTTCGGAGCCCCTCTCGCCTTCGAGGGCCTCATGGCCTTCTTCTTCGAGGCCACGTTCATCGGTCTGTGGATCTTCGGGTGGAACAAGCTCCCCCGGCGCATCCACCTGCTCACCATCTGGATGACGGTCGTCGGCACCTGGCTGTCGGCGTACTTCATCCTCGCGGCCAACGCCTTCATGCAGAACCCGAAGGGCTACCAGATGTCGGCCGCGGGTCACCGCGCCGAAATGGCCGACTTCTGGCAGGTGCTGACCAACCCGGTCGCACTGACGCAGTTCCCGCACACCATCTCCGCGGCGATCATGTTCTCCGCCGGTGTCGTGATCGCGGCATCCGCCTGGCACCTCGCCCGCAAGCAGAACATCGAGATGCTGCGCCCGGCGCTGAAGTTCGGCCTCTGGGCGATGATCATCGGTTTCGTCGCGGTGTTCCTGTCCGGCGACCAGCTGGGACTCGTGATGGTCCAGACGCAGCCGATGAAGATGGCCGCCGCCGAGGCGATGTTCAACTCGGCGTGCGGGGCCAATGCTTCCTTCTCGATCTTCTCGATCGGCACCCCCGACGGCACCGGTGAAGTGTGGTCGCTGCGCGTGCCGTACGTGCTCGCGTTCCTGTCGACCCACGACTTCAACGGCTGCGTCGAGGGCATCAACGACCTCAACCAGCTGTACACGACGCAGATGTTCCCGCAGTTCGCCGATCAGGTCGGCGGCAACTTCGCGCCCGTCCTGTGGGTCACCTACTGGGCCTTCCGCTGGATGATGGGCTTCGGCCTGCTGTCCACCGCGATCGCGGTGGCGGGCCTCTGGGTCACCCGCAAGAACGCGAAGCGCCCGGTCGCCGGCTGGATGTGGCGGCTCGCCGTCTGGCAGGCGCCGCTGGCCCTGCTCGGCATCCTCGTCGGCTGGATCTTCACCGAGATGGGACGTCAGCCCTGGATCGTGTTCGGTCTCATGCTCACGCAGGACGGCGTCTCGCCGAACGTGCCCGGCTGGACCGTCCTGATCTCGCTGATCGCCTTCACCGCGATCTACGCGATCCTCGCGGTCGTCGAGTTCGGCCTCATCGTCAAGACGGTCAAGGAGGGTCCGCAGCCCCTGCCCGGACCCGATGACCCCGACCCGTCCGATGTCCCGGTCGATCAGACCCCGTCCACGGTGTACTAGGAGCTGACATGGACCTCGCCTACCTCTGGTTCTTCATCGTCGGAGTGCTGTTCGTCGGCTACTTCGTGCTCGACGGCTTCGACTTCGGTGTCGGCATGTCGCTGCCCTTCCTCGGCAAGGACGAGGTGTCGCGACGCCAGGTGATCAACACGATCGGACCGATCTGGGACCTCAACGAGACCTGGGTCATCGTCGCGGGCGCCTGCCTGTTCGCGGCCTTCCCGGAGTGGTACGCCACGCTGTTCAGCGGCTTCTATCTCCCCCTGCTGCTCATCCTGCTCGCGCTGATCGCGCGCGGCGTCTCGTTCGAGTACCGCCACCAGCGCGACGACCTGCGATGGAAGCGCCGTTTCGACTGGATGATCACGATCGGCTCCGCGGTGCCCGCGCTGCTGTGGGGCGTCGCGGTCGCGAACATCGTGCAGGGCGTGCCGATCGACGCCGACAAGAACTTCACCGGCTCACTGTTCACGCTGCTGAACCCCTACGGGCTCTGGGTCGGCGTGACGACGCTGCTGCTGTTCTTCCTGCACGGCGTCTACTTCGTGGGCCTGAAGACCGACGGTCAGGTGCACCACGACGCGCAAGCACTCGGCAAGAAGCTCGCGATCCCGACCGTGATCTTCGCGGCCGGAACCGTGGTCTGGACGATCTTCCTCGCCGCCGGTCGCGGCGCCCCGCTGCTATGGGCGGTCATCGCCTGCGGTGTGATCGCGGCCGTCGCGCTGCTCCTGTCGGTGTGGTTCAACATGGCCGACCGGGACGGCAAGGCCTTCGCGGCCGGAGCGGTCACGATCGTGTTCGCCGTGCTGACGCTGTGGCTCGCACTGTTCCCCTACGTCATGCCGTCGACGACCGATGACGCCTTCAGCCTGACCATCTCGAATGCGTCCAGCACGCCGATGACGCTGCAGATCATGTCGTGGGCCGCGCTCATCTTCCTGCCGCTCGTGCTCGCCTACCAGGCGTGGACGTACTGGATCTTCCGCAAGCGGATCACCCGCACGACGATCGAGAAGGCGGAGCTGACCGCAGCCCACTGACACTCACCGCCGAGCCGCCACGTTCTATTCGAGCCGACATGCTTCGGCCGGCCGGAACGTGGCGGCTCGGCCGTGTGATGGCGGCTTGCGGGGGATGAAGGATGAGGCAGGATCGAAGGATGGCAGACACACGCGTGCGGCCCGTCGACCCGCGACTGGTGCGCTACGCGTCGGCATCGCGGGCGTTCTTCGCCGCGATCGCGGTGATCGGCGCACTCCAGACCGCGGTCGTCGTCGCGTTCGCGTGGCTGCTGACGCGCGCGATCACGCGCGCGATCGACGGGATGCCGTGGGCCGAGCTGATCGCACTGCTGACCGCGCTGGCCGCCGTCATCGTCGTCCGTGCGCTGCTGCTCTGGGCGCGCGAAGCCCTCTCGGCGCGCGCCGCCGCGCGCGTGCAGGCGCAGCTGCGCGCGCAGCTCGTGGATGCCGTCGGCATCCTGGGTCCGGGATGGCTCGCCGGACGCAACTCCGCCCAGCTCGCCGTGACCGCCGGACGCGGGCTGGAGGCGCTGGACGCGTACTTCGGACGCTATCTGCCACAGCTCGTGCTCACCGTCATCGCGACCCCGGTACTGGTCGCCGTCATGTGGTGGCAGGACTGGATCTCCGGTCTCACGGTGCTGCTCACCCTCCCCCTGATCCCGTTGTTCATGGTGCTGATCGGCCTCGCGACGCGAACGGTGCAGCAGAAGCAGTGGCGCACTCTGGGGCGTCTGGCCGCCCGCTTCGCCGATACGGTCCAGGGCCTGTCGACACTCAAGGTCTTCGGGCGTCAGCACCGCGCCGTCCGGTCCATCGAGAAGGTCACCGAGACATACCGGGTCGAGACGATGCGGGTGCTGCGCGTGTCGTTCCTGTCGGGATTCGCGCTCGAACTGCTGGCGTCGATCTCGGTGGCGATCGTGGCCGTGTCGATCGGCTTCCGGCTGGTAGACGGGTCGCTGGCGCTGGCCGTCGGCCTGTTCGTGCTGCTGCTGGCGCCTGAGGCCTACCTTCCGCTTCGCCAGGTGGGCGTGCAGTTCCATGCCGCGGCAGAGGGCGTCGCGGCGACCGAGGACGTCTTCGCGGTGCTCGATGAGGCGCGCGCCGCCGGATCGGCGCACGCACGGCGCGGAGTCGCGGCATCCGGTCCGGCGCGCCTCGTGCTACGCGGCCTGCGCGTCCGGCGGGGCGATCTGCTCCTGCCCGCCGTCGATCTCGTGGCCGAGCCCGGCACCGTGACACTGATCGAGGGCCCGAGCGGCGCCGGCAAGTCCAGCGTGTTCGCCGCGTTGCGCGGCGCGGTGGCCTTCGACGGCGACGCACGACTGAACGACACGCCCGTCGACACCCTCTCCCCCGCGACGTGGCTCGCCTGGGCGGGCCAGCACCCGGGCCTGATCGGCGGCACGATCGCCGAGAACGTCGCGCTCGGCGACGACGAGACGGATGCCGCGTCACGCCGCGATCTGGTGCGGCGTGCCCTCGCCGTCGCACAGGCCGACGCCCTCGATCCGGATCAGGACCTCGGCGTCCAGGGCGCCGGCGTGTCGGGCGGGCAGGCCCAGCGGCTGGCGGTGGCGCGCGCCGTGTTCCGCCACCTCCGCGGCCGTGCGCCGGTCATCGCCCTCGACGAGCCGAGTTCGGCGCTGGATGCCGCGACCGAGGCGGCCCTGTGGCACGGCATCCGCGGGCTCGCCGACGACGGCGCCACGGTGCTTCTGATCTCGCACCGACGCAGCGCGCGCGAGATCGCCGACCGCGTCGTGACGCTGTCGGCGACGCGGGCGGAGGTCGGCGCATGACCACCACGACGGACGTACTGCGCCGGGCGATGCCTTCGTTGCGACGATTCTGGCCGGGCGCCGCAGCGGGCTTCCTCTCGGAGGCCTCGGCGGTCGCGCTGCTCGCCTGCAGCGCGTGGCTGATCGTCCGTGCCAGTGAGCAGCCTCCGGTGATGTACCTGTCGGCAGCCGTCGTGGGCGTGCGCGCCTTCGCACTCAGTCGGGCCGCCTTCCGCTACACGGAGCGACTCGCGAGCCACGATGCGGCCCTGCGCCAGCTCGCGGTGACCCGCACCGATCTGGTGCGCCGGCTCATTCCGCTCGCCCCGGACGGGCTGACCCGCACCCGGCGCGGCTCGGTGCTCGGAGCGCTCGTCGACGATGTGGACGAGCTGCAGAACCTGCCGCTGCGCGTCGTGCTGCCTCTCGTATCGTCGACGGCGGTGGCCCTCGGCGCCGTCGTGCTCGTCGGCATCGTCTGGTGGCCCGCGGCGCTCACGCTCCTCGCCTGCCTCGTCGTGGCGGCCATCGTGGCGGTCGGCTGGGGATGGGTCGCCGGCTCCCGCGCGGAGCGTTCCATCGCGCCTTTGCGCGCCCGTCTCGCCGACGCCGTGCTCGATCACCTCGCAAGCCTGGACGTCCTCGCCGCGTACGGCGCCGACGATCAGAGCGCGCGGCGCATCGCCGCGGCGGACGATGCCCTGCGGCGGGCGGTGACCCGCCGAGCCGGGGCGCAGGCGGGCTCCACCGCCGTCGTGTCAGTACTGGCCGGCGCGGCCTCCGTCGTCGCCGTCCTGGCCTCCGTTCCCGCACTCGGCGACGGAACGATCACCGCCCCCGCCTTCGCCGTGGCCGTGCTCGTGCCGATGGCCGTGTTCGAGGTCTTCACCGCGGTTCCGGCGGCGGCGTCATCATGGCGACAGGTACGCGCCGCGGCCACCCGGATCGCCGAAGCCCTGCCGGGCGAGACGCCGGCGGACATCCCGCTCGAGGTCGCTCACGATGACGATGGTCACGCACGCGAAGCCGTCGCGCTCGGCGATGGCCTCGTCCTGCAGGGCGTCGCGGCGCGCTGGCCGGGAGCGGCTGAGGACGCCCTGCAGGCGGTGGATCTGAGGGTCGCCCCGGGCGAGCGGATCCTGGTCGTGGGCTCCAGCGGCGCCGGCAAGACCACGGCGGCGCACGTCCTCGTGCGCTTCTTGGAGACGAGCGCCGGCCGGTACACGATCGGTGGGGTCGATGTGCACGACCTCGACCCCGACAGCGTCCGCGAGACGGTGGGTCTGTGCGAACAGCAGCCCATGCTCTTCGACGAGGACATCCGGCAGAACCTCCTGTTCGCGCGAGACACGGCGACGGATGCCGAGCTGGAGGCGGTGCTGCACCGCGTGGGCCTCGGTGACTGGCTGAGCGCGCGCGGCGGCCTGGACGCGCGGGTCGGCGAACGCGGGGCGCTCGTGTCGGGCGGGCAGGCCCAGCGCATCGCGCTGGCCCGGGCTCTGCTGCACGGCTTCCCCGTGCTCGTGCTCGATGAGCCGACCGCCGGTGTCGACGTCGACGCGTCCGACGCGCTGCTGGCCGACCTGCTCGGGGCGGTCGGTCCGGATCGTGCCGTCGTGCTGATCTCGCACGTGGACGTTCCCGCCGGCCTCGTCGACCGCACAGTGCGGCTGACCGGCGGGCGCATCGAAGACTGAGTTCAGCCGCCGATCGCGTTCATCCCGCGCGCCGGCTGCAGGAACGACGGGTCATCGATCGCATGTCCCGGAAGCTTGCCGGCGATGCACTCGTGCAACAGCGCGTCGATCGCGACGTCGTCGGCGCCCGCACGCAGCAGCGGCATGAGGTCGTACTCGTCGTTGGAGAACAGGCAGTTGCGCAGCTGCCCGTCGGCGGTGAGCCGCAGGCGGTCGCAGGCGCCGCAGAACGGCGCCGTCACCGAGGCGATCACGCCGACGGAGGCCGGCCCGCCGTCGAGCAGGAAGCGCTCCGCGGGTGCGCCGCCGCGGCCGGGGACGGGCTCGAGGTGCCACCGGGTCGAGAGCGCTGCCAGGATCTCCTCGCGGGTCACCATGCGTGTGCGGTCCCACGTGTGCCCGGCATCCAGCGGCATCTGCTCGATGAAGCGCATCTCGGCGCCGTGATCGAGCGCGAAGGCGACGAGGTCGACGAGTTCGTCGTCGTTGATGCCGCGCATCGCGACCGCGTTGAGCTTGAGGGGGCGCAGTCCCGACGCGGACGCCGCGGCGATGCCTGCCACGACCTCGTCGAGGCGGTCGCGGCGGGTGAGGTCGCGGAAGCGGTCGCGGTCGAGGGTGTCGATCGAGATGTTGAGGCGGCGCAGACCGACGTCGATGAGGTCGGGCAGTACGTCGCCGAGACGGATGCCGTTCGTCGTCAGGGCAATGTCGACCGGCCCGTCGGGGCCTTCGACCGCGGCGAGCCGTCGCACGACCTCGACGATGTCGGCGCGCAGCAGCGGCTCGCCTCCCGTGAGCCGGAACGTGGAGATCCCGGATGCCGCGGCGATGCGCGCGACGCGCACGATCTCGTCCGTGGAGAGGATGCTCGTGCGCGCGAGCCATTCGTTGCCCTGCTCGGGCATGCAGTACGTGCAGCGCAGGGAGCAGCGATCGGTCAGCGAGATCCGCACATCGCGGTGCACGCGGCCGAAACGGTCGACGAGCGGCGCGCCGGGGGCCGTCGGCAGCGCTGACGTGGCGCGTCCCGTACGCAGGGTGAGCGGGACGGCGGGCATGGTCCGAGGCTACCCGGCGAATGGAGGGGGAAGGCCGAATGGCGGATTTCGCCCGCCGAGCAGACGGATCGCCGCACGCTCGCGCACGGCTCGCCGGGCGCGCCCCACCGTTCTGAGAGGATCGGTGGATGAGTGAGAGCCTCGACGACGAGTTGGACCGCATCTTCGCGGCACGAGATCGCGATGACATGGCGCCGACGGTCGCGGCGCTCGAGGAGGTCCACGCGCGGCATCCCGAGCACGCGCGCGTTCTGTACGAGCTCGCGGGGGCATATGACACCGCCGGCGACGAGAGTGCGGCCGCGGCTCTGTATCCACGCGCGCTCGAAGCAGGCCTCACCGGCGACGTCCGCCGCCGATGCCTCTTGCAGTACGCCAGTACGCTGCGCAACCTCGACCGGCTCGACGACTCCCTCCGGGTGTTCGCCGACGCACGCCGCGAGTTTCCCGACGCGATCTCCCTCGCCGTCTTCCAGGCCCTCAGCCGACATGCCGCCGGCCAGGTCCACGCCGCCTTCGCCGAGTTGCTCGACGTCATCGCCGCGCACGCGCCGGCGACGGAACTGGATCGCTATCGCCCGGCTCTGCGGGCAAACGCCGACTTCCTGCGACACCTCGACACCGCTATCGACACCGAGACGTGACACCAGCACGCCGCCGGCGCCGATTCATGCGGCGACGATCCGCACGTCGGCGGTGTCCACCGACAGGACCACCCGGTCGCCCTCCGCAATCGCCGCGGCCAGCATCTGTGCCACGGTGAGTTCACAGACGATCGCCGGCGACGCCGTGTGCACGCGCGCGCCCGAGGGCGTTGCCTCGATGCGTTCGACGCGCGCCGACCATGTCGCGACGCCATCGATCGAGCCCGGGCCCGCGACGCCGGCATCCGCGGCATCGAGCCGCACGGCACCGATCGGGATGAGCGCCGCGGCGTCGCCCTCGACGCTCGAGGGTGCGGGCAGACGCAGCCGGTCGGCCGCCCACACGCCGTCCTCCACCCGCCCGGCCGCCCGGTTGACGCCGGCGAGCGCCGCGACGAAGTCCGTCGCCGGCGTCGTCAGGACCTCACGCACCGCACCGGACTGCGTCACGCGCCCGGCTTCGAGCACGACGAGGCGATCCGCGACCGCGACGGCATCCACCACGTCGTGCGTGACGAACACCGCCGTGGTGCCGGCGGCGCGTAGCCGCTCGGCGAGCATCCGACGCAGATCGGCCACCGTGACAGGATCGAGCGCCGTGAAGGGCTCATCCAGCAGAAGCACACGCGGGAGGGTCGCAAGCGCACGGGCGAGCGCGACCCGCTGCTGCTGACCGCCCGACAGTTCGGCCGGGCGGCGATGGCCGACCCCGGCGAGCCCCACCTCGGCGAGCGCCCGCTCGGCACGCGAGCGACGCTCCACGCGCGCGGCCGCCCGTGCCCGACCGTCCGGCGCACTCATCCCGAAGGCGACGTTGTCGCGCGCACTCACGTGCGGGAACAGATGCGGTTCCTGCCCCAGGAGCACGACGCCACGGCGCTGCGGCGTCACCTGCGCGCGCGGCGAAGAGACGACCTCGCCGGCGACCCGGACGGCGCCATCGCTCAGCGGCGACAGCCCCGCGATCACCGAGACGAGCGTCGATTTCCCCGCACCGCTCGGGCCCATCACCGCGACGACCTCCCCCGCGGATGCCGAGATCTCGGCATCCAGGACGAAGCCTTCCCGGCGCACGACGACGTGCGCCTCGAGCATCGCCCCGCTCATCGCGTCGCCCCCGGCCGCCACGCCCGCACGGCCAACAGCACCGCGAGCGCCGTCACCAGCAGCAGCAGCGAGAGCGCCACGGCGGTGCCCTGCGAGACCCCCGCACCGTTGAAGGCCGTGTAGATCGCGAGCGGCATCGTCTGGGTCACTCCCGGTGCGTTGCCGGCGAACAGCGCCGTCGCGCCGAACTCGCCGATCGCGCGCGCGAAGCACAGCACCACCCCCGCGATGAGGCCGGGCGCCGCCAGCGGCAGCGTGATCCGCCACAGGATGCGCCACCGGCCCGCGCCGAGGGCCGCCGCGGCACGTTCGTAGCCGGTGCCGGTCGCCCGGAGCGCCCCTTCGAGCGCCAGCACGAGAAACGGCAGCGCCACGAACGTCTGGGCGATCACCACGGCCGCCGTCGTGAACGGCACCCGCACGCCGATCACCGCCAGCGCCTGCCCGAGCCACCCGTTGCGTCCCAGCAGAAACAGCAGCGCGACCCCGCCCACCATCGGCGGCAGCACGAGCGGCACGGTGATCACGGCCCGCAGCACCCCCGCCAGCCGCGGTCCCGACCGCGCGATCCACAGCGCCAGCGGGATGCCGAGAACGATGCAGACGAGGGTCGCGACCGCTCCCGTCACCAACGACAGCCCGAGTGCCGACAACGCTGCCGGCGAGGTGATGTCGGCCCAGAACGTCGCGACGTCGACACGCCCGACGAGCGCGGTCAACGGCACCACGAGCACCGCGAGGCCCAGCACCGCCGGCACCGCCAGCACGGTCGGGACGAATCCCCGCGGCTGCGCGCGCCGCCCGGCGGTCGCGACCGTCACGGCGTACCGAAGCCGAGGTCGGTGAGCGTGACGCGCGCGGCATCGGAGTGCACGAAGCCCACGAAGGCCCGTGCCGCCGCGGGATTCGCCGCGTCGTCCAGGGCGACGATCGGGTATGTGTTGACCACGGCATCCGCGCCCGGCGTCGCCACCGTCTGCACGGCGGGCGTCGTCACGGCGTCGGTCACGTACACGAGACCGGCATCCGCCTCTCCGCTGGCCACTTTCGTGAGGACGGCGGTCACGTTCTGCTCGTAGCTGTCGACGGATGCCGTCACGCCCGCCTTCTGCAGGAGCGTCTGCGATGCCGCACCGCACGGCACCTCGGCCGCGCACAGGACGACCCGCAGCGCCGGCGTGGCGAGGTCGGCGAGCCCGTGCACGCCGGCGGGGTTTCCCGACGGGACGATGAGGGTGAGCACGTTCGTGGCGAACGGCTGCGGTGAGGACGCGAGTCCGGCGGCGACGACCTTCTGCATGTTCTTCTCGTCGGCAGAGGCGAAGACGTCGGCCGGTGCCCCCTCGATCAGCTGGGTCGCCAACGTCGACGATCCGTCATAGCTGATCGGACGGATCGTCACCCCCGGGTGCGCCGTCTGGAACTGATCGGCGAGCCGGGTGAAGGCCGCTTTCAATGATGCCGCGGCGAAGACGGTCAGCTCCCCGGAGACCGCGTCCGACGACGCCGTCGCCGCCCCGGGGGTGGTGCGGTCGGCATCCGCCGATCCCCCCGCCGCGCTGCAGCCGGCGAGCGCCACGACCCCGGCGAGGAGGACCGCGAGGACGTATCGCGATCGTGTGCGCATCACCGCTCCCTCGGGGTCTCGACGATGACGGTCGTGGCTTTGATGACCGCGACGGCGAGCGCACCGGGTTCGAGTCCCAGATCGCGCACCGCTTCCGAGGACATCAACGACACGACGCGGTGCGGGCCGGACTGGATGTCGACCTGTGCCATCACGCCGTCCTGCTGCACGCGCGTGACCAGTCCGACGAAGCGGTTGCGGGCGCTCGAGAGCACATCCGCGGGGTCCGCGGCGGCGTGCGCGAGCTCGACCGCTCGTGCGGCGAGGGCGTCACCGGGGATCTCCACCGGAGAGACTCCCGTCGTCGGAAGGATGCCGTGATCGATCCACCGGCGCACGGTGTCGTCGCTCACGCCCAGCAGCCGTGCGGCCTCGGTGACACGATAAGAATGCATACCGCCGACCATATCGCGCATCTGCGGCGAGAGGGGCGCCTGCGATGACGCAACTGCGGCTTTCTGCCCCGCGGAGGACTTCTCGGTCCCCGGCCCCGCGGGCAGACACGGCGGATACGCTGGCTCCGTGCCGCTGCCTCCTCTCGTCGACCCCGTTCCCGCCCTCGCCCCCGCCGAGCGCGCCCGCACTCAGCGCCACCTCGTGCTCAACGGCGTGGGCGATCTCGGTCAGCGCCGGCTGGCGGCCGCGCACGTCGCCGTCGTCGGGGCCGGCGGCCTCGGCTCGCCCGTCGTGATGGCGCTCGCTGCCGCCGGTATCGGCACCCTCACGGTCATCGACGACGACGTCGTCGACCTCAGCAACCTCCAGCGGCAACTCCTGCACCGACACGTCGACATCGGCGCCCGCAAGACCGCGTCGGCGCAGCGCGTCGCTGCGGACCTGTCGCCCGAGACGGTCGTCATCCCGGTCAACGAACGCCTCACGACCGAGAATGCGGGAGATCTGCTCCACGGCGCCGATCTCGTCGTCGACGGCAGCGACACGTTCGACACCCGGGCAGCGGTCGCCGCCGCCTGCGAGCGTCTCGGCATCCCGCTCGTCTGGGGCGTGCTGCAGGAGTTCCATGCGCAGGCCACGGTGTTCTGGAGCGCGCCTCCCGCGGGGACGGAGCCGATCGTGCTGTCCGACCTGCACCCGGCCGACGCCGCCGGCACCCCACCCACCTGCGCCGAGGTGGGCGTGCTGGGTGCCCTGTGCCTTCAGGTAGGCGGCATTCTCGCGATCGAGGCGGTGAAACTCATCGTCGGCATCGGCGAGCCCCTGTTGGGCCGCGTGCTCGTGATCGACGCGTTGCGCGGCACGCAGACCGAGGTGGCGCTGCGGGCGTCCGCTCCCGCCTCGCCATCGCCATCGCCGTCGCCGTCGCCGAGCGTCGCCCCGGCAGAAGCGGCGCCTGCGCCGATCCGCGAACTGACGGCGAGCGAGATGCTCGCCGCGCAGGAGGCCGGGGCCACCCTCCTGGACGTGCGCGAGCCGTGGGAGACGCAGACCGGCGTCGTCGCCGGATCGGTTCTGATCCCCCTCGGCGACCTGCTGGACGATCCGGCGCAGATCGACGACGAGCATGTCGTCGTCATCTGCGCGCACGGCATCCGCGCCCGTCACGCTGCCGAAGCGCTCCGCGCTCGCGGCGTCGACGCCGACATCCTGGTGGGCGGTCTCGCCGCGTGGCAGCAGGCATGACCTCCCACGCGCCGTTGCGCACCGTCGAGGAGCAGCTCGCGGACGTGCTCGCCGCCGTGCGCCCACTGCCCGCCGTGCGCCTCCCCTTGACCGCGGCCACCGGCGCGACACTGCGCGAGCCCGTGCGCGCAGCTCTGGACATCCCCGTCTTCGACAACTCCGCCATGGACGGCTTCGCCGTGCGCTTCGCGGACGTCGCTCACGCGAGTCCGGAGGATCCCGCCATCCTCCGCGTCGTGGCGGATCTTCCCGCCGGCACGTCCGACGATCCCCCGCTGGCCCCCGGCGAGGCCGCGCGCATCATGACGGGTTCGCCGGTGCCCTCGGATGCCGACGCCATCGTGCCCTTCGAAGACACCGAGGGCGGCCTCGCCGACTCCCTTCGGAACACGACCGTGCGCCGTGCGCCGCGCGCCGCGGGAGCATTCGTCCGCCGCGCCGGCGACGACCTCCGCGCGGACGATGTGGTGCTCGAGACGGGCGTCGTGCTCGGACCGCTCCAGATCGCCGCGGCAACCGCCGCGGGCCGTACTCACGCGGTCGTCTCGGCGCGTCCGCGGGTCGGCATCGTTTCGACGGGCAGCGAGCTGGCGCCGGCCGGAACGCCGCTGCGACGCGGGCAGATCCCCGAATCCAACGGCGTGCTGCTCGCCGGCCTCGTCGCGGCGGCCGGCGCAGAGGTGGTCGCTCAGGTCGTCGTGGACGATGAGGGCGAAGCTCTGCGCAACGCGGTGGCCGCACTGCTGGCGGCACCCGTCGATGCGGTCGTCTTCTCCGGCGGCGTCAGCGCCGGCGCATTCGAGGTGGTGCGCACCGAGCTCGCCGCGGCGATGACCTTCACCCGCGTTGCGATGCAACCGGGCAAGCCGCAGGGATTCGGCACCCTGCCGACGCCGACCGGCATCGCTCTGCTGTTCGGTCTGCCGGGAAATCCGGTCAGCGCGGCGGTCTCGTTCGAGGTGTTCGTCCGCCCCGCTCTGCTGACGATGCAGGGGCGGCGCACCGTCGAGCGGGCGCGTCTGACCCTGCCGGCCGGCACGTCGTGGCGGACCCCCGAGGGACGGCGGCAGTACCTGCCCGCGGTCATCGACACCTCGGCGCCGACGTGGACGGTCCGCCCCGCGACCGCGGGCGGGTCGGGATCGCACCTGGCCGGCGGGTTGGGCCTCGCGCGCGCGCTCGCCGTCGTCGCGGCCGACATCGCGGAGGTGCGGGAGGGCGACCCGGTGCAGGTCCACCTGCTGGAAGGATGGGACGCATGAGCTTCACCCACCTGGACGAGGCCGGCCACGCCCGCATGGTCGATGTGACCGAGAAGCAGCCCACGGTGCGCGCCGCGACAGCCGGCGCCGTGGTCCGCTGCGCTCCCGCCGTCGTCGCAGCGCTCCGCGACGGAACGGTGCCCAAGGGCGACGTGCTGGCCGTCGCGCGCATCGCCGGCATCCAGGCCGCCAAGCGCACACCCGAGCTGCTGCCGCTCGCCCACGTGATCGGCGTCCACGGCGCGAGCGTCGGCCTTGCGATCACGGACGACGGCGTCGAGATCACGGCGACCGTCCGCACCGCCGACCGCACCGGGGTGGAGATGGAAGCACTGACGGCGGCAGCGGTGGCCGCGCTCACGATCGTGGACATGGTCAAGGGCATGGACAAGGGCACGTCCATCGAGAACGTCCGCCTCCTCGCGAAGACCGGCGGCAAGTCGGGCGACTGGGTGCGGGAGTCCTGATGCCGCGGGTCCGATACTTCGCCGCCGCCGCGGAGTTCGCCGGGCGTGCCGAGGAGGTGCGAGCCGAGACCGATCTCGACGACCTGCGCGCCGCCTGGGCGCGGGAGTACCCGGCGCTCGGACGCATCCTTCCCCGCTGCGCCGTGCTCGTCGATGGACGACGCACCGACACGTCGACGGTGTTGGGCGACGACACCCTGGTCGACGTGCTCCCGCCGTTCGCCGGCGGGTGAGCCTCAGCCGCCGATGCCCTTCCAGGCGGCGGCGCCGTCGGCCGTGAGCTGACGCTTCCACACCGGCAGTTCGCGCTTGATCGCCTCGATGATGGCGCGGCACACCTCGAACGCCTCGGCACGGTGAGGGGTGGACACCGCGATGACGACGGCGGCTTCGCCGACCTCTACACGTCCGACGCGATGGCTCACAGCGACGGTCGCACGCGTGTCGCCGATGGCGGTCAGCGCGATGTCGTGCAGCGTCGCCTCGGCATCCGGGTGCGAGGAGTATTCCAGCGCGACGACGGCCGTGTCGGCATCGGGGTCGTGATCGCGGACCGTGCCGATGAAGCTCGTGACAGCCCCCGCGCGGGGGTCGTCGACGGCGGCGAGGTGCGCGGCGGCATCCAGCGGTTCGTCGGTGATGCGGGCGATGCGAACGGCAGTCATCAGTGATCTCCTCCGTCGAGCTGATGCACCACGTGAGCGGCGACCGACAGGATGACGGGCATCCCGGAGGCCACCGCCGCGGGCGATCCGGGCAGGTTGACGATCAGGGCGCGCGCGGCGACCCCGGCACGACCGCGGGAGAGCATGCCGGCCGGCTTCTCGGCGACGCCGCGCCGGCGCAGCTCCTCGGAGATGCCGTCGATCGTGCGTTCGATGACGCGATCGGTGCCCTCGGGGGTCTCATCGCGGGCGGCGACACCGGTGCCCCCGGTGGTGACGATGAGACGCGCGCCGTCGTCGAGCGCGGCGCGCAGCGCCGTCTCGACGCTGTCGGCGCCGTCGGCGACGACCCGGGCGTCGGAGCATTCCCACCCCGCCTCGCGCAGCGCCGTGACGGCCAGCGGGCCCGCCGTGTCGGCACGCGCACCCGCAGCCGACCGATCCGAGACGGTGATCACGACGGCGAGGCTGCCCACGCCCCCACCCNACGCCCCCACCCCCTCCCCCCCTCTCCCTCCCCCCTCCCTCCCCCACGTCTCATCGCCGAGCCGCCACCTTCCGCGCGAGCCGCCATGCTTCGGCGCGACATATCGTGGCGGGTCGGCGAGAACATGGCGGCTCGGCGAAGAGGCGGGAGGGGCGCTACAGGAGCATGCCGAAGGCGGCGACGTCCGCGGGAGCGTCCAGGCGCGTGAAGCCCAGACGCTCGTAGAACGCGATGGCGCCGGCGTTGGTGCCGGCGGCGACCAGGTGCACCCCCGGCACGCCCGCGGCCCGAAGCCTGTCCCGCAGCGTCTCGATCAGACGGCGCCCCCAACCCTGGCCCTGGAGTTCGGGAAGCAGATCGATGTGCAGGTGCGCGGGGTAGTGGCGCGCGAAGGGCTCCACACCGGGGCGACGTCCGTACGCGTAGGCGAGCACGGAATCCTGGCGGGTCGCCGCCGCGCCCACCGGCGCCGGCCAGCGCTGCGCGAACCGCGGCCACCACTGGTGCTGGAACCACTCCTCGAACCCATCGGTGTCGCCGGTGGCGACGGCGTAGCCCGCGACCCGACCGTCATCGGTCTCGACCACGACGGCCAGTTCGGGGTGGCGCGCGACGTAGGGCAGCACGAAGACGGCCGCCCAGATGTCGTCGTCGTCCAGGATGCCGGTGGCGTCGCTGCCCGTGTCGGCGGTGCGCAGGCAGATCTCGGCGAGGGCGGGCTCGTCGCCGGGGCGGAAAGAACGCAGATGGGCCACGGCGCGAGTCTAGGCCGCAGCATCCACGTGCTCGGCGGCATCCGCGTGCTCCGCCGCCGCCGTGATGCGGTTGGCCATCCCCCGGAAGATGAACCCGTGGAACGGCAGCACCGCCAGCCAGTACAACCGGCCCGACAGCCCCGACGGGAAGAAGACCGCGCGCTGGCGGTACACGGCGCCGCCGTCGGCGCCCGGCTCGCAGCCGAGGTCGAGCCACGCCAGACCGGGTACCTTCATCTCGGCACGCAGGCGCAGCAGTCGCTCCGGCTCGACCTTCTCGACACGCCAGAAGTCGACGACATCGCCGACGGCCACGCGGCTGCGATTGCGCCGTCCGCGCACGAGCCCCACGCCTCCGACGACCCGGTCCATCCAGCCGCGCAGCGCCCACAGCACGGGCGCGGAGTACCAGCCGTTCTCGCCGCCGATCCCTTCGATGACCTCCCAGAGCCGCGCGGGGCTCGCGGTCGTCGTCGCCGTGCGCACGTCGGTGAACACGGTGCGCCCCGACCACTCCGGGTCGGACGGCAGCGGATCCGATGGCACGCCGCTGACCTCGGCATCCTGCCAGCTCGTCTCCACGCTGTCGGCCGCGACGCGCCCCAGGGCCAGCGCCACGGCCCGGCGATAGGGCGTGAGGCCGCCCGCCGGCGGCGGGATGATGGCGTCGATGTCGTGGTCGTCCATGACGCACTCGTTCTGCAGCGAGGCGATGAGCGGACGCGCGATCGAGCGCGGCACCGGTGTGACGACGTTGACCCAGTGCGACGCCAGTCCCGGCGTGAGCACCGGCAGGGGCGCGATCGGCCGCTGCGGCAGGCCCGCCTCGACCGCGTAGCCGTTCATCATCTGCCCGTAGCGCAGCACGTCGGGTCCGCCGATGTCGACGGCGCGGTTCACGTCGGCGGCGACGCGCGCGGCGCCCAGCAGGTAGTGCATGACGTCGCGGACGGCGATCGGCTGGATGAAGTTGCGCACCCACTTGGGGGCGGGCATGTACGGCAGCACCTCGGTGAGGTGGCGGATCATCTCGAACGAGGCCGACCCCGACCCGATCACGACACCGGCCTGCAGCACGAGCGTGGGCACACCGCTGGCGAGGAACACCTCCCCCACCTCGACCCGGGAGCGCAGATGCGGGCTCAGCGGCACGCCCTCCGGGTGCAGCCCGCCCAGGTACACCAGGCGAGCGACGGATGCCGCGGCCGCCGCCGTCGCGACGGCGCGCGCGGCGGCGAGATCGGCCTGCTCGAAACCGGCGCCGGCCGACATCGAGTGGATGAGGTAGTAGAGCACGTCGACGTCGGCGCAGGCCTGCGCGAGCGCCGGTTCGTCGACGGCCGAGCCGACCACGACGTCGACCTCGTCGCCCCAGGAGAACGCGCTCAGGCGTGCCGCGTCGCGCACGAGCACGCGCACGCGGTAGCCGGCCGCGATCAGCCGCGGCACCAGCCGTCCCCCGATGTAGCCGGTCGCACCGAGCACGAGCGCACGCGGCGCCGTGCCGTCTGCGCGCGGCACGGCGCGCAGCTCTTCTTCCCGGCCGGTGGGGCTCGACAGCTCGCTCATGTCCGTCACGCTAGACGGCCGCTGCCCGCGGCGCATCCCCTTGCGCACGGGCTCTTCGCCCGCAAGGGCGAACGTCAGCGGCGGCCGGTGCCGAACAGTCCTCGGATCACCGAGTTGAGGATCGTCTGGGTCGACTTCGAGTTCAGCACCTGCTCAAGCGGCGACTTCTGCGACGAACGCGACGTGCGCGTCGTCTGCGTCGAGCCGCCGGTGGAGCGGAGGATCCGGTCGTACTCCTTCTGCCGCTCGCGCGCGGCGGCGGCATCCGCCTTCGCCTGCGCGGCCTGCTGCTTCTCCTGCTCCTTCGCCGCCTGCTCCTGCGCCTCGGCCCGCGTGGCCGCGGCGTCCGCCTCGGCGGCGGCGTTCATCTTCGCGGTGAGGATCTCGCGCGCCGACTCCCGGTCGATCGGCGTCCCGTAACGGGCCAGCAGCGGCGAGGCGTGCACGGCTCGTTCGATATCGGGGTCGGGGGTCGGCGACATGAGGCCCTGCGGCGCGCGCAGTCGGGTCCAGGCGACCGGGGTCGGAGCGCCCTTCTCGTTCATGACGGTGACGATCGCCTCACCGGTGCCGAGCTCCTGCAGCACCCGTTCGAGGTCGTAACCGCTCTTCGGATACGTGCCGACGGTCGCCCGCAGCGCCTTGGCGTCGTCGGGCGTGAAGGCACGGAGGGCATGCTGCACGCGTGAGCCCAGCTGGCCGAGCACGTCGGAGGGAACGTCCTTCGGCGTCTGCGTGACGAAGAACACGCCGACGCCCTTGGAGCGGATGAGGCGGACGGTCTGGGTGATGGCGGACAGGAACGACTTCGACGCATCGCGAAACAGCAGGTGGGCCTCGTCGAAGAAGAACACGAGCTTCGGTGTGTCGAGATCCCCCACCTCCGGGAGGATCTCGAACAGCTCCGCCAGCAGGTACATGAGAAACGTCGAGAACAGGGCCGGCTTGTCGGCGACGCCCGGAACCTCCAGCAGCGAAATCACACCGCGCCCGTCGGCGGCAGTACGCAGGAAGTCGCGCACGTCGAACTCCGGCTCGCCGAAGAAGACGTCGGCCCCGTCGTCGGCGAAGGTGATGAGCTTGCGCAGGATCACGCCGGCGGTCGCCGACGACAGTCCGCCGAGCGCCTTCAGCTCGTCCTTGCCGTCGTCGCTCGTGAGCCAGGTGAGCACGGCGCGCAGATCGGAGAGATCGACCAGGGCCAGCCCGTTGGCGTCCGCGTAATGGAAGACGAGCCCGAGGCTCGACTCCTGGGTCTCGTTGAGGTCGAGCACCTTGCTGAGCAGCAGCGGTCCGAACCCCGAGACGGTCGCCCGCACCGGCACGCCCTTTCCGACGCCCCCGAGGGCGAAGTACTCGGTGACGGATGCCGCGGGCGTCCACTCCTGACCGATTGCGGCCGTCCGCGCGAGCAGCTTCTCGCTCGGCTCGCCGGGCGTCGCCACGCCCGACAGGTCGCCCTTCATGTCGGCGGCGAAGACGGGCACGCCCTTCGCGGCGAGCTGTTCGGCGAGCCCCTGCAGCGTGCGGGTCTTTCCGGTGCCGGTGGCTCCCGCGACCAGGCCGTGCCGGTTCATCATCCCCAGCGGGATGCGGATCTGCGCCGACGGCACCGGGTCGGTGTTCATCAGTGCCCCGAGATCGAGGGTGAGGCCGTCGAAGGCGTATCCCTTCGCGATCGCCGCAACCTGCGCGTCGTTCAAAGGACCGGATGCCGCGGCATCCGCCGCCGGCGCCTCGGGAACCGTCTGCGCGGCATCCGCCGCCGACGCTTCGGGAGGAGATATCGCCTCGGGAGGAGTCGATACGCCCGCGTCGACCTCCGGAGCGGAAATCTCCTCCGCAGGCGCAGCAGCGGCCGCCCCCGCCGCGGCAGCCCCCGCAGCGGCAGCCCCCGCAGCGGCACCTCCCGCAGCGCGCGCGGCTTGGGCGGCGGCGAGCGCGGCTTTGGCCTGGGCGAGCTTCAGCGCGGCCTCCGCCGCTTCCGCCTCGGCCTGCAGTCGGGCAAGTTCTGCGTCATCGACAGCGCTCATGGCGCTCAGCCTAGCGAGCGCACCCGCTCGTTCTCACGCTCGAGCATGCGCGCGCAGATCGCCGCGACCACGAGGGTCGCCCCCACGCCCACGAGGGTGCCGCCGACGGTGTCGCTCAGCCAGTGGGCGTGCACCTGGGTGCGGCTGAACGCCATCGCGAACACCCACGCGCCGCCGACCACGGCGACCCACACCCGCGGAAAGAGGATGACCGCGATCGTCGCGACCGTCGCCGCGTTCGCGGTGTGTCCGGAGGGGAAGGAGCCGTGATCGGAGAAGACGATCATGTCCTCGGGTCGGGCGCGTCCGAACAGCGCCTTCAGCAGCTGCACGAGCGCGACGCTTCCCAGGGACGCGACGACCACGAACAGCGCGCCGCGCGGACGACGCCGGGACAGCAGCAGCGCGACGCCCGCGAGCGGGACGACGAAGGTGGCGAACCATCCGCCGCCGAGGAAGTTCATCGCGAGGGCGACGCCGTCGAGAAAGGCGAAACGGTCGACGAACACGTTCCACCACTCGTCGACGTTCACGTCGGCTTCGACCACCACCTGGATGCCGAGCCACACCGTGGTCGCGATCAACAACACCCCCACGACGAGCCGCTGCAGCATGATCGTCGTGACGTCGTCGTCCAGGGGCGCTCTCATCGCCCCATTGTGCCGGACGCCGGCGGCTCAGGGCGCGAGCCGCTCCACGGTCCACGGTCGCACGACCGCCCAGAGCGAGACCGCCCCGATCAGGGCGCACCCCACCATGACCGATGCCATCGTCGTCGCCGTGATGCCGGCATCCCGCGCGACCCATCCGACGATCGGGGAGATCAGCCCCGCGACGCCGAAGTTCGTCGCCCCGAGGATGGATGCCGCGGTGCCGGCGGCCTTGCCGTGGCGATCGAGCGCGAGCACCTGCACGCAGGGGAAGGTGAAGCCGCACGCCGTCATGAACACGAACAGCGGCACCATGGTGCCCCACAGCCCCCACCCGAGCTGGTCGCACGCGATGATCGCGATCGCGGCGAGCACCAGCACGCCGGTCGACACCGACAGCACCCACTGCGGGCCGAAGCGGGCCGCGAGCCGCGCGGCCACCTGCACACCCACGACGAGGCCGAGGGAGTTGGCGGCGAACAGCAATCCGTACTGCTGGGCGTCGAAGCCGTACGTCTCCTGGAAGAGGAACGAGGAGGACGACAGGTACGAGAAGAGACCGCTGAAGGACATGCCCCCGATGATCAGGACACCGACGAACACCCGATCGCTGAAGACGCCGCGGTAGCGCTGCAGCACCGTGGTCGCCCCGCGCTCCTTGCGCCGCGCGGCCGGCAGCGTCTCGGGGATGAGCCAGATCGCCGCCACGAGCATCACCGCACCGTAGAGCGCCAGGACCACGAAGATGCCACGCCACGGCATGACCGACAGCAGAGCGGAGCCGATGAGCGGCGCGACGACGGGGGCTGCTCCCGACACCAGCGCGAGCCGGCTCAGCATGACCACCAGCCGGCGACCTCCGAACAGGTCGCGGACGATCGCCATCGCGACCACGCCACCGGCTGCAGCCCCGACGCCCATGAACACGCGCGCGATCGCGAGGAGCGTGAGATCGGGGGCGAGAGCCGCAGCGGCACTGGCCACGACGTGAAGGGCGGTGACCGCGAGCAGCGGCACGCGGCGTCCGACCTTGTCGCTGAGCGGTCCGACGATCAGCTGACCGAGCGCGAAGCCGACCATCGTGCCGGTCAGGGTGAGCTGGATCGCCGCGGCGGACGTGCGGAAGTCGGCCTGCAACGTCGGGAACGCGGGCAGGTAGAGGTCGATCGTGAAGGGTCCGAGCGCAGTGAGCGCGCCGAGCAGGATGATGTACACCACGCGGCGTGCGGTGGAGATCGCGTCACCGGGGTGCAGGACGACCGGAGCGGTGGCGGGGTGCGATCCGAGCGTGCGGATGGCACCGGTGGCCGTACGCGCAGCCGCGGGCAGGGGTGTCGAGGCAGTTCGGGGGGCGGGGTTTTCGCGCACGGTTTCCAGACGGGTGGGATGACGGACAGACGGGCGACGCGGATGCCGCAGCGCAGAGCGCCGCGCGGTCGCGAAGAGGCGGCGAGGCGTCGATCGGAGCGCGATGACGCCGGCGAAGAGGTTCGAAACGATTCGAGACTCCTTCGATCCTAACCGTTTCCCCAGCATCCGAGTCATTCATGCGCATACGATCGGAAGGCACCCGTGCCTTGATCACCCCGACCGCGACCCGAGCCGAGGATCCATGACCCCCACGCCGTCCGACCGCAAACGCACGAGCGGCAACCCCGCCACGCGTGCGAACATCGAACTGACCGTCAAGCAGCAGCGCGAACTCCAGAAGCAGGAGAAGCTCGCCGAGTACCAGCGTCAGCTCGCGCGCCGGCGGCGCAGCCGTCTGACCTGGTGGATCGTCGGCAGCACCGCAGCCGTCGCCGTCGTCGCTGTCGTCGCGGCATCCATCGCCTTCGCGCCGAAGCCGGTCACCTACCAGGCCGGAGGAACCGGCGCCGTCATCGACGGCGTCGAGACGTTCGCGAACGCCACGCAGCACGTCGCCGGCACGGTCGACTATCCGCAGAATCCGCCGGCGGGCGGCCCCCACAACCAGTTCTGGCTGAACTGCGGCATCTACGACCAGCCCCAGCAGAACGAGAACGCCGTGCACTCGCTCGAGCACGGCGCCGTGTGGGTCACCTACGACCAGACGCGCGTCAGCGGCGCCGATCTCGACGCCCTGAAGGCGCAGCTGCCCTCGTCGTACGTGATCCTCTCACCGTACGTCGGCCTGCCCAGCCCGATCGTGCTGAGCGCCTGGAACGCACAGCTGAAGCTCGACAGTGCGAGCGACCCCCGCATCCCGACCTTCTTCGAGGAGTACTGGCGCAACCAGAACGTCCCGGAGCCGACGGCATCCTGCAGCGGCGCGATCGACGGGCCGGGCAAGCAGTCGTGACCGCACCCGAGCCGGCGACCGGACGCACCCTCCCCCCGTGGTGGGCGGTGCTGCTGGTCGCGCTCGCCGTGGCGGCGCTCGCGTTCGCGATCGGGCGCTTCTCCACCTTCGGCGCGGAGGGCGCGGCGGCGCCCACGTCCGACTCCCCCGAGGCCGGGTTCGCGCGCGACATGCAGCTGCATCACGGCCAGGCGGTCGAGATGGCGATGGACATCTACCGCACGACGCCGAACGACGGCGTGCGAGTGCTGGCCTACGACATCGCGACGACGCAGTCGGCGCAGAAGGGCGAGTTCTACGACTGGCTCGTGAAGTGGGGCCTGCCCCAGACCGGCGGTCCGCTGATGGCCTGGATGGATGCCGCGGACTCCTCTCACCAACACGGCGGCGGTGCGACGCGTCCGACCGACGCGGAGCTGATGACGCAGATGGGCATGGCGAGCGCCGCCGAGCTCGCCGCGATGCGGGCACAGTCCGGCACCGCGGCAGACTGCACGTTCCTCGGCCTCATGATCCGACACCACGAGGGCGCGCTGCCGATGGCGCAGGCGTTGCTGCGGCTCGGACACGAGCCGCGTGCGCTCGCGGTCGCTCAGGGCGTCATCGCGACGCAGTCCGCCGAGATCGACCTGATGACCTCGCTGCGCGCCGGACTCGGCTGCACGGGCTAACGCGGCCGCTCACGCGCAGGCGGGGCACGCCGTTGCACGGCCGCGCTCCGAGCCTGCGTGCGTGTGAGCGCCGATCACCTCACCGGCGCACACCGTCCACGCGGTGCGCGTGAACCCGATCTCCTCGGGCGCGCCGGCGAACGGATCGCGATCGGCCACCGCGAGATCGGCGGCAGCGCCCGCGCGGATCCGTCCGACCGTGCCGTCGCCGATCAGCTCGTGCGAGCCGCTCGTGTATGCGGCCAGCGCCGCGCTCAGCGACAGCTCCTCCCCGGAACCGAGCGGCTCGGCATCCGCGACGCCGACTTCGCGACGGGTGACGGCGACGCCGATCGCCGTCCACGGATCGGGGGTCGAGACCGGCCAGTCCGAGCCCATCGCCAGGGCGGCACCCGCGCGACGGAGGGAGCCGAACGGAAACTGCCATGCCGCGCGCACGGGCCCGAGCAGCGGTTCGGTGACCGTGCGCATCACCTCGTTGCGGCAGGCCCAGAAGGCCTGTGCGTTCACCGTGGTTCCGGTCGCGGCGAATCGGGGCACATCCCGCGGATTGACGACCTGCAGATGCGCGATGTGGTTGCGCACACCGGTCGGGGCGGCACCGGCGGCGAACGCGTCGAGCGCCTGGGTGACGGCGGTATCGCCGATCGCGTGCACGTGCACGGCGAGACCGGCCGCGTTCAGCGCGGCGACGACACGGTGCACGAGCTCATCGGAGAAGTAGCGCAGACCAGCCGACCCGTCGGGATAGCCGTCCGCGAGCGCGGCGGTCTTCGATTCGATGATCCCGTCCAGCATGAGCTTGGCGGTGCGCGTGGGAAAGCCCGTGGCGTGCGCGGCGTCGGCGCGCTCCCGGACGCCGGCGACGAAGGCATCGACGCCGTCCACGGTGAGGTCGCGAGGCACCCAGATCGCGCCGGTGGGCCGACCGCGCAGTCCTGCGGCGAGCGCGAGATGGTACGCGTCGGTGAAGTCGGGGATGCTGCCGAACGACGCCAGAGCGGCCTCCTGCCAGGCGGTGACACCGAGGGAGATCAGGTGATCGGCCCCCGCGCGGATGCCGGGTGCCAGCGCGGCGGCACTCGGCTCGGGCGCCACGCGTCCGACGAGGTCGACGGCGCCCTCGCGCAGCGTCCCCTGCGGTTCGCCGTCCGCACGGCGGACGATACGCCCGTCCGGCGGGTCGGGGGTCGTGCGATCGATGCCGGCGAGGGCCAGTGCGCGCGAGTTCGCCCAACCGCCGTGCCTGTCGCTGTCGAGGAGGAGTACGGGCCGGTCGGGAACGATCGCATCGAGCGCCTCCCGCGAGGGCGTACCGCCCGCGAACCACTCCGCGCGCCAGCCGCCACCGCGCACCCATGCCTGCGGGTCGTCCAGCGAGTCGGCGTGGGTGCGCACCCGCTCCAGACATCCCGCCTCGCTTCCGGCGTCATCGAGGCTGCAGTCCAGCGCCTCGAGGGCCACGAGGCCCAGATGCACGTGGGCGTCGGCGAACGAGGGCGCGATCACGCCGCCCGCGGCATCCAGCTCGTCGGCGCCCGGGGCGGCCGCGCGGGCATCGGCGAGCGATCCCACCGCGACGATGATCCCGTCGCGCACCGCGACGGCCGTCGCCGGGATCAGTCGCTCCCCGTCGAACACCGGTCCGCCGGTGACGATCAGCGCCGTCATGACCCGGCTCGCAGGACCGGACGGAAGAAGCGGTTCGCCGGCGGTGCCCACACCGCCACGAGCACCGCGGCGTAGACGACGACCTGGGCGACGGACCAGCCGTCCCAGTCGTGGTCGACGACGAGGCTCCACAGCTGCAGGCCGACGAGGGCGACCGCGAGCACGCTGATGAACAGGCGCGACAGTCCGCTGCCGCGGCCCAGCCCGGCGGCGGCGGCCACCGACAGCAGCCCGAACAGGATGATGCCGGCGCCGATCAGCGACACGCTCATCACCAGCGAGCCGGGGACGTCGTAGCGGGTGAGCAGGAACAGGATCCCGAACATGGCGTTCGCCAGGCCGCCGACGTAGACGAGCGCCACGGCGATGGTCACCGGCACCGGCCGCGACACCTCTCGGGTGTGCGAGATGGCGTGCGGCGCGGCATCCTGCAGCGCTCGGGCGACGTAACGGCGCTGCACCGCCCGCACGATCTCGATCAGCACGATGGCGCCGATGCAGCCGGCCGTCACGACTAGTGCCGTCGTCTGGCCGGGGTCGACGAGCATGAAGAACTGGCGCGAGAGGGCCACCGAGAAGATCACGACCAGAGCGATGAACATGCCTCCCACGACCGCGCCCTTGAAGCGGTTGAGCGGCCGGCTCAGCACCGCGAGGATCCAGATGCCCACGACGGCCAGGATAATCGTCGCCCCCGTCCGCACCTCGTCGACCGGCGTCTCGGCACCCCGCACGATGAGGGTGTAGAGGGTGAGGGTGACCGCCACGATCACGCCCGCCGGAACGGCGAAGCTCAGCGAACGTCGCAGGAACCCCGGAATGTAACGCTGCGCGTTGGGCATGAGCGCGAGGAAGAACGCCGGGATGCCGATGGTCAGCCCGTCGGTGATCGAGAGCTGGCGGGGCAGGAAGGGGAACTCCAGCACGAGCACGCCGAACAGGAGCGCCAGCAGCGTCGCGTACGTCGTCTTGGTGAGGAACAGCATCGAGACGCGCTCGATGTTGGCGATGACCTGCCGCCCCTCGGCGACGACGTCGGGCAGGTGTGAGAACCGCCCGTCGAGCAGCACGAGCCGCGCGACCGCCTTCGTCGCCGCCGCGCCCGAGTTCATGGCGATGCCGATGTCGGCGGTCTTGATCGCGAGCGCATCGTTGACACCGTCGCCCGTCATCGCGACGGTGTGCCCGCGGGACTGGAGAGCGAGCACCATGCGCTTCTTCTGATCCGGCGTGACGCGACCGAAGACGGTGTGCTCCTCCAGCACCGCAGCGAGCGCCGCATCGTCGTCCGGGAGCGCGCGGGCGTCGTAGCCCTCCTCGGCATCCACGCCCACCTCGCGCGCGATGGCGGCCACGGTGCGCGGGTTGTCGCCGGAGATGATGCGGATGCCGACGCCCTGCGCGCGGAAGTACTCGAGCGTCTGCGCGGCGTCGGTGCGCACCTTCTCGCGGAAGGTCAGCACCGCGACGGCCACGAGCTCGTCGGGCAGGCTCTCCGCCTCGACATCGGCCGTCGTCAGCGGTCGCGGCGAGAAGGCGAGCACGAGGGTGCGGCGGCCGGTCGAGGCGCGCTCGACCACGGCCGCTCCGAGCGGGTCGGCGACGTCGGTCGCGGCGGCGCCGAACACCATCTCGGGCGCTCCGAGCACCCACGTTCCCGCCGGATCGCCGTCGTCGTCGAACGCCACCGCGCTCCACTTCCGCGCCGACGAGAACGCGATGCTCGCCCGCGCGGTGCGCGGCCGGTCCTCCGCCTCGGAAGCGAACGGCTCCCGGAGCGTGCGCGCCGTCGCGTTCGCGTCCGGAGCGCTGCCGTACCAACCGAGCGTCCGCCGCCAGCCGGCGACCTCGTCGAGCAGGTGGGCGTCGTCGTAGGCGATCTCGCCCTCGGTCAGCGTGCCGGTCTTGTCGAGGCAGATCACGTCGACCCGGGCGAGACCCTCCACGGCGGGCAGCTCGTTGACGAGCACCTGACGCGCCGCCAGGCGCGCGGCTCCCACCGCGAAGGTGATCGAGGTCATCAGCACCAGCCCGAGCGGGATCATCGCCGTCAGCGATGCGATCGTATTGACGACGGCCTGCACCCAGCTGCCGCTCTCCCACGCGGCGCGCCATCCGCCGGCGACCTGCATCTGAGCGTTCAGCACCAGCAGACCGATCGGGCCGATCGCCCAGCCGACCCAGCTCAGCACACGGTTGATCGAGTCGCGCAGCTCGGAGCCCACGAGGGAGAACCGCTTCGCCTCATCGGCGAACGCATTCGCGTAGGCGTCGGCGCCCACACGGACGACCTGCGCATCGCCCTCGCCCCCGACCACGATCGACCCCGACAGCGCCTCGTCTCCAGGGTGCTTGTCGACGGCGTCCGACTCGCCCGTCAGCATCGACTCGTCGATCTGCAGACCTCGCGAGCGCACGATGCGCGCATCGGCCGGCACCTGGTCACCGGCGCGCAGCACGAGGATGTCGGCGAGCACGACGGCCGATTGCGCGACCTCCTGCTCCACGGCGTCGCGTCGCACACGCGCCTGCGCGGCGTTCAGCAGCGCGAGCTTGTCGAGGGCGGCTTTGGCCCGGAACTCCTGCACCGAACCGATGACCGCGTTGGCGACGGCGGCGAAGCCGAAGAGGGCGTCCTGCCAGCGTCCGAGCGCGAAGAGGATGCCGAAGCACGCGAAGACGATGCCGTTGAACAGCGTGAACACGTTGGCGCGGATGATGCTCAACGCACTGCGACTGGTCTCGGCGCGGTAGGCGTTGGACCGACCATCGGCCGTCCGAACATCGACCTCCGCGGCGCGCAGTCCGACCGCGGGATCGACCTCCTCGATCGGTGCGGGCGCCGTGGCGCCGGGGCTGCTCATGGCTTCACACTAAAGGAGCGGCGCGGCTCGCGTGCTCGCGAATCCCGCGCCGCTCCCGAAGGGCCCCGCCGAAAATCAGCCCTTCGTCGCCCCCGCCAGAAGTCCCCGCACGAAGAAGCGCTGCAGGGCGAAGAAGACGACCAGCGGCACGATGATCGAGATGAACGTGCCCGCGGCCTGCAGGAACCACTGATCACCCCACGTCCCCGACAGCGAGTTGAGCGACTGGGTGATCGGAAGCGATGACGACGGAGCGAAGATCGTGGCCACCAGCAGGTCGTTCCACACCCAGATGAATTCGAGGACGGCGAACGACGCGAGCGCCGGCGCCGCCAACGGCAGGATCATCCGGAAGAAGATCTGGCCGTGGCCGGCGCCGTCCACCCGCGCCGCCTCGATCACCTCGCTGGGGATCTCCGCGATGAAGTTGTGCAGCAGGAACACCGCCAGCGGCAGCGCGAAGATCGTGTGCGCGATCCACACCGTCGCGAAACTGTGCTCGAGTCCGCGCAGATCCAGCGCCGGGAAGACGGTGACGTCGCCGATCGTCATCCCTCGGGAGAACAGGCTCAGCAGGGGCACCAACGCCATCTGCAGCGGCACGATCTGCAGGGCGAACACCGCGATGAACGCGAGGTTGCGCCCCTTGAAGTCGATCCAGGCGAAGGCGTAGGCGAGCAGCGAGGCCACCGCCAGCGCGAAGAACACGACCGGGATCGTGATCGCGAGCGAGTTGAGGAACGACTGGCCCAGAGTCAGCGCGGTGCCTCCCGAGGTCAGCGCCTTCTGGTAGTTCTCCAGCGTGAACGACGGGTCGGTGAACACCGTCCACCAACCGGTGCTCTGCACGTCCGAGCCGGGGCGCAGCGAGGTGACGAACAGGCCGAAGGTCGGGATGGTCCAGAAGATCGCGATGACCAGCGCCGCGATCGTCGCCCCCTTGGAGGTCAGGCGCTTACGCGCCATGGCCTCGTGCTTGCGCGTGTCGCGGGAGACCTGTCGAGCCGAGCGGGTGTCGGTGACGGGCTCGATGATGTCGACTCCGGTGCTCATCGGATCTCCCTCTGCTTGCGGATCTGGATGATGTTGAACACGATCAGCGGCGTCACGAAGATGAACAGCACGACGGCCAGCGCCGCCGCGTGCCCGTAGCTCTGGAAGCGCTGCTGCTGGTTGACCATCTCGAAGGCGAGCACGGAGGTGTTCGCGCGACCGCCGGTCATGACGGCGACGATGTCGTAGATCTTCAGCGACGCGATGGCGACGGTGGTCACCACGACGACGATCGACGAGCGGATGCCGGGGACGGTCACGTTCCTGAACCGCTCCCACGCGTTCGCGCCGTCCAGCTCCGCGGCCTCGACCTGCTCCGGCGGAACCGCCTTGATCGCGGCGGAGAGGATGACCATCGCAAGTCCCGTCTGGCTCCAGATGAAGACGACCATCAGCAGCAGGCTGTTCACGAGCGGCGTGACGCTGAGCCAGGCGACGGGGTCGCCCCCGAACGCCGTGATGATGGCGTTGAGCAGACCCAGCTGGTCGCCCTGACGGTAGTCGTACATGAACTTCCAGATGATGCCCGCGCCGACGAACGAGATCGCGAAGGGCATGAAGATCAGCACTTTCAAGAACCGCTCGCCCGCGGCGCGATCGATGAACACGGCGTAGGCGAGACCCACGATGGTGGCGATCGTCGGGCAGATGAGCACCCAGATGACGGTGTTGATGACCGACCAGGTGCCCTCGGGCTGCGTGAAGACCCACACGTAGTTGTCGAAGCCCACGAACTCGGCACCCGTCTTGTCGAAGAACGACTGCACGAACGTCGCGAAGAACGGGTAGATGAGACCGATCAGCAGCAGCACCGCAGCCGGGGCGGCGAAGAGCACGAGCTGGAAAAGATAGCCGGCGCCCTTGCGTGCGCGGTAGTCGAGTACGAACAGCGCGGCACCGGAGACGAGCGCGATGCCGAGCACGTAGATGAAGGCGTTCGCGTACGGGCGCAGCAGCAGCAGGGCCAGGACCGGGATCGCGAAGCAGGCGACGAGGCGGATCCAGAAGTAGACCCGCCCGGGACGGGGCGCGTACTCGATCAGCAGGAGCAGCACACCGACCACGGCGGCGAAGGCGACGAGGATGATGGGGATCTGCACGATCGGGCCCATCACGCCGAGCCACTGGAAGAACGCGGTGAGCGAGACTCCGGGGATGACGATCTTCGCCGGGTCCTCCACGGGAGTGCTCAGCAGGAGCAGCACCACCAGAGCCAGCAGGATGACGAGCGCACCGGTGGCGATACCGGCGGTGACGCGGGGTGAGAAGGCGCGGCGCGGACCGGGATCAGGCGCCAGCCTGTCCGTCTTGTCTCGCGCGGGCGCGGTGGTGGGTGCGGACATCGATGAGCCTCCGTGTGCTTCGGTGGACGCGGAATGGGAGCGAGACGGGGCGCGGGCGCCACGGGCGGGATGCCGAGGCTACGGCATCCCGCCCGCGGTGTCACGCGGCTGGTGTGACTAGTTGTTGTAGCCGGCCTGGATGTCGCTGAGGACCGTGGCCTGGTCCTTGCCGTCGATCCAGTCGACCATGCCCTTCCAGAACGAGCCGGAGCCGACCGTGGCGGGCATGAGGTCCGAGGCGTCGAAGCGGACCGTGGTGTTCGGGTCCTGCAGCAGCTTCATCGCCTCGGTCAGGAACTCGCTCGAGGCCTTGCTCGGGTCCGCCTTGAGGTTGGCCGAGATCGCGCCGCCCTCGCTGACTCGCGCGTTGGCGAAGTCGGCGCTCGACATGAACTCGAGCACCTTCTGCGTCGCCTCGTTGTCCGAGAAGCCCGCGACGAACTCGCCGCCGACCTCGATCGTGGCCGCGCCCTCCTTGTAGCCCGGGAGCACGAAGGCGTAGACATCGCCGTCGGGTGCGACCTTGGGAGCCTGACCCGACGCCGTCTTCACCGTGAGGAAGTTGGCCGTCAGGAACGACGCCTGGTGGGTCATCGGGCACGAACCGTCGGCGACCTTCGCCGCGACGTCACCGAATGCCGTGCTGTTGATGCTCTTGACATCGCCGAAGCCGGCGTTGACGTACGACGGGTTCAGCAGGATGTCGCCCACCGCGGTGAAGGCGTCGGCGATCGGCTTGTCGGTGAACTTCACCGAGCCGTCGACCCACTGGTCGTAGACGTCGGGGCCGGACTGGCGCAGGACGAGGTCCTCGATCCAGTCGGTGCCCGGCCAGCCGGAGGCGCCGCCCGACTCGAAGCCGGCGCACCAGGGCGCGGCCCCCGTCTTCTCCTGGATCGTCTTGGTCAGCGTGAGCAGCTCGTCCCACGTCTTCGGAACCTCGACGCCCCATTCCTTGAACTTCGCCGGGGAGTACCAGACGTAGCCCTTGATGTTGGCGAGCATCGGCGCGGAGTAGAACGTGCCGTCGATCGTGCCGTACTTCTTCCAGTCCGGCGACCAGTTGGCGTTGACGTTGTCCTCCACCGCCTGCGTCGCCTTCTTGACGTCGCCCGTGCCGACCAGGGTCTTCAGCAGACCCGGCTGCGGCACGATCGCGATGTCGGGCGCGTCGCCACCGGTGACCTTGGTGACGATGTTCGCCTCGAAGCTCTTGTCACCGGTGTACTGCACGGTGATCCCGCTCGTCTTGCTCCAGTCGTCGAAGACCTTCTGGAGGGCGTCGGCCTCGGAGCCGGTGATACCGCCGGAGATGCGAACCGTCCCCCCGGCCGCCCCCGTCCCGCTGGCGCTGCCGCCGCTGCTGCCGCCCTCGGCGCAGCCCGCGAGTGCGAACGCCGCCACGCCCATGACAGCCAGAGGCGCAATCCAGCGCCGCCGTGACATCCCCATGTGATTCCTCCTCATTGAGTGCTCGGATGATTCCTGGTGCACACGGCTCCGTTCCGGAACCGATTCCAGGCCAAGCTATTGGACCCGCTCCCACGACACAACCCGACGATTGTCACAACCCGATAACAACCACTACCACGCGGCATCCCGCGACACGAAGATGAGAGCAACCGGTTCCATACTGAGCCGTGAGAAAGTCAGCGAACAGCGCTCGAGGAGGAGCACCGATGGCCGGCATCGCCGAAGTCGCCGCCCACGCCGGCGTATCGAAAGCGACGGCCAGCCGCGCTCTCAGCGGCGCCGGGTACGTGTCGGAAGCGACCAAGTCGCGCGTCCAGGCCGCCGCCGCAGAACTGGGATACGTGCCGTCGGCGGGTGCGGTGGGCCTTGCGACCGGGCGCACCCAGAACATCGGTGTCGTCATGCCGTACGTCAACCGGTGGTTCTTCGCGGAGGTGCTCGAAGGCATCCAGCAGGCGCTGCTGGAACGAGGTCTCGATCTCACGCTCTACGACGCAAAGCCGGGCACCGAGGGCCGTGCCCGCATCTTCGACGATTTCCTCGCACGCAAGAGATTCGACGGCTTGATCGCCGTCGGTCTGGAACCGGTCGATCACGAGTTGGAGCGGCTGACCCGCATCGACCGCCCCATCGTCAGCGTCGTCGGCTCCAGCGAGCTGACGAGCGTCGTCGCGGTCGACGACGACTACGCGGCGCGGCGGGCGACCGAGCACCTGATCGCCCTCGGCCACCGCGACATCGCGTTCGTCGGCGGTGCACCGCAGAGCCACTGGGCCCACGTCGACCAGGAGCGGCTGTCGGGCTACCAGCACGCGATGACCGAAGCCGGGCTGGCGAGCTTCATCCGTCACGCACACTCCGAAGTGACCCTGCCCGGCGGCTACGCCGCCGCGGCGGATCTGCTGAGCGATACGCGCAGACGTCCGACCGCCATCGTCGGGGTGTGCGACGAAGTGGCGATCGGCGCCATCATCGCCGCACGCCGCCTCGGCATCCAGGTGCCGTCCGCGCTCAGCGTCGCGGGCATCGACGATCACGAGTTCGCCGAGATGTTCTCCCTGACCACTCTGCAGCAGGTCCCCCGGGAGCAGGGGCGGGCTGCGGTGAGCGTCTTGCTCGCCGAGATCGCGGAGCCCGGCCGCGCCCGCACCGAGCTGCGCATTCCGGCGCGCCTGATCGTCCGCAGCTCCACCGCAGGCATCGCTCCGGTCGAGAGCGGCGTCTGAACGCAGAGAACGCGGAAGGCCCCCGGGCGAACCCGGGGGCCTTCACTGCAGTTCTTCGAGAAGAGCTGATTACTTCAGGGTCACCGTCGCGCCGGCTTCCTCGAGGGCAGCCTTCGCCTTCTCGGCGGTCTCCTTGTTCGCGCCCTCGAGCACGGCCTTGGGGGCACCGTCGACGACGGCCTTGGCCTCGCCGAGGCCCAGCGAGGTGAGCTCGCGGACCGTCTTGATGACCTGGATCTTCTTGTCGCCAGCAGCCTCGAGGATGACGTCGAAGGAGTCCTTCTCCTCGACCTCTTCCGCGCCGCCCGCGCCACCCGCAGCGCCGGCAACGGCGACGGGGGCAGCAGCGGTGACGTCGAACTTCTCCTCGAACGCCTTCACGAACTCGCTGAGCTCGACGAGGGTCAGGCCGGCAAACTGCTCGAGCAGCTCCTCAGTGGTGAGCTTCGCCATGATGTATCTCCTAGATAGGTGGGGTGTGGGGAAAGAGCTCGCCGGTCGCTTACGCGGCCTCGGCGGTCTCCAGCTTTTCGCGAAGCGCGTCGATGGTGGCCGCAGCCTTGCCCATCGTCGCCTTCATCATGCCCGCCGCCTTCGCCAGCAGAACCTCACGGCTCTCCAGGGAGGCGTACTTGTTGATCTCGTCGGCACTCAGGGCGTTGCCCTCGAAGATGCCGCCCTTGATCACCAGAAGCGGGTTGGCCTTGGCGAAGTCACGCAGAGCCTTGGCGGTGGCGACGAAGTCACCGTGCACGAACGCGACGGCCGAGGGACCCTTGAGGTCCTCGTCCAGCGCCGTGATCCCCGCGTTGTTCGCGGCGATCTTGGTCAGCGTGTTCTTCACCACGGCGTAGCTCGCGTCCTGACGGATGCTGTTGCGCAGCTGCTTGAGCTGGGCGACCGTCAGACCGCGGTACTCGGTCAGCAGTACGGCAGTCGAGTCCTCGAAGTTCTTCGTGAGCTCGGCGACCGATGCATCCTTCTGCGCCATGGTCACTCCTTGATGTGAACGTGACACTCCGCGGTGGCGGAGCATCAGCCGTGATCGCGGCTCTCGCGAGCGACGCCCGCAACACAAAAAAGCTCCGGCGCAAGCGCACGGAGCTGAGAATCGGTTTCCCGGAGACTGTCTGTGACACCTGCGCGGGCCCCTGCGATGCAGAGCTTCGTCGGCATCCACCGAAGCGGACGACGAGACCAGCGGTCTTTGGCTCCATCCAGCATACGTGAGCCGCCCACACGCACCAAATCGCCGGTCGCACGGGTGTCGCGTGCGCCGCCGTCGACGGTCGGGGTTAGCCTCGATGACATGACTCCGGAAGCTTTTGCGCGCCTGGCGCCGGAGCTGGCGGAGCGGATCGTCGCCGACTCCCGCGACCGCGTCGGCTGGATGCGGGCACGCTCGCGCGGCATCACCGCCACGGACGTCGCACAGCTGACGAGCCCCGCCGCCATCGCCCGCGCTGCCGATGCCAAGCTCGGAGCAGGCCGCGGCTTCTCCGGCAACGCCTACACCGACCACGGGCGCCGCCGCGAACCGGAGATCGCGGCGTGGGTCGCGGCGACCCACGGCATCCACCCGTCGTCCGCGCTCTTCCACGCCGTCGTGGAGAAGCGCCATCTCGCCACCCCCGACGGCATCACCGTCGACGCGGACGGGCGCGTGATCCTCGCCGAGATCAAGACCACCAACAAGACGTGGAAGTCGATCCCGCGCACGTACCTTCGACAGGTCTGGTGGCAGCAGCACGTGCTGGGCGCGGAGCGCACCCTCGTCGTCTGGGAGGAGCACGACGGATTCGTGCCCGTCGGCGACGAGCCCCGGTGCGCCTGGGTCGATCGCGACGAGCGCGAGATCGGCAACCTCGTGCGCTTGGCGACCGAGCTGATCGACGAGCTCTACCGCCGCACGATGCGGCGCCGGACGGGCGTGGAGACGGCGATGGATGCCGCCGCATCCCGCCCGCGCGAGCCGTACCGCGCTCTGGCTCTGAGCGACTGATCCGGGCGACATCCCCTACGTGGGAATAGTTGACGTAGGTCAACGTTGACAATATAGTTGACCAAGCTCAACCGTTGACTAACGTCAACCACTTCGCCGCTCTCGGCGTCACCTCCGCAACGCAGCACCTTTAGGAAATCCCTCTATGTCAGAAACGCTCGCCGCCGGCACCGCGCCGCGCATGAACCATCGACAGGTCCTCGAAGCCCTGTCGGGGCTGCTGCTGGGCATGTTCGTGTCCATGCTCGCCTCCACGGTCGTCTCCAGCTCCCTGCCCGTCATCATCCACGACCTCGACGGCAACCAGGCCGCCTTCACGTGGGTCGTCACCGCGACCCTGCTCACGACCGCGATCTCCACCCCCGTCTGGGGCAAGCTCGCCGACCTGACGAATCGCAAGGTGCTCTACCAGCTCGCGATCGTGATCTTCGTCCTCGCGACGGCCGCGGCCGGATTCTCGCAGTCGCCGGAGATGCTGATCGCCTTCCGCGCCGTGCAGGGAATCGGCGCCGGCGGCCTCGCGGCCCTCAGCCAGGTGCTCATGGCCGACATCATCAGCCCCCGCGAGCGCGGTCGGTACATGGGCCTGTTCGGCGCGGTCATGGCGCTCGCGACGATCGGCGGCCCGCTGCTGGGCGGTGTCATCACCGACGCGTGGGGCTGGCGCTGGAACTTCTTCGTGTCGCTTCCCGTCGCCGTCGTGGCGCTGATCCTGGTGCAGGCGACTCTGCACGTGCCCGCACGACCCCGTAAGAAGACGACCATCGACTACCTCGGGATCGTGCTGCTGTCGGCGGCCGTCTCGCTGCTGCTGATCTGGGTCACCAACGCCGGCACGACCACGACCGGCGACTGGTGGGATCTCGGCAACAACGACTGGTGGAGCCTGACCACCGTGCTGATGGTCGGCGGAGCGATCCTCGCGGCCCTGCTGTTCGTGATCGTCGAACTGCGCTCGCGCGAGCCGCTCGTCCCGCTGACGCTGTTCCGCAACCGCACCTTCACCCTGTCGGTCATCGCCTCGATCGCCACCGGCATCGCGATGTTCGGCGCATCGGTCTTCCTCAGCCAGTACATGCAGCTGGCCCGCGGCGCGACGCCCACCGAGGCGGGCCTCATGACCATCCCGATGATCGCCGGCCTGCTGGTCGCCTCCGTCGGCGTGGGAACCCTCGTCACCCGCTACGGCAGGTGGAAGCCCTACCTCATCGTCGGAGCGGTGCTGCTGATCGGCGGGTCGGCGCTGCTGTCGACCATCCACTACGACACGAACTTCGCTCTCGTGTCGGTGTACATGTTCCTGCTGGGCGCCGGCGTCGGCATGACGATGCAGAACCTCGTTCTCGTCGTGCAGAACACCACCCGGCCGGAGGAGATCGGCGTGGCGAGCTCGGGAGTCACCTTCTTCCGCAGCCTCGGCGGCACGATCGGCGTCTCGGTGATGGGCGCCGCTCTCGCGGCACGCGTCGTGGATCTGGTCGCACAGCGCAAGGAGGACATCACCGCCGCGATCATGGGGCTCGGCGACCAGGCCTCGTACTGGGCGCAGCAGCTGCAGACCGGCTCGCTGCCCAAGGTGTCGGCCATGCCCGATACGCTTCGAGTCGTGTTCGAGGACATCTACGCCAACGGCATCTCGCACTCCTTCCTGATCGCGGTGCCCTTCGCGGTGGTCTCGCTCATCGCGATCGTGTTCCTGCCCAACAAGCCGCTCACGACGATGACCACCGTCGAGCGCATGCAGGCCAGCGAGGCCGACCTCGCCACGGTCTCGGTTCCCGAGGCGATGGAGACGCTCACCGCCACCGGCGCCGTGCGCACCGTGCCTGCCGGAACCCGAAACGATGGCTGAGACGACCGAAGACTCCGGTTCCCGCACCGCCGCGGTGCGGGAACTGGAGTCCGAGTTCGGTGAGCTGATCACCCGCTTCCAGCGAGTGATCAGCGAGATCGCGAACCGGGTGAGCCCCGGCCTTCTCCCCGGCGCCTACAAGGTGTTCACGACGATCGCGCGCCGCGACGGCGTGACGCTGTCGTCCCTGTCCGATCTGCTGATGATGGACAAGGGCCAGCTGAGCCGGACCATCCGCGAACTCGAGTCGCTCGGCCTCATCTCCCGTTCCCCCGACCCGGCCGATGGCCGCTCGAGCCTCCTCGCCCCGACGCCGGAGGGTCTTGCCCGTCTCGAGGCGGCCCGCGCACCCCAGCAGGGACTGCTGCTCGACGCGATCGTGGACTGGCCGCTGGACGACATCAACGCCCTCACCCGGCTGCTGCGGGCGCTCGGCGACAGCGTGACCCGGCGCTGACGGCGATGCCGCTCGGCGCCGAGGAGATGAGCCGAGGAGATTAGTCGCCCGGTAGCACTCGCGTAACACGGTCGAGACATCTCCGGGGTTGACTGTCTTCACGGGGGCACCGCGCCGCCGCGGCAGCACGTGCAGCCAACGCCGACACGCACGGGAAGGAGCGACCAGATGGTCTCTCACCGTCTCACCAGATTCCGGCCGCTGCGATCGGCATCCACGAAGGATGCCGCCGGACAGGCCTCCGTTCCCGAGCCCCCGGCGCAGATGCGCGCGATCGTCTTCGACGAGCCCGGCGCGGCCGGCGTGCTGCGCGAAGACACCGTCCCGGTGCCGACACCGGTGCTGAGCGAACTGCTGGTGCGCGTGATCGCGGCCGGCGTGAACCCGATCGACGCCAAGACCCGCTCCGGCGCCGGCGTGTACGGCGCCCTCTCCGATCAGCCCCACAGTCTCGGCTTCGATTTCAGTGGCGTCGTCGTGTCGACCCCGTACGAGTCGCACCCGCTGCCTCCCGGAACGGAGGTGTTCGGCATGACGGCCTTCCCGCGCTCACCCGGCTCGTACGCCGACTACGCCGTCGTTCCCACCCTCGCCGTCGCCCGCAAACCCGCCGCCCTCTCTCACGTCGAGGCGGCCGCCGTTCCCTTGGCGGCTCTGACGGCATGGGGGCTGGTGGTCGAGACCGCGCACGCCCACGAGGGGCAACGGGTGCTCATCCACGCCGGTGGCGGCGGGGTGGGCCACTTCGCCGTGCAGCTGGCCTCGTACTTCGGCGCGCAGGTGATCGCGACCGGATCGGCCACCAATCTGCCCTGGCTGCGCGAGCTCGGCGCCTCGGTCGTCATCGACTACGCCTCGACCCGCTTCGAAGACGTCGTCGGAACGGTCGACGTGGTGATCGACCTCATCGGCAACGTCCACGATGACACCGGAACCCGATCGCTGTCGGTCCTGCGTCCCGGCGGGCTGTACATCCTCGTGCCGACCGGCGCGTGGCCCGGCTACGCGGATGCCGCGGAGGCGGCCGGTGTGCGGGCCACGTCGTACAAGGTCGTACCCGACGGCAGCGTGCTCGCGACCCTGGCCCGACTACTCGATTCGGGGGCGATCCGGGTCTTCGTGGATCGCGTCTACGACCTCGCCGAGGCCGAGGCCGCCCATCGCGAGATCGAGCGCGGCCACACGAGGGGAAAGATCGTGCTCTCCGTCAGCGATTGCTGATCCGACCGGAGGGATCCGCCGGGGCGAGAACCCGACGACCCTCCGCGACGAGCTCCTCCGCCACGGCATCCAACATCTCGGAGCGCAGATTCCACTGCTGCCAGTACAGCGGCACGCGAACCGGCTCACCCTCCAGCGCGACGAGCGTGCCGTCATCCAGCGCCTGCTGCGACTGCAGCCGCGGCAGCAGCGCCCATCCGAGACCCAGCTGCACCGCCGTGGCGAAGTCGTGCGAGGCCGGCACGCGATGCCGCGGTGGCGCCGCCGGATCGATGCCGCGTGCGCGCAGCCACCTCGTCTGCAGGTCATCGCGTCGATCGAAGTCGATGAGCGGCGCGTCGCGCAGGCGCGCGGCAGCATCGGGTGCCCCCGTGTCGAGCCACCGATCGCGGAAGGCGGGAGTGGCGACGGCTTCGTAGACCAGCTCGCCGAGGGGAACGACGCGGCATCCGGCGACGGGGTGTGCACGCGAGGTCACCGCGCCCGTCACCGTCCCGGACTCGAGGAGCGCCGCGGTGAAGTCCTGATCGTCGCGGTGCAGGTCGAAGACGACCGGATGCCGCTCGGCGAGCCGGGCCAGCGGTGGCAGGAACCACGTGGAAAGCGAGTCGGCGTTGACGGCGAGCGGCATCCGAACCGGCTCGGCGTCGTGGCCCAGCGCCCGCGCCGCATCGGCTTCCAGCAGCGCGAGCTGACGCGCGTACCGCACGACGGGGTGCGCGGCCTCGGTCGCCTGCACCGGCTTGGTGCGCACGAGCAGGACGCGTCCGAGGATCTCCTCCAGCGCTTTGATGCGCTGGCTGATCGCAGACGGGGTCACGTGCAGGCGGCGGGCGGCGCCGTCGAGAGTGCCCTCGTCGAGCACCGTGACGAGCGTGTGGGCGAGCTCGGCCGGAATCCGGATCATCAGCTCAGCTTATGGTGCTTCAGAATCATGAACTGGGCTTGCGCCGTGTGCCGGTCTACGCTCGCGTGCGTGCTCCCCTCTGCGCTGGCCGGCCTCGGCCTCGGCCTGTCTCTCATCGTCGCCATCGGCGCGCAGAACCTGTTCGTGCTGCGGCAGGGGATCCGCCGCCAGCACGTCACCGCGGTGGTGGTCGTCTGTACGGTCTCCGATGCACTGCTGATCGTGCTGGGCGTCTCCGGCGTCGGTGCGCTCCTGCAGACGCTGCCGGGCCTCATCGACGCCGTTCGCTGGGCCGGTGCGCTCTTCCTCGCGGGCTACGCCCTCCTGGCAGCGCGTCGAGCTCTGCGCGCATCACCGACCGGCCTGACGGGCGAGAGCCCGCCATCCGAGGTCTCCCGCCGCGCGGCGGTCGTGCTGACCTGCCTGGCCCTCACCTGGCTCAACCCGCACGTCTATCTCGATACGGTGTTCCTCCTCGGCACGGTCGCCAACACCCACGGGTCGATGCGGTGGGCCTTCGCCGCCGGTGCCGTCACGGCCTCGGTCGCCTGGTTCAGCGCGCTCGGCTTCGGTGCGCACCACCTGGGCCGACGCCTGTCGACACCGCGCGCCTGGCGGGTGCTGGACGGTACGATCGCGATCGTCATGCTGGGACTGGCGATCGGGCTCGTCCTGCCCCGGTGAACACGGCTAGCGCGCGCCGACCGTCCGAAACCCGGCATTGCCCATGGACGAGTCCGGGGTGTTCGAGGAGCGGGCCGCGTTGCGATAGCGGTTGCAGTACGACGCGTGGCAGAGGTAGCTCCCCCCGCGCAGCACCCGCGCGCTCCCCTGCTCCGGGCCGCGCGGATCCTCCCGCGGCGAACGACGGTACGTGTCGGCGGAGAACCAGTCCGCACACCACTCCCAGACGTTGCCCACGGGCTGCCAGAGGCCATACCCGTTCCGGGTGAAGGAACGAACCGGCGCGGTCGCGACCCATCCGTCTTCTGCCGTGTTGACGTTCGGGAAATCGCCCTGCCAGATGTTCGCACGCCACCCACCGTCGTCGACGGCGGCGTCGCCCCACGGATAGGTCGCACCCTCGAGGCCGCCCCGCGCGGCATACTCCCACTCCGCCTCGGTGGGCAGGCGCCGTCCCGCCCACGCACAGTAGGCCTGGGCGTCGTTCCAGCTCACGTGGACCACGGGGTGGTCGTCGAGGCCGTCGACCGAGGAAAGCCGACCCCCGGGGTGCGACCAGTCCGCGCCGCGGACGGCACGCCACCACGGAGTGCCGCCCAGGGGTGCCGACACCTCGTCGTCCGCTGCGGCGACGAGCAGGTGGAACACCGCGGACGAGCCGAACACCTCGGCCTCGGTGCGATACCCCGTCTCCTCGACGAAGCGCGCGAACGCCGCGACGGTGACCGTCGTGGCATCGATCTCGAACGCGGCCAGCTCGACCGCATGTCGCGGCACCTCGCCGTCGAGCGGGTTGCGATCTCCCGAGGCATCCCCCATGACGAAGGTTCCGGCGGGCACGGACACCTGCGCGATCGAATGAGACCCCCTCGTCGGGGCCGCGCGGACGGGCAGCAGAGGCCGTGACGGCACCGCACCGCGGGCCGGCGCCGCGCATCCGCAGCCGCAGCCGGAAGAGGGGTCGTCGTCGGTCGGCACCCCTCGACGCTACCCTCTGAGGCTCGGCGCGGGCAGGATGGACCGATGACACGGGTTCATCTGATCGCCTCGGGCGGCGTGCAGGGCGTCGGCTTCCGCTTCACTCTGCAGGCGGTGGCGACCCGGGCGGGCGCGACGGGATGGGTGCGCAACCGCGCCGACGGCACCGTCGAGGCCGAAGTCGAAGGCCCGCCCGAGGCGGTCGCCGCCGTCGTGGAGTGGGCACGGACGGGACCGCGCGGCGGGTGGGTCGATCAGCTGCGCGTCACGGAGCTGCCCGAGGAGGGGTCGAACGTCTTCGAGATCCGCCGCGACGGGTGATCGCACGACGACGATGGGGCCCCACCCGAAGGTGGAGCCCCATCGTGACGTCGATCCGAGGATCAGACGAGGGAGTTGACGTCCAGCGGGATGCCGGGACCGAAGGTGGTCGACACGGCGCCCTTCTGGATGTAGCGGCCCTTCGAGCTCGAGGGCTTCAGACGCACGATCTCCTCGACCGCCGCGGTGAAGTTCTCCTCCAGCTGCTCGGCCGTGAACGAGGCCTTGCCGACGACGAAGTGCACGTTGGCGTGCTTGTCGACGCGGAACTCGATCTTGCCGCCCTTGATCTCCTCCACGGCCTTGGCCGGGTTGGGGGTCACGGTGCCGGTCTTGGGGTTCGGCATCAGGCCGCGGGGACCGAGGACCTTACCGAGTCGACCGACCTGGCCCATGAGCTCGGGCGTGGAGACGGCCGCGTCGAACGCGGTCCAGCCGCCGGCGACCTTCTCGATGAGCTCGGCGCCGCCGACCTCGTCCGCGCCCGCGGCGATGGCGGCCTCGGCGGCCGGGCCCGTCGCGAACACGATGACGCGGGCGGTCTTGCCCGTGCCGTGCGGGAGGATGACCGTGCCACGGACCATCTGGTCCGCCTTGCGCGGGTCGACCGCGAGCTTGAGGGCGACCTCGACGGTCGAGTCGAACTTCTTCGACCCCGTCTCCTTCGCGAGCTTCACGGCCTCGGTGGACGTGTAGAACTTGTCGCGGTCGATCTTCGCCGCGGCTGCTTCGTAAACCTTGGACTTAGCCATTGTGCGTTCCCCCTCAGTCCTCGACCGTGATGCCCATGGAGCGGGCGGTGCCGGCGATGATCAGCGAGGCGGCCTCGATGTCGTTCGCGTTCAGGTCGGGCATCTTCGTCTCGGCGATCTGACGGACCTGGTCCTTGGTGAGCTTCGCGACCTTGACGGTGTGAGGGGTCTTGGAGCCCTTCTGCACGCCGGCGGCCTTCTTGATGAGCTCCGCGGCGGGCGGGGTCTTCAGGATGAACGTGAAGCTGCGGTCCTCGTAGACGGTGATCTCCACGGGGATGACGTTGCCGCGCTGCGACTCCGTCGCGGCGTTGTACGCCTTGCAGAACTCCATGATGTTGACGCCATGCTGACCGAGCGCGGGGCCGATCGGCGGCGCCGGGTTGGCGGCACCGGCGTTGATCTGAAGCTTGATCAGGCCGGTCACCTTCTTCTTCGGTGCCATTCTCTTTCCTTCTGTCGAGCGCACGTCGGCCGGAGCCTCGGGGCGCGCTTCCACACGATCGGCGGACCCGAAAGGTGGTGGGGATGTCGCGCGACGCGCGCGCAACCTGATGATTCTACCGGATGCCGCGGCATCCGGTAGGGATCACTGCTTGGTGACCTGGTCGAACGACAGCTCGACCGGCGTCTCACGCTCGAAGAGGGAGACGAGCACGGTGAGCTTGCCGCTCTCCGGCTTGATCTCGCTGATCGATCCGGGCAGGCCCGCGAACGAGCCTTCCTTGATCGTGATGGTCTCGCCGATCTCGAAGTCGACCTCGGTGATGACGCTGCGCGCGGGAGCCGACGCCCCCTTGCCGGCGGCGCCCTTGACGGGGGCCGTCTCGGTGACCTGCACGAGCGACTTCAGCATGTTGAAGGCTTCTTCGAACCGCAGCGGCGTCGGGTTGTGCGCGTTGCCGACGAAGCCGGTGACGCCGGGCGTGTGACGCACGACCGACCAGGTGTCTTCGTTCAGCTCCATCCGCACGAGGACGTAGCCCGGGATGCGCACCCGGTTGACCATCTTGCGCTGGCCGTTCTTGATCTCGACGACGTCCTCCATCGGGACCTCGACCTGATAGATGTCCTCTTCGACCTCGAGCGAGTTCTTACGCTGCTCGATGTTCGCCTTCACCTTGCGCTCGAAGCCCGCGTAGGAGTGGATCACGTACCACTTGCCGGGCAGCGAACGCAGTTCGGCGCGGAAGGCCTCGTAGGGGTCGTCGGGGGTCGCGTCCTCCGCGGCGTCGACGACGTCGCCGACCGCAGAGACCTCGGCGACGAACTCCTCGTCCAGCGCGGGCGCGTCCGGCTCGCCATTCACGTCGGGGCCGTCGTACGGCGCGATCTCCTCGGCAGCCTGGGCGGCGGCCTCGGCTTCTTCCTCGGCGAGCGCGTCGGTGAGCACCTCAGCGGCAGCCTCGGCCTCGGCCGCCTCGTCGATCTCGAGTGCGTCGTTCACGATGGCGTCTGCCTCCGGGTCGTCGATGTCGATGTCTTCGTCTTCGCCCTCGACGTCGTCTTCATCGTCGACGACGTGTACGGCGAGGTGCTCTGCAGGCTCCGAGGAGCGCTCCTCGGCGGCGAGGATGTTGCCTTCCTGCGCCTCGTCGTCCTCACTGGACTGCTCGGCGGCGGTGGCCCAGTCGACGTCGTCGGTGTACTTCTCAGACACGTATGTCCTCTTCCCTCGGGGGTCGTGCGGTGACAGCTCAGGCGTCGGCTGGATCAGCTCGGTGTGCCGAAGACGACCTGCACCACCCAGGTGAAGAGCAAGTCGAGGCTGTAGACGACGGCCATCATCACGACCACGAAGCCGAGGACCACACCGGTGAACTTCAGGAGCTCCTGACGCGTCGGGGTGACGACCTTGCGGAGTTCGCCGAAGACCTGGCGGATGAAGAGCGCGATCCGCTGGAAGAAGTTCAGCTTCTTCTCACGGGGCGTGCCGCCTGCTGCGACGACCTCGCCGTGCGCCTCTTCCTGGACCATGTACCCACCCATGTGACGTGCTCGGACGTGCTCGGACTTGCTTCCCACGCCGGCGTGAACCGGCGCGACCTGCGGTGTCAGCTGATCGCTGACGCGCAGGGCGGACAGGAATCGAACCTGCAACCTGCGGTTTTGGAGACCGCTGCTCTGCCAATTGAGCTACCGCCCTAGAGATCGTGAGATCCCGGGGTGAAGACCGCTTCCCTGCCCGAACGTCACGCGAAGCGCGGGCACGGCGAAAGAATGCAGACTTCAACTGCACTGTCCAGTGTACGTCATGCCATCTGGACGCGCGAACCGTCAGTACTGCTGCACCCCGTAGCGGTCGGGTTCGGGCCCCCTGCGAAAGTCTCGGCCCGACACGGATGCCGCGCGCACCCGGACATAGTTGTACTTCACGGTGGGGATCCAGGGCCGAAGACCCAGCTCGTCCGCGGCGCGGACCTCGTCGGCGGTCGTGAGCCGCTGCGCGTGCCCGCGGATCACGACGCTCCACGCGTCGGTGTCGCTGTACTCGTCGACCTCGAACAGGACGTCGTCGTTGATCGTCAGCTCGGTCAACTTGCTGCCCTCCGCCGTGCGGAACACCACACTGTCGCCGTCGACGATGTAGTTCACGGGGAAGATGTCCAGCACGGCGCCGACATGGGTCACCAGGCGTCCGAGTTCCTGTTCCGCAAGCCGCTGCCAGCACTGCCGGTCATCGAGGAAGCTGACCGCATCCGAGGTGTCCATGGCCACATCATTCTCCGCTCGCGACCGGATCGCCAGCCTGCGCGCCGGGCAAAATTCTCGAATAGCCTGGACAGGTCCCCGACGCTCCACACCGAGGTATGACGCTGAACGAGAACGCCGCCGCCCATCAGTTCCAGGTCGATCTGCGCGGGGTCATCGACCTGCTCAGCCGACACATCTACTCCGGTCCCCGGGTGTACCTGCGGGAGCTGTTGCAGAACGCTGTCGACGCGATCAGTGCCCGTCGAGGCGTCGACGGCGGGGGCGGGCGTGTGCGGATCACGCCCGTCAGCGCGGCATCCGACGAGTTCGTCCTCCGCGACGACGGCGTGGGCCTGACGGCCGCCGAGGTCGCCGACCTGCTCGCCACCGTCGGCCGCAGCTCCAAGCGCGACATCTTCGATCTGCCGCGCGGGGACTACCTCGGGCAGTTCGGCATCGGGATGCTGTCGTGCTTCATGGTCTGCGACACCATCGTCATCCGCTCCCGCAGCGCGGTCACCGGCGAGGCGGTGGAGTGGGTGGGCCATTCCGACGGCACGTTCCGCGTCGGGCCGTGCACGCAGGACATTCCCGTCGGCACGAGCGTGCACCTGTCCCCCCGCGCGGAGACACGGACGCTGGTCGAGACCGCCACGGTGCGCGAGCTGGCCGAGACGTTCGCGGCCTATCTGCCGGTGACGATCGTGGTGGACCTGCCCGCCGGCGGCGAGATGACGATCACGACCGAGCCGCCGTTCCTCGCCGACGACCGCGACGCCCGCCTCGCCTACGGCCGCGACCTCATCGGCGCCGAGCCTCTGGACGCCATCGCGCTGTCGGTGCCGGCCACCCTGACGCGAGGGGTCGCCTACGTGCTGCCTTATGCCCCTCCCCCGTCGGGCCGGCAGAGCACGCGGGTATACCTGCACCGGATGCTGCTGACCGAGCGGGCCGACGACATCCTCCCCGACTGGGCGTTCTTCGCTCGGGCCGTGATCGATTCGGAGGGCCTGCACCCCACCGCCAGCCGGGAATCGCTGGTCGATGACGATGCCCTCGAGCAGACGCGGCGAGAGCTCGGCGACGGCATCCGCCGGTGGATCCTCGAACTGGCGCTGCACGACCCGGCACGCCTGGCGCAGTTCGTGGCGATCCACGAGGTGGCGCTGAAGTCGCTCGTGCGCCACGACGACGAGCTCGCCCGCTTCATCGTGCGATGGCTGTCGGTGGAGACCACGCAGGGACGGCTGCGCATCGAAGAGCTGGTGCGGCGCTATCCGCACGTGCGCTACACGGAGACGGTCGACGAGTTCCGTCAGGTCGCGAGCGTCGCCGACACGAGCGGTGTGCTGGTGGACGGCGGCTATGTCTATGACGCCGATCTCGTGCGCCTGCTGCCGAGGCTGTTCCCCGAGATCACCGTCGAGCGTGTCGACGTCGTCGATGAGATCGACCGTCTCGATCTTCCCCCGCTCGACGATCGCGACGCGGCGGTCGCCCTCGAACGGCGCGCGGCGGCGACGCTGGCCGACGTCGAGGTCATCGTGCGCGTGTTCGAGCGCACCGAGCTGCCGGGGCTGTTCGTCTCGGACCCGGCCGTGCTGCGCGCCCTCGACCGGGGACGGGCGCGCAGCGCGGGTGGGACCCTCTGGGGAGGCGTGCTCGACCGCGCCGCCGCGGTCGCCCGGGACGGGGAGCGGTCGGCGGCCTCGGCGTCGCGGCTGTGCCTGAACTGGAACAACGATCTCGTACGCCGGCTCGCGACGACACCCCGCGACACCGGCGAGCGGGTCTTCGCGCTGAGCGTGCGGCTGCTGTACGTGCAGTCGCTGCTGGCCGGACACCACCCCCTCGGCGCGGCGGACCGCGCGCTCATGACCACCTCGCTGTCAGAGCTGCTCGAGCACGCCCTGCGCGCCCAGACCGACGAAGAACAAGGAGAATCATGACGAGCTACGGCACCCGCATCCGCGCCCTCTTCGACGAGATCGACCGCACGCCCTGGGGCCCCGAGGAGCGGGCTCTCGTCGCCGAGGCCGTCGCGCTGGCGCAGGAGAGCGGCGACGAGCGCCTCGAGTACGAGGCGCGACTGCGACAGACGTCGAGCGCGAACATGTCGGGCGACACCGACCTCATGCTGACCTCGTTCGCGTGGTGCCTGGCCCACCACGACGCCGACCCCGAGCGCTTTCCCGCCGTGCTCGAGCCCGCGGGCGATCTGCTCTGGCAGTACAAGTGGATGGCCGGCGCGCTGTCCAACTCCCCCGAGTTCGCTCCCGCCCAGATCGCCGCTGTGCTCGATGACATGCACGAGCACTACCGCCGCGCGGGTGTCGGCGAGTCGGGCGTGCTGATGGCGCGCTTCGAAGATGCCTGGTCGGCCGGACGCGTCGAGGAGGCGACCGCACTGCAGCGCGCTCTGGAGGCGACGCCGCGCGACAACTACAGCCACTGCGATGCCTGCGTGCGCAGCCAGTTCGCCGGCTTCTTCGCCGAGACGGGGCGGGAAGAGGACGCCATCCGTCTGGTGCAGGAGATGATCGACGGCGGGTTCTCGTGCGGCGAGGAGCCCGAGCACGCCCTCGCCCGCATCCTGCTGCCCTACCTTCGCGCCGGCATGCTCGACCAGGCGCGGGCGGCCCACCTGCGCAGCTACCGGCTCGCGAAGGACAACCCCGCCAACCTCGCCATCATCGCCGACAACGTCGTCTTCTGCGCGGTGACCGGCAACGAGGCCCGCGCTCTGGCGCTGGTGGAGAAGCACCTGCCCTGGCTCGTCCACGACGGGCTGGATGCCGCCGCGCACGAGACCGCTCTCGCGTCCTTCGCCGTCGGCCTGGACGCGGTCGCCGCCGCGGGCCACCCCGACACCCCGGTGCGCGGTTCCGACGCGGAAGACCTCGTCGCATTGTGGGGCCCGCACGATGGAGCGTGGACCGCGTCTGCCCTGGCGAGCCGCGCGTGGGAGCTCGCCGACACGATCGCCGCCGCGTTCGACGCGCGCAACGGCACCGACGCGCATCGACGCGCCCTCGCCCGCCTGCGCGCCGCCGCGCGCGAACGCTACGACGTGCCGATCCACTCGCACGAGTTCTCCGCGCGCGCCACCTCCCCGGCTCCGTCTGCACGGACGCCCGAGGAGCGCGTGCAGCACGCGCTGGTGCTGACCGGCGCCGGCTCGAGCGCCGCGATCGACGCGATCCGCGCAGCGCTTCCGGACGCCGTCGGCGAGGACCGCGTCGCACTGAGTTCGCACCTGCTGTCGGCCCTGTGCTCATACGGACGCACCGAGGAGGCCGCGGCAGAACTGCCGGCCCGTCTCGCGGTGCTCCGAGAGGCGGGCCGCGACGTGCAGGCGGGCCTCGAGGAGCGTCTCGGACTCGTGCTCTTCGGCGTCGACCTCGTCGAATCGCTGCCGCGGGTGCAGGAGGAGCTCGACGCGCTCGGCGACGAGCACCTCCTCGAGCGCGCCGACCTGCTGTCGACGCTCGCGATCGGCCGGATGTGGGCGGGCGCACACGCCGACGCCGCCGAGCCCGCCCGCGCCGCCGCCGCACTGTTCGCTCAGGCCGGCGACACCCGCCGCGCTCACGGCATGCGCCTGTTGGAGGCCGACGCCGTCTCCGCCGACGGCGACACGGCCGGCGGCGCCGGCCTGCTCGACGCGCTGCTCGGCGACCCTGCGCTCGAGGACGGGCGCCGGGTGCGGGTGCTCGCGACCCGTGCCCGTCTGCACGGGGTCGCCGAGGAGTTCACGGAGGGTGCCGCGGCCGCCGACGAGGCGGCGCGGGTCGCGGTATCGATCGGTGTGGACGACGCGATGGTCTCGGAGATGTTCCTGCTGGCGGCCATGCTGCACGAGGACGACGGCGAGCCCTCGGCCGCCGTGAGCCGCTACCGGGTCGCGGCGGAGCGGCGCGACGCGGTGGGTCTGCCCAGCGTCGACGTGCGCTTCCGCCAGGGCCGCGCGATGCTGGCGGCCGGTTACGCTGCGGAAGCGGTGGACACGCTCAACGACGTGCTGCGCGAAGAGAGCGAGAACGGCGTGGAGCCGGGATCGCGGGCTCTGACCGCGGTGCTGCTCGCTCAGGCGCTGCATGCCGCCGAGGAGTACGGCAACGCGGTCGGCGCCTGGGCCTACGCGGCCGACCTCCGAGAAGAGGCCGAGGACGCCGTCGGACGCGCGTACGCGCTCGTGCAGCAGGGACGCCTGCTCGGTCGCTTCGGGGCCACGGACGACGCCATCGAGGTTCTCACCGAGGCCGTCGATCTCGTCCGCGGCAACGAGGACGAAGTGGGACTGCTCGCCGACGGCCTGCACGTGCTCGCGCAGGCGCACCAGCAGCGCGGCGACGACGAGGCGGTGACGCTCATCGACGAAGCGCTGGAGCTCGGCCGCCGGCACGAGGCGACGTGGTTCGTGGCCGACGTCCTGGACACGCGCGCCCGGCTACTCGCCGGTCAGGGACAGACCGATGCCGCCGTGGCGACTGCGCTGCAGGCCGCGGACACGTTCGCGGATGCCGGCGACCCGGCATCCGCCGGAGGGTCCGAGCTGTTGGCGGCGCGGGTGCTGCGCGAAGCCGAGCGCGCCGACGACGCCGTCGCGCTCTACCGCGCGGCGTTCGAGCACGCGAGCGACGCGGAGCCGCTGCGGCAGGCCGTCGCGCTCGAGCTCGGCGACCTGCTCGAGGCGCTCGGGCGCCACGGCGAGGCCGCGGACGTCCGCGCGGTGCTGCCGGCCTGAGCCGACCGGCAGCACCGGCGCGTCAGCCGGCGATACGGATGAGCTTCTTGTTGACGAATTCCTCGGCGGCCAGCAGCCCCATCTCGCGTCCGGTGCCGCTGCGCTTGATGCCGCCGAAGGGAAGCTCGGGCGAGTCGGCGAGGACGATGTTGACGTAGACCATGCCGGCGTCGATGCGATCGGCGATGCGTTCCGCCTGCTCCTCGTCGGTGGTGAAGACGTAGGAGCCCAGACCGAACTCGGTGCCGTTGGCGATCTCGATCGCCTCGTCCTCGCCGCTGACCCGATAGACGACGCCGACGGGTCCGAAGAACTCCTCGCGATACGCGTCCATGTCGGCCGTCACACCTGTGATCACCGTGCCGGGGAAGAACGCCCCGTCGCGCGAGCCCCCCGTGACGACGGTCGCGCCCTGCGCGACGGCGCGGTCGACCTGGTCCTGAAGCCGCTCGGCGGCGGCGAGCGAGGAGAGCGGCCCCAGGACCGTGTCCTCGGCGAAGGGATCGCCGACCTTGGCCCCCTCCAGCGCGGCCGCGAACTTCTCGACGAAAGCGTCGTGGAGCTCGTCGGCGACGAGGAAGCGCTTGGCGCCGTTGCAGGACTGTCCGTTGTTGTCCAGGCGCGCATCGACGGCGGCCTGCACCGCCGCGTCGAGGTCGTCGGTCGACAGCAGGATGAACGGGTCGGATCCGCCCAGCTCGAGAACGACCTTCTTGAGGTTGCGCCCGGCGATCTCGGCGACGGCGGCACCGGCGCGCTCGCTGCCGGTCACCGAGACGCCGTGCACACGACGATCGGCGATGACCTCCGCGGCCTGGTCGTTGGTGAGACGAACGTCCACGTACGCGCCGACGGGGAAGCCCGCGTCGGCATAGATCTGGGCGATCGCAGCCGCGGACTGCGGACACTGCGGTGCGTGCTTGAGCAGGATGGTGTTGCCGATCGCCAGGTTCGGCGCCGCGAAGCGGGCGACTTGGTAGTACGGGAAGTTCCACGGCATGATGCCCAGAAGCACGCCCAGAGGCGAGCGGCGGATCACCGCGGTGCCCTCCCCGAGGATGTCGATGGGCCGGTCGCCGGTGATCTCGTCGATGTGATCGGCGTAGAACTCCGTGATGTCGGCCGCGAAGTCGACCTCGCCCTCGGCCGCAGCGAGCGGTTTGCCCATCTCCCGCACGATGATCGCGGCCATCTCGTCGCGGCGCTCGCGATGCAGTTCGGCGACCCGACGCAGCAGGACCGCACGCTCCGCCGGCGTGGACGTGCGTCCCCATGTCTGTGCCGCCTCGTGCGCGGCGGCGACGGCGGCCTCGACCTCGTCGGCCGTGAAGTCGGGATAGGTGGCGAGGGTCTGGCCGGTGGCGGGATTCACAACCGCATACGTCATCGTCGTTCTCCGTTTCGTGTCGACTGAGGGTCGGTTCGCGTCAGTGGGGATCGGGCAGGGATCAGGCGGGGATCAGCGTGTACTTGGTCGAGAGGAACTCGTGGATGCCTTCGAGGCCTCCCTCACGGCCCACGCCCGACTGCTTCACGCCGCCGAACGGCGCGGCCGCGTTCGAGACGACCCCTGCATTCAGGCCCATCATGCCGGTTTCCAGGCGATCGATCATCCGCATGCCGCGCGCGAGATCCTCGGTGAAGACGTAGGACACCAGCCCGTACTCCGTGTCGTTGGCGAGGCGCACCGCCTCGTCCTCGTCGGTGAACGTCGCGATCGCGAGCACGGGGCCGAATATCTCCTCGCGGAGGATGTCGCTGCCGCCGACCACGTCGGTGATCACCGTGGGCTCGAAGAACGTTCCCGGCCCGTCGACGGCAGATCCGCCCGTGAGCAGGCGCGCGCCGCGCGCGACGGCATCCGAGACGAGCGCTTCGGCACCTTCCACGGCCTTCGCGTCGATCAGCGGACCGATCTGCACGCCCTCCTCGGTTCCCCGTCCCACGCGCATCGCGTTCACGCGTTCGGTGACACGGCGCGCGAACTCGTCGGCGACGGAGGTGTGCACGATGAAGCGGTTGGCGGCGGTGCAGGCCTGCCCGATGTTGCGGAACTTGGCGAGCATCGCGCCGTCGACGGCCTTGTCGAGGTCGGCATCGTCGAACACGACGAACGGGGCGTTGCCGCCCAGTTCCATCGACACGCGCAGCACGCCTTCGGCCGCCTGGGCGATGAGCTTCTTGCCGACCGGCGTCGAGCCGGTGAACGAGAGCTTGCGCAGGCGCGGGTCGGCGATGATGGGTGCCGACAGCGCCGCCGAGCGGGTCGTGGTGACGACGTTGACCACGCCGGTGGGAAGCCCCGCCTCGACCAGGATGTCGACGAAGGCGAGCGTCGTCAGGGGGGTGAGCTCGGCCGGCTTGATGACCACGGTGCACCCGGCGGCGAGCGCCGGGGCGATCTTGCGGGTGGCCATCGCGAGCGGGAAGTTCCACGGGGTGATGAAGAAGCAGGGGCCGACGGGGCGCTGGCTGACGATCATGCGTCCCGTGCCCTCGGGATTCGAGCCGAACCGGCCCGAGATGCGCACCGCCTCTTCGCTGAACCAGCGCAGGAACTCGCCGCCGTAGGTGATCTCGCCACGCGCCTCCGCGAGCGGCTTTCCCATCTCCAGCGTCATCAGCAGCGCGATCTCGTCGGCGCGCTCCATCAGCAGGTCGAAGGCCCGGCGGAGGATGTCGCTGCGGCGCCGCGGCGCCGTCGCCGCCCATTCCTCCTGCGCCGCGACCGCCGCGTCCAGGGCGCGGATGCCGTCCTCGGGCGACGCGTCCGCGATCTCGACGAGGGTGTCACCGGTCGCGGGGTCGACGACGGGGAAGGTGCCGGCCGAGCCGTCGACCCACTCGCCGCCGATGAACAGCCCGCGGGGAACCTTCTCGAGCAGTGCGCTTTCGGTGATCAACGTGCGGCCTCCTTCAGGCGACGGGTGCTGGCAGGGGCGTCCGTGGCGAGGGTCTCGCCGCGGAAGAACGCGGGACGTGTCACCGACTGCCAGATCATGAGGACGATACCCACCACGATGATGAGCATGCCGAGGATGAAGACGATCCCGACGCCGCCGACGTTGGCGCCCGAGCCGTAGCCGGGATCCATGGAGTCGATGAGCGTGGTGAAGAACAGGATGCCGAGGATCACGCCGCCCACGAGCGGGAACAGGAACGTGAAGAACACGTTGCGCACGGAGTCGAACCACTGCTTGCGGAAATACCAGACGCACGCGAAGGCCGTGACGCCGTAGTAGAAGCAGATCATCATGCCGAGGGTGAGGATGGTGTCCCAGAGGGTGTTCTCGCTCACCACGCGCATCACCGCGTAGAACGCGGAGGCGACCACCGCCGAGACGATCGTGGCGAAGCCGGGCGTGAAGAAGCGCGGACTGACCCGGGCGAAGGCGGGCGGCAGCGCGCCATAGTGCCCCATCGACAGGAGCGTGCGCGCGGGGCCCACGAACGTCGACTGCAGCGACGACGCCGACGAGGTGAGTACCGCCAGCGACACGAGGAACGCGAGGGGCCCCAGGATCGGCCCCGACAGGTGGAAGAACACGTTGCCCTGGATGTCTTCGTTGCCGAGACCCAGCTCCCCCGTGCCGACACCGGCGTACATGATCATCGCGACCGCGAGCAGAAGGTAGATCGAGACGATCGTCAGCACCGTGATGGTCGCCGCACGACCCGGCGTCTTCTCGGGGTCCTTCGTCTCCTCGTTCATCGTGAGGGTGACATCCCACCCCCAGAAGATGAAGATCGACAGCGACAGGCCCGCGGCGAACGCACTGAACGAGCTGACGGCGAACGGGTTGAACCAGCCGATGTCGAACGGCTGGAAGTCGAAGCCCTTGCCGCTGACGGCCTCCACGATGGCGGCGATCGCGAAGAACAGCAGCACGGCGACCTGGAAGGTCACGAGCACGTACTGCAGCTTCTGGGTCGTCTGCATGTCGCGGTAGGAGATGAAGGTGGCCGCGAGCATGAACAGCAGGCAGACGCCCACGTTGATCCAGGTGTTCGAGGCGAGGTCGGCGATCTCGGCGTTGCCGGTCACCTGCGACAGCAGCAGGAAGAGGAAGTCGACCGCGACGCCGGCCAGATTCGACAGCACGAGGATCGTGGCGACGACGAGTCCCCACCCGGCCATCCAGCCGACCCACGGCCCGAAGGCGCGCGCCGCCCAGGTGAAGCTGGTGCCGGCATCCGGCATGCGGTTGTTCAGCTCGCGGTAGCCGAAGGCGACCAGGAGCATCGGGATGAATCCCACGAGGATGATCGCGGGGATCTGCGCGCCCACCGCGGATGCCGTGGGGCCGACGGCGGCCGTGAACGTGTACGCCGGGGCGATGCAGGAGATGCCGATGACGACCGCACCGATCAGACCGATCGTTCCGGCGCTGAGTCCCTTGCGGGAGAGCGCGCCGGTCGTGGCGTCGGCGTCGGTCGTGGAGGGTGCGCTCATCGTCGAGACTCCTCGGAGTGGGTTCGGGGCACGACGATCACCGGCACGGTGATCTCGTGCAGCATCTTCGCCGCGGTCGAGCCGAGGAACAGGCGGCGCGGCTGGGCGAGGCGGCTCGATCCGACCAGCACGACCTCACCCGGCTGCCAGTCGAGGTAGGACACCGCCTCCTCGATGCTCTCGCCGGCGGCCACCGCGACGTCGGTGTGCAAGCCGGCGGGCAGCTCCGCCCGGGCTGCCGCCAGCACCTCGTCGGCTTTCGTGCTGCTGGCAAGGCGGATCGCTCCCGTATCTGCGGACGGCGGCAGATCGACCGGCAGCAGCGACAGCAGTCGGACGGGCGCGCCGAGTCCCTGCGCGAGCGCCGCGGTCTCGGCGATGAGGGCATCGGCCCCGGGCCGCGTGCCGACCGCGACCGTCAGCCGCGTGATGCCGGTCTCGGGGGCGATCTTGCGCGCTCCCCGCGGGACCAGCACGACGGGAACGTCCGACGAGTGCAGCAGCTCGGTCGTCGTCGATCCGAGCCGGTGACGACCGCGCGAGGCCCCATCGGCGGCGCCCACCACGACGTACGAAGCACGCAGCTCGTCGGCGATCTCGATGAGTCCCTCGGCGAACGATTCCGCCGGGCGCACGTGCGCGTGGGCGACGACGTCGGCGGGAATCCGGTCGATCGCCTGGGCGATCCATGTCTGCGCCTGCGCGTGCAGATGCCGCTCGTACCCGGCATCCGGGGGCGTGATCACGCTGCGGTCCGACCGGGGCAGGATGATCGCCACGTCGAGCACGGCGTCGAGGGCCGCCGCCAGCCGCGCGGCGAACGCGACGGCGTCGCGTCCGGGCTTGGTCGCGGTGTACCCGACGACGACGTGCCCGCTCATGTGTGGATCTCGTCCAGGATCTGCTGCGCGGCCAGGCGCCCCATGCGGATGGCGCCGTCGACGTGCTGGTAGCCGGCGCCGGCCATGTCGCTGCAGGCGAAGTGGATCGGACCGATGGGCGTCCGCAGATCGGCCCCGTACCGGTGCAGGCCGCCGAGGTCGAAGGATGCCGCGTACGCACCGCGGGTCCACTCCTCGCTGCCCCAGTCGCTCTCGTAGTAGACGACCGGATCCTTCGCCTCGGGTCCGTAGTAGTGACTGAGCGATTCGAGGATGCGCTCCTTGCGCTCCTCGGCGCTCAGACGGAACAGGTCATCGGCGGTGCGGTCGGAGACGAAGCCCACGAGCGTTCCGCGCTCGTCGCCGTGGTTCGTGTTGTCGTACGCCTCGTGCGAGAGCTCGTACGGGCTGAAGGCCGTGCCCGACAGGCCCTTCTCGCGCCAGAAGGGCGTCTCGTAGACGGCGTGCACCTTGATGACGAAGCCCATCGAGATGTGCTGGTGCATCTGGTGCTGAAGGCGCGGCAGCGGCGGCACGAACGAGATGCGGTTGTACAGCACCGGCGCGAGCGCGAGGATCGCGTGGCGGGCGCGGACGGTGACGCCGTCGGCGATGGCCACGACACCCTCCCCCTCGGTGTATTCGAGGGTGCGCACCGGCTGGCCGAGGAAGACGTCGTCGCCCAGGCGCTCGGCCAGCAGCAGCGGCACCTGCTGCAGGCCGCCGACGACGCGCTTGTCCAGGATGAAGTCGGCGTCGACCAGGTTGGTGTAGCTACCGGCGGATGCCGCCATCAGCAGCGACTGCAGCAGCGAGAACGAATGGGTCGGCTTCGTGAGCATGGCCGATCCGGTGGGGAAGGCGAGGTTGCGGATGGCCTCGTCGTCGTCGGTCTGCTCGCGCAGCCAGGCGTCCCACGAGACGGTGTCCCACTCCGCCGCCTGCGGATGGGCCCACGGACGGTCGGGGTCGATCTCGGCGACCATGGCGTCGAGGCGGGCGGTGACATCCGCGATGACCTTCTCGGTCTCGGCGCTGACGGGGAACATCTCACCCGTGTAGCGGTGGGCGACCCCATCGGGGCCGATGTAGACGCTGTCGCCGTCGCGGTAGCGGTCGAAGGTCTCCAGGCCCAGCTCGACGATGGTCTCCTTGAGCGCGTCCTGATCGGGCGAGACCCACTGGCCGCCGATCTCGAGCATCGCTCCCTCGATCGTGTCGGTCCACAGCCGCCCGCCCACGCGGTCGCGGGCTTCGAGCACGGCGACCGACAGGCCCGCCTTCTTGAGCTGGTTGGCGGCGGTCAATCCCGCCGCACCGGCGCCGATGACGACGACGTCGCGCGTGATCTCGGTCATGGTGTCTCCTCTGTCGTGGATCCGGATGCGTGGTGCTCCCGCAGCATGTCCCGATAAGCGCTGTCAGAGCGGCCTCGAGGAGACCGAAAGTGGGACATCGCCGGGCGCAAGTGGGACATGGGGCGGGGTGTGGGTGGGATGCCGGGGCGGGGTCAGTTGGCGGCGAGGGCGGCGACGACGACGTCGATTCCCTCGGAGAGCAGCTCGTCGGAGATCGACAGGGGCGGCAGGAAGCGGATGACGTTGCCGTACGTGCCGCAGGTGAGCACGATGACGCCCTCGGCGATCGCCGCCTTCGCGACCGCCGAGGTCAGCGCGGCGTCGGGAGCCTTCGTCTCGGGGTCGACGAACTCGACCGCGATCATCGCGCCGGCGCCGCGCACCTCGGCGATGCGCGGGTCGGACTGCTGCACGGACTCGAAGCGGGCGCGGAGGATCCCCCCGATCTCGCGCGCCCGCTCGAGCATCCCGTCGTTCTCGAACGCATCGATCGCCGCGAGGGCGGCGGCGCACGCCACCGGGTTGCCGCCGTAGGTGCCGCCGAGGCCCCCGCCGTGGGTGGCATCCATGATCTCGGCGCGACCGGTGACCGCCGCCAGCGGCATGCCGCCCGCGATGCCCTTGGCCGTCGTGATGAGGTCCGGCACGATGCCGAACAGTTCGCTCGCGAACATCGCTCCGGTGCGGGCGAAGCCCGTCTGCACCTCGTCGGCGATGAAGACGACGCCGTGGGCGCGGCACCAGTCGACGACCGCGGGAAGGAATCCCTCGGCGGGCACGATGAAACCGCCCTCGCCCTGGATCGGTTCGATGATGACGGCCGCAAGGTTGTCGGCGCCGATCTGCTTCTCGATCAACGAGATGGCCTTGGCAGCGGCATCCGCACCGCTCAGTCCGTCGCGCAGCGGGTACGAGGCCGGAACGCGGTAGACCTCGGAGGCGAACGGACCGAATCCGCTCTTGTACGGCATCGACTTCGCCGTGAGGGCCATCGTGAGGTTGGTGCGGCCGTGGTACGCGTGGTCGAACGCGACGACGGCCGAGCGGCCGGTGGCCTTGCGGGCGATCTTGATCGCGTTCTCGACGGCTTCCGCGCCGGAATTGAACAGCGCCGACTTCTTCGCGTGGTCGCCAGGCGTGAGACGGTTGAGCTTCTCGGCGACGGCCACGTACGACTCGTACGGCGAGATCATGAAGCAGGTGTGCGTCATCTGCGCGACGGCGGCCTGGACGGCCGCCACGACGCCCGGGTGGGCGTTGCCCACGCTCGTGACGGCGATGCCACTGCCGAGGTCGATGAGCGAGTTGCCGTCGGCGTCGACCACGACGCCTCCGCCGGCGGCGACGGCTTCGATGGGCACCGTGTGCGCGACTCCCGACGCGACGGCGGCGCTCTTGCGCGCCAGCAGCTCCTGCGAGCGGGGGCCGGGGATCGCGGTGACGAGACGGCGCTCCTGCGCCAGGGACGGACCGCCGACGGCGGCGCTGTCGATGATGCTCATGCCGGGAGCGTATGAGCCTCGGATGCCGAGCCACACCCTCCGCCGTGTACATTCTGTGATCAGATGCGTACGTGGCGTACAGCCGCCGCGCACCCATCGCCGGGAGCCCGCCCCGGATCGACCCCGGACCGCGCCGAGGAGGCCGCCGCCCATGACCGAGACGCAGCCGACCCTGCGCGCCCTCCTCGCGCGCCGCGACCTCGACCTGCGGCTCGCCTCCCGCCCCGACGATCTCGACGAGGGAGCGCTGGACGCCCCGCTGCGCTGGGTGCACAGCTCCGACCTCATCGACCCCACTCCCTTCCTCGCCGATGACCTGCTGCTGCTGACGACGGGCACGCAGTTCGTCGGAGCCGGCGGCGACGGCGAATCGGGCGATGACGCCGCCGCCTACGTGGCGCGCCTGCGCGCCCGCGGTGTGCGCGGGTTGGGGTTCGGCACCGAGGTGGTGCGCGACGGCATCCCGCCCGCGCTCGTTCTCGCCTGCGCCGCGCAGCGGATGCCGCTGTTCGAGGTGCCCTACCGCACACCGTTCATCGCGCTGGCGCGGGCCAACGCCGAAGCCATCGCCGCGCAGGCGTATGCCCGTCGCACCTGGGCACTGTCGGCGCAGCGGGCGATCTCGCTCGCCGCACTGCGTCCGGACGGGCTGGCGGCGACCGTCGCCGAGCTCGCGTCTCAACTCGGCGCGTGGGTCGGACTGTTCGACGCCGCCGGCACGCTGACCCAGAGCGCCCCCGCCGACGCGCTCGACGACGATGCGCGCGCCGCCCTCGCGACGGAGGCCGGCGCCGTGCTGCGCCGCGGAGCCCGCGCGGCATCGACGCTCGAGATCGGTGATCGACGCGTCACGATGCAGACGCTCGGCCGCGGCGGACACCTCCGCGGGCTCATCGCGATCGTGGGCGCCGACCTCGACCTGGAGGGACGCAGCGTGGTGACCTCGGTCATCGCGATGGCCGGCCTCGCCCTCGAACAGAACGTGGGACTCGGCCGCGCCCGTGCGGCACTGCGGGCAGGACTGCTGCACACGCTCCTCGAGGACGACCCGCAACTGGCGCGTCGTGTGTCGCGCGAGCTGTGGGGCCCGCTGCCGACGAGCCCGGTCGTCATCGGGGTCGCCGCCGTCGCCGCCAACCGCACCGACGCGGCGGTCGACTGGCTCGAGCTGCAGGCCGCCGAGCGCGGCGGCCTGTTCTACGCGCGCAGCGGCGACGGCATCGTCCTCGTGGTCGCCGCCGACGACGAGGGCGCGCCCACCGCACTCGCGCGTCTGCTGGACGCCGCGGTGGGGCTGTCGGAGCCCACCGACTACAGCGGATTCTCTCGCGCCCACGCGCAGGCCCTCACCGCGCTGCGCACCGCCGTGAGCGGGACCGTCACGCGCTTCGCGGATGCCGCGGGGGTGCTGTCGAGTCTCGATTCCCCGGCCGCCCGCGCTCTCGCCGACGCGCGGCTGCGCCCGCTGCGCGCGCACGACGACGCCCAGGGCACGGCGCTCGTGGAGACCGTGCGCACCTGGCTCACCCACGACGCGCGCATCGATGAGGCCGCGCGAGCGCTCGGCATCCATCGGCACACGGTGCGCGCCCGGGTCGCGCAGGCGCAGCAACTGCTGGGGGTGGACCTGTCGAGCTTTCCGGCGCGTGCCGAGCTGTGGGCCGCCCTCGTCGCCGCGGGGTGATGCGCTCTTGGCGGATTCTTGGCGCCGATATGGGTGAATGATGGCGGTGAAGATCGGAGACGCGATGACCCGCGACGGCGCACGGCCGCGACTGCTCTACGTGGAAGACGACCCGACGATCGCGGGCATGACCGTCGAGGTGCTCTCCGAGGTCTACGACGTCACGCACCTCAGCGACGGTCTCGCCGCACGGGAGCGCGTGCTGGCGGAGCGCTTCGATGTCCTGGTCGTCGACCGGCGTCTGCCGGGGCTCGACGGGGTGGAGATCGTGCAGGCGATGCGTACCGCCCGCCTCACCACGCCGGTGCTGCTGCTGACGGCTCTCGGCGCCGTCGCGGACCGGGTCGACGGCCTCGACAGCGGCGCCAACGACTACCTGGTCAAGCCGTTCGACTTCGACGAGCTGCTCGCACGCCTGCGCGCGCTCGTCCGCGGGCACCATGCCGAGGGACGCCGGCGTCACCTCGGGGACTGGACCTTCGTCGCCGAGTCGCGCGCACTGTACGGCGGCGGCGGCGAGCGCGTCACGCTGACGGCGACCGAGGCGCGCCTGCTGGCGCTGCTGAGCGAGAGCCCCGAGCACGTCTTCTCCCGCGACGAAATCCTTCACGCCGTCTTCTCCTCCGACGACGCACTGAGCTCCGTCGACACCTACGTGCACTACATCCGCCGCAAGGCGTCGCCCGAGATCATCGAGACCGTTCGCGGTCGCGGCTACCGTGCGGGGAGCCCGTCGTGAGCGACGAGGCCGACCGCCGGCGCGTTCGTCGCGCCGCGGTCCACGTCGGTCTGCTCGTCGGTGCCGCATCGGCCGTCGTGGTGACGGCGGGAGTCGCGCTTCTCGTGGCCGTTCTGCTGCTGTCGGCCCGACCCGAACTGCACCACAACGGCGAGGGTGGCGGCCGCAGCGGTCCGCCGGACGGCGACCGCATCGTCGTCGACGTCGACCGCATCCTCCCCTGGGTCGTTGCGCTCGGTCTCGCCGGGGTGGCGCTGCTCGCCCTCGTCGCCTGGTTCGCCGCCCGCCGCGCGGTGGCCCCGTTGGCCGGTGCCCTGCGGCTGCAGCGCCGCTTCGTCGCCGATGCGAGCCACGAGATCCGCACGCCGCTGACGGCTCTCACGAGCCGGACGCAGATCCTGGAGCGCCGCTACCGACGCGGCGAAGACCTCACCGACACGCTCGCGGCGTTGCGCGCCGACGCGTCGGTCATGGACGCCGTGCTCACCGACATGCTGCTGACGGCGGAGGGAACGGCGACGGATGCCGAGCCCGCCGTCGTCGATGCGGCGCTGACGGCCGCGGCGGCCACGGTGGCGCCGCTGGCCGAGGAGGCGGGCGTGCGCGTCCGCGTCGGTCAGGGCGACGGCGCGGGCCTGCGGGTGCGCCTTCCCCGCGTCACCCTCGACCGGCTCTGCGTCGCGCTCCTGGACAACGCGGTGCAGCACACTCCCGCCGGCGGCGAGGTCGCACTGTCGGCGCGATCCGACGGACGGGGGGTCGCGATCCGGGTGCGCGACGGCGGCACCGGCATCGCCGATGCCGATCGCGAGCGCATCTTCGAGCGCTTCGCCCGCGGCCCGGAGTCGGGTCGGCGGCGCGGTTTCGGCCTGGGTCTCGCGCTCGTGCGCGAGGCGGCCGCGGCGGCCGGGGGCCGGATCGAGATCGAGCGAACGTCGGCAGCGGGTACCACCATGCTGCTCTGGCTGCCGCAGGCTGCGTAGCGGCCTCAGGCCGAGGTCGCCGTCGCGGGTTCAGGCCGCGGTCGCCGCGACGGTCTCGACGCCGACGCCCGCGACCCATCGACGGACACCGGCGTCGGTGACCGTCATCGCCGAGCGCAGCGGCGCGTCCCACAGCCACCGGGTGTCCTCGCCGGCCGCGACGGCGAGGGCGGTCGCCCACACGTCGGCGGTGGTGAGGTCGTCCGCGACGACCGTCGCGCTCACCGCAGCAGACACCGCGATGCCGGATCGAGGGTCGACGAGGTGCGCTCCCCGCTCGGCGGTGCCGGAGGTGGCGACGGCGCCGTTGCGCACCCGCAGCGTCGCCAGAGCCGCCCCCGGCCGCACCGGGTCGGCGATGCCGACGGTCCACGACCAGGGCGCGCCGGGCGCGGTCCACACCCTCAGGTCGCCGCCGACGTTGATGCCGACGGCGCTCACCCCGGGCATCGCGAGCAGCGGCTCGAGGTGCGCCGTCGCGGCGACATCCGTCGCCCAGCCCTTCACGTAGCCGGTGGGATCGAAGCCTTCCCGCCAGAAGGCGCTGAACCGCCCGCCGGTCGCCTCCTCGAGTCGTCGGCAGGCATCGGCGACATCCGTCAGCCGCGGATCGGCGTCGGCGAAGCTCAGCTCGCCGCGGCGCAGCCGCGAGATCTCCGAGTCCGCACGGTACGTCGAGAAGATCGCCTCCAGCTCGCGGAGCATCGCGACGGTGGATGCCGCGGCATCCGTCGCCGCCGCGCACGCGTCGGGACTGCCGATGACGTGGATGCTGGCGGTCGTGCCCATGAGCTCCGCCGTCCAGGCCCGGCGGCTCGGTTCGCTCATGCCGAGGCCTGGTCGATCGCCGACTGGAGCGAGTCGAGGTACCCGGTGCTCGTGTACGTCGCCCCCGACACCATGTCGATCTGCGCGCTCTGGGCCGAGAGCGTCTCGGAGATCAGCTGCGGCAGGGCGTCCTGGTTGATCTGACGGTCGCGGCTGCTGTGATCGGGGTAGGCCGGCGTCTGCACGTCGGTGATCACGCCGCCTGAGACGGTGATCTGCACCTGCACCGCCCCGTAGCGCGTGTTGACCGCCGAGCCGGTGAACGTGCCGTCGGTGAGCCCGCTCTTCGACGTGGTCGTCGTCGAAGAGGTCGCCCCCGACGACGAGCTCGAACTCGACCCGCCGGCGGTCGTCGTGGTCGACGAGGTCCCGGCCGACGGCGACGCCGGAGCCGGGGTGACGCGGGTGGCGTCCGTGCGATTCGCGTTCAGCGGTGCGGCGACGGCCGCGTCCTCGGGAAGGGAGGTGCGATAGCTGAACAGCAGCACGAGGCCGCTGACGGTCGCGAGCAGGGCGTAGACGATTCTCTTCATGGTGGTGTCCTCTCTGAACTCAGACGCCGAAGGCTTCGCTGTGGATCTGAGCGGCCGGCACCCCGGCAGCCCGCAGGTCGCGACGCACCGAGGCCATCCAGGGCTCGGGGCCGCAGAGGTAGACGTCGTGATCGTGGATGCCGGGCACCATCCGCCGCAGCATCTCCGCACCGCGCCCATCGGCGAACGTCACCGGCAGCCACGTCGATCCGGCGCGACGGCGCGGACCGTGCAGAGCCACGTGGTGCAGGCCCCGGCGCGCGACCAGGCGCTCGATCTCGCGCACGCGCATCGACTCGGCCGCCGCATGGTCGCGAGTGATCAGGATCGCCTCGCCGGGCGCATACGGCTCGGCCTCGAGAAGCGAGACGAGGGGTGCGACGCCGGCGCCGGCACCCATCATGACGATCCCCCGCCGCGTCCGTGCCTCGCCCGTGAACTCGCCGTAGGGCCCTTCGATCAACACGCGCGTGCCCCGGCGGAGAGTCGCCAACCGGCGCGTCCCGTCGCCGACCATGCGGGCCGCGACGACGAGTTCGCCGCGGCGGGGGTCGGCCGCCAGCGACAGCGGGACTCCGCGCGTCCAGCCGGGTGCGCCCAGAAACCGCCAGACGAAGAACTGACCGGCGCGGGCGCCGAGGCGCTCCAAGCCGCGTCCGCGCATGCGGACCACGACGCCCACCGGCCCGTCTGCCTCGACGGCGACGACGCGGATGTCGTGACGCGCGGAGCGCCACAGCGGCAGCGCCACGCGGAAGACGATGACCGCGGCGGCGGTCGCCGCCCACAGTCCCCACCAGTACACCTCGGCGAGCGGATGGGCGGCGAAATCGGCGCCGGTCCACAGCATGTGCGGAATCGCCAGCCCGACACCGAGGTACCCGTACAGGTGCAGCAGGTGCCACGACTCGTAGCGCATGGAACGCCGCGCTCGGCGGATGCTGGTCACCACGACGAGCACCAGCAGGCCCGTTCCCGCCGTCGCGAGCATCATCCCGGGGTAGTTCCAGACGAAGTCCCACAGCTGGGCGATCACGTTGACACCGGCCTGGGCGGCGTAGCCGACCACCAGCAGGGCGATGTGGGCCAGCAGCAGCCAGAACGACCAGAAGCCGACCCAGCGGTGCATCCGCGTGATCGCATCGCGCCCGAAGGCTCGCTCGAACAGCGGCACGCGCGCCATCAGCAGCACCTGGTACAGCAGCAGATTCGCCGAGACGAGACCGGTGATCCGCCCCAGAGTGTTCAGGGTGTCGGCATCCCACGCGCGCAGGTCCTGCACGGCGCCACCGGCGATCCAGAGCGCGACGACGAAGAGGCTCGTCGCCCAGATGACGGCGATCGCGAGCAGCCGCCAGAGCGGGCGGCGCGAGCGGATGCCGAGCTGCGGCGCGGCGATGAGCGGAGTGGATCGCGTGGCGGCCTGTGTGGTCATGCGTCGAGCGTCGTCGACCGGCTCTGAGACAAGGCCAAGAATCAGAGGCTCAGGCGGCATCCATAGGAATCTGACAGCCCCGCGACACGGGCGCTCAACATCCGCAGCTCTGGCGGATCAGCAGGCGCGGAGCGAACACGGCGTCGAAGCGCGTCTGCCCCTCCGGGAGCGCACCGGCGGTGCCGGCGAGGATGCGGGCGGCGGCGCGTCCCATGGCCTCCATCGGCTGGCGCACGGACGTGAGTGTCGGTGTGCTGAGCCGACCGGCCAGGATGCCGTCGAACCCGGTGACGGCCACGTCGTCGGGCGCGCGCACGCCGAGCGCGGCGAGGGCATCGAGGGCCATGAGCGCGTGCTGGTCGCTGGCGCAGACGAGAACGCGCGGCAGCGCGCCGCGGGCGTGGAGCGCGCCGAGCTGCTCGAGCATCCGATGCGGACCGCGCACGGTGCCGTCGATCGGCTCGTCACGGGGACGCAGACCCCACCGCATCAGCGACGCCCGGTACTCCTGGAAGCGTTCGGCGTTGTCGAATCCCTCCTGGCGCCCGACGAAGGCGACGTCGTCGTACTGGTGGTCGCCGACGAGGTGATCCATCAGCGCACTCATCCCTCCGGCGTTGTCCACGCGAACGCGGTGATGGGGATCGTCGCCGGGAGCGACGCTGAACAGGACCGTCGGGATCGTCGCGGGCATCCGCAGCAGAGCGGTCGGCAGCACCGGCGACGGGAAGATGGCCAGTCCGTCGACCCGGCCCGCCGTATCGGCGACCGACACGTCGCTGTCCGACCCGCTGGAGAGCATGACCGGCCGCCCCAGCATCCAGCACTCCAGCGCAAAGCCGCGCTGGATCTCATCGACGTAGAGCGGGAACGCCCGCGGATCGGCGAGGGTCTCGTCGTCGGTCTGCGACCACGGGATGATCGACGCGGCATCCAAGGGCGCCCGTACATCGGGCCGCGGGGGCGTGACGTCGCGCGGGTCGGCCCGCTCGAGCATGAGGTCGAACGCGTGCAGGCCGAGCGTGCCGGTGCGTCCGTTCGCGAGCCCGCGCGCCGCCGCGCTCGGGGCGTACCCCAGCCGGCGCGCGGCGGCCAGCACCCGCTCGCGCGTGGCTTCGCTGATCCGCTCGGGGCGTCGGAAGGCGAACGACACGGAGGCGATCGAGACACCGGCCTCCTGTGCGACGTCGTAGACCGTCGGACGGCGCGCGGCGGCATCACTCATCGGCTGTCCCTTCGTCATCGGCGGCCCGGAGCGTCTGGCGTGCGTCTCACCGGTCGGCGCGTTCTCCCACCCGTGCCGCCAGTTCGAGACCGAAGTGCACCGCGAACAGCGGATCACCCGTATCCGACGGTACATCTTCGCGAGAGGCGCGCACGGCATCCATCGACCGCGGCAGTTCCACCGGCAGGCGCCCCTCGGGAGCGACGCGGCCGGTGAGCACGTCGAGCACGGCGCGCGCGGAGCTGCCGAAGTCGACGACGATCGCCGACGCGAACTCCGCAAACGGTGTGAGGATGCCGGGCCGGTCGAGGTTGACGACGAGCACCAGCGGGCACTGCTGCGCGATACGTCGCATGCGGTACACGCGCCCGGGCGGGAACTCGAGCGAGCCCTGATGGAACCAGGCCTCGAGGAAGAGATCGTCGCGCGGCTCGAACGGGGCGCCGAGGCGCACCAGGGCAAGGTCGGCGTCGGCGGGATCGGCCACGACCTCACCCAGCTCGGCGACGTCCTCCGCGCGGAAGCCCTCGACGTACACGCGGCGCGAGCGCGCGGCCAGCGGCAGCACGGGGTGGTCGTCGTCCGCGGTGGCGCGATTGACGACGACGGTCAGCGAGCGCGCCTGCGCCCGCTCCCCCTCGGCGCGGAACTCCGCGTTGCCGACGATGCGCTCGGCCTCGTCGGGGTCGACGAACGGGTGGTCGAACAAGCCCAGCTGGAACTTCACCCGCAGGATGCGGTGCGCCGAGACATCGATGCGCTCCTCCGGGACGCGCCCGGTCCGGACGAGGTCGATCAGCAGGTCGACGCACTCCTCGCCTCCGAACTGGTCGGCGCCGGCATCCAGGATCTTGAGCATCCGCTCGCTCGGCGACAACTCCTCCACGCCCCACGCGCGCGCCGGCAGCACCTGATCGCCCACGTGGTTGTCATTGACGAGCTCCCAATCGGTGACGACGACCCCGTCGAAGCCGAGCTCGCCGCGCAGCAGATCGGTGACGATCTGGCGGTTGTAGCCGAAGCCGACCTCCTCGATCGGAACCCCGTGGCGTTCCAGCCCGATCGGCATGCCGTAGTAGGGCATCATCGCCGCGGTCCCGCGCCGGATCGCCTCTCGGAAGGGCTCGAGGTGGTACTCGAACATGCCGCCGGGGTAGACCTGCTCGCGGCCGTACGGGAAGTGCGCGTCCTCACCGTCCTTCTGCGGTCCGCCGCCGGGGAAGTGCTTCGTGGTGCAGGCGACGCTGTCAGGCCCCAGCTCGTCGCCCTGGAAGCCCTGAAGATAGGCGGCCGTGAACTCGGCGACCCGTGCGGCATCCTGGCCCAGCGTCTGGGCCTGGCGGCCCCACCGGGGCTCGGTCGCGAGATCGATCTGCGGGTGCAGGGCGGCGCGGATGCCGACGGCGCGGTACTCCTGACGCGCGACGTCGGCGAAACGGCGCACCGTCTCGACGTCATCGATCGCGGCGAGACCGAGTCCCTCCGGCCACTGCGAGAACGGCCCGGCGGCGAATCCGACTCCGGTGTTCTCGACGAAGGCGTGCCGCGGATCGGTACTGATGGTCACGGGCACCCCATGCGGAGTCTGCGTCGCGAGCAGCTGGAGGTTGTTGTTCCACATCGCCGCCTGCCGCGCGGAGCGGATCGCGTGCACGTTGAAGTGCGTCATGTGCTTTCCGAGCACCACCGTCGAGGTGGGCGACTTCGAGATCCGCCCCGGTGCCTCCAGCAGCTCGCCGTCCTCGCCCACCTCGATGACGGTCTGGAACATCAGGCCGCACTTCTCCTCCAGGCTCATGCGGGCAACGAGATCGGCGGCGCGCTCGTCGGCACTCAGGCGCGGGTCCTCGTACGGATCCATCACCCCGTTGCCGTTGAGGTCGCGGAAGAGGGTGCCGTCGGGGGCGCAGAGGTGGTCGGGGGTCATGGTTCTCTTTCTCGAGGCGGGTCGGCGAGGGCTCACTTGAGCCCGGTCGTGGCGACGCCCTGGATGAAGTAGCGCTGCAGGAAGACGAACAGCAGCAGAATGGGCGCGATCACGAGCACCGATCCCGCCAGCAGCAGGCCGTAGTCGGTCGCGTTCTGGCCCGTCGAATACAGCGACAAGGCCACCGGCAGCGTGTACATGTTCTCGGTCTGGGCGGCGACGAGCGGCCAGAGGAAGTTGTTCCACGAGGCCAGGAACGTCAGGATGCCGAGGGTCGCCAGCGGCGGTCCGCACAACGGCATGACCACCCGGGCGAAGATGCGCAGCTCTCCGGCCCCGTCGATGCGTGCGGCCTCGATGAGCTCGTCGGGGATGCCGAGCATGAACTGTCGCATCAGGAAGACCCCGAGCGGGGTCGTGATGAACGGCAGGATCAGCGCCGCGTAGCTGCTGGTCAGTCCGAGCGAAGACACCATGACGAACAGCGGCACGAAGGTGACGACGCCGGGCACCATGAGGGTCACCAGCACGACGGCGAACAGCGCCTTCTTACCCGGGAAGTCCATCTTCGCGAGCGCATAGCCGACCATCGAGCAGAAGACGAGGTTGCCGAGCACCGTCAACAGCGCCACCACGATGCTGTTGGTGAAGAACCGGCCGATGTCCAGCGGCCCGAACCACTGGGCGAAGTTGTCCCACGTGAACTCGCGCGGCCACCAGGTCGGCGGGCGCTGCAGGATCTCGGCCTGGGTCTTGACGGATCCCAGCAGCATCCAGGCGAACGGCAGCATCCAGACGACGAGCCCGACGATCAGGACGGTGTAGGTGACGGCACGTCCGGTGAGGGCCCGACGGTGGCGCCCCGAGCGCCGAGGGCGCGCAGTGACGGATACGGTCATGACGAGGTCCTCTCAGTCCTTCGCCCGCAGCAGTCGGAACTGCAGCAGGCTCAGCAGTGCGATGGCGAGGAACAGGATGTAACTGGCGGCCGAGGCCACGCCGTACTGCCCGAAGCCGAACTGCTTGAACGTGTAATAGGCGACCGACAGGGTCGAATCCAGCGGTCCCCCCTGCGTCATGACGAACGCCTCCTCGAAGAACTGCAGGAAGCCCACCGAGATGAGCACAGCACCGAGCAGGAGCGTCGGGCGCAGCATGGGCAGCGTGACCGAGGTCAGCCGCCGCCAGGCCGAGGCGCCGTCCATCATGGCGGCCTCCTTCACGTCGGTCGGAATCGCCTGAAGCCCCGCGAGGAAGATCACCATCAGCGTTCCCACATTGCGCCACACGGCCATCGCGATCAGCGACGGAAGAGCCCAGGTGGTGTCGTTGAGCCAGTCGGGCCCCTGGATGCCGATGAGCGCGAGCGCGCTGTTGAGCAGCCCGTCGGGCTGCAGGATGTAGCGCCAGACCACCGCGACGGCGACGATGCTGGTCACCACCGGGGCGTAGAACCCGACCCGCAGGAACGACACGATGCGCCCGCCCCCGGAGTTCAGCGCCAGCGCGAGCGCCAGGGCGACCGCCATCGTCACCGGGATGCCGACGACGACGAAGGTCGCCGTGACGCCCATGGACTTCAGGAAGGTGGGATCGGTCAGCACCTTGACGTACTGGTCGAGGCCGACGACGTCCACCGAGAACGGGGAGCGGATGTCCTGCGCCCGGAAGTCGGTGAAGGACATCGCGAACGAGCCCACGATCGGCACGATCATGAACACCGCGAACACGATGACGAACGGGAGCGCGAATCCCCACGCGATCCACCCCTGACGCCGGCGGCGGGCGGACCCGGGCCGGCGACCACGGCCGCGACCGGTGACGGCGACGGCCGTCCCGGTCGCGGCCAGTGATGCCTGCGTCATCTCGATCAGCCCATTCCGAGGGCGTCGGCCTTGCTCTGCAGCTCCTTCATGGCGTCTGCAGGGCTCTGGGTGCCCAAACGCACCTTCTCGAGCACCGCATCACCGGCGGCGGCAACCTGAACCCAGGTGGTGGTGGCGGGAACCGACTTCGCGGTCTCCAGCTGGGTGCCGAAGGCGGCGAGCGTCGGCTGCGAGGCGAGCGCCTGCTCCTTCCACGCCGCCTGGACGGCAGGCAGGTCACCGGTCTTCTCGTACCACTGCGCCTGCGTGGTCGGGTCGGTGAGCCACTGGGCGAGCTTCCACGCGGAGTGCGCGTTCTTCGAGTTCTTGAACACCGTGAGGTTCGCGCCGCCGCTGAACGACGTCGACGACTCCTTCGTGGGCAGCACCGCGGTGGTGAACTTACTCGCGAAGTCCGCACCGCCGACCTTCTCGAGCGAACCGATCATGAACGGTCCGTCGATGAGCATCGGGGTCTTGCCGGCGACGAAGTCAGCCTCCTGAGCACCCGAGGAGCGGTCGGCCGCCGGGTTGGCGATGCCCTTCTGGAAGAAGCTCTGGTAGTACTCGTAGGCCTCGACCATCTGCGGGGTGTCGACGGTCCACTTGTCGCCGTCGACGAGCGAAGCACCGTTGGACCACGGCATCCACAGCGTGCCCTGGAACGAGTCGTTGCCGCCCGGCAGGCGGATGCCGTACTCGGCGCCGGCCTTGGACTGCATGTCGGCGGCCATCTGGCTGAGCTCGTCCCACGTGGTGGGGGCCTTCGTCCAGCCGGCCTTCGCGGCGAGGTCCGTGCGGTAGTAGAGCACGCGGGTGTCCACGTACCAGGGGGCGCCGGTCATCCGATCGCCCACCTTCGTCGACGCGACGGCGCCCGGGAAGGATCCCGACGTGTCGAGGTCGGTCGGCACGGTCTGGAACGCGTCAGCGAAGTCGGCCATCCAGGTCGAGCCCATCATCGCGATGTCAGGCGTGGTGCCACCGGCGATGGCCGTCTGGATCTTGCTGTAGGCGGCATCCCACGGAATCGCCGTGACCTCGACGGTGACGCCGGGGTTGGCGTCTTCGAACGCCTTGACGAAATCGGGCAGCGCCTCACCCTCCGCACCCATCGCCCACATCGTGATCGTGCCCGTGGCCGGCTCGCTGCCGATCGTCGTGGCGGCGTCGGGGGCGCTGGCGGTCTCGCCTCCGCGGCCGCAGCCCGCGAGCGCGAGTGCGCCGATGGCGACGAGCGCGACGGCTCCCAGTCGGACGTGTTTCATGGTTCCTCCTCGAACGGGACACCCGCATCAGTGTCGACGGCTACTTTACTTATGCGCATAACCTCCGTCAAGACGTGGCCCCCGCCTCCCGACCGCGCGCGAGTCCGCCCGCCCGCGAGACACCGCCTGCGCACCGAAACACCGGTGCACAGCGGCAGTCTCGGTGCAGGGACGGTATCTCGAGGGGCGTACGCTCGGCGGGGTCGGCCGGCGGACGGGCGGGGTCAGCGGGGGGATGCCGCGGGGCGAGGTCCCCGTAGGTAACCCCGCACGAACTCGTCGAACAGGGCCGTCATGTCGACGGTGTCATCGAGCAGCCACTGCTGCTGGATGCCGTCCATCACGGCGCTGATGAGGCGGGCCGCCGCGTCGGGATCGATGTCGGGCGCGATCTCGCCGGAGCGCTGGCCTGCGCGCAGGAGCGCCGCCGTGTCCGCGGCGCGCTCGCGATATCGCCTCGCGAAATCGTCGTGGAGCGGATGGTCGGGGTCGGCCGCTTCCGCCACCACGGTCGAGTAGAGGGAGGTGAGGCCACGCGTCGTCTGGTTGTAGGCGACGACCTTCGCCGCCTGGTCGATGAGGCCGTGCGCGGCGGGCTCCCCCGCCGCGGCGCGCACCCGCTCGTCGCGCTGGCGCAGGACCTCGGCGAACAGCTCCTCCTTCGAGGCGAAGTGGTGCAGGAGGCCCGCGGGGGTCAGTCCGACCCGCTTGGCGACCTCGCGCAGCGACCCGCTCGCCGAGCCCGAGCGGCCGAACACGAGCACCGCCTCGTCGACGATCTGCTGGCGCCGCGCCTGCCCCTTCGGGTAGCTCCCCCGCGCACGCGAGGGAGCTACCCGGTCACCGGTGTCTGATGCCACGAGAATCCTCCCCGGCATCCACGCTACGGCTCAGTGATGCGGACGCCCCCACGACGAGCCGAACACCTGCTGCGCGATCGCCGGCCGGAGGTTCCGTTCCATCGCGTCGTCGACGACGTAGCCCTTGAGCGCATCACCGGTCAGCTCGTTGCCGATCGCGGCCATGATCATCGACTGATCGAGCGAGAGATACCGCTTCGCGATGGTGTCGCTCTTGACGGCGACCGCATCGTAGAAGCCACCGGGCCCGTAGGCGCCGAGCTTCCGCTCGATCTTGCGGAGATTGTCCATGACGCCCTTGTGGTCGTACGGCAGCGCGAGGAAGGACGCGTGCGGCGTGACGACGCCGTCGCCGAAGGTCGGCGAGGGGTTCGTGCCCGTGTGGCAGCCGGGTCGGTCGATGTCGACGTCGGTCTTCTCCCGGTCGGAGGTGTAGCCGTCGCTGCGCATTCCGGCCAGATCGACGCCGTACTCGGAGTAACCCCCGAAGGGATCGCTGGCGGGCGAGAAGCCCCAGTAGCCGTACTTCGCATCCTTCAGGCCGTGCTCCTTCTGCACTTCCACGGTGATGGGATGGTTCAGACCCCACGAGCGAGGACCCCACTGCGCCTCCGGGATGAACAGGTCGGGCATGAGCGACTCGAACATGCTGCCGCCCCAACTGGGAACGAAGGACATGCCGTCGTAGGAATACACCCCTTCGTACACGTCCACCCCGTCGTACTGGCGGGTCGTGCCGGTGGGCAGCTGCTCCTGCCAGGCCCAGTCGCAACCGGCGGGCATCGTGCGATGCGTGCCGTAGAGGCCCGTCGCGGGGATGGTGCCGTCCGAGATCCCCAGGTACGTCGCGATGCGGCTCTCGCTGACGGTCGTGTCGTAGTGATGACACGTGTACGAGACCGTCTCGCCGCTGCCGTTGTACATGGGCGCTTCCACCGCGCAGCCGTCGCCGGGAGGCGCCTCCCAGAATCCCCCGCGGTTGGTTCCCGCCGGAAGCCCCGCGGCCCCGGCCGGATCGAAGAAAGCGGAGAAGTCCATCGAGCGGTAGAGCGCATCGGCACGGTCGTGCAGTGACGGCTCCGCCTCGCGCACGATCCGCAGGGCCGTCGCGAGCCAGCCGTTGTCGACCGTCGAGAGGAACGGATGGATCGTGTCGCCCGAGGTCGGAAAGACCGTGAGCTTGGCCCCCGTTGCCGGCGCGTACCAGTTGTAGAACATCCCGCTGCCGGGGTTTCGCTCCATGTGCTCGAGCGTGGTGATCGTCGCACTGAGCCGTTGACGCGCCTCGTCGGCGCCGATGATCCCGAGATCCCGAGCCGTGACGGTGGACCACAGATAGCCGCCGATGTTGGTCGGTGACGTGTAGCCCGACGCGGATGCCGCGTCGAGGTCACCGCCAATGTTGTCGTCGACGAGGCCCGTCTCGGGGTGGGCCATCGCGGCCATCGACGTCCAGGTGTCGGTGGCGTAGCGCAGGAGCTCGCGGGCGTCCTTCCCGCTGGGATGGCCGGGACGCCCGGCTCCATCCGCAGCGCTGCTCTGCGCTCCGGCGCCGTCGGGGGGCGCCGCGGACGCGGGCGCACCTCCCGCCAGTGCACCGAACGTGAATGCGGCGATCGCGGCGGTGGCCGCGAGAGTTCTCTTCATGGGCGTGCTCTCCTCGTCGAAAGCGCTCCGCGTCATCGGAGCCGCCCATAAAACCTTACACATGTACGGTTTATGTACAACCCCGCCCCCCGCCCACCCATCTCTCCCTGCCCGCGAGACACCGCTGACGCACCGAAACACGGGTGCACAACGGCAGTCTCGGTGCGCCGTCGGTGTCTCGCGGACGCGGCGACGCGGCGACACGGGCGCGGGCGCGAGATCGGCGGGCGCGGTCAGGCGGTGCCGTCGTCGAGGTTGTCCGACAGGATGCCGAGCACGTGCGCCCGCACGACGCGGGCCCTCTCCCCCAGCACGCCCGCGACGGCATCCACGAACGCCTCTACGAACGCGGCGTGTGCGACCCGCGAGGTGTGGGCCAGCTCCTCGCGGAAGCTGACGCCGGTCGGGGTGATCACGAGCGAGCGGTCGGCACGGTCGGCCAACGGGCTGGACGCGAAGGAGGTCAGGGCCAGCACGCGCGCACCGGCGCTGCGGGCCGCCTCGGCCGCCCGCACGCTCGCGGCATTCGCTCCCGAGCCGCTCACTACGATGCACACGTCCGCGGTCGACAGCTGACGCGCCGCGATCTGCTGCGCGATGGCATCCGCGATCACCTCGGCGGGACGACCGACCGCGGTCAGGCGCATCGCCAGATCGCTCGCGACGGGAGCCGACAGGCCGTTGGCGACGACCAGCAGGCGTGAGGCGCCGGCGACGTCGGCGACGGCAGACGAGACGTCGTCGGCGCTCATCAGGCTCACCGCCGTGGTCAACGACTGCGCGGTGCGGGCGAGGGCGGCGCGCAGCTCGCCGAGCGGACCGTCGCCGTGGTCGGCGTCGCGGGGCGGCTGGGCGCCGAGTTCGGCCGCCAAGGCGACGCGCAACTGCGGGTAGCCGCGATAGCCCAGCGACTGACACGCCCGCACGACCGATGAGCGAGCGACGCCGGCGCGGTCGGCGAGCTGCTGCGCGGTGAGCTCCACGACCGCGTCGGGCTCGGCCACGATGAGGTCGGCGACCCGCCGTTCGGTGGGCTGCAGGCCGTTGCGCATCGCGGCGATGCGCACCGTCGTCGGCGCGTCAACGGGCACGCGGACCCTCCATGATTCGCCGGCGGAGCGCTCCACTCGCCGCGTCGATCGCCATCGTGACGACGATCACCACGATGAGCAGCATCCCCACGGTGGACCACTCCCGGTACTGGGTGTAGGACGTCAGCATATCGCCGATGCCGCCGACCCCGATGAGACCGAGAACGGCAGACGAGCGCACGTTGATCTCGAACCGGTAGAGCCAGAACGACAGGAACACCGGCTGCGCCTGCGGCCACACGCCCCAGCGCAGCACCTGCGCCGTCGAGCCGCCCGCGGCGCGCGCCGCCTCGATGGGCCCGGGAGGTACGGCTTCCACCGCTTCGTAGCCCCATTTGCCGAGCGTGCCGATGCCGTTGACGGCGAGGGCGAGCGCACCGGTCAGCGGCGTCAGCCCGGTGACCGAGAGGATGATGATCGCGATGATCAGCTCGGGCACGGCGCGGATGACCGAGAACACGAGTCGCAGCGCGCCGCGCAGCCACAGCGGCCCGAAGCCGCGGGCGGCCACGAGACTGAGCGGGGTCGCCAGCAGGATGCCGAGCACGGTCCCCACCCACGCCATCTCGATGCTCCGCCAGGTCTGCCAGAGCGCCTCGGGCAGCTTCGACCACTCCGGCGCCGAGAACATGAGCCAGAGGTAGCGACCGATGTCGGCGGGAAGGTCGGCGAGACGGCCCCACGAGATCTGCACCGACCAGAAGGCGGCGACCACGACGGCGGTGACGACGACGGCCGACACGGCCCGCCACGGCGAACGACGGCGGACGGGAACGGCGAGGGCGCTCACACGAGCCTCCGTCTGATGGCGTCGCTCATCAGGTCGATCACGACGACCACGACGAGCACTTCGAGGATGATGAGGGAGAGCTGGTCGTAGCGGTAGAACGTGCGGACCGCGTCGATGAGCAGCCCGATCCCTCCGGCGCCGACGAGCCCCAGCACCGTCGAGGCGCGCACGTTCAGCTCGAACACGTACAGGGTCTGCGACACGAATGCCGGCCACGCATCGGGGAGGGCGATCGCGCGGTTGATCTGCGCCTGCGTGCCACCGGCGGCCCGACCGGCTTCGATGGCACCGGCATCCTGCGCGTCGATCGACTCGGAGACGAGCTTGACGATGATGCCGATGTTGAAGATCGCGAGGGCGAGGATGCCGGGAAGCGCACCGACGCCGACCATCGCGACGAGCACTGCCGCGTAGACGAGCTCGGGAACCGCGCGGATCACATTCAGCAGGGTCCGCACCGCACCGCGGAAGGCGGGGTGCGGATTGGTGGGCCGTGCCGCCCAGAACGACAGCGGCAGCGAGATCGCGGCCCCCACGACGGTTCCCAGCACCGCCATCTGCAGCGTCTCGAGCATCGGCGCGACGGTGCGCGGAAAGAACGACCAGTCGGGCGTGAGTAGTTCGACGATCTTCGTGGCACCGTTTCGCCAGTTCGCGACGATCGGCGCGACATCCAAGCCCACGCCGATGCCCGGAAGGCACGTGACCACCGTGATCACGACGATGACCGCCACCGCGATCCACGTTCCGGCGCGGCGTCGAGGCCGCTCGGGCACCACCAGCGCGGATGCCGCGGGCGCGACGCTCATCGATCGAGCCGATCGTCGCCGGTCAGCGACCGTCCGTAGATGTTCTCGAAGTCGGCATCCGTCGCGCTCGCGGCCGGCCCGTCGAAGACGACCTCCCCGGCGCGCATGCCGATGATGCGCGCGCCGTACTGCCGCGCGAGATCGAGCAGGTGGATGTTGACCAGCACCGTGATGCCGAGGTCGGCGTTGATCCGCCGCAGATCGCCCATGACGCCGTGCGCGGTGGGCGGGTCGAGGCTCGCGACCGGCTCATCGGCGAGGACGATCCGCGGCTGCTGCGCAAGGGCGCGCGCGATCGCGACGCGCTGCTGCTGACCGCCCGACAGGGCCGAGGCCCGATCCCACACCTTCGACAGGATGCCGACGCGATCGAGCGCCTCGAAGGCGATCTGCTTGTCGGCGTCACGGTAGGCGCCCGCCAGGGTGCGCCAGTACGGCGTGTGGGTGAGACGCCCCACGAGCACGTTGTTCAGCACGGTCGTCCGACCGGCGAGGTTGAACCCCTGGAACACCATGCCGATCTGCCCGCGGAGGTGGCGAAGGCGCGTGCCCCGTGCGTTGTCGACGCGCTGGCCGCCGACGGTCACGGTGCCCTCCGTCACGGGCACGAGGCCGTTGATCGTGCGGATCAGCGTCGACTTTCCCGACCCGGAGAGGCCGACGATGCAGACCATCTCGCCCGGCGCGATCTCGAGATCCACACCGCGCAGGCCCACGGTGCCGTTGGGGTAGCGGACGGTGACCCCGTCCAGACGGATGCCCCAGGGCACCGCGGCCGCAGCCGCGATGCCCTGGGTCAGGATGCGATCCGTCACTGCAGTCCCAGCTGCTGCGCGGCACGCGCCACGACGTCGAGGGAAGCGGGGTTGGCGGGCGCGAGCTTGGTGATGGAGTAGATGCTCTTGAGCACCTTCGAGCCCTCGTCGGTGTTGGAGTAGGACTCCAGCGCCTGCGTGATCTTGTCCTGGAGGGCCGGCGTGAGCTTCGACGAGACGGCGACGCCGTCGTTGGGGATCGGGTCGCTGAGGGCGAAGACGACGACCTTCTGGCCCACGTCGGGGGTGTCCTTCTTCACGAGAGTGCGCGCGTCCCAGAAGCTGAAGCCGACCTCGGCGTCGCCCTTGTAGACGGCCATGACGGAGGCGTCGTTGGCGGTGACCGGGATCTTCTGGAACCCGTTGTCGATATCGATGCCCTTCTCCTTGAGGGCGAGCATCGGATAGATGTAGCCGGCCGGCGAGCCGGGGCCGAGCACGGCGACCTTCGCACCGGCGATCTTGGTGATCGCGTCCAGGCCGCTCGGCGTCGCCAGCTTGTCGGTGCCGTTGCAGTACAGCATCCCGTCCTTGTCGACGGGGGTGTCGGAGCAGTACTTGCTCGGGTTGTTCGTCATGAACTGGGCCGGGTAGGTGATCGCGCCGTTACGCTCGGTCTGCAGCACGACCTTCGCACCGTACCGGTCGCTGGCCTGCCAGAGCTGCAGCGACGGGAGGAAGCCGATCTGCGCCTGGTCGGCACCCATCGCCTCCACGGCGGCCTGATAGTCCTTCGACACGACGCCCGTGACGGGGATGCCGAGTTCCGAGCTCAGCATGTCGGTCAGGGGCTTGGCCGTGTCGACGAGGCCGCCCTGGTCCTGCGAGGGCACGAGGGCGAGAACGAGCGAGCTCGGATCGGCGGCCGGCGCGGCGGAGCCGGAGGCGTCGGAGGTGCCGGAGCAGCCGGCGAGCGCGACGGTGGCGGCGAGCGCCGTCGCGGCGACCGCGGCGAGTCGGAGGCGGGTGATGCGCATGAGGTGTCCTTCGGTGTCGGGGTGGATCGAGGAGTGGTCAGCGGGCACGCGCGCGGGCGCGAACCCATTCGGTGAGGGCGGGCAGGAGTTCGGGAAGCGTGTCGGCGCGGAAGTCCGGGGCGGCGTCGGGGTCGGGATAGCCGCCGACCAGCGCCGTCGCGTGGCCGCGGGCGTGGGCCGGAGCCAGGTCGTTGCGCCAGATGTCGCCGACGGCGAGCACCTCGGCATCCGCATCCAGCTCGTCCAGCAGCGCGGCGAGCCCGTCGGGCTTGCCCGCGTCGACGACGACGCGGTCGAAAAGCCCTTCCAGCGCGAGCGCCGTCAGCGCCTCCGGAATGCGCACGCCGGGCGCGTTGGTGACCAGGATGCGCTCCGCGTCGACGGTCGCGAGGAAGGTGGCGAGGCCCTCGGGAGCGAGAACGGGAGCGTCGTCGGACGCGAGCTGTGCGCGGCTGGCGGCGTAGCCGCGCGCGAGGTGCTCGGGGGCGGCTCCGGCCGCGACGGCGCGCACCCGCACGAGGTCGTAGGCGTCGATGGCGTCGTCGCCGTCGGCGAGGCCGGTGGCGATCTCATCGACGAACGACGGCGACAGTCCGGCCTCGGTGGCGACGGCGCGGGCGTACGCGCGCACCGGCCCGTCGCCGAGGGCGACGGTACCGTCGAAGTCGAAGATGAGAATGGGACGAGGCACGGATCTCCCTGCGGGTGACGAACGCGTCCGTGAAGCTGGACGCTTTGTCCATAGTGAAGGACATGTGTGGACGTAATGACCACGACAGATGAACATCCGGTAAAAAGTGGCGGGGAGCTCTCGCGACTCGACGCCGCGGCCGCGCTCGCCACGGGCGATCCCGCGGCCGCCTTCGACCTCCTCCCGTGGCTCGGCACCTCGATCGACGCCGACGCCGCCGCGCGCCGATTCGACGCATGGGGGCTGTCCACGGTCATCGACGAGAACACGGGCACATCCGTGGTCGCGGCGTCGGTCTTCGGGGCGCTCCACGAGCGCGCCGGCATCGACGCCCGCTTCCCCGTCGGCAACGCCGGCCTGCTGCACGTCTACGGCTACCTGCTGTCGACGACACCAACCCCCTACGGCCTCAAACGTGAGCGCTGGCTGGACGGCGACCTCGCCCGCGCCTACGGGCTGGCCGCCGACGCCTTTCTCCCCTGGGCGCTGCCCACGGGCGAGACCCTGCTGGCGCGGGTCGCCGCTGCAGCCGCCGCACTGCTGTCGTACGCCCCCGTGCGCCGCCAGCAGCTGGGCGACACCGAGGCGCTCATCGCGATCGGGCGCTCCCCGGCATCCGGCGATCGCGCCGTCGCCTCTGCACTGGTCTATGCGCTGGTCAGCGGCGGCACGCGGCGCCTCATCACGACCTTTCCCGTCTCCTCGCCCACGGCCATCCTCGACGAAGTGGATGCCGCCGCCCCGCGCCTGCGCTGGAACGCCGTCGCCTGAGCGGTCCGCGCCCACACCACCGGAGGAGATTTCACCCCGGGAGGACGGATGCCGCAGCGGCATCCTCCCGGCGTGAAATCTCCTCCCGGAGCGTGACCCGCGCCCGCCTCAGTCGCGGGGGGCGTGCGCCTCGAGGAACTCGTACAGGTCGGTCGTGTCGACGCCGGGGAACGCGCCGGTCGGCAGCGTCGCGAGCAGCGTCCGAGGGGTTCGCACGTTCGGCCACGCCTGATCGCGCCACTGCGACTCCAGTTCGGCGGGAGCACGACGGCAGCACACCTCGACCGCGTGGCGGGAGACGCCGCGGTTGGTCGTCTCGCGCCCCACGAACCACTTCGTGTCGTCGAAGCGCACGCCCACCGACACCGAATGGGCCCCCTCGCTGGAGGTCTCCACCCGGGCCGTGCACCAGAACGTGCCGTTGCCGGTGTCGGTGTACTGGTAGTACGGGTTGAACTTGTCGGGGATGTCGAAGACGGCGCGGCTCGTCCAGCGCCGGCAGCACAACTGCCCCTCGATCGAGCCCAGCCGGTCGGCCGGGAAGTTGACATCGTCGTTCTCGTAGGCCTTCGTGATGGTGCCCGACTCGTGCACCTTCAAGAAGTGCACCGGGATGCCGAGATGCCGCGTCGCCAGATTGGTGAAGCGATGCGCCGCGGTCTCGTACGACACCGAGTAGGCGTCGCGGAGATCTTCGATCGACAGCGCGCGCCGCGACTTGGCGTCCAGCAAGACCGGCACCGCGTGGTCTTCGGGGATCAGGAGAGCCCCGGTCAGGTAGTTCGTCTCCACCCGCTGACGCAGGAACTCGGCGTACGAGCGCGGCTCGGCGTGCCCGAGGATGCGACTGGCGAGCGCCTGGAGCACGGCGGTGCGCGAGTCGCCCTTCGCGGGCACCGTGCTCGACAGATACAGCCGCCCGTGCTTGATGTCGGCGACCGATCGGGTCGAGGCCGGCAGGTCGGCGACGTAGTGCAGGGAGAAGCCCAGATGGGCGGCGATGTCCGACGCGGTGCGCTGCGTGAGCGGGCCACCCGGGTGGTCGACGGCGCGCAGGATGGCGCGCGCGTGCTCCTCGAGCTCGGCGAAATAGTTGTCCTGGCGCCGCATCAGGTGGCGCAGCTCGACGTTCGCGCGACGCGCCTCCTCGGGGGTGGCGGAGCGCTCGTCACCGAGCCTTTCGATCTCCCCCTGCAGCGCCAGCAGGGCACGAAGGGCGTCGTCGGGGATCGATTTGCCGATGCGGAACGGCTCGATTCCGAGCGCCCGGAAGGTCTGCCCCTTCATGGCGCGCTCCAGTGCGATCTCGAGCGTGGCTCGCTCGTCGAGAGGCTCGGCCTCGAGGAGCTGATCGACCGTGGCACCGAGCGCTTTGGCGATGGCGCGCAGGAGAGTGAGCTTGGGTTCGCGCTTTCCCGTCTCGATCATCGACAGCTGACTCGGTGCCCGCTCGACAGCTGCCGCGAGCTCGTCGAGGGTCATCCCGCGCGCGGCGCGCAGCTGACGGATGCGCCGGCCGATCGTGAGCGCATCGGCCTCGTCCTCGGGCTCTGTGGTCGTCGCCGTCAACGGAACATCGATGTTCGTCATGTCCGGGATTGTGTCACAGAACGTGAACTTCCTTCAAACTTCACACCGGTTTTGGTTACTTCCGGCCTCGAAGTTCACCCACAGTGGAGACACGAGCCACCGCCGGCATCGCCCCGGCATCCGATGAAGGAGAGCACCATGACGATCCAGGCCACCCCCGGTCAGCCGCCACTGCGCGCCGGCGACCAGACGCAGACCGCCGCTGAGCTGCAGGAGATCTGGGACACCGACCCGCGGTGGGACGGCGTACAGCGCACCTACACGGCAGAGGACGTCGTGCGCCTGCGCGGGTCGGTGCGCGAGGAGAACACCCTCGCCCGCCGCGGCGCCGAGAACCTGTGGAACCTGCTGCACACCGAGGACTACATCCGCGCGCTCGGCGCATACACCGGCGGCCAGGCCGTGCAGCAGGTGCGCGCAGGCTTGAAGGCCATCTACCTCTCGGGGTGGCAGGTCGCCGCCGACGGCAACCTCGCCGGCCAGACCTACCCCGACCAGAGCCTGTACCCGGCCAACTCGGTCCCCGCCGTCGTCCGCCGCATCAACAACGCCCTGATCCGCCAAGACCAGATCGAGCACGCCGAAGGCACGCTCACGCAGGACTGGCTGGCCCCCATCGTCGCGGATGCCGAAGCCGGCTTCGGCGGCCCCCTCAACGCGTACGAGCTCGCGCAGTCGCTGATCCAGTCCGGTGCCGCGGGCATCCACTGGGAGGACCAGCTCGCCAGCGAGAAGAAGTGCGGCCACCTCGGCGGAAAGGTGCTGGTGCCCACGCAGCAGCACATCCGCACCCTGAACGCGGCTCGGCTCGCCGCCGACGTCGCCGGCGTGCCGACCGTCATCATCGCCCGCACCGATGCGCTGGCGGCCGACCTGCTCACCAGCGACGTCGACCCCCGCGACCAGGAGTTCACGACCGGCGAGCGCACGAGCGAGGGCTTCTACCGGGTGCGCCCCGGCTTGGAGGCGGTCATCAGCCGCGGCCTGGCGTTCGCGCCGTACGCCGACCTGCTGTGGGTCGAGACCGGAGAGCCCGACATCGAACTCGCCCGGGCGTTCGCGAGCGCGATCCACGAGCAGTTCCCCGGCAAGATGCTCGCCTACAACTGCTCGCCGAGCTTCAACTGGAAGCGTCACCTCAGCGACGAGCAGATCGCGACCTTCCAGCAGGAGCTCGCAGACCTCGGCTACAAGTTCCAGTTCATCACGCTGGCCGGCTTCCACGCCCTCAACTACTCGATGTTCGACCTCGCCTCCGGCTACGCCGAGCGCGCCATGAGCGCGTACGTCGAGCTGCAGGAAGCCGAGTTCGCCGCGGAATCGCGCGGCTACACCGCCACCAAGCACCAGCGCGAGGCGGGCACCGGCTACTTCGATTTCGTTTCCACGGCGCTCAACCCCGACAGCGCGACCCTGGCTCTGGTGGGATCCACTGAGGCCGAGCAGTTCCACTGACGCACCCCGTCTCGACTCGCTGCGCTCGCTCAACGACCGGAACACGCGCTCCCGGTCGTTGAGCGAGGCCCGCAGGGCCGAGTCGAAACGCCGCACCCATCGCACACGACACAGAAAGAGCAGGGCCATGACTCCCACCGCCACGGGCACCGCGCCCGCATCGACCATCACCATCACGGGACCGATCCGCGACCGCTACGAGGAGATCCTCACCCCCGCGGCCATCGCGTTCCTCGCCGAACTCCACGTCCGCTTCGCCGGGCGCCGCCACGACCGCCTCGCCGACCGGATGAGGCGCCGCTTCGAGATCGGCAACGGGCACGACCCGCAGTTCCGCTCCGACACGGCCCACATCCGCGACGACGCCGAGTGGCAGGTCGCAGGAGCCGGCCCGGGCCTGGAGGATCGGCGTGTCGAGATCACCGGTCCGACCGACCCGAAGATGACGATCAACGCGCTCAACTCGGGCGCGAAGGTCTGGCTGGCCGACCAGGAGGACGCCACGAGCCCCACCTGGCGGAACGTCATCGAGGGTCAGCTCTCGCTGTTCGACGCGATCCGCGGACAGCTGTCGTACACGAGCCCCGAGGGCAAGGAGTACCGCGTCACCGCCGAGCGGACTCCCACCATCGTGATGCGCCCGCGCGGCTGGCACCTGGTCGAGAAGCACATCCGCTACACCGATCGCGCCGGTCGCGACCTGGCCGCATCGGGCTCGCTGGTGGACTACGGACTGTACTTCTTCCACAACGCCCAGCGTCTGATCGACAACGGCGTCGGCCCGTACTTCTACCTGCCGAAGATCGAGTCGGCGGAGGAGGCGAAGCTCTGGGACGACGTCTTCACGTTCAGCGAGGAGTACCTCGGCATCCCGCACGGCACCATCCGTGCCACCGTGCTCATCGAGACGCTGCCGGCGGCCTTCGAGATGGAGGAGATCCTGTTCGAGCTGCGCGATCACATCGCGGGCCTGAACGCCGGCCGCTGGGACTACATCTTCTCGATGATCAAGAACTACCGCGGCCGGGGCGCACGGTTCGTGCTGCCCGACCGCAGCCAGGTCACGATGACCGTGCCGTTCATGCGGGCGTACACGGAACTGCTCGTGAAGACGTGCCACAAGCGCGGCGCCTTCGCGATCGGCGGCATGAGCGCCTTCATCCCCAACCGACGCGACCCGGAGGTGACGGCCCAGGCGTTCGAGAAGGTCACCGCCGACAAGAAGCGCGAGGCCGGCGACGGCTTCGACGGGACGTGGGTGGCCCACCCCGACCTGATCCCCGTCGCGCAGGCGGAGTTCGACGCCGTGCTCGGCGAGCGCCCCAACCAGATCGACCGCCAGCGGCCCGAGGTGAACGTGCAGGCGGCACAGCTGATCGACGTGCACATCGGGCTGCCGGTCACGGCGGCAGGCGTGTACGGCAACGTGTCGGTGGCGATCCGCTACATCGAGGCATGGCTGCGGGGCCTCGGCGCCGTTGCCATCGACAACCTCATGGAGGATGCCGCGACCGCCGAGATCAGCCGCAGCCAGGTGTGGCAGTGGATCCACCAGGACCGCTCGACCGACGACGGCACCCGCATCACGCGCGAGTACATCGAGGGTCTCATCGCGCAGGTGCTGAGCGAGGTGGAGCGGCGAGAGGGCGACCGCTACGACGACGCGGCGGCGGTCTTCCGCGATGTCGCCCTCGGTGAGGACTTCCCGACCTTCCTGACGCTCGGCGCCTACGCCGACTACCTGGACGACTGACGAGTCCGACGCCGACAGTGGGGGTGGATGCCGCGGCGTCCACCCCCACTGTCGTGCCGTGCCCGAGCGATCTTGACAGATTTGGCTAATGCTATTAGCTTTATGGCTATGACGACCTCAACCGCTCCCGCAGCCGCTTTCGCACGGCTCGATGTCCATCACCTCGACCGGCCCGAAGGTCGCATCGCGTATCGCGTGACCGGCGACGGGCCGCTCATCGTGTGCGTGCCCGGCATGGGCGAGATCGCCGCAAGCTACCGCCACACCGTTCCCGCCCTGCGCGAGGCCGGCTTCCGCGTCGCCGTGATGGACCTGCGCGGCCACGGCGAGTCGGACGCCACGTTCTCGGCGTACGACGACGTCGCGGCCGGCACCGACATCCTCGCGCTCATCGCCCACCTCGGCGGTCCGGCCGTCGTCGTCGGCAACTCGATGGCCGCCGGAGCAGCCGTCTGGGCGGCCGCCGAGAATCCCGCAGCCGTCAGCGGCCTGGGACTGCTCGGCCCGTTCGTCCGCAACGCCCCGACCAACCCGTTCGCCGCGGCGACGTTCCGCCTGCTGATGCTCCGGCCGTGGGCTCGCGCCGCCTGGCTCGCCTACCTGCCCCAGCTCTACCCCGGCCGGCGGCCCGCCGACTTCGCCGAGCACCGCGCGGCGATCCGCGCGGCGATGTCGCGCCCGGGCGCCACCGCCGCGTTCGCGCGCACGACCCGCACCGACCACAGCCTCGCCGAGAAGCGGATCCCCGAGGTGTCGGCACCGGCGCTGGTCATCATGGGCACCGCCGACCCCGACTTCAGCGATCCGAGGGGAGAAGCGGAGTGGATCGGCGAGCAGCTGCACGCGCGCGTGACGCTCGTGGAGGGCGCCGGCCACTACCCGCAGGCCGAGCAGCCCGAGCAGGTCAGCCCCGCCCTGGTCGCGTTCTGTCGCGAGGTGACCGGTGCCTAGGGCCGGCCTCACGCGCGACGCCGTGGTGGCGCTGGCACTGGAGACGATCGACGAGCTCGGGCTCGACGGCCTCACCCTCGCCGAGATCGCCGGCCGCGCCGGCGTGAAGGTGCCGAGCCTCTACAAGCACATCGCCTCGCTCGAGGTGCTGCGTTCCGCTGTGGCCACCGAGGCGACGCGTGAGCTCGCCCAGGAACTGCGGGTCGCCGCCATCGGCGTGTCCCGGACGGCGGCGCTGGAGAGTCTTGCGCACGCCTATCGGGGGTACGCACTGCGGCATCCGGGACGATACGCGGCCACCCAGCGCGCACCGCTGCCCGGTGAGGCGCGCGAGGAGGCGCATGCCCTCGCCGCCGCGCAGGTGCAGCAGGTCGTCTCGGCGACGCTGCGCGGCTATGACATCGCCGACGATCAGCTGGTCGACGCGACCCGCACACTGCGTGCCGCACTGCACGGGTTCTGCGCGCTCGAGAACGGCGGCGGCTTCGCCCTTCCGGTCAGCGTCTCGGAGAGCTTCGCCCGGATGATCGCCGGTCTCGATCGCATGCTCTCGACCTGGCCGGCCTGACCCTTACTCGCGTCCGGGATCGATCGGCGCGAAGCGGCGCAGACCGCCACCCGTCGTCAGGCGGGATGCCGCGAGCGAGCCGGCGACCGCCAGGAAGATCGGCAGCAGCAGGGTGAAGCCCGTCCCCGTGAACTCGATGATCAGGGCGATCGCGGTGAAGGGGGCGCGCATGTTGGCGGCGAGGAACGCACCCGCGGCCACGATGGCCAACGCCGTACCGTCGGCACCGGGCCAGATGAACGCCCAGCCCGTCGCGGCGGCCGCGCCCAACGCCGCACCGATCGCCACCGACGGCTGCAGCGTGCCCCCGATCGCACCGGATCCGAGCGAGACCGAGGTGGCAACGTACTTCATGACGGCGAGTGCCAGCAGAAGGTAGGCGGGCTGAGCGAGCTCGAAGCCGGCGGTCGCGAGGGCGCGGCCATTGCCCAGGATGAGCGGGAAGAACGCGCCGAGCACGCCGACCGCGGCGAACGTGAGGGGAAGGACGATCAGCAGCTTCCACCCGGTGGGCCTGCGCCGCGACAAGCGGGCGGTGACGGCGGAGAAGCTCGTCGCTCCCCACCCCATGAGCGGTCCGACCAGCACCGCGGCGACGAGGAGCGACGGCGTGACGGCGACGGGGGCGACGTGGTACAGCGAGTCGTCGGCGACCAGCGGACGCGCGACGACCGTGGCGATCGCGCTCACGGAGAGGGCCACCACGGCGGCGCCCGCACTGAAGCGCGCAAGGAGGATCTCGATCGCGAACAGCGCACCGGCCAGCGGCACGTTGTAGACGGCGGCCAGGCCCGCGCCGGCGGCGGAGGCGACGAGGATCATCGACCAGCGCGCGTCGATGCGGAACCAGCCGACGAGCTTCGATCCCGCCATCGCCGACAACTCCCGCGGCGCGACCTCCTTGCCGATCGAGGCTCCGAGGCCGACGGACGTCACCTGGATCACCGTGTCGGCAAGGGTCTCCAGCGCCGGCATCCGCTTTCCGGCGACGCCTTCTTCCACACTCGAAATGCGCCGACCGAAACGCCGCAGCACATACCAGCCGACGGCCGCGATCACTCCCGCTGCGCTCAGACTGACGATCGGCACCCACCACGGCGACGGCAGAGCGAGCCCGTCGAGGAACGGCCCCTCGGCGCTTCCCCACACCAGGTGTTCCACCGAGTGGACGATCCAGACGAGCAGCAGCACCGCCAACCCCGTCGCGATCCCGACGCAGAGCGTGGCGAGACCCAGGCGCACCAGCCCCCAGAGACCGGAGAGGCGGCGAGGCGGGCGGGCGCGGTCGTCTCCTGTCACGTCGTCACGTTAGCGCACGCCGAGAGTCGTTCCGTGCGAGCCAAGCGGCTCCCCGCAGCGCGGCATCGGTGCCCGCGCGGGCGACCTCGATCCGCACCTCGGCGAAAGGGGCACGAAGTTCAGCTCGCAGCCCCTCGGTGAGGGGCTCGACAAGCGCCGCTCCCAGTTCGGAGACGCCGCCGCCGAGCAGCACCGTTCCCGGGTCGACGGTGGCGATCACCGGAGCGAGCGACGCGCCCAGCTCGTCGGCGGCCGCCGCGATCACCTGAGCGGCCACCGTGTCGCCCTCCCGCGCGCGTCGCGCGACCTCCCGCAGAGGCACCGCGGTGCCCGTACGCTCCGCGAACGAGCGCTCGATGCCCGGTCCGCTCGCGAAGGCCTCGATGTGGTCTCGTCCGCCGCACGAGCACACACGCCCGCGCATCGTGGCTGCGCGCAGATGCCCGATCGATCCGGCCATCCCGGATGCGCCGCGCAGGAGCGCACCCTCCGACACGACGGCTCCTCCGATGCCCGTCCCCACGGCGACGAAGAGGAAGCGGTCGCGGTCGGAATCGAGGGCGAGCTCCCCGAGCGCGGCTGCGTGGACGTCGTTGACGACGACGACCGGGATGCCAAGTCGCGCCACGAGTCCTGCGGCCACCGGGGTGCCGCGCCAGCCGGCGAGATGATCCGTGGCGTGCGTGACGGCGCCGTCCTCATCGAAGGCCCCTGCACTGCCGACGCCGACCGCCGCCACCGGACCGGCGGCACCGACCACCTCGCGCACGAGCGCTGCCGCCGCATCAAGGATGGCTGCGGCGCCCTGCGCTGCCGGAGTGGGCCGCTGGATGCGGTGACTGATCTGCCCGGACGCGTCCACGAGGGCCGCCGCCGTCTTGGTGCCGCCGATGTCGACGGCGACGACGGCCGGTGCGGTGCTCTGCTCCCGGACGCTCATCGCGCGCCCGGGGTCACAGCGACGAAGCGGCGCGTGATGGCGATGGGGTCGGTGATCGCTCCCCCCACGACGACGGCGTGGGCGCCGGCCTCGAAGGCCGCCGCCACGTCGGTGGGCGCCTGGAAGCGGCCCTCCGCGAGCACGCGAACGCCGCGCGCCGCGAGTCTCGCGACGAGGTCGAGGTCGGGCCCGCTGTGCTGTGGCGAGTAGGGGGTGTAGCCCGACAGCGTCGTGCCGACGAAGGTGGCCCCGGCATCCCACGCGGCCATCCCCTCGTCGAACGTCGACACGTCCGCCATCACCGCGACGCCCGCGTGCGTGATCGCACTGCGCACGCGCGCCGCGACGTCCGCGACGACTTCGAGGGTGGCATCCACTGCGACGATGTCGGCTCCGGCATCCACGAGCGCGACGACCTGCTCATCGGTCTGCGTGATCACGTTCCGGCGCACCCCCATCCGCTTGTCGAGCCCGATGATCGGGACGTGCGTCGACTCTCGCACAGCAGCGATGTCGTGCACGCCGTTGACGCGCAGCGCGGCAGCGCCCCCGCGCAGCGCACTGGCAGCCAGCCGCGCGATCGTCGGCGTATGACGCAGCGGGGATCCGTTCGATGCCTGACACGAGACGATCAGGCGTCCGGCGACCGCGACGACGGCGTCTTCACTTGAGCGCACCGGCACCGACACCTCCTACGAAGTAGCGCTGGAAGACGACGAAAAGCACCAGCGCAGGAAGGGTGAACAGAACGGATGCCGCCATCAACGGGCCCCACTCCAGGTTCCGCTCCCCGAAGAACGAGTACAGACCGATGGACAGTGTGTACTTGCTCGCATCATTGAGATAGATGAGCGGATTAAGGAAGTCGGTCCATGCCCACACGAACTGGAAGATCGCGGCGGTGATGAGGGCCGGGCGTGCCTGCGGGAGAACGATCGACCAGTAGATCCGCAGCTCGGAGGCCCCGTCGATCCGGGCAGCCTGCAGCAGCTCGTTGGGCACGGAGGTCAGGAACTGCCGCAGCATGAAGATGAGAAACGGCGTGCCGAAGAAGGCCGGCGCGACCAGCGGGATGATGCTGTTGGTCGCCCCGAGGCCGTTCCACATCAAGAACAGCGGGATCATCGTGACCTGCGGCGGCAGCATCATCGTCGCCATGACGATCACGAGCAGGGGCCGCTGACCGCGCCACCCGATCTTCGACAGCGAGTAGGCCACGAGCGGCGAGGCGATGAGCATGCCCAGCACGGACAGACCCGCGATGACGACCGTGTTCAGCAGGTACTGCCAGAACGGGATCTCGTCGAACACCGCGACGAAGTTCTGCAGCGTCCATTCGGTGGGCCACAGCGACGGGGGTGCGCTGAAGATGTCGTCGGGCAGCTTGAACGCAGTGCTCAGCATCGACAGGAACGGGAAGACGAACGCCAGCGCGAGCAGCCAGACCGCGAGGTAGCGGGCGGTGGTGCGCGCGGCGCGGCGCCGCGCCGCGCGCGGACGGGCGCCGCCGATCGGCCGCGGGTCAGTCGCGGTCAGAGCCATAGTGGACCCATTTCTTCGAGGACCACAGCAGCACGAGCGTGATCGCGAGAGTGAGCAGGAACAGCACCCAGGCCATGGCCGATGCGTAGCCCATCTTCAAGAAGACGAAGGCGTTCTGGTACAGGTACATCGCGTAGCTGATCATCGATTGGCCGGGTCCGCCGCTTGCCTCGTTGAGCCGCGTCTGGGTGAGCAGATACGGCTGCGTGAAGATCTGGAGGTAGGCGATCACGGTCACGATGACCTGGAAGAGCGTGACCGGCGAGATGGTCGGCCATGTGATGTAGCGGAACCGGGCGAACCAGCCGGCGCCGTCGAGTTCGGCGGCCTCGTAGAGCTCGGCAGGGACGTCCTTGATCGCGGCGAGGTAGATGATCATGGTGCCGCCGATCGTCCACAGACACATCAACACGATCGCCGGCTTGCCCCACTGGGGCTGTTCGAGCCACTCCGGCTGCGGCAGGTGCAGCAGGCCGAGGAAGTAGTTGACGAACCCGTACTGGGTGTTCAGCAGCCATCGCCACAGGTACCCGCCGACCACGATCGGCACGATCGTGGGCAGATAGACCAGGGCGCGGTACAGCGGTTGACCGCGCACCGGAAGGTTCAGCAGGTGGGCACCGGCGATGGAGATGAGGATCGTGAGCGGCACGCCGAGGACCGTGAGGAACAGCGTGTTGGCCAACGCCTTCCAGAAGGTGTCGTCCCGCATCATCTGGGCGTAGTTGTCCAGCCCGACCCACGAGGGCGGCTGGAAGAGGTTGAAGTCGGTGAAGCTGTACACCGCCGAGGCCAGCACCGGCCACACGATGAACACAGCGGCGCCGATGAGGAACGGCGACGCGAACGCCAGACCCAGAAGGGTCTGGCGTCGCGCGCCGCGGGGGGCGGTCGGTGCCATCAGTACGAGGAGACCTTGCCGGCGACGGACGCCAGCGCCTTGTCAGGGCTGGTGACGCCGCGGACGATGTCGTCGAAGGCGGTCGCCAGGTCGGTGGAGTACTGAGCGCTGTAGGGCTGGCTCGCGAGCGACTTCGCGTTGGGGCTCGCGAGCGCCTTCAGCCAGGAGTCGAAGTGGGGGATCTCGGCGTAGGCGGGATCGTCCAGCAGCGCCGTCTTGGAGGGCAGGTTGCCGAGCGCGAGCGTGAAGTCGACCATCGGCTTGTCCTGCACCATGTACGCGAGGAACTTCGCCGCCTCGGCCTTGTGCTTCGAGTTGCTCGGGATGAACAGCGTGCTCGTCGTCACCTGCGTCGTACCGGCGAGCGCGGGGGTGGCCGCCGGGATGTCGATCACGCCCCAGTTGAGGTTCGGAGCGACCTTGGGGATGTTGACCGCCTGCCATTCGCCGTCGACAACCATCGCCTGCTTGCCCGTGCAGAAGGGGTCCTGCGCGGACATGTACTGACCGAGACCCGACGCGAAGGTCGCGATCTTGTCGGCACCGAACGTGTCGGTCAGCGTCTTCGTGTACCAGTCGAGCGCTGCCACGTTCTGGGGGTCGTCGGGGGTGGGGGTCTTGCCGTCGGCGCCGTCCCAGGTGCCGCCGAAGGCGTAGCCGAGGGTCGTGAACAGAGTGGATGCCGAAGGGTTGCCGAGCCCGATCTGCGTGATCGCCCCGCTGCCGTCGACGACGGTCAGCTTCTTCACGGCATCCGCGAGTTCGTCCATCGTCGTCGGGGGCTTCACGCCCGCCTTGTCGAGGAGATCCTTGTTGTACATGAGCTGCTGGGTGTGCACGGCGATGGGGAGCGCGTAGATCTTGCCGTCGAAGGTCATCTGCTCCATGGATGCCGGTGCGAACGCGGACGTGTCGACCTTCTCGGCCGCGAGGTAGTCGTCCAGGGGCGCGAGGATCCCCTTGGAGGCCCACGAGCCCACGGTGTTGCCGAAGTTGTCGGAGATGTCGAAGCTGCCGTTGCTGGAGGACATCGAGGTGAGCTGCTTCTGCGCGTCGGGGCTCGAGACACCGACGACCTTGATGTCGGACTGGCTGGCGTTGAAGTCGGCGATGATCTTCTCCAGCGCCTTCGCCTCCTCGCCGCCCCACAGGTAGGAGAAGGTGATCGTGGTCGGGCCGGAGGGAGCGGCAGCCGCGCAGCCCCCCAGAGCGACGGACGCCGCGAGGACGCCCGAGAGCGCGACGGCGCGGGTGAGGACCCGCCGTCCCGTGGTGGTCAGTTCCATGGTGTTCCTTCGAGGTGCGTGGGTTCGGGTGATGAGCTCGGTAGGAATTGGTGTACTCCATTTTTTCGGAGCGTGTCAAGAGATTCCGCAAAAGTCATGTTTCTAGCGCCTCGACACACGGTCTGATTCTGTGTAATGGTTAGATCCAATTCGCACACGGCAGCGGAAGTCCCCCTGCCGAGGATCCGCGGGAGCACGATGACCGACGCGCAGCACAGCAAGTCCGAACGCTTACGACAGCACCTCGTCGAGGTGATCGGGCAAGGCCTCGAGCCCCATTCCCGTCTGCCCACCGAACGCGACCTGGCGACCGAGTTCGACGTCAGCCGGCTCACCGTCCGCCGCGCGCTCGACCGCCTGGAGCACGACGGGCTGGTCTATCGCGTGCAGGGTGCCGGCACGTTCGTCGCCGCGCCTCGCATCGCCAAATCCGTGGAGCTGACCTCGTTCAGCGAGGACATGCGCGCGCGGGGACTCGAGCCGGGCTCGTCCGTGCTCGTGACCGAGACGATCCCGGCGGGAGCACGCCTGGGCGCGCGGCTTCGCATGAGCCCGTCGGAGGAGGTCTTCCACATCCGCCGCGCGCGCACGGCCGACGGGGAGCCCATGGCCCTCGAGGACTCGTACCTCAACCCGTCGTTCTTCCCCGGGCTGATCCAGAACGTCGGGAACGACTCGCTCTACCGGATCCTGGAGCAGCAGTACGGCATGCGGATCGAGTGGGCCGAGCAGAGCATCCAAGCGAGCGTCCTGGACCCCGAGCAGGCCGACATCCTGCAGGCACCCGCGTTCTCGCCCTGCTTCTTCGTGACCCGCACCAGCTTCGACGCGCAGGACCGTGCGATCGAGTACGCCGAGTCGACCTATCGCGGCGATCGCTACCACTACGAGCTCCAGATCCATCGTTCGCGCTGAGGAAGCAGGACCCACCGCATGCGAATCGCCCTCGTTCCCCTCGACGAACGACCGGTCAACATCCAGCTGCCCCGGCAGGTCGCCGCCATCGCGGGCGTCGACCTGCTGATCCCGCCTGCAACCGCACTCCCCTCCTTCCGGGCGCCGGCCGACGTCGACGCGTTGCACGCGTGGCTTCGCGAGCTGGCCGCCGCTCCCTCAGGGCCCGACCGCGTGGACCGCCTGATCGTCTGCATCGACACGCTCGTACACGGCGGCATCATCCCGGCGCGCATCACGGCGGATTCGCCGCGTGTGGCGCTGGACCGGCTCGACCTTCTGCGAGAGCTGCACGAGGTTCGCGCCGCCGCCGACACCCCCGCGCTCGTCATCACCGCGGCATCCCTGGTCATGCGCGCCAGCGACTCCTTCTCGGCCGTCGAGGAACCCGAGTACTGGAGCACGTACGGCCGCACGCTGCACGCCTTCGGCGGTGCGCTCCATCGCGCGCTGGAAGCCGATCTGCTCGCGGGCGATCCTCCGCAGGTTCCTGCCCTCGCGGTCCCGCGCGCCGAGCAGAGCGATTTCGAGCGCCGCCGCCTGCGCAACCACATCATCAACCTCGCCGCGCTCGGTCTGCACGAGGAGGGCGTCATCGATGCCCTCGCGGTGACCGCCGACGACACCGCCGCCTTCTCGGCCGGGTCGGTCGAACAGGCCTGGCTGCGTCACTGGGCACGCGCCCTGCCGCGCGGCGGCGAGGTGATGATGTATCCCGGCGCCGACGAGGTGGGCGCCGTCCTCGTCGCACGCGCGCTCGTCGCCGCCGGAGGCGGCCGCCCGACGTGGCGGATCGCCTGCGGCGAGGACGACGGCCTCACCCGCATCCCGAACTTCGAGAACGCCCCCGTGCGCGACAGCCTCGTGCGACAGATCGTCGCCGCCGGCGGCATCGTCGCCGAGGACGACGGCCGGGTCGACGCCGTACTCGTCGCGCACGCACCCGATCCCGAGCACGGCGACTGCTTCGGCAGCGTGCCGCGCTCCGATCCGGCGGCCGTCGAAGCGACCGTGTCGGCAGTGCGCGACGCGCTCGCATCCGGTGCCATCGTGGCGCTCGCAGATGTCCGCTACAGCAACGGCAGCGATCCGGCGCTCGTGGAACGACTCGCCGCGGAGGGGCTGCTGCTGCGGCTGACTTCGTACGGCGGCTGGAACACGGCCGGCAACGCGATCGGCGGCGCCGTCGCCGCGGCGACGGCCTGGTGGGTCGGCCGCCGCGACGGCACCGCCGACCCGCGTGCCCTCCGAAAGGCGCTGCTCACCCGGATCCTCGACGACCACGCCTACCAGAGCGGCATCCGCCCGAACCTGCACGAGAGTGTCTTCGGCGGCGCGATCGGTCCGGTCGACGACGACACCGAAGCCCGAGCCCTCCGCCGCATCGGCCAGGAGCTCCAGAGCCGCCTGGACGATCTGCTCGCCGGCGACGATGCCTGGACGGTCGCCTCGGTCGCGCTGCCCTGGCACCGCAGCTTCGAGATCGACATCGCGCTGGCACCGCGGTGAGCGAACCGGACGCACTACGCTTTTGCCTGTGACCGAACGCGCTCCCCTGTCCCGCAAGCTGTCCGCCATCGCCGAGTCCGCGACCCTGAAGGTCGATGCGAAGGCGAAGGCCCTGCAGGCGGCCGGCCGCCCCGTCATCTCCTACGCGGCCGGGGAGCCCGACTTCGCGACGCCGCAGTTCATCGTGGATGCCGCCGCGCACGCCCTCCACGACCCCGCCAACTACCGCTACACGCCCGCCGCCGGCCTGCCCGTGCTGCGCGAGGCGATCGCGGCGAAGACGCTCCGCGACTCGGGCCTGGAGGTCACCGCCTCGCAGATCATCGTCACCAACGGGGGCAAGCAAGCCGTCTACCAGGCGTTCCAGGCCGTGGTGAACCCGGGCGACGAGGTGCTGCTGCCGGCACCCTACTGGACGACCTATCCCGAGGCCATCGCGCTCGCCGACGGCATCCCCGTCGAGGTCTTCGCGGGCGCCGACCAGGACTACAAGGTCACCGTCGACCAGCTCGAGGCTGCGCGCACCGACAAGACGACGGTTCTCGTGTTCGTGTCGCCCTCGAACCCGACCGGCTCGGTCTACACGCCGGAGGAGACGAAGGCGATCGGCGAGTGGGCGCTCGCACACGGCATCTGGGTGGTCAGCGACGAGATCTATCAGAACCTCGTCTACGAAGGGGCGCGGGCGGTGTCGATCGTCGACGCGGTGCCGGAGCTCGCCGGACAGACGATCCTCGTAAACGGGGTCGCCAAGACGTATGCGATGACGGGATGGCGCGTGGGCTGGATGGTCGGTCCCGCCGACGCGATCAAGCTCGCCGGCAACCTCCAGTCCCACCTGAGCTCGAACGTCAACAACGTCGCGCAGCGCGCGGCGCTGGCCGCACTCACCGGGCCGCAGACCGAAGCCGAGGACATGCGTCAGGCTTTCGACCGTCGGCGTCGGCTGATCGTGTCGGAGCTGGCGAAGATCCCGGGCGTCACGGTGCCCAACCCGCTCGGCGCGTTCTACGTCTACCCGGACGTGACCGGCCTTCTCGGACGGGAGTGGAACGGCACGCGCGTCGACACCTCGCTCGAGCTCGCCGATCTCATCCTCGACCAGGCCGAGGTCGCGGTCGTTCCCGGCGAGGCGTTCGGCCCGTCGGGATACCTGCGCCTGTCCTACGCGCTCGGTGACGACCAGCTGCTGGAGGGCGTCCAGCGCCTGCAGAAGCTGTTCGGCCTCGACTGACCCGCGACCTCCGCACACTCAGACAGCACATAGCTGGACGGAGAACCATCGGACTCCATGCGCCCGTCGACATCCTCCCTCCTTGTGGCGTCGCGCAGATCGCGCCGTCGCCGCAATGCGCTGCTCGCGCCGTCTGAACGACCGGCGACCAAGCTGGTCGTCGGGCTGGCGACGATCGTCTTCCTCATCAGTGCGGGGCTGGCTCTGCGCGCCGCGCCCATCGACGCGGACCTGTCGCGCGCGATGAACGGCTGGCACATCGATGGTCTCGGCCAGGTCACCGCCCTCGTGTACGACCTGTTCTCCCCTGTGCCGGCGATCGTGATCACCGTGATCGTCACCGGCATCGTGTGGGCGCTGAGCGGGCGGCTGGCGCTGGCGATCGCTTTCGCCGGGACGATCGCGCTGACCTGGATCCCGTCCGACATCGTCAAGATCGCGGTCGGTCGCCCGCGTCCGGATGCGACACTGCTGCCGCATCCGGTGGCACAGATGCCGGTCGATCCGTCCTATCCCAGCGGGCACGTGGTCTTCGTCACCGCGCTGGTGCTCACGCTGGTGCTCATGCTGAAGGGCACGCGGTGGCACACTCCGGCGATCGTGGTCGGTACGGTCGCGGTGGCCGTGATCGTGCTCTCCGTCGCGATCCTCGGCGTGCACTACCCCACCGATGCGCTCGCGTCGGTGCTGTGGGTGCTGGGCGTCTTTCCAGCGGCCCGCATCGTCTGGGTGCGCATGCTCATGCCGCTCGTCCCCTTCCTGCGGGAAGTGCCGCGACGCGAGCCGGCCGAGGCCGCTCCGGGACCCCGCCGCCACGGCGAGCCCGGAGAGATCTAGAGTTCGACGCCCACCAGCACCGGTTCGGGCTGCAGCAGCAGACCGAACTCGGACTGCACCCGGTGCTGGATATAGCGCGCGAGTTCGGCGATCTCGCCGGCGGTCGCCCCGCCACGGTTCGTGAGGGCGAGCGCGTGCTTCGTCGACAATCCGGCTCGAGAGCGTGGCAGCCGGAAGCCTTTGCCGAGACCGGCGTGCTCGATCAGCCAGGCGGCGCTCACCTTGACGTCGGGCTGAACCGAGACCGGCGGGGGCACGACGCCGTCGAAGGCGGCCAGAGGGATGACGGTGACGGGTTCGATCTCCACGGCCATCGGCCAGCGCGGGCACTCGGGCGGAAGGGTTCGCGCGAAGGATGCCGAAACGATCGCGTTCTGGAAGAAGGATCCGGCGCTGTGGGTGTCGGGATCGGCGTCGTCGAGCACCATGCCCTTGGCAGCCCGCGTCGCCAACACCGTCTCGCGGATCCACCGGAGCGACACCGCGGCATCCGGGGCCAACCGCAGTGCCTGACGCAGCTGAGCGCCGCGCACGGGGACCTCGCCGTCGCCGACCTCCTGCAGCTCGAGCGTGATCGAGACGATGACACCCGCGCGCTGGGCGCCGCGACCGTAGTGCTGCTTGAGCACCGACGTGCGAAAGCCCAGCTCGAGGGCGGCCGCAGAGACGGTCTCCACCTCGCCCGTCGCCTCATCGAGCAGTTCGACCTCCACCAGCGTCTCGACGATCTCCTGGCCGTACGCCCCGACGTTCTGGATGGGGGCCGCACCGGCCGATCCGGGGATGCCGCTCATCGCCTCGATCCCGGCTAGGCCTGCCGCGACGGTGTACTCGACGAGGTCGTCCCAGTTGTGACCCGCTTCGACGCGCAGACGGACGTGACCCTCCCGAGCGCCCTCCACACGCTCGATGCCGGAGGTTCGCATCAGCACGACGGTTCCGTCGAAGGGCTCGTCGCCGGCGAGCAGGTTGGAGCCGCCGCCGAGCACGAGCCACGGCTCACCCTGCGACCAGGCCTCTCGCAGCGCCGAGACGAGCTCGTCGCGGGCGCGGGCCTCGACCATCCGCAGGGGGGTGCCGCCGACGCGGAGCGTCGTCAGGTCGGCGAGCGGAATCGGCGTGATCTCGGCCATCAGGACTGGTGGCGCACGCGCACCTGCGCCTTGCCGAGCACGGTCGTGTCACCGAACGTCACGGTGAGGTCGATGCGCACTGCCTCCTCGTCGACGGCGCCGACCTTGGCGGAGACGAAGAGATCGGCCCCGTCCTCGGCATCCACCACGACGGGACGCGTGAAGCGCACCCCGTAGTCGACGATGCGTCCGGCGTCGCCGAGCCACTCCACGATGGTCTCGACGGCGAGGCCCATCGTCAGCATGCCGTGCGCGAGGACCCCGGGCAGACCGACGCGTTCGGCGACGTCGTCGCGATAGTGAATGGGGTTGAAGTCACCCGATGCGCCCGCGTAGCGCACCAGCGACTCGCGGGTCAGGTGCACGGTGCGCTCGGCGACGACGGTGCCGACCTCCAGGGCTGCGGATGTCATGAGACCTCGCCTCCGATGAGCAGGATGGATGTCGCGGTGACGACGTGGGCGCCGTCGGCGTCGGTGATCTCCGCCTCGCTGGTCACCATCGCTCCGGCGCCGAAGGGGCGGATGCCGGTGATGCTGAGCTGCGCGGTGAGCTCGTCTCCGGCGACGATCGGACGGCTGTAGTGGAAGCGCTGCTCGGCGTGCACGGTACGTTCCAGAGCGATGCCGGAGTCCTCGACGGCCAGCAGCTGCTGCATCGTGAGGTCTTGGACGACCATCGCGAAGGTGGGCGGTGCGACGACGTCGCGGTAGCCCAGCGCCTGAGCGGCGGCGGGGTCGACGTGCTGAGGGGCGTCGGCGAAGACGGCCCGCGCGAATTCGCGCACCTTTTCGCGGCCCACGAGATAGGAAGCGGTCGGCGGGAAGACGCGACCCACCAGCTCAGGATTCACTGACACCACTCGATCCTATCGACGGCGCTGCCCGCTCGTCCGCCCGCAGGGGCCGCATCAAACCCGCCGTGGCGACGGTTCGGGACGGATGAACGCGTCAGCGCGCGCGACGAGCGCGGATGGCCCGCACCGCCATCTGCGCGGCGATGAAGGTGAGGAAGCAGGCGAAGAGGATGTTGGCGACCAGGGGCGACAGCAGCGTGGCAATCCAGGCACCGAGAGCCGTCGTGGTGCAGGCCGCGACGCCGACGAGCGCGGCGGCGACCAGGTCGACGTTGCGGCGCTTGACGTTGCCCACGGTGCCCGAGATGGCGGTCGGGATCATCATGAGCAGCGAGGTTCCCTTCGCGATGAGGTCGCTCGTACCGAAGAGGAAGATGAGCGCGGGAACGACGATGACCCCGCCGCCGACACCCAGCAAGCCCGCCATCACGCCCGTGAACAGCCCCAGCACCGCCAAGCCGATGCCGGATGCGACCGTGAGCTCGAGTGCGGCGTCGCGCGAGGGGACGACGATGAACAGCATCACGATCACGACGACGAGGAAGCCCACGAACCCCCAGCGCAGCGTGTTCTGCGGGATGCGTGCCAGCAGCCAGGAACCGATCTGCGCGCCGACGACGGCGCCGGCGGCCAGAATGAGCGCCGGGATCCACGCGACGGACCCGTGAAGGGCGTAGGAGACGACACCGACGGATGCCGTGGGCACGATGGCCGCGAGTGACGTGCCCGCGGCGAGCCGCTGGTCGAAGCGCAGCAGGAGCACCAGCATCGGCACGATGACCGTGCCGCCGCCGACGCCGAACAGCCCCGACAGCAGTCCGGCAGCGAGCCCGACCCCGATGCAAGCCAGCACGAAGCGGAGGTCGCGGCGCCGGGCGGGCGTCGCGGCTGCGGCCGCGCTCACGCGTCGGTCCCGGTGCCGACCTCGGCGGCAGGGTCGTCGGCGCCGGCGGCGGCCTGCTCGAACTGCGAGCGGTAGAGACGCCAGTAGGCGCCTTCCGCGGCGATCAACTCGTCGTGGCTGCCCTTCTCGACGATGTCGCCGTGCTCCATCACGAGGATGAGGTCTGCGTCGCGAATGGTCGACAGGCGGTGGGCGATCACGAAGGACGTGCGTCCTTCGCGCAGCGCCGACATCGCGTGCTGCAGCAGCAGCTCGGTGCGGGTGTCGACCGAGCTCGTCGCCTCATCCAGGATGAGCACGCTCGGCTCGGCGACGAACGCGCGCGCGATCGTGATGAGCTGCTTCTCCCCCGCCGAGACGTTGGCGGCGTCCTCGTCGAGCACGGTGTCGTATCCGTCGGGAAGGGAGTGGACGAAGCGGTCGACCCGGGTCGCGACGGCGGCTTCGACGATTTCGAGGTCGGAGGCCTGCTCGTTGCCGTACCGGATGTTCTCGCGGATCGTTCCGGCGAACAGCCACGGATCCTGGAGCACCATGCCGGTGCGCGAACGCACATCGTCGCGGGTGAGTTCGGAGATGTCCTGTCCGTCGAGCAGGATGCGGCCCCCGTCGAGCTCGTAGAAGCGCATCAGCAGGTTCACCAGCGTCGTCTTACCGGCTCCGGTCGGGCCGACGATCGCCACGGTCTGGCCCGGTTCGACGCGGAAGGACAGGTCGCGGATGAGGGGCTTGTCGGGGCTGTACGAGAACGCGACGTTCTGGAACTCGATCACGCCGCGTCCCTCGCGCAGGGCGGGCGCGTCGGCGGCATCGGGCTCCTGCTCGTCCTGGTCGAGGAGTTCGAAGACGCGCTCAGCCGAGGCCGTCCCGGACTGCACGACGGCGGCCATGCCGCCGAGCTCCGACAGCGGCTGGGTGAACTGCTGCGAGTACTGGATGAACGCCTGCACGTCACCGAGCCGCAGCTGGCCGGAGGCCACCATCAGGCCGCCGAGCACGGCGATGCCGACGTAGGAGAGGTTTCCGATGAACATCATCGCCGGCATCATCAGCCCGGAGAGGAACTGGGCTTTGAACGCGGCCTGGTAGAGTTCTTCGTTCTCCTGCTCGAACCTCTCCCGCGAATCCTTCTCGCGGCCGTACACGCGCACGAGTGCGTGACCGGAGAACGACTCCTCGACGCGTGCGTTGAGCCGGCCGACCTTGCGCCACTGCGTCGCGAAGGCCTTCTGCGACTTCGGGCCGATGACTCCGAAGATGACGCCCATCAGCGGCAGCGCGATGAGGGCGACGATCGCGAGTTGCCACGAGATCGAGAACATCATGATGAGCACGCCGACGACCGTCAGCACGTTGGTGACGGCGGTGGACAGCGACTGCTGCATGGTCTGGGTGATGTTGTCGATGTCGTTCGTCACGCGCGAGATGAGCTCGCCGCGCTGCACCCGGTCGAAGTACGACAGCGGCAGACGGTTGATCTTCGCCTCGACCGACTCGCGGAGCCGCCACATGGTGCGCACCATGATCACGTTGATGACGTAGCCCTGCAGCCAGGTGAGCACCGCCGACACGACGTAGATGGCGAGCACGGCGACGAGCACCCACTTGAGACGCTCGAAGTCGACTCCGGCGCCGACCTGGAAGTCGTGCATCGCAGAGACGATGTTGGCGATGTCGTTCTGCCCGGCGGCGCGCAGGGCGTCGACGACCTGGGCCTGACTCGCGCCCGCGGGGAACTGGGCGGCGAGGGATGCCGAGACGACCCCCTCGAAGAGGATGTTGGTGGCTTCGCCGAGAACCTTCGGCGCGATCACGGCGAGGACGACGCCGACCGCGCCGAGGACCGAGACGAACCCGAACGCCCACTTGTACGGGGCGAGCAGGCCGATCATCCGCACGAAGCTGCGACCGAAGTTGGCGGCCTTGCCGGGGGCGACGGAATCCCAGGATCCGGAGTTGAGCCGGGCCCGCTCGGCGAGCTCGAGCTCTTCGCGTTCCTCTTCGGAGAGGGCGGCGGTGTTCGGCGCGCTCATGCGTCGACTCCCAACTGCGATTCGACGATCTCTCGGTACGTCTCATTGCCGGCCAAGAGGTCATCATGCGTGCCGATGCCGACCATGCGGCCGTCGTCGAGGACCACGATGACATCGGCATCCGCGATGGTCGAGATGCGCTGCGCGACGACGATCTTGGTCACGTCGGGAAGCGCCCGCCACAGGGCTTGGCGCAGTCGCGCGTCGGTCGTGACGTCGAGCGCCGAGAACGAGTCGTCGAAGACGAGCACATGCGGCCGGTGCACGATGGCGCGGGCGATCGACAGGCGCTGGCGTTGGCCGCCCGAGACGTTGGTGCCGCCCTGCGCGATGCGCGCGTCGAGCCCACCGTCCATCTCCGACACGAAGTCGCGGCCCTGGGCGATCTCGAGCGCGTCCCAGAGCTCGTCATCGGTGGCGTCTTCGCGACCGAATCGGAGGTTGCTGGCGACAGTGCCGGTGAAGAGGAAGGCGCGCTGCGGAACGTAGCCGATGCCGCGCCACATCTCGTCGAGGTCGGCCTCGCGTACGTCGACGCCGCCGACTCGCACGGTTCCGCCCGTGACATCGAACAGTCGGGGAATGAGAGAGACGAGCGTCGTCTTGCCCGAACCGGTCGACCCCACGATGGCGACGGTCTGTCCGGGGGCGGCGCGGAACGAGATGTTCTCGAGGACGGGGGATTCGGCACCCGGGTAGCTGAAGGTGACATCGTCGAATTCGACGGCGCCGAGGTCGGGAAACGCCGTGACCGGTCGCGCCGGGCGGTGCAGCGCGTCGGTCGAGTCGAGCACCTCTCCGATGCGATCTGCGGAGACGGCGGCGCGCGGGATCATGATCGTCATGAACGTCGCCATGAGCACGCCCATGAGGATCTGACCGACGTACTGCATGAAGGCGAAGAGGGTGCCGATCTGCACGTCGCCAGCATCCACCTGGATGCCGCCGAACCAGATGACGCCGACGACGGTGAGATTGAGCACCAGCATCGCCAGCGGGAACATGAGCACGAACAGCGAGCCGACCTTGCGTCCGACGACCATGATGTCGGTGTTCGCGACGCGGAAGCGGGCCTCTTCGATGCGTTCACGCACGAACGCGCGAACGACGCGCACACCGGTGAGCTGCTCGCGCATGACGCGGTTGACGCCGTCGAGCTTGCCCTGATACTCGCGGAACAACGGCACCATGCGACTGATGATGAAGCCGGCGATCACGAGCAGCGTCGGCACCGCCACGGCGATGAGCCAGCTGAGCGCGGCATCCTGCTGGACAGCCATGATGACGCCGCCGATGGCCAGCAGCGGCGCCGTGACCAGCATCGTGGCGCCCATCATCGCGAGCATCTGCACCTGCTGGACGTCGTTGGTGTTGCGCGTGATGAGCGTTCCCGCACCGAACGACGAGACTTCGCGCTCGGAGAAACCGCTCACCTTGTCGTAGACGTCGCGGCGGATGTCGCGCCCGGCGCTCATCGCCGCGCGCGCCGCGAAGAACGTCGCGATCACCGAGGCGACGATCTGGCCCAGCGCGATGAGCAGCATGAAGCCGCCCCGCGACCAGATGTATCCGGTGTCGCCCGCCGCGACACCTTTGTCGATGATGTCGGCGTTCAGGCGCGGCAGGTAGAGGGAAGCCATCGCCGAGGCGAACTGGAAGACGAGCACGCCCAGCAGCCACCACTTGTACGTCCAGAGATAACGGACGAGGAGTTTTCCGAGCATGAGGGGCTCCGTCTACGGGCCGGGTGGGAACGGTTCATGCTATCGCCGGGCTCGGACATGCACTCGTCGCGCCCTGCGCACCGTGCCTCCGAGCGGCACACGAGCCTCACCGCCCACAACGCAAACAGCCCCGGGGATTCCGGGGCTGATCTGGGTTTTTGGTAGCGGGAGCGGGGCTTGAACCCGCGACCTCACGATTATGAGTCGTGCGCTCTCACCAACTGAGCTACCCCGCCGCGCCGCACCCACACGGCGAGATGTGGATGCTGCGAGCCCCGAGTCAGGATTGAACTGACGACCCCTTCCTTACCATGGAAGTGCTCTGCCACTGAGCTATCGGGGCGTGCTGCCCCTCGCGGGGCAACCAGAAAAGAATATCAGAGCCGGAGCGTCCGACAGAATCGGATCAGCCGACGGTGTGACCGGGCTTGGTGTGCTCTGCCAGCCACGGCATCGGGTCGATGCGGGTGGTGCCCCCGAGCAGAACCTCGAGGTGCAGGTGGGGCCCGGTCGCCTTGCCGGTCTGCCCGACGCGCCCGATGACCTGCCCGGCCGTGACCTTGTCGCCGACCTTGACCTGCAGCGAGCCGTACTGCATGTGGCCGTAGCGGGTGGAGACGAGCTGGCCGTCGATGATGTGGTCGATCAGCACGGTCACGCCGTAGTCCCCGCCGGACTCGGTCGCGATGCGCACGGTGCCCGCGGCGACGGCGTGGATCTCCGCACCCTCACCGGGGGTCAGGTCGACACCGTTGTGGGGCGTGGCGAACTCCGACATATACGCGATGGAACCGAATGCCGCGGAGATCGGCACACCGACGGGGAACGGGTACTGAATGGGCGACGACGGGTCGTTCACCCACGTGTTCGCGAACAGGCGCACGCCGGATTCTGCGGCGAGTTCCGACATCGACGTCACGTTGTAGCTCTCGGGGCGGTCCAGCGCCGTCGGAGCATCCGTTCCCGAAGCCACGAACGCCTGGATCTGACCGGCATCCGAGCTCTTCGTCAACTTCTGACTGGCGGTGACGGCGGTGGGCTGCGCAGCGGTATTCGACGATTCGGATGCCGAAGCGATCGCGGCCGCCGGCGTGGTCGTGCCCACGGCGAGCAGTCCGACGACGGCCATGACTCCCACGGAGAACGACGCCGCAGCGACGCGCTTGGCGATCGCCGCACCTCGCGGGCGGCGGCCGGCGACGTGGACGACAGCCTCAGCGGCGGCAACCGGCTGGGCCGGCTCGGCGGACACGCTGGAGGGCTGCTGCACCGGCGTCTCGCCCGTGAACGAGAACAGCCGCGCGGCGAACTCGAACTCGTCGCGGGCGCACGGCTCGGATGCCGCGACGAACGCGGAATCGTTCGGCAGCTGGTCGGCGACGGGAGCGGGCACGGCTTCCGTGGCCTGCTCGACGGCGACGGGCGACGCGGGCGCGGCGTGGGGCGTGACGTCGAGCGCCGATGCGTCCTCGGTGGCCACCGATTCGAACACGGCCCGCGCGGCGCGGCGCAGGCGCCGGCGGGAGGCCTCGTCGGGCTGTGCTCCGACGGCGGTCTCGGCGACGATCGCCGCGGCGACGTCGGCGACGACCGACTCGGCGAGGGAAGGCTCAGCGGGCGCGGACTCGACGGGCGCCACGGGCTGCGCCGCCTCGGCGACGACGGCGGGAGCGCCGAGGGGAACAGTCTCCGCCGGCGCCGCCGCGGCAGCCTGAGCCGCCAGGCGCCGGTACTCGGCGCGGGTCAGTGCACCCGGCCCGGTCGGCGCTGCGGCCGGCTCGGGTCGTCGGCTGGCTCGCCGCAAGGGCGTGGCATCGGCCGCGGGGGTGTCGGGGGTCAAATCACACAGGCTCTCGTCGGGCCGCACGGAAAGGGGGGTTCCGCGCGACGACGTACTACGGGCTTCGGATCGCTTCGCCGTTCGGGCCGGCAAAGATAACGATCGGGTAAACACTACATCGTGGTCGCTGGGAATGCCATGGACACACGGTCCACGTTCCTATCAAACAGTGGACGCCTCACATCTCCAGGAGCTCGCGCATCTGCGTGAACAGCTCCGGACCGGCCGCGATCGTCATCTCCGCCCCCGGCGCATCACCGGGACGTCCGCCGACGACGCCGCCCGCCTCCGTGACCAGCAGGGCTCCCGCCGCGTGATCCCACGGCTTGAGCCCGCGCTCGAAGTACCCGTCCAGCCGCCCGGCGGCGACGTACGCCAGATCGAGGGAGGCGGCGCCGGCGCGACGCAGGTCGCGGGCGAGCACCATCATCCGGCGCACGCGTGCCAGGTCGCCGTCGTGGGTGGCGGGGTCGTATCCGAAGCCGGTCGCGAGCAGGGCTCCGGCATCCGTCACCGTCGATACGTGCAGAGGCTGATCGCCGAGCCAGGCGCCCCCGCCGCGGTGCGCGTGGAAGAGCTCGTCGACGGCGGGGCTATAGACGGCCGCCGCCTGCGCGACCCACGTCTCGGGCCGCGCCTCGCCGGTCACCGCGGCGATGCTGACGGCGTACTGCGGAATGCCGTAGGCGTAGTTGACGGTGCCGTCGATGGGGTCGACCACCCAGGTGACACCGCTCGTGCCGGGCTGCGGATCGGACTCCTCACCGAGGAAGCCATCGTCGGGGCGGGCCGCGGCCAGACGGTCGCGGATGAGCTGCTCGACCTCGCGGTCGGCCTCGGTCACGATGTCGGCGAGGGTGGACTTCGTCGCCGCCACCGCGACGCCCTCAGCCCGCCGACGCCGCGCGAGCGCGCCCGCCTCCCGTGCGATGTCGACGGCGATCTTCTCCCACTGCGCGGCATCCACCATGCCTCCACGCTACGCGCACTACCGTGGCCTCATGAGCGCGCACTACGACGTCGTGATCGTCGGCGGTGGCCACAATGCCCTCACCGCCGCCGCTTATCTCGCCCGGGCACGCAAGCGCGTCGTCGTGCTCGAACGGCAGGACCGGGTCGGCGGCGCGGCGGTGTCGGAGCAGCCCTGGGCGGGCGTGGATGCGCGCCTGTCGCGCTACTCGTACCTCGTGAGTCTGCTTCCCCGCACGATCATCGACGACCTCGATCTGCGGCTCGACCTCCGGCGGCGCCGTTACTCGTCGTACACCCCCGACCCCGCCGACCCCTCCCGCGGCATCCTCGTCGACAATGCGGATGCCGCGGCCACCACCGCGAGCTTCATCCGCACGACCGGTGACCTGCGCGAGGCGGAGCGCTTCGAGGCGTTCACCGACCGTCTCCTCCCCCTCGCCGCGACGGTCTTCCCCTCGGTGACGGCGCCCCTGCGCCGCGCCAGCGAGATGCGGGCGGATATGGCGGACACGGCGCTCTGGGACGCGCTGACCACACGGCCTCTCGGTGACCTGCTGCGCGAGGGGCTGGGCACCGACATCGCGCGCGGCATCGCCCTCACCGACGGTCTCATCGGCACGTTCTCCTGGGCCGACGATCCCTCACTGCGCCAGAACCGCTGCTTCCTCTACCACGTGATCGGCGGCGGCACCGGCGACTGGGATGTTCCGGTGGGCGGCATGGGCCGGGTGAGCGCCGCACTCGAGAACGCGGCCCGTCGGGCGGGTGCCGAGGTTCGCGTCAACGCGACGGTGACCGCGATCGACCCCAGCGGAACCGTGACGCTGAGGACGGGCGAGCAGATCACCGCGCGTCTCGTGCTGAGCGGCGTCGGCCCGAGCGTGCTCGATCGCCTGATCTCGGCGGCGCCCGCGCCCAACGCGGACACGGCCCCGGAGGGCGCACAGCTCAAGGTCAACATGCTGCTGTCACGGCTGCCGCGGCTGCGCGACACGACGGTGTCGCCCGAAGCGGCGTTCGCTGGGACGTTCCACGTCAACGAGACGATGACCCAGCTCGATGACGCGTACGCGGCCGCGGTGGCCGGCGGCATCCCGCAGCCCCTTCCCGCCGAGATCTACTGCCACTCCCTCACCGATCCGTCGATTCTCGGACCGGCTCTGCAGCAGTCGGGAGCACAGACGCTCACCCTGTTCGGACTGCAGGTTCCGCACCGGTTGGCCGCCGGTGTCACGAGCGCCGACTACCGATCGACGCTCGTGGATGCCGCGACCCGCTCGCTCGATGCGGTTCTGGCCGAACCACTCGCCGACTGCCTGTTCATCGCGCCCGACGGCTCGCCGTGCATCGAAGCACGGACCACGACCGACCTGGAGGGGTCGCTCGGCATGACAGCCGGCGACATCTTCCACGGGCCGCTGTCGTGGCCGTGGGCGGGCGACGACGAGCCGCTCGAATCGGCGGCCGAGCGTTGGGGCGTGGCGACGGCGCACGAACGGGTACTGCTGTGCGGGTCGGGCGCGCGTCGCGGCGGCGCCGTCAGCGGCATCGGCGGGCACAACGCCGCGATGGCGGCGCTGGAGCTGCTCGACTGACGCTCAGCTGTGCGGCGGCAGCGGCGGGGCGGGCGGGTAACCGTCGTGTCCGTGCGCGGCCGGAGCCGCCGGCGCGCTCGGCGCGTCGGTGAACCAGAAGCGCGCTCCGGCCGAGGGCTGACCCGTGTAGTAGGCATTCCAGTCCGGCGAGCCGTCGGGGAACACCGGCAGCGGGGTGACGCCGTCGGCGAAGGTGGGCCACGGCACGGATGCCGCCGGGGCGGGGGTCGGAGTCGGTGCGGACGGCTGTACGGGAGCGGCGGTGGGCTGCGCGGGCGCGGCGGGCGCGGGAGCAGGCGCCGCGGGCGGTGCTGCCGAAAGCGGAGCCGAACCGTAGGGCGCCGCGCCGTAGGGGGCCGAACCGTAAGGGGCCGAACCGTAGGGCGCCGCACCGTAAGGGGCCGCGATGCGCGGACGCGGACGCTTCGGCGCGAACAGCGCATTCACCAGCGGCAGGAGCGCGGTGCCGACGGCGGACAGGATCGCGAGGGCGACGACCACGCGCCAGTAGAGAGGACGGTAGGTGACGAACTCATCGGTCATCAGCGGCAGCACGAGCATGACCATGAGGATGACGACGAGCCCGATGGTCACGTAGGTGACGATCGAGGTGAAGGTCGTCTGGTGCCGCTGGAACGCTTTGAGGAAGAGGCGTGCGTGCAGGAGAGCCCCCTGAATGATGAGCGCGATGACGATGAACTTGAACACGCGCTCGGCGCCGGCGCCGAAGTAGCCGCTGGTCGGCATCCAGATGAGGAATGCTCCCACCAGCAGGATGAGCACCCACGAGATCATGCTCGTCAGCGCGAGCCAGGTGGGCCGGTTCTGCGCCATGTTCGACTCGGCGATCGAGACGCCGGCGAAGCCGGCCAGCAGGAGGATCGTCAGGAACGCCTTGCCTACGATGCCGTTCGAGTCGCCGATCAGTACCCACACCACGCACACGAGGGCGGCGGCGATCAGGGCACCGATCGCGACCCAGATCGTCGCTCGCAGGATCTTGTTCGACTGCGGTGAACTCGTCGGTTCGGTCATGTCTCTCCCCTTCGTCGGGCATCCAGCCGTGCACCCATCCTGTCACGCGGGTGCGACGGCGCGAGAGGTCTCGCTCCGCACGCGGGAAAGCGAAAGGCCCCGCGCGTGCGGGGCCTTTCGGTGGGTGGCGAGTGAGGGATTCGAACCCCCGAAGTCGAAGACGGCTGATTTACAGTCAGATCCCTTTGGCCGCTTGGGTAACTCGCCAAGTGCGCACCCGCCCGGCTTTTGCAGTCGACCGGAGGCGCGATCAACCATCTTACCCGGCCGCACGCGTTCCGAAAAACCACGGGCCGCATCGCGCGCGTCAGAGCGGGGCCACGACCCGCTCCACGAAGGCCTCCACGCGGTGGCGCGTCCCGTCGATACGGCGATCGACGCTGGCACGCACTTCGCTCGGCGCGAGCGGTGCCGCGAGGCGGACGTTCTCGTGACAGCCCAGATCTGCGCAGATGTAGGTGCCGACGCTGTCGCCGCGCTGCCCGGCATCCCCCGCCCGTCGCGCGGTGAACAGCGCCACCTGGTTGCCGGGCTGCATCGTGTGGCAGAGGTTGCACATCGCTGCGCGCGGACGGGACCCGGATGCCGCGCGCAGCACGATCCCGGTGGGCACACCGTCGCGCTCGACGATCATGTAGCCCCGACCTCGGAAGTCCGGATCGGACCACGCGAGGAAATCGAGGTGATCCCAGTCGGCGAGCACGAGGGAGAGCGGAAGCCCCACGCGGTCCAGCTCGTCGGGTGTCGCGTTGACGAGGGCGGCGCGCACCTGGTTCTCCGTGAGCGGCTGCATCCGTCCAGTCTACGAACCGGTCCGCCGCGCCGGGCCGGTCAGCCCGCGTACGTGTCGTTGGCCCGCGTGAGGGCGCGCTCGATCTCCTCAGCGGGTCGGCATCCCGCGATCGCGAAGCACAGCAGCTGCAGAGGGTAGGTCGCCGCCGTGACACGTGCACGGTGGGTGACTTCGGACGGCACGATCTGCGCCACGAGATCCCACCCGTGCCACGTCGCGAGCGCCGCCACATCTTTCGCCTCGTCGTCGGCGGCAGCGAGATCCCAGTCGATCAGACCCGAGACGGTGGAGGCGACGCCACCGGTCCACAGCACGTTGCTGCCAGCCAGGTCGCCATGCGTCAGCACGTCGCCCTGCGGCGCGAGCCCGACGAACGCCTCGGCCGCGCGGCGAGCGCGCTCACGGGCCGTCGGAGCGAGCATCGTGACGGCCTCGCCGGCCATGAGGCGCAGACCCTCCTCGCCGCCGAAGAAGGTGTGTCGATGGGCCAGGTGCCTTCGCAGCGGGGCGAGGTCGGTCTCGCGAAGGGTGTCGAGGAGGCGTCGAAGCTCGACGGGGTCGCCGCTGCCGCTCGGATGCGGCTCGCCGTCGACGCGCTCCTGCGCGATCGCGACCACGCCACCCGCGGCACGATCATCGATCGCCGGCGCCGCGGAGCGCGGCACCGCGAAAGGCAGTGCCGGCAACGCGTCGATGAGCCGCTGGGCCCGGAGGGCCTCGGATGCCGCATCCGCGCTGCGCGCCACTCGCACCGCCACGCGCCCCGCGAGCACGACGAGGTTCGCCGAACCGTGCTCCACGCGCCGCCAACCACCGCGCGGCACCCGCTCCCCTGCGGCGCCCAGCGCGCGGGCGACGGCGTCGTCGACGACGTCATCGGCGGGAGCGACGAAGCCGGTGTACACGGTTCGACCCTACGGGCTCGCGAGCGCGCGCGATTAGACTGCCACGCATGGCTGACTCCTCTTTCGACAACGGCCTGTCAATAGGGCAGTGCTAGTCCCAGGTCGGGACGATCTCCACGTGTCGGTCGACTGACCCCCGGCGCTCCGCCGGGTAGATCACGATCCGCTCGATAAGCGGCCGGAGCGTGTTGGCTTTCTGCTCGATCGTCATCGCCGGCCACAGTCGCATGATGTCGTCGGGCAGGTTCGCGGATGCCGTCGCCTGGACAGGGTTCACGACAGCGAGCGAGAGCCGCCGCTCGAGCGCATCCTTCTTCGACTGGATCTCGTCGGCCTTGATGCGGTACTCCTCCGCCG